>NZ_AVPL01000089.1 GCF_000768695.1 Knoellia aerolata DSM 18566
CCGCCGGGGCCGCCGCGGCCGGCGTCGCCGCCGACCGTGCGGCCGCCGAACGTCGCCGGCTCAGCAGCCTGGACCCGCGCGACGGGTTCGCCCACACCCCCGACGAGGTCCTCAAGGTCATCGCGACCGACGGGCTCAACCTGCACGTGGAGATCGACACCCCGGACGACCTCGACCCCGACCTGCCGACGATCGTCATGTCGCACGGCTTCTGCCTCAGCCTGCGCTCCTGGGTGCTGCAACGGCGGGCGTTCACGCAGGCCGGCTACCGGGTCGTGCTGTGGGACCAGCGCAGCCACGGCGAGTCCGAGGTCTCGGACATCGAGCACTCGACGATCGACCAGCTCGCCCACGACCTGCGTGCGGTCATCGACGCGGCCTGCCCGGAGGGCCCGCTCGTCCTCGTCGGCCACTCGATGGGCGGCATGACGACGATGGCCCTGACGCGCCACCACCCCGACCTCGTGCGCGAGCGGGTGATCGCCGTGGCGTTCATCGCGACCGCCGCCGGCGGCGAGGGGCTCACCGACCTCGGCTTCGGGCCGCTGGTCGGGCGGGCGATCGGCCAGGTCGGCCCCCGGCTGCTGTCCCGGCTCGCGCCCCACCAGCGCTGGCTCGCCCCGGTGCGGCGTCTCGGGCGCAACATCGAGGACGTCGTCGTCGACCGCTTCTCCTACGACTCGCCCGTCAGCGAGGGGCTGATCCGGTTCACCGGCGACCTCATCCTCTCGACCCGGTTCGAGGTCATGGCGGCGTTCATCCCGGCGATCCAGACCCACGACGAGCTCGCCACCCTCGCCTTGCTGACCGACACCGAGGTGCTCGTCGTCAACGGCGAGGGCGACCTGCTCACGCCACCGCACCAGAGCGAGAAGATCGTCGAGCGACTCCCCGGCTCCGAGCACGTCATCGTCCGCGACGCCGGCCACCTCATCATGCTCGAGCACCCCGAGGTCGTCACCGGGCAGATCCTCGCGCTCGTCGACCGCGCCGAGGCCGACCTCGAGTCCGGGCTCAGCGTCCAGCAGAAGCCGCGGGTGCGGCGGGTCGTCCTCGACATCGCCAAGGGCCGCCAGGTCCGGCGGTCCCGGGCGAAGGCCGCGACCCAGGGCAAGGGCAAGGCCAAGACCGCGGCCACGGCCACGGCCACGGCTGCGGGCTCCGCGTCGGCGGCGGGTGCGGGCGCGGCGGGTGCGGCGGGTGCCGGCGCCACGGAGACGGTGTCGTCGTGACCGCTCGCGTGCTGGCGACGGCCGAGGACACCCGGTCCTTCGGTGAGGGCCTCGGTGCGGCCCTGCGCCCCGGCGACCTCGTCATCCTCACCGGCGGGCTCGGCGCCGGCAAGACCACCCTCACCCAGGGACTGGCCGCCGGACTCGGGGTGCGCGGCCCGATCACCTCGCCGACGTTCGTCATCGCCCGGGTCCACCCCTCGCTCGTGGGCGGGCCCGCCCTCGTGCACGTCGACGCCTACCGGCTGGCCGGTCTCGACGAGCTCGACGACCTCGACCTCGACACCTCGCTCGAGGACAGCGTCACTGTCGTCGAGTGGGGCCACGGGCTCGCCGAGGACCTCTCGGACGACCGCCTCGAGGTCGTGCTCGAGGCCGACCCCGAGACCGAGGCCCGCACCGTCTCGGTCAGCGGCCACGGCGAGCGGTGGCAGGCCGGCGCACCGTGCTGATCCTCGCCATCGACACGTCGACGTCCGCGATCACCGTCGCCCTGCACGACGACACGCGCGTCCTCGCCGCCGCGTCGCACATCGACCCCCGGGCCCACACGGAGTGGGTGAGCCCGCTCATCGCGTCGTGCCTCGCCTCGGCCTCGCTCAGCCCGGCCGACCTCACGGCCGTCGCCGTCGGCAACGGGCCGGGGCCCTTCACCGGGCTGCGCGTCGGCATCGTCACGGGGCTGACGATGGGCCATGCCCTCGGCGTGCCCGTGCACGGCATCTGCAGCCTCGACGTCCTCGCCGCCCAGGCCGCACCGACCGTGCGGGACGGCGAGCTCCTCGTCGCCACCGACGCCCGGCGCAAGGAGGTCTACTGGTCCCGGTATGCCGTCCGCTCCGGCCACGTGGAGCGGCTCACCTTCCCGGCCGTCGAGCGCCCGGCGGACCTGACCGACGACGTGCGCGCGCTGCCCACGGTCGGTCGCGGCCCGGTCCTGTGGCCGGAGCTGTTCCCGGACCCCGTCCCGGTGCTCGACGTCGACGCCGCCGTCCTCGCGCGCCTCGCGGTGGAGCGGGCGCGAGACGGCGAGGAGATGCCGGTGGAACCGCTCTACCTGAGGCGCCCCGACGCCCTGACGACCGCCGAGCGGGCGGCCCGATGAGCGTCCTTCGCGAGATGTCGTGGACCGACATCCCCGACCTCGTCCGGCTCGAGACCGAGGCGTTCCCCGACGACGCCTGGACCGAGGCCTCGTGGTGGGGCGAGCTCGCGGGTCGCCCGCGCCGCGACTACGTGACGGTGGAACGCGACGGTGAGCTGGCGGCATACGCAGGCATTGACCACGGCGGTCAGGTCGCCGACCTCATGACGGTCGCGGTGGCGCCCGGGCACCGCGGGTCAGGGCTCGGCGAGAGCCTGCTCGACGAGCTCGAGGCGCGCGCCGCCGCCGGTGGGGCCGAGGCCCTGATGCTCGAGGTGCGGGCCGACAACGCACCGGCGCGGGCGCTGTACGACCGGCGTGGCTACGCGGTGCTCAACGTCCGGCGCAGCTACTACCAGCCCGGCGACGTCGACGCCGTCGTCATGCGCAAGCTGTTGGGGGAGAGGGGTGCTGGGCCATGAGCGACCAGCCGCTGGTGCTCGGGATCGAGACCTCGTGCGACGAGACCGGTGTCGGCATCGTCCGCGGCGAGACGCTGCTCGTGGACGCCGTCGCGAGCAGCGTCGACGACCACGCGCGCTTCGGTGGCGTCGTGCCCGAGGTCGCCAGCCGGGCCCACCTCGAGGAGATGGTGCCGACGATCGAGCGCGCCTGCCGCGAGGCCGGCGTCGCTCTCAAGGACCTCGACGCGATCTCGGTGACCTCCGGTCCCGGCCTCGCGGGCTCGCTCATGGTGGGCGTGGCGTCGGCCAAGGCGCTGGCGCTCTCGCTCGGCATCCCGCTCTACGGGGTCAACCACCTCGCGTCGCACGTCGCCGTCGACATCGTCGAGCACGGGCCGTTGCCCGAGCCGACGCTGGCGCTGCTCGTGTCCGGGGGGCACTCGTCGCTGCTGCTCGTCCCCGACGTCACGAACGACATCCGCAGCCTCGGCTCGACCATCGACGACGCCGCCGGCGAGGCCTTCGACAAGGTGGCGCGCGTGCTCGGGCTGCCGTTCCCGGGCGGGCCCCACATCGACCGCGAGGCCCGCGGCGGCCAGGTGACCATCGACTTCCCCCGGGGGCTGACGACCGGGCGCGACATGGAGCGGCACCGCTTCGACTTCTCCTTCTCCGGGCTGAAGACCTCGGTGTCGCGCTGGGTGCAGGCGCGCGAGGCCGCGGGGGAGCCGGTGCCGGTCGCCGACGTGGCGGCGTCGTTCCAGGAGGCCGTCGTCGACGTCCTCACGCGCAAGGCGGTGCTGGCCTGCAAGGAGCACGGCGCCCAGCACCTGCAGATCGGGGGCGGGGTCGCCGCCAACTCGCGGCTGCGGGAGATGGCTCAGTCCCGCTGCGACGCCGCCGGCATCGAGCTGCGGGTGCCGCGACCCGGGCTGTGCACCGACAACGGCGCGATGGTCGCGGCGCTCGGCACCCAGATGGTGCTCAAGGGCCGGGAGGCCTCCCGCCTCGACCTGCCCGCCGACTCCTCGATGCCGGTGACCCAGGTCCAGTCCTGACCCGGGGACCGTTTTCCGCCGTCCCCGGAAAACGGGTCCCGAGCAGTGGAACTGTTCCCTTGCCCGGGCGCTGTTTCCCGCCGTCCCCGGAAAACGGTCCCCGGGTCAGGGGCAGCGGAGGAGGCCCATCCGCTCCTTGAGGGCCAGCACCCGCAGGACGGAGGTGTCGACGAGCGTCGCGAAGTCCTCGTCGGCCAGGGCCCGTGCGGCGAGCGCGTCGACCATCGGCCCCACCGACTCGGGGTCGCCCGTGAGCAGGATGTCCCCCCCGGCCTCGACGTAGTCCACGGCCCGCTGCGCGGCGGGGATCGAACGCACCGCCTTGGCGTTGACGTCGTCGGTGACGACGACCCCGTCGTAGCCCATCTGGCCGCGGAGCAGCCCGCTGATGATCGGCTTGCTGAACATCGCCTGCGTCTTCGTGGGGTCCAGCCCGGGGTAGCGCGCCGAGCTCACCATGACCAGTCCGGCTCCCGCCTTCACCCCTGCGGCGAACGGCGCGAGGAACGGGTCGTCCTTCGTCGCCACCGTGTCGGTGATGCCGGTCGTGTTGAAGTCGGTGTTGCGCTCGACCCGGCCGAGCCCGGGGAAGTGCTTGACGGTCCCCATGACTCCGCCGTCGATCATGCCCCGGAGGAACGCCGTCGACGCCTTCGTCACGGTGCCGGGGTCCGAGCCGTACTGGCGCCCGAACTTCCCGATCGGCTCGTTGGCCCGACCGATCTCGGCGGGCACCGTGTCCGTGACGGGGGCGAGGTTGACGTTGACACCGACGGCCCTGAGCTCGCGGGCCCACGTCGTGGCGGCGGCGGTGAGCTCGGGCGACGACATCTGCGCCTGCACCTTCGCCGACGGGGGCGCGGTGAATCCCGCGCCCCGGAGCTGGCGCACCTCGCCGCCCTCCTGGTCGGCCGCGAGGAGCAGCGGTATGCCGGCCGTCGCGGTGTCCGTGGCCTGCTCCTGGAGGTGGGTGCTCGCCTCCTTGACGCGCGCCGCGCCGTCCCATCCCCCGAGGTAGATGACGTTGCCGACGTGGCGCTCGGCGATGAGGCCGTCGAGGGCGGTGCGCGGCGCCGCGGTGTCGAAGGCGACCATCATGAGCTGGCCGAGCGACTGCTCCTCGGTGAGCCCGGCGGCCTTCTCTCGCGCGCAGTCGCCGGCGGTGACGGGACCTCCCGCGGACCCGGACGGGCTCGGGGCGACGGACCCGCCCGTCGTCGGCGGGGTCGTGCGCGTGGCGCTCCCGGCGGCAGTCCCCGTGGCGCTTCCCGACGCCGCCCCCGTGGAGCGGTCGTCCGCCTCGCCGCCGCCGCACCCGGTCGCGAGCAGCCCCACCAGGGAGGCGGCCACGGCGGCGGTGAGGCGGGGGAAGGACGAGGAGGTGGAGCGCGAAGTCACGGGAGCGACGCTAGCCGACGCACGGCATACCCTCGGTGCATGCCCATCCCCGTCATCCTCGACGTCGACACGGGCGTCGACGATGCGTGCGCCGTCATCCTCGCGAGTCGCCACCCCGACCTGGACCTGCGCGCGGTGACCTGCGTCGGGGGCAACGCACCCCTGCGCGACGTCGTCCGCAACACGCTCACGGTCCTCGAGGCCTGCGGGCGCGGCGACGTGCCGGTCGGCGCCGGAGCCTCGCACCCCCTCCTCGAGCGCCCGGTGGACGCCCGCCACGTGCACGGTGACGACGGCATGGCCGACCTCGGCTGGCCCGCGCCCACGATGACGGCCGACCCCCGTCACGCCGTCGACCTGCTCCGCGACCGCATCGAGGAGGGCCACGCGGCGGGGGACCCCGTGACGCTCGTCCCGCTCGCGCCCATGACGAACATCGCCCTGCTCGCGCGGATGTACCCGGGGTCGTTCGCGCGGCTCGGGCGGATCGTCTTCATGGGCGGCGGCGCGATGGTGAGCAACGCCACCGCGGCCGCCGAGTTCAACGTCTTCCACGACCCGGAGGCCACGGCGGTGGTGCTCGACGCGAGCGCCGACCACGACGTGCCGGTGACGATGTACGGGCTCGACGTCTTCTACGAGCCCCGGGTCACCCTCGCCGACGCCGAGGTGCTCGCGGCCCTCGACGATCGCGGGCCCGGTGCGCTGGCCGCGGGTCTGGTCCGCTTCATGAGCCACCGGTTCGGCGCCGACAGCGCCACCATCGGCGACGCCGGCGCGGTGGCCGTCGTCATCGACCCGGGCGCGGTGCGCACCGAGCGCCTCCCGGTCCGCGTCGAGCTCGCGGGCACCTGGACCAGGGGCCGCACCATCGTCGACACCCGGGACTGGTCCGGTGACCTCGACCACGACCCGCACGGCCTCGCCCACGCGCAGGTCGACGTGGCGCTCGAGACCGACGGTCCGCGGATCGCGCGGCTCTGGCTCGACACGGTCGCGGGCGGTCCCTGATGGGCCGGGTCATGGTCCTCGGCTCTCTCAACGTCGACCTCGTCACCCGGGTCGAACGCCACCCGCGCCCCGGCGAGACCCTCCTCGGCGACGGTCTGAGCCGGCTCGCCGGGGGCAAGGGCGCCAACCAGGCGGTCGCCGCGGCGGCCGCAGGCGCCCAGGTGCTCATGGTGGGGTGCGTCGGGGACGACGCCGGCGGGACGGCATACCGAGATCGTCTGCAGGACAAGGGAATCGACGTGAGCCGGGTGCGGGTCGTCGAGGGTGTGGCCAGTGGTCACGCCCTCATCGCCGTCGACGACCACGGCGAGAACAGCATCATCGTCATCCCCGGGGCGAACGCGTCGCTGGGTGACGCGGAGGTCCACGCGGTCGACGACCTCGGTCCCGGTGACGTGCTCCTCCTCCAGCTCGAGGTCCCGCTGCCGGTCGTGTGCAGCGCCGCCCGGCGCGCCGCTCACCGGGGCGCGCGGGTCGTCCTCAACACCGCCCCGTATGCCGCCCTGCCGACCGACGTGGTGGCCCTCGCCGACCCGGTGGTCGCCAACGAGCACGAGATGGTCGCGCTCGCGGAGTCCGGGACCGAGCCCGGGTCGCTCCTCGTGACCTTCGGCGCCAACGGCGTGACCTGGGACGGCGACGCCACGCCGGCCCACGCTGTGACCGCAGCCGACGTCGTCGACACGACGGGGGCGGGCGACGCGTTCTGTGGTGCCCTGGCGGCGGCGCTGGCGGCGGGCGCGGACCGTCCCGCAGCACTCGAGGCGGCGCTGGCGGCCGGGGCCGCGGCGGTGCGCCACGAGGGCGCCCAGCCCGACCCGGCCCTCTGACCCGTACCCAACTCGCCAATTCCCCCGTTCGGCACCGACACGCCGTGTACCCAACGGGGGAATTGGCGAGTTGAGGACCGGGGGTCAGGCGGGGGAGACGATGAGGGCCGCGGGGGAGCCGCCCACGCGGGTGAGCACGACCGTCGACTGCTCCCCGTCGCCGGCCTTGGTGCCGATCTTGAGGTCGCGGCGCAGCTGCTCGTCGTCCAGCCGGATCCCGCGCTTCTTGATGGTCAGCCCGGTGACGCCGTGCTCGCGCAGCCATCCGCGCAGGACCTTGACGGTGAAGGGCATCGCCTCGTGGACGGCATACCGGCGGGTCCACGAGAGCGTGGTGTCGCGCGAGGTGAGCACGTAGCCGGTGCCCTCGTCGGACTCCACCCCGCCGGTCGCCCGGGTGACGGCACCGACGAGCCCGGCCCGGATGACCGCACGGTCGACGTCGTGCAGCCACGTGCCGACGTCGGCCAGGGAGCCCGCGAGCGGGACCACCGGGTCCGCCATCGACTCGTCGACGACGGCGGGCACCGCGGCGGGGCCCATGACGCGGGCGGTACGACCCGGGCGCACGACGAGCGGTCCCCACCAGATCGCGCACTCGACGACGTCGCCCGCCCACGAGGTCCACTGGGCCTCGGTGCCCGCCGGGATCGCCGCGTGGTCGAGTCCGGGGCTGAGCTTGGCACCGGTGGCGGGCACCGCGGCCGCGACCTGCCGGACGAAGTCCCACGAGGGCGAGATCTCGTCGAGGCGGAAGGTGCGCCGCGTCCGTCCGCTGATGTCGGCGACGCCGCGGGTCCGCCGGGCCGGGTCGAGCCACGCACCGACGCGGTTGCGTCCGGGGTCGATCCCGACGTCGACGTCCTCGGCGCGACCGACGCGGGCACGGGAGTCGGGCCACGGGCGGAGGTTGGCGTCCGCCACGGCGGCGGTCACCGGGTCGGCGTCCACCGCCCGCACCGTCACCCCGAGCGAGGACAGGGTCACGGCGTCCGCCCCGATGCCGCAGCCGAGGTCGTGGACCGTGGCCAGGCTGCCCCGGCTGAACCGGTGGGCGTGGGCGACCGCCACCTCGAGCCGGGTCGCCTGCTCGAGCCCGTCGGGGGTGAAGAGCATGTCGGCGGCGAACTCACCGAACTTCTCCTGCGCTCTTGCACGCAGGCGCTGCTGGGTCAGGGCGGCCCCCGCGAGCTCGGGGCTGTGACCGGCGCGGCGCAGCCGCTCCTGGAGGCCGAGGACCGTGGCCTCGCTGTAGGGAGGCAGCGACCGCAGCAGCTCCTGCCCCTCCGGCGCCGCGAGGGCCCTCACCGTGCTGACGTCCACGCGCCAACCCTCTCACTCGCGCGCGAGGCTCACGGGGGAGCCGCGCGTCATCAGCTCCCGAACGTCAGGCTGGTCCAGCCCCGACCGATGGCCAGGCGCACCCGGAAGCCACCGGCGCCGTCGCCGCGGTAGGCCCAGAGCACGCCGGCGCCGTCCCGGGTGACGAGGTCGACGGCGCCGTCACCGTCGACGTCCCCGAGGCCCGTGAAGGCCGAGTAGCCACCGAAGCCGTTGCCGACCACCTTCGCACCGAGATAGGCGCCCGAGGCGGAGAAGCGCAGGAGGTAGAGGGCGCCGGTCGCGTTCTTGCCCATGAGGTCGGTGCCGCCGTCGCCGTCGAAGTCACCCACCGCCTCGAGCTCGCGCAGGCTGCCCCACCCGGACCCCTTGCTCACGCGTGCCTTCCAGCTCCCGGTCCCCGTGCCGGGGTAGAGCCACATCACGCCGGCCGAGTCGCGGCCGAGGATGTCCACGGCGCCGTCGCCGTCGAGGTCACCGGGCGCGAGGATCGCGGTGAACGTGTTCCACCCACCGCCGACCTTGCCCGACGACGCGATCGTGCCGCTGCCCGTGCCCTGGTGCAGGGTGAGCACGCCGGTCGTCATCGACCGGGTCATGAGGTCGGGGATGCCGTCGCCGGAGAAGTCTCCCGGGGCGACGACCTCGGGGACCGCCGGCCAGCCGGTGGCGACCCTGGTGCGGCCCAGCCAGCCGCCGCGGCCGTCGGTCGGGTAGTTCCACAGCGTGCCGGACGCGTCCCGCGCCACGAGGTCGGAGAAGCCGTTGCCCGCGAAGTCGGTGCCGACCGACGACCCGAGGGGGACGAACCACGTCGATCGGAGGTTGAGCCTGGACCGGAACGTCTCGGCGTCGACGGACTGCGACCCGGCCGTCCCCTGCAGGACGAGGGAGGTCGCCCGGCCGCCGAACCAGCCGCCCTTCCCGTTGCGGACCACCTGCATCGACCGGAAGGTGCCGATCGACGACCACGCGTTCTCGATGGCGCTCACCGGCATGGTGAGGTAGGTCCACGTGTCGGGGGCGTCGGTGTGGACGCCGTCGTAGGGGTCGGCCTTGGCGACCTGGTAGGGCAGGCCCGAGGCGACCGTCTGGCCGCCGTTGGTCGAGCTGAACTCGGTCAGGGCCATCGAGCCGCCGTAGGTGCGGACCTGGCCGGACGTGGCCGTGACCGCCGCGGTCGAGTTCGGGTGCTCGGGGTTGGAGCTGGAAAGCCCGGGGTAGACCTGGCAGGCCGTCGTGTCGCAGAGGTCCGAGGTGTAGGCGCCCCCGAGCTTCGCGGCGGCGTACGTCCGGGCGGCGACGGACTGGGCCTTGACCGCCTCGAGGCTCCACGACGCCGGCATCTCCGCCGGGACGACCGACTGGAGGTAGAGGTCCATCGGGACGACGTTGATCGTGGCGGTGAACCCGACGAGGCCGGGCCGGTTGTCCTTGGCCGCCCGGATCCCCCCGCGGTACACGCGGTTGCCCCCGGCGGTGCGCACGGTGAGGGTCGAGGCGCCGATCGAGCCCTCACCGACGAAGGTGAGGTCCGCGGCCGCGCCGAACCCCGCGCACGAGGTGGGGTGGTCCCACCAGGAGCTGACGCCGGCCGCGTTGGGGTAGTAGCCCTGGAGCGTCCACGCACTGCCGGCCCTGAGGACCCGCCACGACACGGCCCCCGTCTGGGTCAGGGCGGCGGTGCAGGTGCCGTCGGTGACCGTCAGCCCGGCCTCGGCGGCGACCGTCGTCGCGGTGGTGCCCAGCGCGGTGAGGCGCACCCGGACGTGGGGGTTGCCGATGTTCGAGGTCGTCGTGCTCGGGTAGTAGAAGTCGAGGATCTGCGCGGCGGTCCGGCCCTGGCTGGCCGCGCCCCGTGCGCCCCACTGCGACATCCCGCGACCGTGCCCGAACCCGCGCCCCCGCAGGCCGATGACCGGTCCTGCGGCGGCCGCCGACGTCCTCGCGGCTGCGGGCGTCGCGTCCTGCGTGACCCGCTGCGTGGCCAGGGCGTCCCCGGCCGGAGCG
>NZ_AVPL01000090.1 GCF_000768695.1 Knoellia aerolata DSM 18566
CCGCCCCCACGCGACGAGACCCTCGACCGCCTCGACGACCTCGACCGCTTCGACGACCTCGACGATCCCGTCGACCCCTACCCCGACGGCTACCTCCCCGACGAGCTTCCGCCACTCGAGCTGCTCCGGATCCCCACGGATCCCATCCCCGACCCACCTGACGAGTGGTTCATCACCGACGACTGGGCGGTCGCCTGAGCGCGGCAGGGCTACGACGTGAGCCAGACGGCGGCGTAGGGCTCGAGCCAGACGTTCCCGTCCTCACCCCAGGTCAGCGGCTGCCCGCTGAGCTCGTCCCGCGAGGCGTCGACGCCGTAGTCGTGGGCGCGGTGCCCGGGCCATGATCGCCACGTCGGCGTGACGTTGTGCAGGCCCACGAAGGTGCCCAGCGGGTGCTCGCGCACGGTGACGAGCACGCCCGGGTCGTCGACCGGGCCGATCCGTGACTCGATGCTTCCGTGGAGGTGGGGGAGCGACGTCCGGGTCCGGATGAGCCCCCGGAGATCCTCGAAGACCCGACCCGCCTCAGAGGAGAGGTCGTGCCGGGCGTCGTGCCGGGCGCGGTCCAGCCTCGGCCGGTGCGCCCAGCGGTTGTCGTCCTCGTGGCCGGGCTCGTCGGCCCAGTGCGGGTCGTTGGGCTGCCCCAGCTCGTCCCCGCTCCAGATCACCGGGATCCCGCCCCACCCGAGCACGAGGGCGTGGGCCAGCCGAAGGGCCCGCACAGCGAGGTCGCGTTCGACATCGGTCCCGGCGGTGGCGAGACCGATGAGGCTCGCGGCAGTCCCACTGGTCCGGCCGTCGTCGGTCTCGGGGTTGTACTGGAAGACGAGGCCGTCGGCGTTCGACCCGGGGTGCTGGCCGGCATACCACCGGGTGAGAAAGCTGCGGTGGGCGTGGCCGTCGAGACCCACGGCGGCGGCGTCCTCGTCCTGGATCGCCCACCCGATGTCGTCGTGGCAGCGCAGGTAGGTCAGCCACGTGGAGCTCGTCGGCTTCGTCGGCAGGTGCGAGAGGGCGTGCGCCGCGAGACGGACGTCCTTCGTGGCGAGCATCGACCACACCTGCACCATGAGGCTGTTGTGGTAGGCGAGGTCGCTGACCTTGCCGGTGTAGCGGCCCTGGCCGAGGTAGGCGAGCAGCTTGCTCGGCGCGACGATGGCCTCGGCTTTGAACGCGACTGCGGGACAGGCGATCCGGGTGACCGCGCGCAGCGCTTGGGTGATGGCGTGGACCTCGGGCTGGCCCTGGCAGTCGGTTCCCATCCGCTTCCACATGAAGGCGATGGCGTCGAGCCGGAACACGTCCACGCCCCGGTTGGCCAGCTCGAGGATGATCGACGCGAACTCCGTGATCACCGCCGGGTTCGACCAGTTGAGGTCCCACTGCCACTCGTTGAACGTCGTCCACACCCAGCCGTCGACGTCGGAGTCCCACGTGAAGCTGCCCGGCGCGAAGTCGGGGAAGACCTCGGGCAGCGTCCGCTCGTAGGCATCCGGCATGGTGCGGTCCGGGAAGACGTGGAAGAACGCCCGGTGGATCGGGTCACCGGCCCGTGCCCGTGCCGCCCACTCGTGCTCCCGCGCGACGTGGTTGAGCACGAGGTCGAGGACGAGGCTGACGCCGTCGGCGTGCAGGGCCGAGGTGAGGTCCTCGAGGTCGTCCATCGTCCCGAGGCCGGGGCGCACGGACCGGTAGTCGGCGACCGCGTACCCGCCGTCGTTGTCGCCCTCCCGCGGCTGGAGGAGCGGCATGAGGTGCAGGTACGTGACGCCGAGGTCGCGCAGGTAGGGGATCTCCTCGACCACGCCACGGAGGTCGCCGGCGAACCGCTCGGTGTAGGCGGCATACCCGACCATCGACGGCTCCTGCAGCCAGTCCGGGCGCAGCAGCCGCTGGAGGTCGCGCCGGTGGAGCGGTTCGGGCCGGTCGCGGAAGGCCTGCGCGGCAAGGGTGACGAGCTCGACGCCGAGCTCGGCCGCCGCCGCCCCGTAGAGACTGACGAGCGCGTCGTCGAGGTCCGGCCACCACCGGCGAAGCCGCTCCGCGAACATCTCCCGGCGTTCGGGCGACAGGTCGTCGAGCGCGACCGGGGGCGAGGGAGGGGTCGTCACGTCCGCCATTCTGGCCCCTCGTGGTGGGATGTGGGCATGCTGCCCTTCCGACAGGTCGACGTCTTCAGCAGCGAGCCGTGGCGCGGCAACGCCCTCGCCGTCATCCACGACGCGGACCGGCTCTCCGACGCGGAGATGGCGGACGTCGCCCGGTGGACGAACCTGTCCGAGACGGCCTTCCTCTGTGCGCCGACGGACGCGGCGGCGGACTACCGGGTGCGCATCTGGACGACGAGCGGCGAGCTGCCGTTCGCCGGCCACCCCACCCTCGGCAGCGCCCACGCCTGGCTCGAGGCGGGTGGGCGCCCACAGGGGGAGCACGTCGTCCAGCAGTGCGGCGCGGGGCTGGTCACGGTGCGCCGCACCCCGCGTCTGGGCTTCGCCGCCCCGCCGCTGCGTCGTTCCGGCGAGGTCGACGCAGCGCTGCGCGACCGGGTCGTCAGGGCCCTCGGGGTCGACCCGGCCGACGTCGACGCCATGGCCTGGGTCGACAACGGCCCCGGCTGGGTCGGGGTCGACCTCGGCTCCGCCCGTGCAGTGCTCGCCATGGCGCCCGACGTCGCCAGCTTCACCGACCTCAAGGTGTGTCTCGTCGGGCGGTGGGACTCCGGCACGGCCCGCGAGCTCGGCGCCGACGTCGAGGTGCGCGCCTTCTACGCCTCGGGGCAGGACTTCGGCGAGGACCCCGTCACCGGCAGCGCCAACGCGGGGCTGGCCCAGTGGCTCATCGGCACAGGGGCCCTGCCGGAGTCGTACGTCGCTCGCCAGGGGAGCGCGATCGGTCGGGACGGCCGGGTGTGGGTCGAGGCACGGGGCGATGCCGTCTGGGTGTCCGGCGACACGGTGACCCGCATCGAGGGCAGCATCACCCTCTAGGAGCCGAGCGCGCGCTCCAGCGCCGTCACGTCCGTGACCGGTGCGTCACAGACGAAACCACGGCACACGTATGCCGTCGGGGCACCTCCCACGAGGGGGCGGGAGGTGAGCAGCGGCTGGCCGGGGGCGTCCGGCTCGCCGTGCGCGAGAACGAGGCCGGGGGAGGTGCTGCGGCGGGTCGTGTCGAGCAGCGTCTCGGCCGTGGGGCCCTGGCCGACGACCGCGACCTGGAGCGGGCCGGCGACGGCGGCCTCGGCGACGGCGAGCGCCCAGCCGGCGAAGCGCGGGTCGCGGGTGGCGAGCGCGCCGAGGGCGGACAGCGCCTCGTCGGCCAGCTCGCGGTCGCGGGTCACCCCGGTCAGGGCCGCGTGGGTGAGCCATGCCCCGGCCAGGGACGACACGCCGGAGGGCTCGGCGTTGTCGGCCTGGCTGCGGGGCCGGGTGAAGAGCTGCTCGGCGTCGTCGGCCGTGTCGTGCACGAGGCCGTCGGCGTCGCGGAAGTGCACCCGGGCCACCTCGAGGAGCTCTCCGGCCACGCCGAGCCAGCGCGCGTCGCCGGTGGCCTGATGGAGCGCGAGCAGGCCCTCGGCGAGGTTGCCGTGGTCGTCCGCGACGCCGGCGGCGGCGCCGACGACGCCGTGGCGCGAGGCCCGGCGGAGGCGGCCGTCGACGAGGTGGGTCGTGACGACGAAGTCCGCGCACCGCACCGCCGCGGCGACGAGGTCGGGTCGGCCCAGGATCGCCCCGGCGTCCGCGAGACCGGCGATGGCCAGGCCGTTCCACGACGCGACGACCTTGTCGTCACGGCTGGGTTGGGGACGCTTGCGCCGGGACTCCAGCAGCGTCCTTCGGGTGCGCGCCCACCACGCCGGGTCCTCCGGGTCGCGTCGCAGCTGGAGGGTCGAGGCGCCGTGCTCGAAGGTCCCGTGCTCGGTGACCGAGAGCAGCTCGGCGGCTCGGGCGCCGTCGTCCGACCCCAGCACGTCGACCAGCTGGTCCGGGGTCCAGACGTACGTCGCCCCCTCGACCCCGACACCGTCGACGGTCGTGTCGGCGTCGAGGGCCGACGCGAAGCCACCCTCGTCGGTGCCGAGCTCCTCGACGATGAACTCGGCCGTCTCGCAGGCGATCCGGCGGGCGAGGGGATCGCCGGTGCTGCGCCAGAGGTGGGCGTAGACGCGCAGGAGCTGGGCGTTGTCGTAGAGCATCTTCTCGAAGTGCGGCACCACCCAGTCGGCGTCCACGGCATACCGGGCGAAGCCCCCCGCGAGCTGGTCGTAGATGCCGCCGCGCGCCATCGCGTCCGCCGTGCCGCGCGCCATCGCCAGCGCGTCGGTGTCGCCCGTGCGGCCGTGGTGGCGCAGGAGGAACTCGAGGACCATCGACGGCGGGAACTTGGGCGCACCCCCGAAGCCGCCGCGGGTGAGGTCGTGGTGCCGGCGCAGGTGGGTGATCGCCATGGCGAGCGACTCGGACGTGATCGGGTCCGTGGGCCCGGGTGCGGTCAGCTCGCGCAGGCGGCCCGCGATGTGCGCGCCGGACGCGAGGACCTCCGCCCGTTGCTGCGCCCACACCGTCGTGACGTTGGCGAGCAGGGAGAGGAACTGCTCGCGCGGGAAGTAGGTGCCGGCGAAGAACGGGTCCCCGTCGGGAGTGAGGACGCACGTCATCGGCCAGCCCCCGTGCCCGGTGAGCGCGGTGGTGGCCGCCATGTAGACGGTGTCGACGTCGGGCCGTTCCTCGCGGTCAACCTTCACCGCGACGAAACCGGCGTTGACGGCCGCGGCGACACCCTCGTCCTCGAACGACTCGTGGGCCATGACGTGGCACCAGTGGCAGGCGGCGTAGCCGACCGACAGCAGGATCGGGACGTCGCGCCGCCGGGCCTCCGCGAAGGCGGCGTCGCCCCACTCCCACCAGTCGACCGGGTTGTCGGCGTGCTGGAGGAGGTAGGGCGAGGTGGACTTGGCGAGCCGGTTGGCCATGGCTTCACCCTGTCACGAGCGACGACCTCAGTCCTCGAGGGCCTTGAGCAGGGTGAGGTTGCGGGACAGCTCGCCCGCGTCGCCGTCGAACGCGGCCCAGAAGACCTCGACGCCGCAGCGGACGATGCTCCACAGGCGGCCGATGTCCGCGGCGATCCCCGCAGCCTCGCAGGTCACCTCCAGGCGGTGCCTGAGCGACCAGCGCATCGCCGGGCCGGTCCCCAGCTCGTCGAACCGGTTGCGCAGCAACGGTTGCAGCTCGTAGGCCGGGGGCCCCGCCAACGGCTTCGGGTCGATCACGAGCCACGGAGCGCGGTCGGCGGCGAGGGCGTTCTGGAAGTGCAGGTCGGTGTGCAGCAGCACGCGCGGCGCCGGGTCGGCGAGCAGGTCCCGCGCGAGTCCGGTGACCCGGGTGACGACCCGGCGGGGGAGGTCGGTCCGCTGGCGCAGCTGGGTGAGGTAGGGGTCGAGGTGGGCCTCGAGCGGGCGGATCGTCGGTGGTGCGGGCACGTGCAGCTGCCGGTAGAGCCCGCCGATGACCGCGCAGGCCTCGTCGATGTCGACGGACTCGAGGTCGCGCGTCGCGTCGAGCCGCTCGAGGAGCAGGGCTCCGCGGGCGGGGTCGGCGGCGACCAGCCGGACGGCGCCGTGGCCGTTCCAGCTGCGCAGCGCGAGGTGCTCCTGGGCGGACTCGACGTGCGGCCACCCGACCTTGAGCACGAGGGGCCGGGTGACGTCGCCGCTGCGGCGCTGCACCGGGTGCACCACCGCGGTCCAGCCGGTCATCGCCGGCCCGACGGGCACGAGGTCCCAGTCGCGCAGCAGCTCGCGGGTGAGCCGGTCGACGTCCGCGGCCCAGTCGGCCCCGGTCGGCCCACCCTCGGCCGGTAGCCGGCTCATCCAGGTGAGCCACTCCCGAGGGGCGTGGGCCCCGAGGTCCGGCGCGGGGCTCACGCCAGCCCGGGGAAGGCCGTGAGGGGGGTGCCGCCACGGTGCGCCTCCGCGGCGACGCTGCCCAGCCACCGGGAGACGTCGGCGAACGCGGCCTCCGCGTCGCCGGACGTCAGGGCGGCGAGCTGCGCGCCCCACGCAGCCAGGAGCGTGGCGAGCGTCTCGGTCGCGAGGGCAGCGGCCTCGGCGGGCGTCGTGACCGGGCGGGGCAGGGGGTACCCCAGGTCCGGGACGGGGGCCGCGGCGCCCGCGGCCTCGACCACCTCGACGGTGAGGGTGTCGAGACGGGCGATGCCCTCGCGCGCCGTGCGCTGCGCCTTCCCCGGGGTGCGGGCCGCCGCGACCTCGAGGAGGTACACGGCGCGTCTCGTCGCGTCGACGAGCGGCACGAGCAGCTCCGGCCGGGACCACGGCGGCGCCGGGTCGGGCCGGTCGGCCCGGCTGCCGGTCGCGAGCTCGGTCGCGGCATGCGCCTGGGCGAGGAGGGCGAGGACCGGTGGGCGCAGCTCCGTCTCCGCGGCGGCGCACCCGTCGGCGGCGGAGACGATCGAGCCCTCCACGGCCACGACGGTCCGGGGCACGGTGGGGCTGGGCGAGGCGCTGGGGGACGGCGACCCGGTGCCGGTTGGTGTGGGCACGGACGCGGAGACCGAGGGGGTGGGGGTAGCCGTGGGGCTGGGCATGGAGGAGGGGAGTGCATCCTGCGGGACCCCGCGCTGGCGCAGGGCGTCCCGCAGGACCTCGGCCTGGCGGGTGTGCAGGGCGGCCAGGACCGGGGAGAGCGGTGCCGTCGCGTCGGCGGGAGCCAGCGCAGCCGCCTGCACGGCGCCCAGGAGCCGCAGGAGGGCGGCTTCGGCCGGGATCGGCTCACGGGTCGGGACGAGCGGGACCCGTGGCGCGTCGTCCTCCAGCCGGATGCCGCAGCCGGTCAGGACGCCGACGAGGGCACCCAACGCCCCCGCGCCCACGAGGCGCCGGGTCGGCCTCGTGGCCGGCGGCGTCGGGTCACCCATGGCGGCATCCTCGCACGCGTGGAAGCACCCCAGCGGCCCGGCTAGAGTGGTCGTCGCCGCAGAGTGAGCCGCGGCGCGAGAACTACAGAGAGGGAGACCGATGACCCGCGACACCGCAGTGCAGGAGCTGCTCGACGGTGCACTGGACGGCTCAGGAGTCGTCCTCGAGGAGGTCGTCGTCACCCCGGCCGGCCGCCGCCGCGTCGTGCGCGTCGTCGTGGACCGGGCCCTCGAGGCCACCGGGGACGTCACCGAGACGGTCGAGTCCCTCTCCCTCGACGAGATCGCCGCCACGACCCGCACCATCGGCGACGTCCTGGACGAGTCGGACGTGCTGGGGGAGCAGCCCTACACCCTCGAGGTCACCTCGCCGGGCGTCTCGCGCCCCCTCACCACGCCGAGCCACTTCCAGCGCAACGTCGGGCGCCTCGTCGTCCTCGCGCTGACCGGTGCCGAGCCCGTGACCGGGCGCATCACCCGCGCCGGCACCGACGACCTCACGATCTCGGTCCCCGCGGTGAAGAAGGTCCCCGCCCGCGACGAGACCCACGCGTATGCCGCGATCGACCGTGCCGACGTGCAGGTCGAGTTCTCGCGCAAGGACACCCAGGACACCCAGGACACGGCGGACCCCGCTGACACCCCCGACGCCGACGACGCCGACGCGTCGGGCGACAAGGAGAACTGACCCATGGACATCGACCTCGCCGTCCTCCGGGGAGTCGAGCGCGAGCGCGACATCTCGCTCGACGTGCTCATCCCCGCCATCGAGCAGGCCCTGCTCCTCGCCTACCAGCGCTCCGACGGCTCGTACCGCAACGCCCGCGCCGAGCTGGACCGCAAGACCGGCCACGTCACCATCTGGGTGCGTGAGGAGTTCGAGGTCCCGGTCGAGGACGCGCCCGCTGACCCCGCCCCTCCTGCGTCTGCGGATGTGGCGGCTCCGACGACCGGATCCGCAGACGTCGCGAGTGGTGACGCAGCCGGGGACGGCGACCTCGCGGACGCCACCCCCTCAGAGCCGACGCCCCCGCGCACGCGCCGTGAGTACGGCCCCGAGTTCGACGACACCCCGAGCGACTTCGGCCGCGTCGCGGCGGCCACGGCCCGCCAGGTCATCGTGCAGCGACTGCGCGACATCGAGGACGACGCGATCATGGGCGACTTCAAGGGCCGCGAGGGCGACATCGTCGCCGGCGTCATCCAGCAGAGCCCGGACCCCCGCCACGTCACCGTCGACTTCGGCAGCGTCGAAGGCATCCTCCCGCTCGCCGAGCAGGTCCCGGGCGAGCGCTACGTCCACGGGCAGCGCCTGCGCACCTACGTCGTGAGCGTCAAGCGCGGCATGCGCGGCCCGCAGATCGGCCTCTCGCGCACGCACCCCAACCTCGTCCGCAAGCTCTTCGCCCTCGAGGTCCCGGAGATCGCCGACGGCAGCGTCGAGATCGCCGCGCTCGCCCGCGAGGCGGGCCACCGCACCAAGATTGCCGTGCACACCAAGGTGTCCGGGCTCAACGCCAAGGGTGCCTGCATCGGCCCCATGGGGGCCCGCGTCCGGGCGGTCATGGCCGAGCTGCACGGCGAGAAGATCGACATCGTCGACTTCAGCGAGGACCCCGCGACGTTCATCGCCTCCGCCCTGAGCCCGTCGCGGGTCCAGTCGGTCGAGATCGTCGACCACAAGCTGCGCGCGGCCCGGGTCGTCGTGCCCGACTACCAGCTGTCCCTGGCCATCGGCCGGGAGGGCCAGAACGCCCGGCTGGCCGCCAAGCTCACGGGGTGGCGGATCGACATCCGCTCCGACAACCCGGGCGCCACGCCGGCCCGCGGAGCAGGTGAGACCGGCTCCGAGCGGTCCGATGACGCTCGCGACCCCCGCTAGGCGCTAGAATGAACGGGACCGACCGGACTGGACTCCGGGCCCGGACGTCGCACGCCCAGGCGAGCACACGGCATACACCGTCTTTGACGGGGCCGGTGCGCACCTGCGTGGGATGCAGGGTCCCGGATAGCCGGTCGGCACTCCTGCGAGTGGTCGTCGGAGGGCAAGGGGAGCTGATCCCCGACCTTCGGCGGTGTCTTCCGGGGCGTGGCGCCTGGCTGCACCCCACCGGAGACTGTTACGACCTCGCCGTCCGACGACGGGCGTTCGGGCGTGCACTGCGAGTCAGTGCGCACCTGGACACCACCGCCGTGGCGGAGTGGATCGCCACCCACGAGCAGACCACCGTCCATCCCAGGCACACCGAAAGCGGGTTTGACGCTGATGAGCACCCGATGAGCACTCAGTAATGAGCTCCCCCCCGAACTAGCGGTCCGCGCCTTCCACAGGTTGCACGGACCTTGAGAAGGAGAAACGTGGCCAAGGTTCGCGTCAGCGCACTCGCCAAGGAAGTCGGAGTGACCAGCAAGGTCCTCCTCGAGCGACTCAACGGGATGGGTGAGTACGTCAAGTCGGCGTCCTCCACCGTTGAGGCACCGGTCGTCCGCCGGTACCAGGAGAAGTTCCCCGTGGACTCGCCGGCAGCCCCGGCGCAGCCCGCGGCCAAGCCCGCCGGTCAGGGCCCGTCCCCGTCGGCGACCCCCGGCCCCAAGGCCCCCGCGGCGCCCGCTGCTCCGGCAG
>NZ_AVPL01000124.1 GCF_000768695.1 Knoellia aerolata DSM 18566
GGGCAGGCTCGGCGGGCTCGCGGTGGCGTCCACCGGACCCGGCCGGCGCGCTGGACCGGGCGCCCCCGGCGCTGCGGCCGCGGTCGAGGTTGAGGATGTCGCGGGTCACCGCGTGGGTCGTCACCGGGACGACGCTGAGGATCGACCCGGTGGGCACCGAGTCGTCGAAGGTGTCGAGCGGTCCGAGGATCCGGCCGCTGGGGGTCGCGACGGCGTGCGGGTTGGCGCGGGAGGCGATGCCGAGGACCGAGAGGACCTCGGTGACCTGCGCGCCGACGGGCACGACGAGGTCGTAGCGGCGTCCGCCGGCGGTGAGGGTGATCTGGAGCCCGGCACCCACGTCCGTACCCGGCATACCCCACCCCTCGTCGTCGTCACGGCCAGCGCCCACGTCGAAGGATAGGCGGCACGGCCGTTTCGCGGTGCGGCACCCTCGGGGCGCGTGGCGCCCACGGGATAGGTTGACCCGGTGCGAGCACTGGGGGGGACGGCGTGACCGCGACGGTCGGAGTTACGCGGCAGGAGGCACCATCGGTGCCCACCGGGCGGATCGTTCTGCAGCCGCCGCCTGAGATCACCCCGGCGGAGGGCCTGAGCACCCTCCTCATGCAGGCCGTGCCGATGCTGGGCTCGGTCGGCTCGATGGGGTTCGTCGCGCTCTCCCAGCCCGGCCCGCGCGGGATCATCGGCGCCGGCATGTTCCTCATCGCCTCCCTCGGTTTCGTCTTCGCCAGCGGCATGCGCCAGCGCCAGCAGCACACGACCGAGGTCGTCTCCAACCGTCGTGAGTACCTCGCCTACCTCGCCGAGGTCCGCGGGACGGTGCGCGACGCCGCGACGAAGCAGCGCGAGGCCGGGCTCTGGAACTTCCCCGCCCCGGCCTCCCTCCCCCTGCTCGCCGAGGAGAAGAGCCGTGTCTGGGAGCGGCTGCCCAAGGACGACGACTTCCTCCACGTGCGGATGGGCACGACCTCCCAGCCGCTCTGCCTCACCCTCGAGCCGGCCGAGACGCCGCCGCTCGCCCAGCTCGACCCGGTCGCGGCGTCGGCGCTGCACCGCCTCCTCACCACCCACCGCGTCCAGCACGGGCTCCCGGCGTCGGTGTCGCTGCCGGCGTGGGCGCGCGTCCAGGTCACCGGCGAGGCGGGCCCGACGCGAGCGCTCGCGCGCGCCCTCGTCGTCAACGCCGCGCTCATGCACTCGCCGGACACGCTCGTCGTGGCGGCCCTCACCGGGCCCGACGCGCGTGCGGAGTGGGACTGGCTCAAGTGGCTGCCGCACGCCCTCAGCCCGCGCGAGCGCGACGCGGTCGGTCCGTTGAGGCTCGTCGCCGAGTCGGTCGACGAGCTCCTCGAGCTCCTGCCCGACGACGTCACCGACCGCCCGCGCTTCGGGCCGGGCAGCCAGCGCCCCTCGCCGCACGTCCTCGTCATCGTCGATGGCGCCCGCCTGCCCCGGCACAACCCGCTCGTCACCGACGACGGGGTCCTCGGCGTCACCGTCCTCGACCTGCCCGAGCAGTGGGGCGAGCTCGACAGCACGACCACCCTGCGCCTCGCGGTCGACGGGGCGCAGCACGCGACGCCGGACGGTCAGGTGCCCCTCGAGATCCTCAGCCTGAGCCGGGGCGGCGCCAAGGGCCTCGCCGACCAGATGAGCCTCACCCAGGCCGAGGCGGCGTCTCGTCGCCTCGCCCCCATGTTCACCAGCGGCGAGGTCGAGGTGCGTGACGCGCTCACGTCGAGCACGGAGCTCGTCGACCTGCTCGGTCTCGGGGACGTGCGCGACTTCGACCCGACCACCGCGTGGCGCCCCCGGCTCCAGCGCGACCGGCTCCGGGTGCCCATCGGGGTCGGCGCGAACGGCCAGGTCGTCGCGCTCGACATCAAGGAGTCGGCCCAGCAGGGCATGGGGCCGCACGGGCTCGTCATCGGCGCGACCGGCTCGGGCAAGTCCGAGCTCCTGCGCACGCTCGTCCTCGCGCTGGCGATGACCCACTCGTCCGAGCAGCTCAACTTCGTGCTCGTCGACTTCAAGGGTGGTGCCACCTTCGCCGGCATGGCGGACATGCCGCACGTGTCCGCCGTCATCACCAACCTCGGCCAGGAGCTCACCCTCGTCGAGCGCATGCAGGACGCGCTCCAGGGGGAGATGACCCGTCGCCAGGAGCTGCTGCGCTCGGCCGGCAACTTCGCCAACGTCACCGACTACGAGAAGGCCCGGGCCGGAGGAGCCGACCTCGAGCCCCTGCCCGCGCTGCTCATCGTCGCGGACGAGTTCTCCGAGCTGCTCTCCGCCAAGCCCGAGTTCGCCGACCTCTTCGTCGCCATCGGGCGGCTGGGCCGGTCGCTCTCCATGCACCTGCTCCTCTCGTCGCAGCGCCTCGAGGAGGGACGGCTGCGCGGGCTGGAGTCGCACCTGTCCTACCGGATCGGTCTGCGCACCTTCTCCGCCGGCGAGTCCCGCACCGTCATCGGCGTGCCGGACGCGTACGAGCTGCCGCCCATCCCGGGCCTGGGCTACCTCAAGCCCGACCAGACGACGCTGATGAAGTTCAAGGCCGCCTACGTCTCCGGACCCCCGAAGGGCCGTCGCCGACGCAGCGCCGCCGGCACGGGCGGGT
>NZ_AVPL01000096.1 GCF_000768695.1 Knoellia aerolata DSM 18566
AGGGCCGTCTCCGCGATGCCTCGCGTCGAGGAGGAGCCGCAGCCGGCCCACGAGCCCGAGGAGACCCGGGCCGTGTTCGACATCGCCGTCGCCCGGATGAGGGGCCAGGGCCGCCCCGCCCACCAGGTGTGGCTGCCGCCGCTGGACGTCCCGAACTCGATGGACCAGCTCCTCGGGGACCTCACGGTGGACCCGCGGCTCGGGCTCGTCAGCCAGCGCTGGCGCGACCGCGGTGCCTACGTCTTCCCGATGGGCATCGTCGACCGCCCGCTCGAGCAGCGACGCGAGATCTTCACCCTGCACCTCGGCGGGGCCGCCGGTCACGTCGCCGTCGTGGGTGGGCCGCGCACCGGTCGCAGCACCTTCCTGCGCAGCCTCGTCGCCTCGATCGCGCTCACCACCACCCCGCTCGAGACGCAGTTCTACATCCTCGACTTCGGCGGCGGGACGTTCACGCCCTTCGCGGGGCTGCCCCACGTCGCGGGCGTCGCCAACCGCAACGAGCCCGACATCGTCCGTCGCACGGTCGCGGAGATCTCGAGCATCATCGACCGCCGCGAGGCCTACTTCCGGGCCAGTGGCATCGACTCCATCGAGACCTACCGCCGCCGCCGCGCGGAGGGCCGGGCCGACGACGGCTACGGCGACATCTTCCTCGTCGTCGACGGGTGGCCGACCATCCGCGCCGAGTTCGACGAGCTCGAGCACGCGATCAGCGGCATCGCCGGACGAGGGCTCACCTTCGGGATCCACGTCGTCATCACGACGTCGCGCTGGATGGACTTCCGCATGCAGATCCGCGACATGCTCGGCACGCGGGTCGAGCTCGGTCTCGGCGACCCGGGCGACTCCGAGATCGACCGCAAGCTCGCCGCGAACGTGCCCAAGGGCCGTCCGGGACGCGGGATCACGACGACGAAGCACCACTTCCTCGCCGGCATACCGCGGGTCGACGGCTCCGGGAGCGTCGAGGACCTCGGCGAGGGCGTCGACGACCTCGTCGCCAGGGTGAGCGCCGCCTGGACGGGTCCGCCGGGGCCCAAGCTCCGCCTCCTGCCCGAGCAGATCAGCCTCGAGACGATCCGCGCGCAGGCCGGTCCCGACGACCGGCGGGTGCTGCTCGGCATCAACGAGAGCAACCTCGAGCCGGTCGGAGTCGACGTCACGGAGGAGTCCCACCTCTACCTCTTCGGCGACACCGACTCGGGCAAGTCCTCGATGCTGCGGGCCTACTCCAGCGAGATCGCGCGCCTCTACACCCCGGCGCAGGCCAAGCTGTTCGTCGTCGACTACCGCCGGGCCCTGCTGGGAGAGCTGCCGCAGGACCACGTCGCCGAGTACATGACGACCGAGGAGCAGGTCACCGCGGAGATCGAGGGCCTCACCGCCTTCCTGCGCACCCGCCTCCCCGGCCCGGACGTCACGCCGGAGCAGCTCCGTGCCCGCTCCTGGTGGTCCGGCTCGGAGGCCTTCATCCTCGTGGACGACTACGACCTCGTCGTCACGTCGGCGGGCTCACCCCTGCGCCCCCTCGTCCCGCTGCTCGCCCAGGCGGCCGACGTCGGCCTCCACCTCGTCGTGACGCGCAGGGCCGGTGGCGCCTCGCGGGCCAGCTACGAGCCGGTGCTGCAGGCGCTGCGCGACCTCGCCACCCCGGGCATCATGCTGAGCTCCCCGCCCGACGAGGGCGCCCTCATCGGCACCGTCAAGGGATCCCTCCAGCCGGCCGGCCGAGGACGTCTCGTCACCCGCGACGAGGGCAACCAGGTCGTCCAGCTGGCGTGGCTGCCGGCGCAGCACGGCTGACCCACGGGGCCGTAGGCTCGCCCCATGGAACCTGTCTACACCCCGGTCATCACTGCGGCTCGCGCCGTGTTCCTCGCTCAGGGGCTGAAGTTCCGGATCGAGGGCGCCGAGCACGTGCCCCGCGTGGGCGGCGCCGTGATGGCGATCAACCACACCGGGTACTTCGACTTCACGTATGCCGGCCTCGCGGCCCATCCGTCGCGGCGTCTCGTCCGCTTCATGGCGAAGACGTCGATCTTCTCGCACCCGGTCGCCGGGCCGCTCATGCGCGGGATGAAGCACATCCCCGTCGACCGGCGTGACGGCAAGGCCTCGTTCATGCGTGCGGTGCAGGCGCTCAAGGACGGCGAGGTCGTCGGGGTCTTCCCGGAGGCGACGATGTCGCGCTCGTTCGACCTCAAGGAGTTCAAGCCGGGCGCGGTGCGGATGGCGCAGGAGGCCGGGGTCCCGATCCTGCCGACGACGATCTGGGGCTCGCAGCGGGTGTGGAGCAAGAACACCCCGAAGCACCTCGGGCGCAGCAACATCCCGATCTTCATCATGATCGGCGAGCCGTTCCACGTGGGTCCCGACGAGAACCGTGCCGAGGCGACGAAGCGGCTGCAGGCGGTCATGGAGGGCCAGCTCCGGCAGCAGCAGGCGGCCTACCCGACGCTCACCGGGGACGACCTCGTCTTCCAGCCCGCGCGGCTGGGTGGCCGGGCTCCGACGCCCGAGGAGGCCGCCGCCGAGGACGCCCACGACATGAGCCGCACCGTCGACAAGTTCAACAAGAAGCGCCGCGGCTGAGGACCGGTCAGACCGGGTGGCCGAGGTGGCCGAGCGCCTGACGCAGCAGGACGCCGTGGCCGCGCTCCATCTCGGCGAGGACGCCGGGCGCGAGGGCCTCGTCGGGCGTGAGCCAGGCGAGGTCGAGCGCGTCGTGCTGGGGCGCGCAGTCGCCGGCGACGGGGACGACGAACGCCAGTGACACCGCGTGCTGGCGCGGGTCGTGGAACGGTGTCACGCCCGGGGTGGGGAAGTACTCCGCCACGGTGAACGGCACCGGCGAGGTCGGCACCCGCGGCAGCGCCATCGGCCCGAGGTCCTTCTCCAGGTGCCGGAGCAGGGCGTCGCGCACACGCTCGTGGTAGAGCACCCGCCCGGAGACGAGCTCGCGCTGGATGTCGCCGTCGTCGGACGCACGCAGCAGCAGGCCCACGGCCACGACCGAGCCGCGCTCGTCGACCCGGACGGGCACGGCGTCGACGTAGAGGATCGGCAGCCGCTCACGGGCGCTGTCGAGCTCCTCGCGGCTCAGCCAGGCTCGGGTCGCGTCCAGCTCGAGATGACTCATGGCGGCGATTGTGCCAGTGGACCCGGTCGGTCAGTCGCGCGTGGTCGCCGGGACGAACTCGACCGGCGCCTCGAAGGCGGCCTTGCGGGCCGCCCGCCGCAGGGTGCGGAGCACGACGCTGCCGGTGAGGCCGACGAGCGCGATGTTCGTGACCGCCCTGCCGATGTCCCAGCCGAGCGAGGTCGCGAACGAGAAGACGACGAAGCGGTGCAGGTTCTCGAGCACCGGCGCCCCCGCGACGAAGGACAGCCCGCCGCCCGGCCCGGTCGTGAACGGCCAGAACATGAGGTTGAGGGCGATGCCGTAGAGCAGCCCGGACACCGCTCCGTATGCCGCGAGCAGGGCGATCTCGGCCCGTCCCCGCAGCGGGGGCAACAGGCCCGCACCGAGGCCGACCCAGGCGGCGCCGAGCATCTGGAAGGGCAGCCAGGGTCCGACGCCCCCGGTGATGAGCGCGGACGCGAACAGCGTCGTCGCGCCGAGGACGAAGCCGAAGCCGGCGCCGAAGACCCGTCCTCCGAGGATGAGCAGGAAGAACACGGTCTCGAGTCCCGCGGTGCCGGCCCCCACCGGTCGCAGCGCCGCGCCGACCGCGGAGAGGACACCGAGCATCGCGATGGCCTTGACGTCGAGCCCGCCCTCGGACACCTCGGCCAGCACCACGGCGAGGAGCAGCGGCATGAGGAGCGAGAAGAGCAGGGGCGCGTCGGTCGAGTGGGCGAAGGCGGTCCCCGGGTCGACGATGAGCGGCCACCCGAAGGCGACCACGCCCGCGAGGCTCACGGCCACGATGGCGAGGGTCGAGCGCGGGCGCAGGCGGACGGCACGGGTCCGCTCCCGGCGACGGCCGGGCGCGGGCGCGGGCGCGAGGGCGGTCACGAGGGCGCACCCACGGCATACCGGACGTCGTCGACGGTGAGCCACGGCTGGGGTGCGGTGATCTTCGCGACCTGCGGGGCGAAGGCCGGGCTGGAGACGACGACCTCACGGGTGGGCCCGTCGGCGACGACCTCCCCGGCGGCCAGGACGACGACCCGGTCCGCGGTCTCGGCGACGAACTCGACGTCGTGCGTGGAGACGACGACGCTGCGGCCACGGGCGGTGAGGTCGTGCAGCGACCGGCGCAGCGCCGCCTTGCCGGCGTAGTCGAGCCCGCGCGTGGGTTCGTCGAGGAGGAGCACCGGTGGGTCGGCGGTGAGCTGGACGGCGAGGACGACGGCGAGCCGCTGACCCTCCGAGAGGTCCCGGGGGTGGCGGTCGTCGGGGACGCCGGGTGCCAGTCCGTCGAGCAGGCCGCGGCAGGTGCCCGCCTCCCGCCCGCTCTCGCGGTCGGCCTGGACGCACTCGGCGCCGACCGAGTCGAGGTAGAGCAGGTCGGCGGCCGACTGGGGGACGAGCCCGACGTGACGGCGTCGCTGCGCGGCGTCGAGGCGGTGGACGTCGACGCCGTCCCTCGGCCCGTCGGTGGCGTGCACGCGGACGCTGCCGGAGCGGAGGTCGCCCGAGCCCTGCAGCCCCCAGAGGAGTGAGGACTTGCCGGCGCCGTTGCGACCCATGAGCGCCGTGACCTCGCCGCCGCGCAGGGTGAGGTCCACCCCGGCGACCGCGACGACCGGGCCGTGCGTGATGACGACGTCGCGGGCCTCGACGAGGGTCGGGCCGTCGGTCGGGATGCGGTCCGGGTGCCTCGGCGCGAGGGAGCGCCACGCGGTGGCGCGGCGGCGGGCGTCACGCACCGACAGGGGGAGCGGCGACCAGCCGGCCCAGCGACCGAGCTCGACGACCGGGGGTGCGACGTCGGCGGTGACCATCGCCGTCGCCGGGTCGCCCTGGGTGACGACACCGTCGGTGCCGACGTGGACGACGGTGTCGGCGTACTGGAGGACGCGCTCGATCCGGTGCTCGGCGACGACGACGGTCACGGCGAGGTCGTGGACGAGCCGGGTGATGGTCGCGAGGACGTCCTCGGCGCCGGTGGGGTCCAGGGCCGACGTGGGCTCGTCGAGGACGATGACGCGGGGGTGGGCGGTGAGCACGGAGCCGATGGCGACGCGCTGCTGCTGGCCGCCCGACAGCTCGCGCAGCGCGGCACCGCGCAGGTCGGCGATCCCGAGGACGTCGAGCGTCTCCTCGACCCGCTTGCGCATCGTCGCGGCCCCGAGGCCCAGCTGCTCCATGCCGTAGGCGAGCTCCTCCTCGACGGTGTCCGTGACGAACCCGGCGAGCGGGTCCTGGCCGACGACCCCCACGAGGTCGGCGAGGTCGCGGGGGCGGTGCTCGCGCGTGTCGCGTCCGAGGAGGCGAACGTGCCCGGCGAGCGTGCCGCCGGTGAAGTGAGGGACGTGCCCGGTGATGGTTCCGAGCAGCGTGGACTTGCCCGAGCCGGTGCGGCCCACGACGAGGACGAGCTCACCCTCGTCGATGCGCAGCGAGACGTCCCGCAGGGTGGGCCCCGGAGCTCCGTCGAAGGTGACGCTCACCCGGTCGAGCTGGACCACAGGCGTGCTCATGTCGCCACCACCGGGATGGGGGCGGTCCGCGTCGTCGTGCCCCGCGTCGCCGGGGGCGGCGGGGGCGGTGTGAGGAACGCCGGCAGGGCCGCCACGAGCAGGCCCGTCACGGCGACGAGCGGCAGCGCCGGCACCGAGAGGGGGTCGAGCGGCATCCCGAGGGAGGCCGCGTCGGCGCGCAGGACGACCCGGACGGCGACCGCGGCGGCGACGCCGGAGCCCACGGCGAGCCACTCGGCCGCCCGCCACGGGTCCGGCCGGTACGTGGAGCGGGCGTTCGCGCGTCCCCCGAGCCAGATGCCGGCCAGGGAGAGGGCGGCCCCGGTGAGGAGCGCGGGCGCTCCGAGCCACCCGGGGGTCGAGGAGTCGAGGATCCCGTAGATGCCGATGGCGCTCGCGAGCAGGCCGCCGAGGGTGCACACCGACGTGAGGGCGCGTGCGCCCGGGGTCACCACCCGACGACGGCCGTAGCCGCGGGAGTCCATCGCGGAGGCGAGCATGAGGGAGCGGTCGAGCGTGTCCTCGAGCACCGGCAGGGCGATGCGGGGCAGCGCCCGGATGCCGCGGGCGGTGTCGCCGCGCAGGGCCCGCGCGCGCATCACCCGCTGGACGCTGTCGGCCAGCTGCGGGGCCACGGTGATGGTGACGACGACGGCGGAGCCGATCTCGCTCAGCGCGCCGGGGAGGCTGCGCAGGAGCCTTTTCGGGTTGGCCAAGGCGTTGGCGGCGCCGATGCAGGCGATCATCACGGCGAGCCGGAGCCCGTCGGTGACCGCCCGGAGCAGGCCCTCGAGGCGGACGTCACCGAGGACGTCGATGCCGGCGGCCCAGGAGGGCAGCGTCACCTCGGGGAGGGGGAGGACGACGGTGTCCCCGGTCTTGAGGCCGACGAGGACGTGGAGCACGGTGCGGACGAGGACGATGAAGACGCCCAGCCAGAGGTAGAGCCGGAACGACCTCGCCCACGGTGAGCTGCCGCGCCGCGAGGTCACGACGAGGGCGGCGACGCCGAGAGCGGCGAGGAGGAGGAACGGGTTCGTCACCGCGCTCACCGCCACGGCCAGCCCGAGGGCCCAGCCCCACCACGCGACCGGGTGGACCGAGCGGGGGAGGGCCGGGCTCATGGCGTCATCCTGCCGGGGTGCGCGACCTCGCGGCCGCTCACCCCGTCGGGCGGCGTCGGACGGCGACCACGGCGACGGCCGCGGCGAGGCCGGCCAGCAGCACACCGCCGCCGACGAG
>NZ_AVPL01000091.1 GCF_000768695.1 Knoellia aerolata DSM 18566
GTCAGCGATGTCCCGACACATCACAAACCGTCCTCGCGCTCGCGAACCTGATCGAACCGGTTCGCGAGCACCTCACGGGTTCGCGAACCGGTTCGTGCCGCCGAGACCGGCGCCGAGACCGGCGCCACCAGCACGGCGCGGCCGCGTCAGTCGAGCCCGACCTGCTCGCGGAGCCGGTCGAGCGCGGCCCCGGTCTCCTCGCGCACGCCCGGGTCGCTGGACCGGACACCCTTGCCGAGGATGGTCTGGCCGAGCAGGGCACCGGTGCCGAGGTCCTTGCGGACGACGACGCGGGCCCGGCGCTTCGACCCGAGGTCGACCTCGTCGGCGAGCACGACGCTCGCCTGGACCCGCTCGCGCAGCACCTGCGGGAACGTCCCGAGCCGCTCGAGCTCCCACACCGTGGCCGGGGCCCGGTCGACCCACTGGACGGTGAGCAGCCGGGTCTCGTCGTTCCACGACCCCGTGTCGACCATGTGCCACGGCCGGTCGAGGACCACGGAGCCTGCGGAGACGGCATACACGTGCGTCGTCGTCGCGACGAGCGCCGAGCCGGTGCGATGGTCGTGGGCGATCGAGAGGACGTCGTCCGCACGCCCACCCAGCGCCGAGCGGACCTCGTCGGGCACCTCCGGCCCGCGTCGGCCGATCCCGCCGAGCCGCGCGAAACGGCCGGGGCTCACGAGGTGAGCCGATCGCGCAGTCGGGTCCGGTTCATCTCGAGCTCGATGAGCTTGCGGGAGCGCTCACGCAGGGCCTCCTGGTCGGGTTCGGGTGAGTTCTGCAGGCGGCGGATCGCCGCGGTCTCGTCGGCGATCTGGCGGCTGAGGCCGGCGTCGTGGACGCCGATGACGAGCGAGTCGAGGTAACGCTGGGGCGGCAGACCGGTCGACGGGTCGACCTTGGTCGGCAGCGGCGCGACCGACAGCTCGGCGAGCAGCCCGCGCACGGCGAGGGCGCCGGCCTCCGCCACCGCTGACGTCCAGCCCGCCGTGGACAGCTGCGAGGCCCGCGACGCCACCGCGCGCACCCCGTCGAAGATCGCCGCGTGCGCCGGCGCCGTGAACGCCACCGTCGGCAGCGCGTCGATCGTCTCCGTGTTGAACCGCGTGGGGTACTGCAGGAGGGCCTGGAGGAGCTGGCGCTCCGTGCGCACGATCGGGTCGCGCAGGTTGGGTTGCGGCAGCGCGGCCGCACCCTCCTGGTCGCTGGGCTCGGGCACGTCGTCGGTCGAGGCGGGCGTGCGGTCACCGGGACGTGCCGGGGTGCTCTCGGACACCTCCCGGGCCTTGACCCGGCCGGCCCGCTGGACCTCGCTGCGGACCTGCTCGACCTCGACGCCGAGCATGCCGGCGACGGTGCGGATGTACTCGGGGCGCAGCGACGAGTCACGGATCGAGTTGATGATCGGGGCGACCGCCTGCATCGCCTGGACACGCCCCTCGGCGGTCTCGAGGTCGAAGCGGGTGATCGTCGTCCGGACGGCGAACTCGAACATCGGGACCGCGTCCTCGACGAGGGCCCGGACGGCGTCGTCGCCCTTGGCGAGGCGCAGGTCGCAGGGGTCCATGCCGTCGGGGGCGACGGCGACGAACGACTGCGACGCCCACCGCTGGTCCTCCCCAAACGCCTTCATCGCGGCCTTCTGCCCGGCCGCGTCGCCGTCGAAGGTGAAGATCACCTTGGCGGGGGCGCCGTCGGCCTCGTCCCGCATGATCCGTCGCAGGATCTTGATGTGGTCGATGCCGAAGGCGGTGCCACAGGTCGCCACCGCGCCCTCGACACCGGCCAGGTGGGCGGCCATGACGTCGGTGTAACCCTCGACGATGACGGCGCGGCGCTCGGTGGCGATCGACTTCTTCGCGGCGTCGAGGCCGTAGAGCACCGTCGACTTCTTGTAGATCGGCGTCTCGGACGTGTTGAGGTACTTCGCGGCGATCCGGTCGTCGTCGAGCAGGCGTCGCGCGCCGAACCCGACGGTGTCGCCGGTGACGTCCCGGATCGGCCAGACCAGCCGACCCCGGAACCGGTCGTAGAGCCCGCGGCTGCCCCGCCCGGACAGCCCGGCGGTGACCATCTCGTCCTCGCTGAAGCCCTTCTCACGCAGGTGGCGGGTCAGGTCCTCGCCGCCGCGGGGCGCGAAGCCCATGCCGAACTGCTCGGCGACCGCGCGGTTGAACCCCCGCTCGCGCATGAAGTCGCGGGCGGGCCGGGCGTCGGGCCGGTCGACGAGCGCCGCGGCGTAGAACTCCTCGGCGACCCGGTGCGCCTCGATGAGCCTGGAGCGCCGTCCGATGCCACCGCCGTCCTCGCGCCGACCACCCTCCTCGTAGCGCAGCTCCATGCCGATCTTGGCGGCGAGGCGCTCGACCGACTCGGCGAAGGTGAGGTGCTCGACCTTCTGGACGAACGAGATGACGTCGCCGCCCTCACCGCACCCGAAGCAGTGGTACGCGCCCACCGTCGGTCGCACCGTGAAGGAGGGCGTCTTCTCGTCGTGGAAGGGGCACAGGCCCTTGAGCGAGCCGACCCCGCCGGGCCGGAGGGTGACGTGGTCGCGCACGACGTCCTCGATCGAGGAGCGCTCCTTGACGGCCTGGATGTCGTCGGCGTTGATCCTGCCCGCCACGCGCGCTCCTCCTGTCCTCGTGTGCTCCCGTGTGCGTGTTCAGTATGCCGCGAGGAGATTTCCGTGCCGCTGTCGTATCCCCCGCTTCCCGTTCGTGGAACCACTGACAGCCCCCGACGGGACCACCCCACACGGCAGGATCGGCACATGCGCACTCTCATCGTCTCCGAGTTCATCACCCTCGACGGCGTCGTCGACTCGCCCGGCGGCGGGGACCACCCCCATGCCGGCTGGACCTTCAAGGACGTCGAGTTCGACGAGGCCGCCTACGAGATCAAGGGCCGCGAGCAGGAGGAGGCGGGCTGCCTGCTCCTCGGTCGGCAGAGCTACGACGAGTTCGCCCCGGTGTGGCCGAGCATGGACGAGTTCGCGGAGTACAACGCGATGCCGAAGTACGTCGTGTCGAGCACCCTCACCGACCCGGAGTGGACCCACACCACCGTCCTGCGCGGCCTCGACGAGGTCGCCGCGCTCAAGGAGTCCGACGAGCCGGGCACGATCCTCGTCCACGCGAGCGCCCGGCTCGCCCAGGGCCTGGCCGCGGCCGGGCTGGTCGACCGCTACCACCTGCTCGTCTTCCCGGTCGTCCTCGGCAGTGGCAAGCGCCTGTTCTCGAGCGACGCCGCGAAGACGAGGTTCACGCTGACGGAGCACGCGGCATACGCCAACGGGGTCCAGCTCACCGTCCTCGACGTCGTGCGCTGACGCCCGTCAGCACCAGGCGCGGTGGAGGTGGCGCGCCCGCACGTCGGTGAGCGAGGCGACCTGGTCGACGACGACCCGCAGCGCCGCCTCGTCGTGGGGCGCGGCCTCGTGGTCGGCCAGCAGGTCGGCGTCCAGGCGCGAGGGGTCCTCCCGGTAGGCCGCGACGAGGTCGGCGACGATGTCGCGCTCCCCCGCCATGAGCTCGACCCGCTCGGCGACGTTCATGACGAAGTGCGCCGCGACCGCCTTGAGGACGGCACACTCCGCCCGGGTGTCGTCGGGCACGACGAGGTCCGCCTCGAGGCGGACGAGGTCACCCATGCCGTGCCGCTCGCGGGTGGCGATCTCGACGGCGTGGACGAAGCGACCGATGAGCCTCGAGGTCATGTCCTTGAGCCGGGCGAGGTCGACCCGCGTGCCGGCGTATGCCGTCGGCACCGTGCCCGTGGCGATGATCCGTTCCAGCGCGGCGCCGAGGGCATCGGTGGTGAGGTCGGTCGCGTAGGCGGCGGTCGCGACCTCGAGGACCGCGTCGACGTCGGTGCCGTCGAGCAGGAGCCGGGGGTCGAGCCGCCCCGAGGCGATCGCGTCCTCGACGTCGTGCACCGAGTACGCGACGTCGTCGGACCAGTCCATGACCTCGGCCTCGAAGGCGCGCTGGGTCGCGGGGGCGCCGGCCCGGAACCACTCGAAGACCGGGAGGTCGTCGGAGTACACCCCGAACTTGGCGGTCGGCGTCGGCGCCTCGCCGCGGGCCCACGGGTACTTCGTGGCCGCGTCGAGCGAGGCCCGGGTGAGGTTGAGCCCGGCAGGGCGGCCGTCCGCCTGGAAGCGCTTCGGCTCGAGGCGGGTGAGGATGCGCAGCGTCTGGGCGTTGCCCTCGAACCCGCCGATGTCGGCGGCGATGGCGTTGAGCGCCGTCTCCCCGTTGTGGCCGAAGGGCGGGTGACCGAGGTCGTGGGCCAGACAGGCGGTGTCGACGACGTCGGCGTCGCAGCCGAGGGCGGCACCGAACTCCCGTCCGATCTGCGCCACCTCGAGGCTGTGCGTGAGGCGGTTGCGGACGAAGTCGTCGCTGCCGGGCTGGAGCACCTGCGTCTTCGCGGACAGCCGGCGCAGCGACGCGGAGTGGACGAGCCTGGCCCGGTCGCGGGCGAAGTCGTCTCGGTCGGCGCGCTTGTGGGCCGGGTCCTCGGCGACCCAGCGCTCCCGGTCCCGGGCGGTGTACGTCACCAGACGACCCTAGGGGGTCGAGGTCCGCCGCATAGGGTGGCCCTGACTCCGACTGTGGAAGAGGTGGCGGTGCGCGCAGTGGTGCTCCGGGTGGCTGGCGTGCTGGTTCCCGTCCTCGTCCTCGGTGCGTGCGCCAGCGGTGGCCGACCCGTCCCGCCACCGTCCCTCGGCGCGCCCGCGTCGTCGCCGTCGCCCTCCGCGCCGTCCCTCGACGCACCGGGGCCTGCACCGTCCCCGACCCGGGATCCCGCCGACGTCGTCTCGGCCGCGCGGGACGCGACGCAGCGTGCCGGCTCGGTCGTCGTCACCCGGACGGCGCAGGACGGTGAGGACTGGACCCACGAGGACATCGAGGTGGCCTTCACCGTTCCCCCGTCCGCCCGAGTGCTCCACGTCGGCGACGACATCTGGACCCTCAACGTCGTGGACGGGGTGGGTCACCTCAAGGACCAGAGCGAGCGGAAGTCGACCAACCGGTGGACCCGGCTCGACGACACCGAGACGGCGGCACGCCTGCGTGGCCTCAGTCCCGAGGGGCTGCTCGGGGTGCTCGGGGCCGCCACGTCGGTGGCCGCGCCGACCGAGGAGACCGTGCGGGAGGTGCCCAGCACCTGCCATGCCTTCGTCCTCGACCCGGTCGAGGCCCTCACCCTGGCCGAGACCGACATCGGCGCCGAGCCGGGCGACACGCCCTCGCCCAGCCCCACGCCCACGGGCGCGGCGACCGCGCGCCTGTGCGCGGACGGACAGGAGCGGCCCGTCGAGCTCGTCGTGACCCTCGGCGGGCAGGTCACGACCTCGGTGTTCTCGCAGTGGGGGTTCGCCATCGAGGCGCTGCCGCCGCCGGAGCACCTCGTGGACCAGCCGGGCGGCTAGTCCTCGTCACCACCGTCGGCGCCACCCTCCGCGGCGGCGGCGGCCGCGGCAGCCCGCTCGACCCACCTCGGTGTGGTGCCGTAGCGCTGGCCGGCGATGAGGCGGCCGTGCGCGCAGTCGCCGACGAGCTGGGCCAGGCGCTTCTCACGGGTGTCCTCGCGCTTGGCCGTGACCACCCAGTTCTCCGCGATCCGCCGGTAGGTCGGGGTCGCCGCCTCCCAGAACGCGGCCGCGGCGGGGTCCGCCAGCAGCCGGGAGCGCTGGGAGTCGTCGAGTCCCCGGCCGGCCTCGTAGACGTAGATCCCGCTGCGCTCCGGGATGCGCCTCTGGAAGGCGGCGATCCCGGCCGGTCGCATGAGGCCGGCTGCGGTGAGCCGTTCGACGTGCGCGATGTTGACAGCGCTCCACGTGCTCGCCTTCTTGCGCGGCGTCCACCGCTGCCGCCTGCTGTCGTCGTCGATGCCCTGCGACACGCTGTCGATCCAGCCGAAGCAGAGCGCGACCGGCACGGCCTCCTCCCAGGTGAGACCGCGGTCGCTCACGTGCTTCTTGTGCAGCCCCATCCACAGCTCGGTCGCGCTCTCGTGGTTCTCCTCCAGCCACGCGCGGAACTCCGCCGCGTCGCGGAAGAACGTCGCCGGCCTCTCGGCCGACCCTCCCGGCACCCCGATCTGGCCCATGGGGCCATCCTGTCAGCCGCCGGAGACGGAGAGCTCGGCCTGCGCGACCTGGGCACGCTGGGCGTCGTCGAGCTCCCGCGAGCGCAGCCAGTTCTCGGGCAGGGCCACGACCCGCGGCGACCCGGCGCGACCGCGCTGCCCCTCGGCGGGCTCGCCCGGCCAGGGTGCGTCGAGGTCCATGCCACCGATGAGGTCGTCGAGTGCCTGGAGGCTGTCGACGAGGGCGAGCTGGTTGCGGACGGTCGACCCCGCGGGGAAGCCCTTGAGGTACCAGGCGATGTGCTTGCGGATGTCACGGCAGCCGCGCTGCTCGTCCCGGTCGTAGAAGTCGACGAGCAGTCGCGCATGCCGAGACAGGGTGTCGGTCACCTCGCGCAGACCGGGCTGGACCCGTGTCGTCCTCCCGGCGAACGCGGCGGCGAGGTCGGTGAACAGCCACGGTCGCCCGAGGCATCCGCGGCCCACGACGACACCGTCACAACCGGTCTGGCGGACCATCTCGAGCGCGTCGTCCGCGGACCAGATGTCACCGTTGCCGAGCACGGGCACGCTCGTCACGGCCTCCTTGAGCCGCGCGATCGCGGACCAGTCGGCCTGGCCCGAGTAGGCCTGGGCCGCGGTCCGTCCGTGCAGCGCGACGGCGGCAACGCCCTCACCCTCGGCGATCCGGCCCGCCTCGAGGTAGGTGATGTGGTCGGCGTCGATGCCGATCCGCATCTTGACGGTCACCGGCACGTCGTGGCGCTGCGCCTCCCGGACGACGGCACCGACGATGCCGCGGAACAGCTCGGTCTTCCACGGCAGCGCCGCACCCCCGCCCTTGCGGGTCACCTTGGGCACGGGGCAGCCGAAGTTGAGGTCGATGTGGTCGGCGAGGTCCTCGGTGACGAGCATCCGCGCGGCGAGTCCAGCGGTGACGGGGTCGACCGAGTACAGCTGGACCGAGCGCGGGTGCTCCTCCGGTCCGTGGCTGATGAGGCGCATCGTCTCGGGGGTCCGCTCGACGAGCGCGCGCGAGGTGACCATCTCGTTGACGTAGAGACTCGTCGCGCCGCTCGCGCCGCCGGTCTCGGAGCCGGCCGAGCCGTACTCGCGGCAGATCCGGCGGAACGCCCGGTTGGTGATGCCCGCCATCGGGGCGAGCACGACGGGTGACCCGATCGTGTGTCGCCCGATCCGCAGCGGGGGCAGGACGGGGGTCGGCGTGGTGGCGGGTGCGGCAGTCATGGCTGCACGATTCTCCCACTGGTTCACTGGGGACATGTCCACGCTCCTCACGCCCGCCGGGCTCGCGTCCCTCGTCGAGGCCGGCAGGGTGCGTGTCCTCGACGTCCAGTACACGCTCTCCGGCGACGGACCCGCCCTGTATGCCGCAGCGCACCTCCCGGGCGCTGCGCACCTCGACCTCGACGAGGTCCTCGCCGGCCCACCCGGTCCTGGGGGTCGCCACCCGCTGCCGGAGCCGTCCGTGCTCGAGGCCGGACTGCGCGCCGTCGGGGTCCGCGACGGCGACTCCGTCGTCGTCTACGACCAGCAGACCTCGCTCGCCTCTGCTCGGGCCTGGTGGGTCCTGCGCTGGGCGGGCCTCACCGACGTCCGCGTCCTCGACGGCGGCCTGGCCGCGTGGCGGGCCGCCGGTTTCGCCGTGACGGACCGGGTCCCGTCCCCGACGCCCGGTGACGTGGTGGTGACCCCCGGCTCCCTCCCCGTCCTCGACGCCGAGGGCGCGGCGCGGGTGGCGCGGGACGGGATCCTCCTCGACTCCCGGACGTCGGAGCGGTTCCGGGGTGAGACCGAGCCGATCGACCCGGTCGCCGGTCACATCCCCGGCGCGCGCAACGCCCCGATGGCCGACCAGCTCGACGCCGAAGGCCGCTTCCGCCCACCCGAGGAGCTGTGGGCCTACTTCAGCGACCTCGGTGTGGACGGCTCGACGCAGGTCGGGACCTCGTGCGGCTCGGGTGTGACCGCGGCGCACACCGCGTTGGCGCTGCACCTCGCCGGCGTCGAGGCCACGCCCTACGTCGGCTCCTGGAGCCACTGGGTCACCGACCCCGACCGACCGGTGGCGACCGGCTCAGGGGGCGAGGGCGACTGACCATGCGGCACTGTCGACGATCGGGGGGTCCTGCTGGCGCCCGGGCAGCGTCGACACGCGCCGGAGGGCTCCGGTGCGCGCGTTCCACGTGAGCAGGTCGGTGTCCCGCCACCGCACGAGGACCTCGTCCAGGTAGGCCCACCCGAGGACCTCGCAGCACCCGACCCGGACTCCCTCGCTCTCGGGCGCGACGAGCAGCCGGCCCCTCGCCAGGCTCTCGGCGTCGAGCGTGAGCACGCCCTGGAACAGCCGTTGGGGGCGTTGCCGGTTGAGCTCGAGCGCCGCGGGCTCGCTGAGGAAGCCACCCGTGGCGAGCTGGTCGTCGTCGTTGGTGAAGGTGGACCCCCACACGGCGCCCAGCAGGTTGGGCCCGGTACGGGTGGTGGACACCGTGCCGCGCTCGTCGAAGCCGAGGACGCGGAGACCGTCGGTACCCTCGACCTCCACCTCGTGTCGGGCCGGGGACACGAGCTCCGACACCCGCCTCACCTGCCCGGTCGCCGGGGTGATCCGGAAGCGGAGGGTCTCGGACCACACGACGAGGTCCTCCCCCACCCAGCCGCCCTCCTCGAGGTGGCGGTCAGCGACCGGGAAGGTCCGCACCTCGCCCGTGAAGGCGTCGAGGACGTGCACCTTGCCCGGTTGCACGAACATGACGTGGCGGCGGTCGTCGGCGATCGCCCTCACCTCCAGCGGTTCGTCGAGGTTGCCGCCCTCGTCGAGCGTGGGCACGAGCGGCACGGTGTCCACGAGCACGTAGGGGCTGGCCAGGGTCGGACGGAAGAGCACGGCACGCAGGCCCTCCGGGGCGTGCCGCAGCAGGACCGCCCGGACCGGCGCACCACTGCCGCCGACGTCGCTGAGGGAGGGGATGCGGGTGTCGGGCCCGAACGCGAGCACCTCCGGGAGCGCGAGCTGGCTCCTCGTGAGGTCGGTGATCCTCGGCAGCGACGCCAGCTGGCGGGCCGTCGGGCCCACCTGGGCGGCGAGCCCGAGCACGTCGACCTCACTCGGGTCCCACTCGGTCGCGAGGGACGGATCCGGGGACGTGCGCTCCACGGTGGGCCGGTCCGCGAGGTCGCGACCGCGCGGCACGACGGCGGCGCCCACGACGAGGGCGGTGACGGCGGCGAGGCCTCCTGCCCCGATCCGGCGCCGTCGCCGGCGGTGGGCCCGCGCCGCCTC
>NZ_AVPL01000092.1 GCF_000768695.1 Knoellia aerolata DSM 18566
GTCCTCGTCCGTGGGCCGGTGGGCGCCGGCGCCTCGACCCTGGCCTCGGACCTCGCGGCGGAGGTCGCGCGCGGCGGGGCGGAGGTGCGCTACGCGGCGGCCGACTCCCCCCCGGACGAGGCGCCCCTCGAGCCCGGTCGTCCCCTCCTCCTCGTCGCCGACCACGTCGAGGCGACGCTGCCCGCGACGATGACGCTGCGGCTCGCCGGGGCCCACACCACCGCCGACGCGGACGCCGTCCTCGACCTCCAGCCGCTGGGTCCTGCGGAGGTCCGCGAGGTCCTGGCCGACTACCTCCCCGCCGAAGCCGTCGACGTCGCCCTCGAGCCGGTGCTCGCGCAGTCGCGTGGCTGGCCCGGCGCGGTCCACGACGCCGCCACCGCCCGCGCCCGCGCCCACGCCACCCAACGGGTCGAGGCCGCCGCCCGCCGCACCGACCTCAGCAGCACCTCCCTCGCGAGCGCCCGCGCCGACCTCGTCGACAGCGTCGTCGACCTGCGCGAGACCGCTGCCACCCCCGTCGGCGACGCAGACCCGGGCGAGTGCCCGTGGCGTGGGCTCGCGGCCTACGACGTCGAGGACGCCCGGTGGTATGCCGGCCGCGAACGTCTCGTGGCCGAGCTCGTCGCCCGCGTGGCCTCCGCCAGGGCCGTGGGCCTCGTCGGGGCGTCCGGGTCCGGGAAGTCGTCGGCCCTGCGCGCGGGGCTCGTCGCCTCCCTCGCCGCCGACGTGCTGCCGGGCAGCGCCGCGTGGTCGGTCGTCGTCATGCGACCCGGCCCGCACCCGCTGCGTGAGCTGGCACGTGCCGCCCTCGGTCGCGGCCACACCGACGTCGGCGACCTCATCAGCCAGCTCATCCGCGCCGACGTCGACGTCGACAGCCGGACCGTCCTCGTCGTCGACCAGCTCGAGGAGGCGTGGACGCTCTGCGACGACGAGCAGGAGCGCGAGCAGTTCCTCGACACCCTCGCCGAGCTCGCCACCGACCCGCGCTCGGACGTCACCCTCGTCGTGGCCCTGCGTGCCGACCGGACCGGGGAGCTGGCCGGGCACGCCGGGCTGGCCGCCCTGCTCGGGGACGCGACCGTCCTCGTCGGCGCGCCGACCTCGGCCGAGGTCCGGCGCACCATCGACCGTCCGGCCGCCGCCGCCGGGCTCCGGCTCGACGAGGGGCTGGCGGACACGATCGTCTCCGACGCCGGGGCCGAACCGGGACTGCTGCCCCTGCTCTCGACCTCGCTCAGCCAGCTCTGGGAGCAGCGCGACGGCGCGAACCTGACCTATGCGGCATACATGAGGACCGGCGGGCTGAGCGGCGCCATCGCCACCCTGGCCGAGGAGTGCTTCGACGGGCTCACCGGTGAGCAGCAGCAGAGCGCGCGCGCGTTGCTGCTGCGCCTCACCGGGCCGGGGGACGGTGCTGGGGTGGTGCGTCGTCGGGTCCCGCTCGCCGAGCTCGATGCGTTGCCGGACAGGGGTGTTCGCGCCGCCCTCGACGAGCTCGCACGTTCCCGGCTGCTCACGGTCACCAACGGGCACGTCGAGGTCGCGCACGAGGCGCTCTTCCGTGAGTGGCCGCGGCTGCGCGGGTGGCTCGTCGAGGACGCCGCTGGGCGCTCGGTGCAGCGCCGGCTCGCGCTCGCCGCGAGCGAGTGGGACGCCGAAGGACGTGAGCCGACGGCCCTGTGGTCCGGGACGCGACTCGGGTCGGGACTCGAGGTCGCACAGGCCCGACCCGACGAGCTGACGACTGTGGAGCGGGCGTTCCTCGACGCGAGCCGGTCCGCCTCGGAGGCGGCGCAGCGCGAGGTGGAGGAACGCGCGACGGCGACCGCTCGCCAGAACCGGCGGCTCCGCTGGCTGGTCGCAGGGATCGGCACGGTCCTCGTCGCGGCGCTCGTCGCCGGCCTGCTCGCGTGGCGGTCGCGCCAGGAGGCCTCGGCGAACGCCGTCAGCGCGGACGCCCGACGCCTGGCGGCGACCTCGCTCACCATGGACTACCCGGACACGGCGCTCCTCACGGCCATCGAGGCGACCAGGCTCGAGCGGAGTCCCGAGACCTATGGCGGGCTGCTCACGCTGCTCGCCCGCCAGCCCTCCGTGGTGCACCGGGTGCGCACGACGAACCGCTTCCTGCGCAACGCCGTGAGTCCGGACGGGAGCACCGTCTACGTCAGCGAGAACCGGGGACGGCTCTGGGCCATCGACGCCCTGACCGGCGAGACCCGGTGGCAGGTGGACACGCCGGAGGACGCCCAGGTCGCCAACCTCGGCGTCACCCCTGACGGTGCCGGGATCCTCGGGACCCTCGGTCGCGACCCGACGTCCGTCCTCACCCGTTTCGACGCGCGCGACGGCTCGGTGATGTGGGAGCTCTCGTCCGCCGACCTGCCGGCCGACCCGGCGAGCGACAGACCGCCGTACCTGCACTGGGGCGGGTTCGACGGATCCGGCACCTTCCACGTCCAGACCGACACGCGCCTGTATGCCGTCGACCCCACCACCGGAAGGGTGCGCGGCTCCGTCGCGTGGCCGGCATACAGCCAGGCCGCGATGGAGAACCTGGTCATCTGGCCGGACGGTCGTGCGAGCCGCGGCGCCGGCTTCGATCCGGACTCGGGCACCGTCGTCATCGACACCCGTGGGGCACGTGCCCCGGCCCGGGTACCCGGCGAGATCATCGCCGTCTCCCCCCGGAGCGACCGGGCCGCGGTCGTCACGAGGAGCGCGTCCGGCCAGACCGTCACGCTCATCGACACGGCCACCCTCAAGGAGGTCGGGGCGCCGGTCCCGCTGGACGGCGATCCGCGGGCCGGGAGCTGGACCCGCGACGGAACGAGGCTGGCGGTCGGGAGCGACGCGGCGGTCAACGTCTACGACGCCGCCACCATGGACCACCTCCACCTGCTCGAGGGGCACAAGGGCTCCGTGCTCGGCGCGGTCTTCGCCGGCCCGGACGAGGACCTGCTGTGGACGGCGGGGCGCGACGGCACGGCGGTCGGGTTCGACCTCTCGGGGACGCGGACCATCATCGCCGACGACTCGATCGAGGCCAGGGTCTACACCGGCGAGGCGCCCGTCACCGGGGACGTCGGGGTCTCGGTCCACTTCTACGACGACAAGCCCAACACCGCCGAGCTCGTCGACCTCACCTCGGGTGCCAAGGTGGGCGACCTGCCCGTGCCCGACGCCGAGGAGTGCGGCTGCCAGGTGACGACTGTGGCGATGGTGCCCGACGGCCGCACGGCGCTGGTGTCGGCGATGTGGTTCACCGAGGACTTCGACCTCGTCGAGGACAAGGGGGCGCTGTACCTCTGGGACGTCGCGTCGCGCAGGCAGGTCGGCGTCGTGTCCCTGCCAGAGCCGGGGTTCTCGCTCGACGTGTCCTCCGACGGGACCCGGGCGGTCGCCAACGGAGTGCACGGAGTCATGTCCGTGGACCTGCGCTCGGACCGCGTCACCGGGCACCTTCGCGACCTGGACCCGGAGCCGATGCGGGGCGACCAGGTCCCGCAGATCGCCCTCTCCCCCGACGACCGGACGGCTGCCGTGGCTCGCGTCGACGCCCTGGTGCTCGTCGATGTCGCGACCATGCGTGAGGTGAGGCGCCTCGAGGGTCTCAACACCGCGAAGCAGCTCGTCGGCGCGGTGACGTGGAGCAAGGACGGCAAGACGGTCATCGCGGGTGACTTCGCGGGCTGGGTCCGCTTCCTTCGGGCGGACACCCTCGAGCCTGCTGCGCCGAAGCGCCTCATCGCAGCGGGGTTCGTCATCGGTGCGACCGTGAGTCCGGACGGCTCGGTGCTCGCGACCCTGGGCACCGACGGCGACCTCACGCTGTGGGACACGGGGACGTGGCGGCCGTACGGCAAGCCGGTCGTCGACGAGCAGGCCTGGGGCTTCATCCACTTCCCCGACGCCCAGCACGTCCAAGTGCTCTACGACTCCAGCCGCCGAGTGCGGCTCAGCGTCGACCGCGAGGCATGGGTGGCGGCAGCCTGCTCCGCTGCCAACCGCAACCTCACCGTCGACGAGGCCGCCATCGTCCTCCCCGGCCGCCCGGTCCCCACCACCTGCCCCACCTGACCCCCCCTCCCCGACTTCTTGCGCATTCCGTTCCCAGCGGTCCGACTGATTGCGCAAACCGCCCGCCGCAATGCGCAATCAGTCCTTCGCGTGGGGGCGGAATGCGCAATCAGTCGGGGGTGGGGGCAGGCGAAGGGGGGCGCGACCGGACCGCGACCGCCTCGCGACCGGGGCCCCGGAGTCTGGCTGGAGCGGGTCGGGACCGGCCGCGCACCCCCCATCAGGAAGGCACGTCCATGCACCCTCGACCCCGGGCCGTCGCAGCCGCGACCACCGCCGCCCTCACGATCACCCTCACCGCAGTCGCCACGTCGACGGCGTCCTCCGCGTTCGGAACCCCCGGCTCGTCCGTCTGCCGGCTCGTCGAGCTCCCTCCGCCACCCGGTGGGTTCGACGCCGGCGTCCTGGACATCGAGGTGGTCGACGGGACGACGACCTACTACGGCAACTACCAAGTCATGGAGGACGGTGAGCAGCGGCAGCGTGCCGTCATCTGGAGAGGGCTCGACGGAGCGCCCGAGCCCGTCGACACCGGTCTGGGCCGGTTCGCCGACATCGCGCTCGAGCTCACCTCGACCGGTCTCGCGAACGGGACCAGCGAGGACCCGGACGGAAGCATCGTCAACTGGGTCCTCGACATCACGACGATGGACCTCACCGTCGTGGACGCCTCTGTGGGAGCTGCGGCCGACACGACGGCATACGCCCGTCGGGTCAACGACACCGGCGAGCTGGTCGGGAGCGATGTCCACGGCGTCGGCTCGGGCAGTGAGCGACGCAACGGCTTCAGCGCCGTCGGTTGGGACCGCGCCGACGAGTCGCCGTTCCGACTCGAGTCGACCGGCTCCATGTCGAACGCCGCCGGCATCAACGCCCGTGGCGACCGGGTCGGGCTCATCGCCAAGGCGAAGCGTCCCCAGAACCCGCACTGGACCGACTACGACCCCACGCTGTGGCGCGCCGACGGCACGGTCGTGACCATGGACCGGGTCGGCATCGACGCCATCCCGTGGGAGGTCAAGGACGACGGCAGCGCTGCCGGCGAGGGCTTCTGGGGCTGGGACACCCGGGCCGGCCACATGGAGGCCGTCTACTGGCCGACCCCGGACGAAGCCGTCGGGCTGGGCGTCCTCGACGGCGGCGCGTACTCCCGGGTCTTCGGGCTGGACGAGGGCGGCTGGGCGGTCGGCGGGGCCGAGGTGTCCACCGACGAGGGCGATCCCTACTTCGACCCGTGGCGGGGCGGGTTCATGCACTCGTTCCTCTACGTCCATGGGCGGACGGCTCGGGGTCACCTGCGGGTGCTGCCGACGCTGTGGTCCGTGGCGAACGACGAGGACGACTGGCACCAGTGGCACGGCAGTGCCGTCCACGCCGTGAACGCCCCGCTCGACCAGGCGGCCAGCGCGTCCGACACCGGGCTGGACGAGGACGGGGTGCCGACCTACAGCGCGACCGTCTACGTCAACGCCTCGCAGTGCGGGATCGAGGTGGAGACGACGCACGACCCGTTCCACCTCGGGTCGCTCGAGGAGGCGCGCGACGCCTCCGAGGCGGTCACGCAGTTGGCCACCCGTGGTCCGAGGCGCTGACGCGCCCTGACCATTCCGTATGCCGTCCGCTCTCGGTGAGCGGACGGCATACGGATCGGGGTGGGTCGGGTCAGAGACCGGGACCTTGGGAGCGGAGCTTGTCGACCTCGCTCATGGCCTCGCGGAGCTGGCCGAGCCACTCGTCGGCGTGCTGGCCGACGAGCCGGACCGACCAGGCGAGGGCGTCGCTGCGGGATCGGGCGACGCCGGCGTCGACGAGGGTGTCGAGCACCTGGCGCTCCGGCTGGCGCAGGCGCGTCATGACCGGGGCGGCAAGGTGGGTGAAGAGCGCCTCGGTGCTGCCGAGGCGCACGCCCCAGGACACCTTGCGCTCGTAGCGGGACTCGGCCTCGCGGGCGATCTCGATGCGCCGGTCCTTGGTGTCGCTGCGCCAGCGGCTGATCCGGCCCTCGATGGTGGCACTGTTCTCCGCGTCGCCGAGCTCGTCGGGAAGCGTGCCGATGATGGTGATCTCGTCGCGGTCGACGCGGATGTCGACGTCGGTGAACCAGTCGTCGGGCAGGCGCCCGGTGAACCAGTCACGGGCGTCGTCGGCGCTGGGGACGTCGGCCTGCTGCCAGCCGCCGGGCCGGCCCATGCCGGGACCGCGATCCCGGCCGCCGCCGCGCGGACCGCCGGGTCCACGACCGGGCATGCCGTGACGGCCTCGACCGGTGGGACGCGGGGTGTCCTCGGAGTCGGGGTGGGTGTGGTGGTGCTCGGACCTCATGATGGGCCCTCCCTCTCTTGCAGTGCTTACACCATTACACAACTACACTTCGGGCGGATCTGTTCCCGCGTGCAGCGACCCGGCTCGCCAGCCAGTGCTGGCCTCCCGAGCCGGATCGATGAGGCTCGCGAGCGCACACCCGGCTCGCGAGCCGGGTGTGCCGGGCGCGTGACCAGCCCCGCCTGTCGGGCGTTCGCGGCACGATGGGCCCATGACCACGGACACCGTGTGGGAGACGCACCCGGTCACGCCGGAGCGGTTCGAGGACTTCGCCGACGTCGTCAACCGGAACCGTCGCGCGACGCACTGCTGGTGCCTCTCGCACCGGCTCACCGCGGCCGAGATCACCGAGCTCGGCGGGGACGGTTCGGACCAGCGCGAGCGGGCGATGAGGGCGCTGTGCGAGCGCGAGCACCCTCCGGGCGTCGTCACGTACCTCGACGGCACCCCGGTCGGGTGGTGCAACATCGGCCCCCGTACCGAGATCACCCGCCTCGCGAAGTCGACGCTCATGCTCCCCACCGACGACGTGCCCGTGTGGAGCATCGTCTGTGTCGTCGTGCGCAGCGGCTACCGCAGGCGCGGCGTGACCCGGCACCTCATCGACGGAGCCGTCGACTACGCGGCGTCCTGCGGCGCTCCGGCGGTCGAGTCGCACCCCGTCGACCCCTCGGGCCGGATGGACCTCACGATGGCGTTCGTCGGCACGAGGGCGATGTTCGAGCGCTCCGGGTTCGAGGTCGTCGGCACCACCGCGGCGACGGCCAGCGGGATGCCGCGGCTCACGATGCGCCGGACGCTGGCCTCATGAGCCCGACTCGCTGCGCGCCTTCAGCCCGGCCGCCTCGGTCGCGAGGTAGCGGTCGGTGAGCCCGGTGAAGAACAGCCGCCCCATGACCTTGCCGACGGGACCGGCCTGCTCGACGGCCAGGACCACGCGCGAACCGCCCTCGGGTCGTGCCGCGATGGTGTGCCTCGCGGTCGTCCGCACGCCCAGCCCCGTCGCGACCCACGTGAACCCCCGGCCCGGGTCGAACTCCGTCACGACGTACTCCGTCGGCGGCAGCTTCGGCTGCTCCACCCGCACCCGCGAGCCGAGGCCCAGAGGCTCCGCGTCGAGGCGGGTGACCGCGGTGACCGTCTCGGTCCACTCCGGCCACCGCTCGACGTCGCTCATGACGTCCCAGACCCGGTCGGGCGCCGCCTCGATGTCCACGCTCGTGCTCCGCTCCATCCCCCCATTGTCGCGCGCGGGGGCCACGTCGTGACCCGAACCGTCACCCACGCGTGGGTGCTGCGACGACGCCTCGCCGTCCAGCGCCTCGCGTCCGCGCCGCTCCCCCACGCCGCCGATGCGGTCCGCCTCCTCACCTGCGTGCAGAGCCAGGACGCGCCGCTCGCCGCCCACTCCCTCGCGATGCGCTCACGCGACACGACGTATGCCGGTGTGCTGGCTGCCCAGTCGGCCGGCGGTTGGGTGCGCACCCACGTCCTGCGGCCCACCTGGCACCACGTCGTGCCCGAGGACCTCCGCTGGATCCAGTCGCTCACCGGCGCCAAGGTCGAGACGTCGGCCGCGTCACGCCACCGCCAGCTCGGGGTCACCCCGGAGGTCAAGGAGCGCGGCATCGAGCTGCTGCGCCAGCTGCTCGCCGACGGCCGCACCATGACCCGCAAGGAGCTCGGTCCGGCGTTCGCCGACGCAGGGCTACCCGGGCCCGGCGAGGCCATGGCGCACCAGCTCATGACGGCCGAGGTGCGCTCGGTCATCTGCTCGGGCCCGCCGCGCGGCGTCGAGCACACCTACGCCCTCGTCGACGACGTCGTCGCGCGCACGGAGTCCGACGGGTGGTCCCGCGAGCAGGCCGCCGTCGAGCTGACCCACCGCTTCTACGCCGGGCACGGACCCGCCTCCGAGCGCGACCTGCAGCGCTGGAGCGGCCTGACGCTCACCAAGATCCGTTCCGCCACAGCCGAGCTCACCACCTCGGCGTCGCTGGTCGCCTCACATCCGCTCGAGCAGGTCGAGTGCCTGGGCGAGACGCTGTGGTTCGACCCGTCGGTGTCGGGGCGCACGACCCGACCGCACCCGGCCTACCTCCTGTCGACGTTCGACGAGGCTGCCCTGACCTACCCGAGCACGGGGTTCCTCCGTCGCAACCGGGACGCGGACCGGGCTCGGCTCGTGTCGGAGGCCGGTGGCGGGATCGTCGTCGTCGACGGACACGACGTCGGCACCTTCAAGCGCACGGTGGGTCCGACGCAGGCCGTCGTCACAGTGCGACCCGAGGTCGCCCTCACCGCCGCCGAACGCGACGGCATCGCCGAGGCGGCCGAACGCCTCGCCACCTTCCACGAGCGCCCCCTGGAGCTCGTCCTCACCTGAACACCCCCTCCCCGCCTGCCCACCCTCCC
>NZ_AVPL01000093.1 GCF_000768695.1 Knoellia aerolata DSM 18566
GACGCGGGCGGCGCGGACACGGGCGGCGCGGACGCCGGTGGCGCGGGGTGGGGCGACAGCGGTGGCTCTGACGTCGGCGGCGGGTCGGACTTCGGCGGCGGCGACTTCGGCGGCGGCGACTTCGGGGGCGGCTTCTGAGCGGCCGACGGCCGGACGGCACACGCGATGGTCTAGATTCCGTGCGTGAGTGCACAGGCCCCCTCTGCCGTCATCCTGATCCGCGCCGAACGGTTCCATCCCAACCCGGCGACCGCCGCTGACAACGCGTTCCAGTCCGACATCCCCTCGGGGCAGTCGGACCGCGCGACGGCGACCAGGGCGCTGGCCGAGATGGACGCGCTGGCCGACGCGCTGCGCGCGGCAGGGGTGACGGTCCACGTCTTCGCCGACGAGGACCACACCCGGCCCGACAGCGTCTTCCCCAACAACTGGCTGTCCACCCACGCCGGTGGCTACGTCGCGGTCTACCCGATGTACGCGTCGAACCGGCGTCACGAGCGGCGGGCCGACGTGCTCGAGATGCTCAAGTCCGACTACCGGGTGCAGTCGATCGTCGACTACTCCGGCCTCGAGCCCGACGGGATCTTCCTCGAGGGGACCGGGGCGATGGTGCTCGACCACGTCTCGCGCGTCGCGTACACCGCCCGGTCGCACCGGGCGGACATCGCCGTCCTCGAGCGGTTCTGCACCGACTTCGCCTACGAGCCGATGGCCTTCGACGCCGTCGACTCCGACGGCGTGCCGGTCTACCACACCAACGTCGTCGCCTGCATCGGCACCGACGTCGCGATGATCGCCCTCGAGATGATCCCCGACGAGGAGCGTCGCGAGCAGGTGCGCGAGCGCCTGTCGGTCAACGGCCGGACGGTCGTGGAGCTGACCGAGGAGCAGGTCCGCGAGTTCGCGGGCAACGCCGTCGAGCTGTGCGGGCGCACCCCCGAGGGGCGTCGCTACATCATGGCGATGTCGGCGCGGGCGAGGCGCAGCCTGCGGCCGGACCAGGTGGCCGCCATCGAGGAGTCCTGCGAGATCGTCTCCGTGGACATCCCGACGATCGAGCTCGCCGGGGGCTCGGTGCGCTGCATGATCGCCGGCGTTCACCTCGACCGCCGCCCGGTCGCCGACGCCGAGCCGACGGCCGCGGCCGAGGCCATCGACGAGAACCCCGGCACCATCGACGGCCAGGACCTCGTCGACACCGAGTGAGGGCGCTTGCCCCTACTTCACCTCGGAACGGACCAGCGCGCGGACGCCGACGGCCAGCGGCACCACGAGCCAGACGAGGGTCGTCACCGCGAGCTGGGCCCACTGCTCGCCGCTGAGGCCGCCCCGGAACAGGGCGTCCTGACTGACGTTGGGGTCGACCCACGGCTGCAGGTCGGCGAACCACGCCTGGTTGATCGCGAGGAAGGTCAGGAGCGTGGGCGCGACGAAGGCGTAGAGGAGATAGGCGACGAGGGCCGCCGTGGAGCTCCGGAGGAGGACGCCGAGCATGAAGCCGACCATGAGCAGCAGGGTGTTGCCGGCGACCATGTACAGCACGTCGACCACCCCGAGGTCCCACACCGTGGGCACACCGTGGATGGCAGACCCGATGACGTTGCCGACGGCGCCGACGGGGAAGGCGACGAGCATGGAGACGACGGCGATGGTCACGGTGGCGACGGCCTTGCCGAGCAGTATCCGGGTGCGGTGGGGGACGAGGGTGAACGTCGTCAGGCCGCTGCGCTGGCTCCACTCGGCCGTGACCGAGAGGATGGCGACCATCGGCAGGATGACCGACATGGGGAAGCCGATGGCCAGGGTGAACGTGCTGTAGGTGAACTGGTCGGTGGGGGCGAACGCGATGACGGCACCGGTGGCCAGCACGGAGGCGATGCCGATGCTGGCCAGCAGCCAGAACCCCGCTCTCGTGTCCAGGGACTTGCGCAGCTCGACCCGGGTGATCCGGGACAGCGGGATGCGTGCGGGGGATCCGTGGCGCAGCCTCGGTGGGGTGGTCGGGAAGGTCTGGTGCGGTGGGGCGATGGTGCTCATCAGGCTGCGCTCTCTCGTTGGGTGTCGGCGGTGAGGTCGAGGAACATCTCCTCCAGGCCGGCACCGTCCGCCGGCCGGAGCCCGAGGAGGGCGACGTCGGCCTGGTGCGCCAGTCGACCGACGAGCTCCGGGTCGGCGTCGACGCGCAGGGTGACGGCACCGGCATACGGAGTGCCGTGGTCGGTGAACGTGACGCCGGCTGCGTCGAGCCCGGCGACCAGCGGCCCGCGGTTGCGGGTCTGGACCAGGGTGCCGGTGCCTGCGAGGAGGTCGGCCTTGGTGCCCCGGGCCACGATGCGGCCGTGGCCGATGACGACGATGTCGTCGGCGATGACCTCGATCTCGTGCAGCAGGTGGGAGGACAGCAGGACGGTTCCCCCACGGTCGGCATGCCCCCGCAGCAGGTCTCGCATCCAGCGGATGCCGCCGGGGTCGAGCCCGTTGGCGGGTTCGTCGAGGATGAGGACCTCTGGGGCGCCGATGAGGGCGGTGGCGACACCGAGGCGCTGTCGCATCCCCAGGGAGTACTCGCGGACACGGCGCCCCGACTCCGTCGGGGTCAGGCCGACCAGGTCGAGCATCTCCTCGACCCGGCCGGGAGGCAGGCCCATCATCTGTTGGCTCAGCGTGAGGATCTCGCGTCCCGTGCGGCCTGCATGCTGCGCGGACGCGTCCAGCAGCACCCTCACCTCGAGTCCCGGGTTGGGCAGGTCGGTGAACCTGTGGCCCAGGACCGTGGCGGTTCCGGACGTGGGCCGGGTGAGGCCGACGAGGATCCGCATGCTCGTGGACTTCCCGGCCCCGTTGGGGCCGAGGAACCCGGTGACTCGGCCGGGTGAGGCGGTGAAGGTGACGTCGTCGACGGCGAGCGTGGGACCGTACGTCTTGGTGAGTCCTTCGACGGTGATCATGGGGTGGCTCCTGTCAGCTGACGTCGGCGGGTGCGGCGGCGGTCCGCGGTGAGGGCTTGAATCCCTTGACCACGAGGTAGATCCCGAGGGAGAGCTCCCAGACGAAGATGAGCACGCCGCCGGGGGCGAACCACACCGAACCCTGTTCGGTGACCCCTGCGACCGTGGCGACGGTGGCGGTGAGGAGCGGCACGACGGCCAGCAGTCCCATGAGCGGGAGGATGCGTGGCACGAGACGTGAGCGGTACAGGATCGTGCCGATCATCATCGCGTTGAGGGCAGCGGACATGTTGGGCCCGAACTGGAACGTGTAGTCGCGGACGGCGACGAGGGCCTGACCGGTCGTCACCAACGACGTCTGGTCCGTGCCCGCGCTCTCACCGGCCTGGCGGAGCGTGACGACGGCGAGCAGGCTGACGACCCCGGTCATGATGACGGCCGCCTCGAACATGCGGGTGGTGACGAAGCCGAGTGCGAGGGACTCGTGCAGGCGTCGTGCGACGGGCCAGAAGGCGACGGCGCTGCCGATGCAGGCGAGGGCGTTGACCGTCTCGAGCAGGGCGCCGATGACGACCCGGGTGTCCTCGCCGGCGCCGATGATGTAGTTGGGGTCGTCCAGGACCGGGCTGAAGAAGTAGAACGCGGCAGGGATGGATGAGGCGAACGTGATGAGGTAGAAGAGCCCCGTCGCGAACGCGTACTTGCGGGTCCAGTCGCCGGGTGCCGGACGCGTGAGCGTGGCGACGCTGGGGGTCGCGGTGCTGGCGGACATGTCAGTCTCCTTGGGGTGCGGTGGTGGTGGAGGTGGGTGGATCGACCGGTGTGGCCGGGGTGGTCGGTGTGTGCGGTTCACCCCGCGTCACCGACACCAGCGGCAGGCCGATGTCGCGCAGGGTGCTGAGGTGCCCGTGCAGGGCGGACTGGTCGACGACGGCACCCTCGAGGAGGCTGGTGCCGTCGGTGTCGGTGGTGAGCGTCATGCCCTCGAACCGCACGGCCCAGCGGGAGTCGAGGTGCCCTTGGACGCGGATCGCGTACCGGGCCCCGTCGCGCTGGTCGGCCGTGTCGCGGTGCATGGTTGCTCCCGTTCCGACCCCTGGCCGGCGCCGGTGGGTCCGGGAGGCTCAGCGTGGGGCTGACTGAAACCTAGGAAGCACGATGGGGAGCGAGCATCCCCACATGAGGTGACCTCGGTGGGGATTCGTCCCCGAAGGACTCAGGACGTCGGTGTCGTCGGCAGGAGGCCCAGGTCGCGGGCACGGGTGAGCGCCGCACGTCGGCTGTTCACGCCGAGCTTGGCGTAGATGTGCTTGGTGTGGCTGCGCACGGTGTGGAGGGAGACGACGAGGTGCTGCGCGATGCCGGGTCCGTCGAGGTCCGTCCCCAGCAGCCGAAGGACCTCGAGCTCGCGGACACTGAGGGGCTCCTCGAGGCGTGCGGTGGGTGCCGGTCCGCCACCTCGCACCGGGAGCCCCGGAGGAGACGCGGCGTCCAGCTCCTGCCGGCAGGCGGCGAGCAGCCTGTGCGCGTACGGCGACCGGCGGTGGTCGTCGACCGCTTCGAGCAGCGCGACCATGCCGGCACCCTCACGCGCGAAGAGGTGCACGTAGTCCTCGGGTTCGGCGAGCATGAGCGCGCGCTCCAGCGGCACGCGGGCACGGACGGAGTCGCCCGAGACGTGGTGGGCCAGCGCCTGCATGACAAGGAGCTCGAGGACGGTACCGGTGCGTCCGCCGGCCTCCGCTGAGTCCAGCAGCCGCTGCACCAGGTCATGCACCTGGGCCATGGCGTCGTCGTCGCCCGTGTGCCGCGCCAGCAGGATGCGGGCGAGGGTGACGTGCTCGTACTCACGCAGGTAGGTCAGCTCGTCGTCGGCACGCAGTCCGCGCCCGGTGACCCAGCCGAGCGCGTCGTCGATGTGCCCGTGGCGGGCCAGCAGGCGGGCCCGGACGGCCGCGATCGGCTGGACGTCGGGGGAGAAGTCGGTGTTCTGGACCCGCTGTGCCTCGTCGAGGAGCTCCAGTGCGCCCTGGAGGTCGCCCTGCGCGTCCCTGACGCGAGCCAGGGCGACCCTCCACCGGTACGGGTTCTGCGGAAGGCCGCCGCGCTCGCCGAGCTGCCGGCTGCGCGTCAGGTGGTCGAGGGCGGTCGGCAGGTCGCCGCGTTCGAGGGCGATCCCGCTCAGGCCGACGAGCATGTCCGAGGTCCCCGGCAGGACCTCGCCCCGGGGCGAGGTCTCGTGGCCGGCCAGTCGCAACGCGTGCTCGTAGGTCGCCGAGGCGTCCCGCAGCCGTCCCTGCGTGAGACGGATGTCGGCGAGGGTGATCGAGCACGCGAGCACGTCCGCGACGTGACCCAGCCTCAGCATCTGCTCGGCGCAGGCGGAGTAGGAGGCGTGCGCCGCCTCGAGATGGCCGTTTCTCCACGACGCCTGTCCGGACAGGGCTGACGCACCGGCGCGCACGAGGTCGTCACCGTCGCCGGCGCGTTCGAGTGCCAGCTGGGCATGCCTGAAGGTGCCGGACGAGTCACCTCGACGCAGTGCGAGGGCAGCCCGGTACATCTGGAGGGTGGCGCCGAGTCCGGCGGGCTGCGCGTCACCGAGCCGTTGCTCCACGTCGTCGAGGCGCTGCTCGACCCCGTCGAGCTCCCCCGCGGACAGCAGCGCCCCGGCGAACATGACGGCGAGCCGGGGCCGGTCGCGAAGCACCTCGTCGGGGATGACGTCGACCCAACCGCGGATGGTCCCGTCCTGCCGAGCACGCTGGAGGGTGGGGATGGCCTCCTCGACCAGGCGGGCGGCGCGGTCGACGTCGCCGGCAGCGAGGGCATGCCGCACCGAGGGCGCCGCCTCGCCCTCCGCCTCGTACCACTGGCTCGCCCGCCGGTGCAGCGCGTCGAGGTCGCCGGGACGCTCATCGCCCAGGTGGGCCCGGAGGACGTCCGCGAAGAGGTGGTGGTAGCGGAACCAGCGGCGTCGTTCGTCGAGGGGGACGACGAACAGGTTGGAGCGCACGAGCGTCTCGAGCATCGCGCGGCCACCGGGGTGTCCGGTGACGGCGTCGCACAGCGGCCCGCTCAACCGGTCGAGGATCGAGGTGGACAGCAGGAAGTCGCGGACCGTGTCGGGTTGGCGAGTCAGGACCTCCTCGACCAGGTAGTCCACGATGTAGCGGTCGTCGCCGGCGAAGCCCGCGACGAACCCGCTGACGTCGTCGCGCCCCTGCAGCGAGAGGGCTGCGAGCTGGAGCGCCGCGATCCATCCCTCGGTCCTGGCCTCCAGGTCGGCGGCGTCGGACTCCGCGAGCTCCAGACCGGTGACGCCGAGGTACTCGCTCACCTCCTGCCGGGTGAAGCGAAGGTCGCGCGCGCGGACCTCGACGAGCTCGCCCCTGGCCCGCAGGCGAGCAAGGGGGAGAGCCGGATCGGCCCTGGTGCTGATGACGAGGTGGACGTTGGGGGGCAGGTGCTCGAGCAGGAACGTGATGCCCTGGGCGATCTCGGGTCCGTCGACCTGGTGGTAGTCGTCGAGCACGAGCACGATGTCGCTCGCCCTGCCCGCGAGCTCGTTGACGAGGGTGGTCAGGAGCGTCTCGACCTGGGGCTGGGGCGAGGTCACGAGGGGGAGCGCGTCCAGTCCGGGGACGGCCTTCGACAGGGCGGCCGCCACGTACGTCCAGAAGGAGATGGGTCGGCGGTCGTGCTCCTCCAGGGACAGCCACGCGACCACGCGGTCCGACGGCGTCGCTCCGGCGAGCCAGGACGCCAAGGCGGTGGTCTTGCCGAAGCCGGCAGGGGCCGAGACGAGGGTGAGGGCGACCTCGGAGCCGCGGCGCAGCCGCTCGTCGAGGCGCGGTCGCGGCACCGCGCCCGGACGCAGCCGGGGGACGAAGAGCTTGGTGTCGACGAGTGGGCTCGCCATGACCACTCCCGTCGTGAGCCCGTGATGGGGGATGCGTCCGAGACTAGGGCGTGCCGCCCGGCGGTGGGGAGCACACTGGACGGATCGACGGGACACCAGCGGAGAGCGCAGCCGGCGGCACGGCCGCGGTGGACCCCCACCACGGCCCGCTGCCCGCGGTGGGGTGGCGATTCCTGCTCCTGTACGCGCTGGCCTACATGAGCACCAGCCTGCTCTTCCTCGCCCCGTTGCTGGTGAGCCTCGCGCTCAAGGTCAACTCGCTCGTGGGGCTCGACGAGGCGCCGGACAGTCTCGCGCTCGTCGCCGGTGTCGGTGCCGCCATCGCCGTCGTCGCCAACCCGTTCTTCGGCACGCTCAGTGACCGCACCACCTCCCGGATCGGTCGGCGCCGGCCGTGGATCGTCGGCGGGCTCCTCGTGGGCTCCGCAGGCGTCGTCGCCGTGGCCCTGGCCTCCAGCATCCCCGTGGTCCTGCTCGGATGGTGCGTGGCCCAGCTCGGCTTCAACGCCCTGCTCGCCGCGATGGCCGCGGTCCTGCCCGACCGGGTGCCCGTGTCCCAGCGGGGTGTGGTGTCAGGCGTGCTCGGCATGTGCCTTCCGGTCGCCTCGGTCACCGGGACGTTCCTCGTCAGGCTGTTCAACGGCGACATGCTCGGGATGTTCCTCGCTCCCTGCGTCGTCGGCGGGTTCTTCATCCTCCTCTTCGCCGCCAGCCTCCCGGACCGCAGACTGGATCCCGCCGACCGGCCGGCGTGGTCGGTTCGGCAGCTCGTCATGACCTTCTGGGTCAGTCCTCGCCGTAGCCCGGAATTCGCCTGGGTCTTCGTCAGTCGGTTCGCGTTCGTCCTCGCGTTCGCCTTCCTCACCACGTACCAGGCGTACTACCTGTTGGACCACGTCGGGAGCCGAGAGGCTGCGGTGCCGCACCAGATCTTCATCGGGACGCTGGTCCAGTCCGGTGTCCTCGTGGCCGCGTCGCTGTCCGCCGGGAAGCTGTCGGACCGGTCGGGGCGGCGGAAGGTCTTCGTCGTCACCGCCTCCGGCATCTACGCCCTGGCGCTGTTCCTCCTGGCCGCGGCGAGCAGCTACAACGGCTACCTCGTCGGGATGGCCGTGGGCGGACTGGGCTTCGGGATGTACATGGCCGTCGACCTGGCGCTCGCGGTGGACGTCCTGCCCGACCCGCACACGGCAGCGAAGGACCTCGGCGTCCTCAACATCGCCGGCGCCCTGCCCAGTGCGGTCGCCCCGGCCATCGCCCCGTCCGTCCTCGCCCTGAGCGACGGGAGCTACGCAGTCCTGTATGCCGTCGCAGGAGTCAGCGCCGTGGGCGCGGCGTTGGCGATTCTCCCGGTCCGCCGAGTCCGATGACGGCGGACGTTTCGTGAGCCGGCGAACCCGTCAGCTCAGCGAGGGTCGACGAGCGCGAACGCCTCGTCCAGACGACGGCGCAGCGACCCGCTGAACCCGGAGGCGACATGTCCTCCGACGGCGGTGCGCACCGCCGCCATCGCGACCCGCGCGCCCAGCGCCGGCAGCATGTCGCGAGCGGGGTCGGTGCCGGTCCGCTCGTAGGCGGCGGCCACGAGCGCCGACTCCAGGCGGTCGGTCGCGCCGGCCAGCCGAG
>NZ_AVPL01000120.1 GCF_000768695.1 Knoellia aerolata DSM 18566
CGGGGGCTCCTCGTCGTGCCCGTGCCGGGGTCGCCCCGCGCCCGCAGGCGCCGTGGCGACGCGCCCCTCCTGCCCTTGGTCCACGCCGCCGCGACGGCCCTGACCGGTCGAGCCGTCGTGGCGAACGTCCTCGCCACGACCCGGGTGACGAAGGACCAGTCCACCCTCGACGCGGCCGCCCGGGCGGCCAACCTCACCGGTGCCCTGCGGGTGCGGGAGCGCCTCGAGCCGGTCGTGGCGGGGGCGGCCTGCGTCGTCGTCGACGACGTCGTGACGACCGGTGCGACGCTCGCCGAGGCGGCTCGCGCCCTCCGGGAGGCCGGGGCCGCCCGGGTCCTCGGCGCGGCGATCGGAGCCACGCAGAGGCGAATCGTCGCTGTCGAAACTCGCCCGGACCCCGCGGTTGAAAGGCCCCTGCGGGGGGACTAACGTCAGTGCATGAGAGACATCCCCCCCTGGAGGTGGTGCCGCCACTCTTAGCCCTCGACAGGCACACGACAGGCACGCACCCCAAACCAGGAGGACCAGTGGACATTGTCGTCACCGGACGCCACACGACCGTTTCGGACCGATTCAGGCAGCACATCGCGGAGAAGCTGGACAAGGTCCAGCAGTTGGCACCGCGCACGCGCCGCATCGACGTGGTCATCAGCCACGAGCCGAACCGTCGCCAAGCCAAGGCCTGTGACCGCGTGGAGATCACGTGTCACATCAAGGGCCCGGTCGTGCGCGCCGAAGCGTGCGAGGAGGACAAATACGCCGCGCTCGACGTGGCCCTCGACAAGCTCCTGGAGCGACTGCGTCGCAAGCACGACCGCCACGTGAAGCGCGGACGGAACCCCGCGGAGTCGGTCGCGGCCAAGACCGCGTTCGTGCCCCCGGAGCCCGAGACCGCGAGCGACGACAGTGACGACGCGGGTGCCGCCTACGGCGACTCGCCCATCGAGGTCCGCGAGAAGGTCCACACCTCTGCGCCCATGACGCTCGACCAGGCCCTGCAGGAGATGGAGCTCGTCGGACACGACTTCTACCTCTTCCACGACCTCGAGACCGACAAGGCGAGCGTCGTCTACCGTCGCCGCGGCTGGTCCTACGGCGTCCTCCACCTCGACCTCAACGGCAGCGCCGCGCAGTCCCCGCCCTCGGGTGCGGGCTCCGCTGGCGCCGACTCCTCGGAGCGCGCCACCGTCTCGTGACCGGAGTTGCCGGGCTCTGTTTTTCGAAGTGAACGACAGGGGCGGATTCCCGTGTCAAGATTGCCACGTGAGTCCGCCTCTGCCAGAAGCCGATGAGCGGGCCTCGTCCACGGGGGAGGTCCGCAACCGCATCCGCATCGTCATCGCCGATGACCACGACCTCTACCGTCGTGGCATGCAGGCGGTGATCGGTCTGGAGCCCGACCTCGAGATCGTGGCCGAGGCCGGGTCGGGTGCCGAGGCCGTCGAGAAGGTCTTCGAGTACGAGCCCGACGTCGTCCTGCTCGACGTCCGCATGCCCGGCAACAGCGGCATCGAGGCGTGCACGGCGATCAAGGAGAAGGCGCCGCGGACCAAGATCCTCATCCTCACCGCCTCCGACGAGGAGTCCGACCTCTTCTCGGCGATCAAGGCCGGGGCGAGCGGCTACCTGCTCAAGGACCTGCCGACCGAGCAGATCGCCGAGGCCGTCCGCCTCGTGCACTCCGGGCAGTCGATGATCCCCCCGCACATGGCCAGCCAGCTCATCGCCGAGTTCTCGCGCCTGAGCAACGAGCCGGCCAAGGACTCCGCGCCGGGCCCGCGCCTCACCGACCGCGAGCTCGAGGTCCTCGCCCTGGTCGCGCGCGGCAAGGCCAACAAGGAGATCGCGTCGATGCTCTTCATCAGTGAGAACACGGTGAAGAACCACGTCCGCAACATCCTCGAGAAGCTCCAGCTCCACTCCCGCGTCGAGGCCGCCCTCTACGCGATGCGCCGCAACCTCATCGAGCCGGACGCCTGAGCGGACCGCCGTCGGTGCCGACCGCTGTCGGTGCGGACCGCGAGGATGGGGCCATGACCCCGTCCGCGCCGGTGACCCGCCTCAGCCAGGTCGCCGCGCGCCGGATCGCCCTCGCGGCGCAGGGTTTCGACCGTGCCCGGCCCGCGCCGTGGACGTCCACCTCGCGCCAGGTGCAGCGGGTCATCGACACCGTCGGGGTCGTCCAGATCGACAGCGTCAACGTCGTCTCGCGCAGCCACTACCTGCCGTTCTTCTCACGGCTCGGCCCCTACGACCGCGACCTCGTCGACCGGGCCCGCGACCGGGCGCCGCGCCGGCTCGTCGAGTACTGGGCGCACGAGGCCTCTCTCGTGCCGCCGTCGACCTGGCCGCTGCTCACCTTCCGCATGCGCCGTGCCCACGACGAGTCCTGGGGCGGGATGCAGAGCGTCCTGCGCGACCATCCCGCGCTCGTTGACGCCGTGCTCGCGGAGGTCCGGGTGCGCGGCCCGCTCACGAGCCGGGAGCTCGAGGCGGCGCTCGAGCACGACCTGCCGCGCGACCGCGACCAGTGGGGGTGGAACTGGTCGCTCGTCAAGAGCGCCATCGAGCAGCTCTTCTGGGCCGGTGAGGTCAGCTCGTCGGGGCGCACGAGCCAGTTCGAACGCCGGTATGCCGTCCCGTCCCGGGTCCTCCCGCCGCACCTTCGCGACGTGGCCGAGTCGATCGAGGCCCGGCTGCCGGACGACGAGGCGTTCCTCGAGCTGACCCGGATCGCGGCCCGCGCGTTGGGGGTCGGCACGGCCCAGTGCCTGCGCGACTACTTCCGGCTCAAGCCCGAGCAGGCCCGGCCGGCGATCGACGCGCTCGTGGAGTCGGGCGAGCTCGTGCCGGTGGCCATCGACGGATGGAAGCGGCCGGCCTACCTCCACCGGGACGCGCGGCGCCCCCGCCGGATCACGGCCCGGGCGCTGCTGTCGCCGTTCGACTCGCTCATCTGGCAGCGCGACCGGACCGCGGCGCTCTTCGGCTTCGACTACCGACTCGAGATCTACACGCCCGAGGCGAAGCGGGTGCACGGCTACTACGTCCTGCCGTTCCTGCTCGGCGAGGACCTCGTCGGGCGGGTCGACCTCAAGGCCGACCGGGCGGGTTCGCGGTTGCTGCTCCGCCGGCTGACCTGGGAGCCGGGACGCGGGGGAGTCGACGATGTCCGCGAGCTGCACGAGGAGCTCGCCCTCATGGCCCACTGGCTCGGCCTCGCCTCCGTCGAGCTGCCGGCCCACGCTCGTCCCCAACTCGCCAATTCCCCCGTTGCGAACGCGGGTGCCGTGCCGAACGGGGGAATTGGCGAGTTGGG
>NZ_AVPL01000108.1 GCF_000768695.1 Knoellia aerolata DSM 18566
ACTACCTGAGGAGCTCCCAGTGGTCGGCCGGGCCCACGGACCCGTCGGGGGCGGTGGCCTGGTCCTCGTGACCCCAGCGCGTGAACCCGGCCGACTCGAGGACCGTGTTGCTCGCGAGGTTGTCCGAGGCGGTCTCGGCGACCAGGCGACGCAGTCCCAGCCCGCCCTGCTCGGCGGGGGCGAAGGCGTGACCGACGGCGAGGCGGGCGGCCGTGCGGGCGGCGCCGCGTCCCCGCGCTCGCGGGTGGAGGAAGTAGCCCAGCTCGGCCGTGTCGCCGTCGGCGAGGGTGCCGGCGTGGACGAAGACGAGGACCTCGCCGAGCGCGACGTCGGTGTCCGCGTCGGCGATGCACCAATTGAGGCCGATGCCGCGAGCCATGGAGAACCGGCGGCGCGCGAGCCACTCGTCCCAGCTCTCGAGGGTGGGGATCGCGCGCGACGGCACGAAGTGCGGCGGGTGGTCGGGTGCCTCGACCGACGCGACGTCGTCGTCGCGCCACGCGCGCAGCCGGATCCCGTCGGCCTCGAGGACCGGCGGCACGAGCCAGGCCGCCCGCGGCGCGGCGGGGTCGTCGCGCCCGATCGAGGCGAACCACGCGTCGACGAGGTGCCCCTCGCCATGGGTGACGTGCTCGGGGAGGGTGGTGACGAACTCGTAGCCGGCGGCCCGCGCGACCGCCCACGACGCGAAGTTGCCGACCTCGGCGTACCAGTCGACCCGGCGGCCGCCCTGGTCGAACCACCACTGGTCGACGAGCCGCAGGGCCCGGGCCATGAGCCCCCGCCCGCGCCCGTCGGGGTGGAGGCCGTAGCCGATCTCCGCGCGCGCGCCGGCCCGGGGCCGGAGGTCGATCGTCCCGAGGAAACGGTGCGCGTCGTCGGCGACCTCCTCGAGGGCCCACAGCCGGCCGCCGTCCCCGTCGGCCTGGTCCCAGCCGGCCGCGATGGTGGTGAGCCACTCCTTCGCCATGTCGGCGGTGTAGTCGCGCGGAACCTGCGTCCAGCGCCTGCTCGCCTGGTCGAGGCACTGCTCGACGATGCGGTCGACGTCGTCGGGGGAGTGCGGGCGAAGGCGCACCACGCCGTCGGTGAGACGGGGGACGGAGTCGGGGAACGGCATACGGCATGTCATCACGGATGCCGACGGCCCGGAAACGATTATGCGGGGAGTCGCGTTGGAGTGGGGTGGAGAGCCGCGTCAGGTGCGGCCCCCAGCCGAGGCTCGACTACCCTGAACGGGTCTCGTCGACGTCATCGGCCGAGATCGAACGCGCCCGTTGCAACGAGGAGTCCAACCCGTGGTGAAGATCGTCGAGAAGCTGCTGCGTGCCGGTGAAGGCCGGACGATCAAGAAGCTCGAGAACATCGCCGACCAGGTGAACGCCATCGAGGAGGACTTCGCCGCGATGAGCGACGACGAGCTCCGCGGCATGACGGACGAGTTCCGGGCGCGCCTCGCCGACGGTGAGTCCCTCACCGACATCCTCCCCGAGGCCTTCGCCGCGGTGCGCGAGGCGGGCAAGCGCACCCTCGGCAAGCGCCACTTCGACGTCCAGATCATGGGTGGCGCGGCCCTGCACCTGGGCAACGTCGCGGAGATGAAGACCGGTGAGGGCAAGACGCTCGTCGCGACCCTGCCGTCCTACCTCAACGCCATCGAGGGCAAGGGCGTGCACGTCGTCACGGTCAACGACTACCTCGCCGAGTACCAGGCCGAGCTCATGGGTCGCGTCCACCGTGCCCTCGGCCTCGAGACCGGCTGCATCCTCGCCAACATGACGCCGGACCAGCGGCGCGAGCAGTACGCCAAGGACATCACCTACGGCACCAACAACGAGTTCGGCTTCGACTACCTGCGCGACAACATGGCGTGGTCGACCGAGGAGCTGGTGCAGCGCGGCCACAACTTCGCGATCGTCGACGAGGTCGACTCGATCCTCATCGACGAGGCGCGCACGCCGCTCATCATCTCCGGCCCGGCCGACCAGCCGACGAAGTGGTACGCCGAGTTCGCCAAGGCCGTCATGCACCTCGAGCGCGGTGAGGGCGCCGACCAGATGCGCGGCATCCCGAGCCGGGGCGACTACGAGGTCGACGAGAAGAAGAAGACCGTCGGCGTGCTCGAGCCGGGCATCGAGAAGATCGAGGACTACCTCGGCATCGACAACCTCTACGAGTCCTCCAACACCCCGCTCATCGGCTACCTCAACAACGCGATCAAGGCCAAGGAACTCTTCACCCGCGACAAGGACTACGTCGTCATGGACGGCGAGGTCCTCATCGTCGACGAGCACACCGGTCGCATCCTCAAGGGCCGCCGCTACAACGAGGGCATGCACCAGGCCATCGAGGCCAAGGAGGGCGTGACGATCCAGAACGAGAACCAGACGCTCGCGACGATCACGCTGCAGAACTACTTCCGCATGTACGACACGCTCTCGGGCATGACCGGTACGGCCATGACGGAGGCCGCCGAGCTCAACTCGATCTACGGCCTCGGCGTCGTCCCGATCCGCACCAACCGCCCGATGATCCGCAAGGACCAGGCCGACCTCGTCTACCGGACCGAGGAGGCCAAGTACACCGCCGTCGTCGACGACATCGCCGAGCGCCACGAGAAGGGCCAGCCGGTCCTCGTCGGCACCGTCAGCGTCGAGAAGAGCGAGCACCTCTCCGAGCTGCTGCGCCGCCGCGGCATCCGGCACGCCGTCCTCAACGCCAAGCACCACGAGCGCGAGGCCGCGATCGTCGCCGACGCCGGCCTCAAGGGCGCAGTCACCGTCGCCACGAACATGGCCGGCCGAGGCACCGACATCATGCTCGGTGGCAACCCCGAGTTCATGGCCGTCGCGGACCTCAAGACCCGGGGGCTGGACCCCGTCGAGACCCCGGACGAGTACGAGGCGGCGTGGGACGCGGCCCTCGAGGCGGCCGAGGCGAAGGTGGCGACCGAGCACGAGGAGGTCACCGACCTCGGTGGTCTCTACGTCCTCGGCACCGAGCGGCACGAGTCGCGGCGCATCGACAACCAGCTGCGTGGTCGCTCCGGCCGTCAGGGTGACCCCGGCGAGTCGCGCTTCTACCTGTCCCTCCAGGACAACCTCATGCGGCTGTTCAACGCCGGCATGGTCGACCGGGTCATGAGCTCGACCGGCATGGAGGACGACACCCCGATCGAGTCCAAGATGGTGTCCCGCTCCATCGCCTCCGCGCAGAGCCAGGTCGAGGCGCAGAACTTCGAGATCCGCAAGAACGTCCTCAAGTACGACGACGTCCTCAACCGCCAGCGCACCGTCATCTACGACGAGCGTCGCCGCGTCCTCGAGGGTGAGGACCTCCACGAGCAGATGCGCTACTTCGTCAGCGACGTCATCGGTGGCTACGTCGACGCCGAGACGGCCGGGGGCTTCCCCGAGGACTGGGACCTCGACCGCCTGTGGACCGCGCTGCGGGCCCTGTACCCGGTGTCGCTCACGCAGGAGCAGGTCGTCGAGGCGGCTGGTGGCCGCTCCGGCCTCGACTCCGACACGCTCAAGGAGGAGCTGCTCTCCGACGCCCACCACGCCTACGACGCCCGCGAGGAGCTGCTCGGCAGCGAGGTCATGCGTGAGGTGGAGCGCCGCGTCATGCTGTCGGTCCTGGACCGCAAGTGGCGCGAGCACCTCTACGAGATGGACTACCTCCAGGAGGGCATCGGCCTGCGGGCCATGGCCCAGCGCGACCCGCTCGTCGAGTACCAGCGTGAGGGCTTCCAGCTCTGGCAGGCGATGAACGAGTCGGTCAAGGAGGAGGCGGTCGGTCTCGTCTTCCACGTCGACGTCCAGGTCGACCAGCCCGCGCCCGAGGTGGCCGCCGCCCCGCAGCACGTCTCCGACATGTTCGGTGGGCTCGCGGGCTCGGACGGCTCCCCGGTGGCCGCGGCGGGCGCCGAGGAGCACGACCACGACCACGAGCACACCCACGAGCCCGCCCCGCGGGTCGAGGTGGCCGGCGTCGGCATCGAGCGACCGCGCCAGCCGGCGAAGCTGCACTACACCGCGCCGTCCGAGACCGGCGAGGTCGTCGAGCGCGACGTCGCCGGGAACGGCAGCAGCGGCGGGGCCGGCGGCCTCACCGCCGAGCAGCTCGCGCGGACGCCGAAGAACGCGGCGTGCCCCTGTGGCTCGGGCAAGAAGTTCAAGATGTGCCACGGGGCCAAGGCCTGAGCTCCGGCTCCATCCTCGACTGCGCGTCCCGTCCACGGCCCTGGTGCCGGGACGGGACGCGCAGCCCGTTGCGGCCTCGGACCGTTCCGGCCGCGCTCAGCCGATCTGGAGGGCCTCGACCCGCCACCGGCCGTCCTGACCCGCCAGCCGCAGGGCCATCGCCCGCACCCGCACGCCCTCGCTGACGACGACGCTGCACTCGGCGACGCCGTCGGCGGGCTCGCTCACGTGGACCGTCCGGACCATGGCGCGACGCGCGGCCGACCGCGTCCCCGCCGCACGACGACGGGCGGCGAGGGCTCCGCGACGGGCGATGACGGCATACACCGGAGGAGTGGTCCACCGCAGGACCTGCGGGGCGGGACGCAGTCCCGACATCACCTCGATGATCGCCTGGGCGATCTGCCCCGCCCACGGGCCCGGCTCGGGCAGGTCCGCGCGAGCGGTGCTCTGCGGACCGAACACCTGCTCGTCGCTGGCCACCGCGAGGTCGACGGCCAGCGCGTCCTGGACGTATGCCGGGTGGCCCCTCTCGTCCTCCGCCCGCCGCAGGGCCTCGGCCAGGGGAATGGCCGCGGGGCGATGTGACACCGGCGGCTGGATGGTGACCGGATGCAGGTGCGACGGGACCGTGCGGCTCACTGCTGGTCGGCCCCTGCGTGGTCGGGGCCGGGGACGCGCAGGACCTGCCCGGGGAGGATGAGGTCGGGGTCCGGGCCGACGCGGTCGCGGTTGAGCGCGAACCACCGCCGCCAGGACCGGTCGATCTCGGCGGCGCTCGCGTCGGGTCCGAGGTGGCGGGCGGCGATCGACCAGAGCGAGTCGCCGCGGTGCACGACGACCTCGTCAGCCGTGCCGGCCGCACCGCGGGCGCCGAGGAGGGCGGGGTCGGCCTGCGGGCGGACGCGGGGAGCGGTGGGGGTGAAGCCGGGCGCGGG
>NZ_AVPL01000095.1 GCF_000768695.1 Knoellia aerolata DSM 18566
CGCTACGCGGATGCCGCCGACGCCGCCGCCCGGGCCACGGTGCTGGCCGATCTCACCGCCCTGGGCGTGCTGCCACCGGCCGGTGCCGAGGCCGGTGCCTTTCCCGCGGTGCAGGCCGCGACCGTCGAGCTGCCGTCGCTGCCGGCGGGCGACGCCGAGGCGGGTGCGGCCGACGCCTGGCTGGAGCGCGTGCTGAGCACCGTCGACCGGCTGCTGCACCCAGCGGTCCGTGTCGCGCCGGCGCTCACGAGCTCGCCCCCCACGCCACCGGCCCCACAGCCTTCCCAGGACGACGTCGCCGACTGGCTGCGCGACCAGGTGCTGGTGCGGCCGCAGGTCGAGACGCTCGATGTCGCGCTCGTCGCGAGCGAGGTGCTCGGCGGGGCAGCCCCCGCGCGCCTGCGCGTGCACCAGCAGGTGACGGCCGGGGCGGCTGCCGCCCCGTGGTCGGCCACCGGCGCACCCGCGGAGTCGACCGCCTCGCAGGGGTCGGTCGTGCTCGTCACCGACGGGGATGCCGCCATCCGAGCCGGACTCGTGGTCGACGGATGGTCGGAGACGGTGCCGCACGCGGCGGTGACCCCCGAGGAGGTCACCGGGATCGCCTTCGACTTCGACCGCCCGGGCGCACGGCCGCCGCAAGCGATGCTCGTGGCCGTGCCTCCGGACCTCGCCCGCGGCTGGTGCCTCGAGGACGTCCACGGCTGCGTCGAGGAGACCTTGGCCCTGAGCAAGGTGCGTGTGCTCGACCTCGCCGACCTGCCCGAGCTCGCGGCCCTGCCGATCGTCGACGAGGTGGGCTGATGCACCGTTACGAGACCTCACCGCGCGGCACCGGCATCGACGAGGGCCTGGCGATGCGGCTGCACGACCCGTTGTGGCTGATCGGCCGGCAGTGGCAGTTCGGCGAATTCACCCACGAGAACGTCGCGTCGCCGGCCTGGGTCGAGGTCGACCTCGAGGTGCACCCGGTCGACCAGTGGCGGCCGGCCGATGCCGAGCAGTGGACCGGCTACGACGTGCGGGCCACCCCGCTCGAGCGCCTCGTCGAGGAGCACGAGGGCGGCCCCTCGCCGCGCCTCGCCCTCGAGGGCGGCCTCCGGCTGCGCCGCGCCCTCACGGCAGCAGGTCGCGGCGACGACCTCGCGGCGTTCGTTGCACGCTGCCCGTTCCCCCACGCCGAGCTCGCCGACCCGCTCGACGCACGGGTGCGCGCCGAACTGCCGGACGGGCGGGCCCTGGTCCGCTGCCTCACCGCCCTCGCGACCACGGCCGACCGGGCCGACGAGGTCGCCGCGCTCGAGGCGCTCGGGCCCGTGGAGTCGGCCCCCGCCCAGCTCGGCGCGCTCGCCGAGAACTGGCTGCAGTGGTGGACCACGCGGGCGCCGGCGGCGATCCCCGCCGACCAGGACGCCTGGGACGAGACCCGCTTCGAGCACCGCTTCGCCCTGCGGTCGCAAGCCCTCGACGGCCTCGAACTGCACGCCACCGAGTACGCCGGCGGCCGGCTCGACTGGTCGGCCCTTGACGCCGTCGGCAGGGCCGACCCGGTAGCCGGCGCGGTGCTGCACCACCAGGTCGCGATCCCCGCCCCGGCACGTTTCGGCGGGATGCCGGCCCCGCGCCTGTGGGAGATGGAGGACGCCCGCTTCGACCCGGGCTCGATCGACGCCGCCCCCATCGACCTCGGCCGGCTGATGCTGGTCTCGTTCGCGACGGTCTACGGCAACGACTGGTTCGTGCTGCCAGTGCGCCTGCCGGTGGCCTCGCTGAGCCGGGTCGTGCGCTTCACCGTGCACACGACGTTCGACGAGCCGGTCGAGCTCACCCAGCTGGGGCGCGACCAGGACGGCTGGAACCTGTTCGCGCTCACCGATGCCGGGCAGCCACTCGAGCCCGACCAGGAGCGGCCCACGAGCCCGTGGTTCTTCCTGCCCCCCACGCTCCCGGCTTCCCTCGAGAGCGCACCGGTCGACGTGGTGAGCCTGATGCGCGACGAGATGGCCAACGTCGCCTGGGCCGTGGAGTCGCTGGTCCGCGACGACGCCGGACGCCGGCTCGACCGGTTCTCGCGCTGGGCGATTCGCCGTGCCGAGGCCCTGGAAGCCGCGGAGGCGGGCGCCGGAGGCGCGGCCCTCGCGGCATCCGACCCGCTCTACCGCGTCACCACCGAGGTGCCCGACCACTGGTTCCCGCTGCTGCCCGAGCAGCTCGCCGACCTCGAGTCGGTTCGGCTGCGCCTGGTGCCCTTCACCAGGCTCGTGGACGGCGCCCCCAGCAACGACCGTCCGGTCGGCACGCTGCTGCCGCCGGTCGGGTCGGTCGTGCACGAGGAGGAGGTGCCGCGCTCAGGCACCCGGGTGGTGCGCACCTGGCAGCACAGCCGCTGGTACGACGGCACCCGCCACGTCTGGGCCGCCCGCCGCCGGCTCACCGGCACGGGCGAGGGCGACAGCGGGCTGCGCTTCGACCAGCTCGAGACCGAGCAGTAGGAGAGGGCCGATGGACACCCAGGACGGCTGGCGCCGGTGCAACGTCTGCGAGGGAATCTTCTTCATGGACTCCCCCGGCCAGAGCTGCGTCGGCGGGGCGATGCACCGGTGGCCGACCAGCGCGGAGTACAAGGCGCCCTGGGGTGACGTGGAGGCCGACTGCCAAGCCGGCTGGGGCCGCTGCAACAAGTGCGGCGGGCTCTGCTTCACCGGCAACCCCGGGGTCTGCTTCGACCAGGCCCCCCACACCTACGACGAGTTCGACGCCACGTATAACGTGCCCTTCGGCGGCCAGCCCGAGTGCGAGACTGGATGGCGCTGGTGCAGCAAGTGCCAACGGCTCTGGCACCTGCCGCACCAGGGGAGCTCGGGCACGGCGTGCTTCGCCGGTGGTGAGCACGACCCTGCGGGCAGCTTCGAGTACGTGCTGCCCCAGGTCGACCTCGCGGTGCAGAAGGACTGGTCGTGGTGCTCTGTGTGCCAGGGCCTGATCCGCTTCGGACCGTTCGAGGGTGCCGGGTGCGTCGATGGCGCCGACCACAGCCCCAACAACAGCTACCGGGTGGCCTACGGGGGCCAGCGCGCGCACGACCAGCAGGGCTGGTGCTTCTGCCGCCGGTGCCACCGGCTCGCCTTCTCCGCCGAGGGTGGGGTGTGCGCGCTCGGCGGTGCCCACGACTTCACCGACACCCTGCCCTACACGCTGCCCGTCGACGACGTTCCCGACGCCCAGCCCGGATGGCGCTGGTGCCCCAAGTGCCAGACGCTCAGCTACACCGGGTTCGCCGTCGGCCGCTGCCCGGCAGGCGACCTGCACGACCACGCGAGCAGCGGCGCCTACAGCGTCTGGCCCGACTCGCTCGACCAGGGCCAGCCGGGGTGGCGCCGGTGCGTGCGCTGCCGCTCACTGGTGCTGTCGTCGGTCACCGACGGGCCCTGCCGCGACGGCGCCTCGCATGACGTCACGGGCAGTCCGGCATACCAAGCCTTTGAGGGCGGCGTGGACTTCGGGCAGGAGGGCAGCTTCGCATGGTGCCACCGCTGCCAGGTGCTCGTGCACGGTGGGCCGAGCTTTACCGGCGTGTGTGTCGACGGCGCCCCCCACGACATCACCGAGAGCTGGGTCTACGGCATCCCGCGCGACGACCCGCCCGAGGGGGCCGAGCCGGGATGGCTGATCTGTGCCCGGTGCGCCCAGCTCTTCTCCCCTGACACGGATGCCGGGCCCGGCCTGTGTAGCGACGCAGCGGGCCACGACGCGACGGGGAGCCCGGCGCTGTTCGTCGCGGTCCTCCCCCCTCCGCCTCCGGTGGTGGCGCTGCCGGGGCTCATCCTCACCGAGTCCGCCGCCGCGGTCGTCGTCGACGGGACGGGCTTTCCGGCATCCACGGCGGTCGAGGTGTCGTTCATCGTCGGCGGTGCCACGACGGTCACGCCGGTCGACTCGGATGCCGCCGGCGCCTTCCACCTCGAACGCTCGCCCGCTGTGCCCGCCCCGGACGGTGGCGGGCTGGTACTCGCCAAGGCCGAGCCCGACACCGTTGCGTCGGGACGGCTCAAGAGCTTCGTGCCGGCCTCGGCCGGTGCGCCGGGCGCGCCCGGGGGAGGGCCCTGACCGGGGCATCTCGCTCACGCATCCGCGACGACATCCCCAATGACCACGTCAACGACCAAGGAGCACGCCATGCCAGCACTCATCGACCTCGACACCCAGGTCACTTTTGTCACCGACCCCGTGAACCCCTGTGGGGGAGAGGACTTCACCGTCACCTGGCAGGAGGTGAACCTCGGCGACGAGGCGTCGGAGAACTACCAGGACATCTTCGACATGGACGACGCGGGCTCCGGCGACAGCCAGACCCTCGACTGCGACGGCCTGCAGCCCGGCCAGTCCGCGACGCGCACCCTCACCTTCAACCTGCCGGCCGGGGACTACACGATGAACGTCGTGGTCAACGCCCGAGGCCCGCTCTTCTTCGGGAACGTCATCATCGAGGACTGCGAGTGAAATGGACGTCACCGACGAGGTGCTGGCCACCAAGGACGCCCCTCGCAGTGGGTCTGTCCGCGGCGCTGCCGTTCCGCCCGGAGCGCGGGGTGTCGATGTCGGCTTGCGTCTGCACGCCGCCGCGCTGACCGATGACCTGGTCATCCGGGTGTTGGTCGCGGACGCCGACGCCGTGCCGAACTCTGAGATACGACTCCACGACGATGCATCCCTTCGAGAACCCCGACTGAGATCCCCATCTGCAGGTCGCAGAGCGCGGGGGCCGGCGAGTCCTCGGCGGGCGCACCTCGAGAATGTCCAACCGTGCCCTACGGGGCCACTATCAATGGGAGAAGTCCAATGACGATTCGCCAGATCAACGGCAGTGTCGGAGCCGGAGGGGTCAACGAACCAGACGACGTGTTCACGGTGCAGGCTTTGTTGAATCATGTAGATGCGGCGTCCGGTGGTCCGGTTTCTCCGCTGGAAGTCGATGGCCTCGTTGGCCCGTTGACCATCTCAGCCATCAACTCCTTCCAGGTCAAGCAGTTCAATTTTCAAGATGGGCTCGTCGAGCCCGGGCGATTGACATTCTCGGCGCTGAGGGGGTTCTTCCGAGCGCCCGACGAGTTCGGCGAGGACCTCTTTGCTGGCCCGGGCGCACCCGCCATACATCGGTTCGTGTGCCGCGATACACGCCTTCAGGGCACCAAGCCTGCCGGCGACTCTGTTCTGGAAGTCGACGCGAACACGCCCTTGGCCTTCTTCATCCTGACGGGCGGTGACACCGCACTGCATAATGCCGACCCCGTGCGCCTGAAACTCATGGCCCACGGTGCACCCGGGCACGTGCAAGTGTGCAAGGAAGGGTTGGGTCTGGATAACCTGGCCAGCCTCTCCGTCCTCCGAGACAGGTTCCGCGCAGGCGTCGATCTCTTCTCCTGCTCAGTCGCATTCATTGCACCGGGGAAGGGCGACGGAAACGTCTTCTGTTCTCGAATGGCCCAGACCTTGAACACGTCCGTTCGCGCCTCCACGGCCACGCAGTTCTATACCTTGCATACCGCTGGGTCCGGGCTGGACTTCGGCCAGTGGGAAGGCACCGTCTTGACCTATGGGCCCAAAGGGGACGTGATCAATGTTGAGCACGAACCCAAATTCTGACATGCCCCGCATGTACGGTCACTCGGCTTCGTAGCCGCAAAGGTCGGTGTGCCGTGGATGGCGGGTCCACGACGCCGCCGGTCACCTCGTGGTGGTGCCGGTGATCACCACATGGCGGATGATGAGGAAGGCGCCCCACTTGCACGGCTCGACCCCAACCGCTGCAACACGCTGATCGCCACCCGGGGAGGGGTCCGTCGCGTCGACCATAGGAAGTCCTCGCCCTGCTTCGTGACGGCGCGTGAGAACGGGGTACCGCGAAGCCGCTGGACACCCGAACGCTCGGTTCGACGTCATCGTGCACAGTCAGGACATCGCGCTTCCACTCGGCTGGGACCTTCCCGTGCCGGCCCTTCTTGCCCACAGGGTTGCAGCGGATGCGGGAGATGGGATGGCCCTTCCAAGCCTGCAAGAGGCTGGCCCGGATGACCCTGCGCGCCAGCGACACTGCATCAATGACGCAACTGCTCGGCCAGAAACGCGAGGACCCGGTCGAGGGCGACCCGGGTCGGATGCCCCGGCTCGTCGACGAGAGAGACCGTGAGCACCGCGTGCGCCGACGGCGCGAGGCCAGCCGCGTTGCCCGGCGACGAGTCGATCTCGATCCCCTCGAAGGATGTCCCGAGCGTCGCCCGCAGGGTCTCGAATCGCTCCGGAGGGCAACCGCGGTCATTGGTGAACCGGAGTCCGAGCACGTGCAGGCCGTTGTTCGCTCGTCCCCTGATGGTCGACAGATCCTCAGGATCCAAGCCCAGGGCGGCACGGCCACGCTTCCCGATTGGCGCGGGCATGACCGGCTGGCTCACGACGGACGCGACGACCGACGGTTCGAGCGCTGTCGCCAGCGCGAAACCCCCCGTGAAGCACATCCCGACCACGCCCACCCCGCGACTCCCACACTCACGGTCGGCCGACGCAGCGAGTGCCCGCAGCCACCCGACGATGGGGCTCGTGCGATCGGCCAGCTTGGTGAACTCCCGCGCCACGCAAACCTGCACGATCGATCGCAGGATCTCCCGTCCGTTCGCGGGGGTTGCGGGGCGCCCGAACAGGGATGGCAGGTACACGGTGTACCCAGCGTCGACGAGCCGACGGGCGAAATCGATGACTCCCGGATGCAGCCCAGGGATCTCGTGGAGCACGAGAACCGCTGGCCCTAAACCACCCCGGAAGACCTCATACGTGCGCCCGTCGTGTGCGAAGTCGAACGCCCGGAACTCCGGGCCGATCTGGCTGCCGAGGCTCATCCGACCGCTCCCATCCATGGTCCGCCCAGCATGGACGCGGCCACCCCCGACCGCAATGGCCAGAGAAACCCCGCCACAAGCGAGGCGCCCGGTGTGCACCTGCCCCACAACCGAACGTCTCTACGGCGCTGTTCAACGCCGCCAAAGCGCTGGCGCAGGCGCGTCACTCCGGCACCCCTCTGATGTCAA
>NZ_AVPL01000006.1 GCF_000768695.1 Knoellia aerolata DSM 18566
CCTCCTCGTCGGCCCGGCCGAATGACCGGCCGTGCCCGCCTCGACCACCCCGAGGGCGAGCTGCGCTGGGTGCGCGACCCGCGCTGGGGCGCCGTGCCGGCGCCGGCGGTGCACGCCGTGCTCGCGGGACACGACCACCTCCTCGTCGTGGCGGCCCACCCCGACGACGAGTGCCTGGGCGCGGGGGCGTTCATCGCCGACGCGGCCGCTCTCGGGATCGCCGTCACCGTGCTCGTCCTCACCGAGGGCGAGGCGTCGCACCCGCACTCCCCGACGGTGAGCGCGGACGAGATGGCGCGCCGGCGGGGCGAGGAGGCCGACCGTGCCGCCGCCGTCCTTGCCCCGACCGCCCGAGTGGTGCACGCCGGACTGCCCGACGGTGGGCTGGCCGCGCACCACGACCGGGTCGTCGCCGCGGTGCGCGACCTCGCTCGGCCGGGGACGCTCGTCCTCGCACCGTGGACCTCCGACGGTCACCCGGACCACGACGCTGCCGGCCGCGGTGCCGTCGCCGCCGTCGCCGAGTCGTGTGCCGACGGCGAGCAGCGGCTCCACGTCGGGCACTACCTCGTCTGGTTGTGGCACTGGGGCCGTCCTGACGCCCTGCCCTGGGCGGACATGGTCGTGGTGGACGCCACGCTCGCGGGGCTCGACCGGCGCGATCGGGCACTGTCACAGCACCACAGCCAGCTCGTCGCGCTGTCGCCGGCCGTGGGCGACGAGGCCCTGCTCGGCGACACCGTGCTCGCGCCCTTCCGTCGGGGCTTCACCGCGCTCGTCCTCCCGGGACACGACCTCGGCGGGGACGGCGCGTCGTCCGCCCGGGCCGCCGCCTTCGACGGGATGTTCACCGACGGCGACGACCCCTGGGCCACCCCCAGCTGGTACGAGCGCCGCAAGCGCGCCCTCACGCTGGCCGTCCTCGGGGACGAGCACTACGGCCGCGTCCTCGACCTCGGGTGCTCGACCGGCGTCCTCACCCGGGCCCTCGCGGTGCGGGCGGACGAGCTCGTCGCGGTCGACGTGAGCGAGCGGGCGCTCGCCGTCGCGCGTCGCGACGCCCCCGGGGGCATCACCTGGGTGCACGGGGAGGCCCCGTCGGTCCTCGACGCGGTCGACGGGCCCCTGGACCTCGTCGTCCTCTCGGAGGTCGGCTACTTCCTGCGCCCGGTCGAGCTGTGGCTCACCCTGGGCCGGGTGCTCGAGCGACTCGCGCCAGGAGGCGAGCTGGTCCTCGTCCACTGGCGGCACCCCACGAGCGACATCCCCCTCGACGGGCCCGCCGTGCACGCACAGGTGCGCGCCGTCTGCGGCTCCTGGTCCCGCCTCACCCACGTCGAGCCCGACGTGCTCGTCGACACCTACGCGGTGCCGCGATGATCAGGGCCGTCCACGTCGTCATCCCGGCGCGCAACGAGGAGCGCCGGCTCCCGCGGTGCCTCGACAGCGTCGAGGTGGCCCGGGTGGCGCTCCGGCAGGCGCGACCCGACCTCGTCGTCGAGGTGACCGTCGTCCTGGACCGGTGCCTCGACCGCTCGGCCGAGGTGGCCCGCCGCGCCCTGGTGCACCGTCTGACCGTGGAGCACGGCAACGTCGGGGCCGCCCGTCACGCCGGTGTCCGGGCTGCCCTGGCCGTGTCCGGGGGCCGAGGCGTCGACCCGGAGGACCTGTGGGTCGCCTGCACCGACGCCGACACCGTCGTCCCCCCGCACTGGCTCACCGGCCACCTGGCCCTCTCGGACACCCATGACGCCGTCGTCGGCACGGTGGAGCCGCTCGGGCTCACCGACGCGTCGGTCCTCAGCGAGTGGCGCGCCCGCCACCGCCTCGGCGAGGGCCATCCGCACGTCCACGGCGCCAACCTCGGCCTCCGGGGGAGCGCCTACCTCGAGGTCGGCGGCTTCCGCGCGATGGCCACGGACGAGGACGTCGACCTCATCCGCAGGATTCGGGCCCACACGGGCCGGTGGGTCGCCACGGACACGGTTCGGGTCGCCTCGTCGGCGCGGCGCACCCCCCGTGCCCGTGGCGGCTTCTCCGACTACCTCACCTCGCTGGAGGCCGAGGTCCGCACGGGTGAGGCCGCGGACGGACACCCTCGCCAGGAGGTCGGCTGAGCAGCGCAGTGGCGCCCGGCCCTCCTTTGGGGTGAGCCGCCCCGCGCCGGCCTGACCTACGGTCGAAGGATGACGGCATACAGCACCTCCGTGCGCGCCCTGCACCTCGTGACCAACGCGGCCTGGTTCGGCGGCTCGCTCATGGGGGCGGTCGGGCTCAACCCGGCCGCGGAGGAGGGGGACACCTCCCGGGAGCGTTCCGAGATCGCCGACCGGGGCTGGACCGCGTGGGGCCCGGTTCAGGGCGGCGCCATCGGTCTGCACCTGCTCAGCGGCATCGCGATCCTCGCCGACAACCGGCGGCGCACGCTCAGCCACACCCCCACCACCATCGCGGTCGTCGCGAAGACCGCGCTGACGGGAGCCGCGCTCGCGGCGAGCGGTGCGGCATACGTCAACGGAGCCCGCCTCGGCGAGGCCCGGGAGAAGGCCGACCACGACCCGGCCGCGCGAGGACGCGCGCGTGAGCTCGCGCAGCGTCTGCGCTGGCTGCAGTGGGCGACGCCCCTCACCACGGGCGGCCTGCTCGTGCTGGACGCCTACCTCGGTGAGCAGCAGCGGGGGGTGGCCGGGCTCCTCGACCGCCCGACCTCGCTGCGGCGACGCCGGTGAGCACCCGCTTCGAGTTCGCGTTCGCTCCCGCGTACCGGCTCCCCGCCCTCGTCTTCGGCATCCGTCCGGAGACGGCCCACGTGGACGTCACGGACGAGGAGCTGAGGGTGCGCTTCGGACCGTGGAGCCTCGTGACCGCTCGCGACAACATCGTCGGGGCGGAGATCACCGGAGGGTTCGGATGGCTCAAGACCGCCGGCCCGCCCCACCTCTCGTTCTCCGACCGGGGCGTCACCTTCGCCACCAACGGCGACCGGGCCGTGTGCCTGCGGTTCGCCACGCCGGTCGCGGGCATCGACCCCACCCGCACGATCAGGCACCCGGGTGCCACCCTCACCGTCGCGCAGCCCGACCTCCTCCTCCGTGCCCTGACGGGAGGCTGAGATGCGGATCGCCATGCTGGCGACGTCGCGCCACCCCATCGCCGAGCCGTATGCCGGCGGGCAGGAGTCGCACACCGCCCTGCTCGCGCGGGGGCTGCGCCGGATGGGTCACCACGTCCGCCTCTATGCCCGCGCCGGCACCGACCCGGACCTCGCGGACGAGCTCGTGCCCTACGTCGACCTTCCGGCGCTGAGCGAGGTCGCGGCCCTGGACCACCAGCTGCCCGAGCCGGACTTCCTCACCGACCACGCCGCGTTCACCGGTGCGGTGGCGGACCTGCTCACCCGGGGCGACGTCGACGTCGTCCACAACCAGAGCCTGCACTTCCTGCCGCTCGCGTTCAGCGCCGCCCTCGCCACGCCCGTGGTGACCACCCTGCACACCCCGCCCTTCCCGTGGATGGAGCTGGGCGTGGCGCTCGCCGGCCCGGAGTCGGCCTACGTCTGCGTGTCCCGGGCCAACGCCGGGGACTGGACCACGCTGCCGGTCCCGGCCCGGATCATCCTCAACGGCGTCGAGGACGACGGGCTCGGGCCCGGCGCCGGCGGGGAGCACGTCGTGTGGACGGGACGCCTCACCCCCGACAAGGGCGCCGACCTCGCCATCCGTGCGGCTCGACGGGCGGGCCGTCGCCTGCGCCTCGCCGGCCCGGTGAGCGACCGGGCCTGGTTCGACGAGGTCATCGCCCCGGAGCTGGGCGGCGACGTCGAGCACGTCGGCCACCTGTCGCACGCAGAGCTCGCCTCGCTCGTGCGGGCGAGCGCGGTCTCGCTCGTCACGCCCCGGTGGGACGAGCCCTTCGGTCTCGTCGCGGCCGAGGCCGCGATGTGGGGGACCCCCGTCGTCGCGCTCGACCGCGGTGGGCTGTCGGAGTTCGTCACGCCGGAGATCGGACTGCTCGTCAGCGCGGACGGCGACGACGAGGCCGTCGCGGACTTGCTCGGTGAGGCCGTGACCCGGGCCGCCCGCCTGCCGCGGTGGCAGGTCCACGCAGCCGCACGCCGCGACCTCCACGCCGACCGGATGGTCGACGACTACGCCGCGCTCTACCGCGAGCTCGTCCTCGACCACGGGGGTCCGTCATGAAGGTCGGGTGGTACGTCCACCACCACGGCGCCGGTCACCGCACCCGCGCGATGGTGGTCGCCCGCGAGCTGATGGCTCGAGGCGCCGACGTCACCCTCCTCGGGTCGGGACTCGAGAGTGACGCCGCACGCCGCGGCCCGGTCACGTCGGTCCGTCTCGCCATGGACGCCCCGCTGCCGGAACCGGCCACCGAGACCGGTGCCGACGTCACGGTGCACGGGATGATGCACTGGGCGCCCCTGTGGCACAGCGGCTTTCGCGAGCGCATGACGACGATCGCTCGCTGGGTCCAGGTGGAGGAGCCCGACGTGGTCGTCGTCGACGTGTCGTGCGAGGTGGCGGTCATGGTGCGGCTGCTGGGCGTCCCCGTGGTCGTCGTCGCGCAGCCCGGCGCGCGCACCGACCCGGCCCACGCCGCGGCGTACGACGCGGCCACCGCGGTCCTCGCGCCGTGGCCGGCCTGGGCGACCGAGGACATCTGGCACACGTCGCGTGACGCGACGTGCAAGGACGGACCCGACCCACGCGTCGTCGCCGTCGGGGGGATCGCACGCAGCCCGGTCCCCTCGCCGTCCGAGACCACCCCCGGCTCGAACGGGCGGGTGCACCGGGCGCGCGGCCTCGTCCTCGCCGGCTCGGACGGGTTCGACGACCCGGACCTGCCGGACCGCATCACCGGCGCCGTTCCCGACATCGACTGGACCGTGGTCGGGGGCGGGGCGTGGGTCAACGACGTGCAGGACCACCTCGCCCACTCGGACGTCGTCGTCACCCACGCCGGCCAGAACGCCATCGCGGACGTCGCCGGCTGGGGACTCCCGGCCGTCGTCCTCCCGCAGAGCCGGCCCTTCGACGAGCAGCGCCACATGGGTGCGGTGCTCGCGAGCTCCGGGATCGCCCAGGTCGTGCAGCGCGACGACGTGCCGGGTGCCCGGTGGGGCGAGCTCGTCCAGCGGGCCCGCACGCACGGCGGTGAGGGCTGGAGCACGTGGGGCTGCGAGGGTGCGGCGTCGCGGGCGGCCTCGCTCGTCGAGGTGGTCGCGGGTGTCTGACCGCGCCACCGTGGTGACGATCGTCAAGGGGCGCCACGACCACCTCCGCGAGCAGCGTCGTGTCCTGCGGTCGCTCGCCCCGGGGACGCCGCACGTCGTCGTCGCGATGGGGGACGCAGCGATCGACGCGGTGGTCGGCCCGGACGACCGCACCACGGTGGTGCACGTCGACGACGACCCCCGAGGGCTGCCGCTGGCGAAGGCGCGCAACACGGGCGTCCAGACCGCGCTCGCCGCCGGCGCCGAGCTGGTCGTCCTGCTCGACGTCGACTGCGTCCCCGGGCCCGGACTCGTCGACGCCTACCGGCGGGCTGCGGAGCGCGCTCCCGACGCGCTGCTCGCCGGCCCGGTCACCTACCTCCGCGAGGGCGTCCGGGTCCCGGAGGACCCGCACGACCTCACCGCGCTCCGGGCCCCCCACGCCGCCCGTCCCGACCCGCCCCCCGGGGAGCTCGTGCGCGGTGGCGACCACGACCTCTTCTGGTCGCTCAGCTGTGCCGTGACCGCGAGCACGTGGCGCACGCTCGGCGGCTTCCACGAGGGCTACGTCGGGTACGGGGCCGAGGACACCGACCTCGGCCGGGTCGCTCGTGCGCGCGGGGTGGACCTCGTCTGGGTCGGCGGGGCCGACGCGTACCACCAGTTCCACCCCGTCTCGCACCCCCCCGTGGGCCACCTCGAGGACATCGTGCGCAACGCCACCACCTTCCACGAGCGGTGGGGCGAGTGGCCGATGCGGGGCTGGCTGGACGAGTTCGAGCGGCGCGGGCTGCTCCGTCTGGAGGGCTCTCGTCTCATCGTCCTCCCGGACCGGGCAGGAGGCGGCGGTGCCTGACGGTAGCGTTCACCCATGAGCCCCGCCCGCGATCGCCCCGTCAGTGTGGCGGTGGTCAACGACCACGAGCTCATCGTGCGGGGTGTCGCGTCCATGCTCACGCCCTACGCGGACCTCGTCCGGGTGGTCGAGCTCGACGCCGACCTCATGCCCGTCAGCCCGGTCGACGTCGCGCTGTACGACACGTTCACCCACACGAGCCTGGACGAGCCCGACCTCGACGACCTCGCCCAGAGCCCCCGGATCGGTCGGCTCGTCCTCTACACGTGGGTGCTGACGGAGGAGCTCGTCGTCACCGCGCGTGCCCGCGGCGTCCACTCCGCTCTGCCGAAGTCCCTCGACGGTGCCAGCCTCGCCGCGGCCCTGGTCAAGGTCCACGAGGGCGCTCCCCACCTCGCCACGGTCCCCGACGAGCCGGTCATGGCCAGCCAGTCCTGGCCGGGACGCGACCACGGCCTCACGCCGCGCGAGTCGGAGATCATCGCCCTGGTCACCTCGGGGCTGAGCAACAACGAGATCGCCGAGAGGACCTACCTGAGCATCAACTCGGTGAAGTCCTACATCCGCTCCGCGTACCGGACGATGGGTGTCACGACGCGCAGCCAGGCCGTGCTCTGGGGCATCGACCACGGCATGGCCCCGACCCGCATGCGCGTGCTCCTGCCGCCGACGCCCGCCGAGAAGACGACGGTCGGCTCGTCCTCGGCCCCGGAGGTCCGCGAGCGCGACGGCTGACTACCCGTCGCGCCCTCCCGTCTCGTTGAGACGGTGCGCGGCCCGGTCGCCCAGCACGCTGAGGCCGTCGACGACGCGGGACCCGAGCGTGCGTCGCGCGTCGCCCCCCTCGACGTGCCCGGTGTCGGCACTCATCGAGGGCGCGCGCCCGTCGCCGCTCGGCAGGGCTCTCGCCACGAGGCCCAGCAGGCGCGAGGTCGGGCCCGGGAAGAGCCCGTGCACCCGCCGCCCGACCCACGTCAGGGGAGTGAGCTCGACCTGGGAGCGGCCCGCGAGCACGGCGTCGACGATCCGCCGGGCCGCCCGCTCGGCGGAGACCGACAGCAGCGGGAGCGACGCACCGGGAGCGAACCAGGCGTAGTCCTTCGCGGCGTCGCCGACGAACTGGGCGTGGACGTGCCCGCCCGTCCGCATGAGGCCGGGGACGATCGTCGTCGCGGTGACCCCGGTGCCGCTGAGCTCGGCCTGGAGCCCCTCGGTCAGCCCGACCGCGCCGAACTTCGCGACCGAGTAGGGCAGCAGGTGCGGCACCGAGACGACGCCGCCGACCGAGCTGACCACGCCGATCCGTCCGGCGCCGGCGTCGAGCATCGTCGGCAGCACGGCGAGGCAGAGGTGGACGGGTCCGAGCAGCATCGTGTCGATGGCCGCGCGGAAGTGGCCCAGGGTGGTCGACTCCACGGGGCCGACCTGGATGATCCCGGCGACGTGGATCGCGACGTCGATCCGGCCCTCGGCCGCGCGCACGTCCTCGACCCAGGCCGTCACCGCCTCGGCGTCCGCGACGTCGCACACGTGGCCGACGAACTCGCCCCGCACGGAACCCGCCGGGTCTCCCGTGGTCCGGTCCTCGGCCCGCGGCCCCACCTCGCCGCTGTTGACGAGGTGCTCGGCCCGGTCGACCTCGGCACGGTCACGCGCGCACCCGTGGACCCGGTACCCGCGAGCCACCAGCTCGGCGCCGATGAGCAGCCCGAGCCCACGGGACGCGCCCGCGACCAGTGCGACGGCCGTCATGGCTTGAGGACCACCTTGATGCAGCCGTCCTCCTTCTTCTGGAACATGGAGTAGGCGGCGGGGGCGTCCGCGAGGGGCAGCCGGTGGGTCGCCAGGGTCTCGAGGCCGAGCGGGTCCCCGTCCTCGAGGACGACGGGGATGATGTCGTCGACCCAGCGCTTGACGTGGCACTGGCCCATCCGGATCGACAGGCCCTTGTCGAACATCTCCATCATCGGCATCGGGTCGGCCATGCCGCCGTAGACCCCGCTGATGGAGACCGTCCCGCCGCGTCGCACCGCACCGATGGTCGCGCGCAGCGCCGCGAGCCGGTCGATGCCGACCTTCTCCATCATCGGCTTGGCGAGCCTGTCGGGGACGAAGCCCACCGTCTTGATCGCCGCCTCCGCCACCGGGCTGCCGTGCGCCTCCATGCCGACGGCGTCGAGGCCGCCGTCGGCACCACGCCCGTCGGTGAGGTCGCGGATCGCGCCGGGCACGTCGTCGAGGTCGGAGCGGACGACGGTCGCGCCGTACCCCTCCGCCTTGGCCATGCGCTCCGGCACGTTGTCGACGCCGATGACCCGCAGCCCTCGGTGGACGCCGATGGCGACCGCGAGGAGTCCGACCGGGCCTAGCCCGAACACGGCGAGCGTGCCGCCCTCCGGGACCTCGGCGTACTCGACGCCCTGCCACGCGGTGGGAAGGATGTCGGAGAGGTAGAGGAAGCGCTCGTCGGCGACGCCCTCGGGCACCGGGATCGGCCCGAACTGCGCCTGCGGCACCCGGAGGTACTCCGCCTGGCCGCCGGGGACCGACCCGTAGAGCTCGGTGTAGCCGAAGAGGGCGGCGCCCTTGCCCTGCGCACGCACCTGGGTGGTCTCGCACTGGGCCATGAGGCCGCGCTCGCACATCCAGCAGTGGCCGCAGGAGATGTTGAACGGGATGACGACCCGGTCGCCGGGCTTGATGTGGGTGACCTCCGAGCCGACCTCCTCGACCACGCCCATGGTCTCGTGGCCGAGGACGTCGCCGGGCGCGAGGAACGGGCCGAGCGGGTCGTAGAGGTGCAGGTCGGAGCCGCAGATCGCCGTCGACGTCACCTTGATGACGGCGTCCGTGGGCTGCTCGATGCGGGGGTCGGGGACCTCCTCGACGCGGAGGTCCTTCTTGCCCTGCCAGGTGAGTGCCTTCATGGGGTGGTGCTCCTTGCTGTGGGGACGGGCGGAGGGGTCAGGCGGACAGGTCGCGTGACCACTGGCGCGGACCGGCGATACGGGCGACGTATGCCGTCGCCCCGGCCGCGGTGCCCACGGCCAGGCACGCGTCGTCGAGCTTCCCGGCCAGGCCGGCCGCGTCGACGAGCGCGTCGGTGGACCCGCCGAGACCGATCACCTTGTAGTGCGTGAACGCGTCGGTGAGGAAGTCACGCGCGGCGGGCTCGTCGGCGAGGGCCTGACCGCCGGCGGGCCCGGTGAGGACGACCACCGTGTCGTAGAGCACCGACGGGGCTCCGGCGACGGCCTGCTTCGCCTCGAGGAGCGTGCCGTCGGAGAGGGTGGCGCCGCCGACCTTGGCCGCGATGACCTCGACGGTCCCGCCCGCCTTCGTCACGCCCTTCTGGACGCGCTTGACCGCGGCCGCGTCGGCGCCGTCGCCGACGAGCAGGCCGAGCTTGCGCCCCTCGAAGGTCTCCTTGGCGTTCCCGAGGATGCTCAGGGCGGGGGAGGGCTCGGTCTCCACGAGCGGTGCGGCGGCCTCGGACGCCGCAGGGAGCGGCATACCCAGTCCGTCGGCCACGCGAGCAGCGAGTGACTCGTCGACGTTGCGCAGGTTGGCGACCATCCGCGCGCGGATGGCCGGGATCTCGCACTTGCCGAGCTCGAAGACGTAGGCCGCGACGATGTGGCCCTGCTCGACGTCGGTCTGGCTGAGGAAGAACTGACGGGCCTGGCTGTAGTGGTCCCGGAAGGACGCGGCGCGGATGCGCCGGGTGGGCCCCTCGACCTGCTCGGGGAAGGGCACGTGCCCGTCCGGGCCGGCTTCGCGCGGCCCGCGGTCGCTGCCGGTGAAGGAGTTGGGCTCGTATGCCGCCCGCCCCGGCTGCGTGGACGTCTGCATGTGCCCGTCCCGCTGGAAGTGCGCCACCGGGCAGCGCGGCGCGTTGACCGGGAGCTGGCTGAAGTTCGTGCTGCCGAGTCGCTTGAGCTGGGTGTCGAGGTAGGAGAAGTTGCGGCCCTGGAGCAGCGGGTCGTTGGTGAAGTCGATGCCCGGGGGCACGTTCTGCGTCATGAACGCGACCTGCTCGATCTCGGCGAAGACGTTGTCCACGACGCGGTTCAGCGTCATCGTGCCGACCGTGCGCACCGGGACGAGCTCCTCGGGCACGATCTTCGTCGCGTCGAGGACGTCGAAGTCGAACGCGTCGGCGAAGGCGTCGTCGAAGACCTGGACGCCGAGCTCCCACTGGGGGAAGTCGCCGGCGGTGATGGCGTCGAAGAGGTCGCGGCGGTGGAAGTCGGGGTCGGCCCCGTTGATCTTCACGGCCTCGTTCCAGACGACCGACTGCATGCCGAGGACGGGCTTCCAGTGGAACTTGACGAAGGTGCCCTCACCGGCGGCGTTGACGAAGCGGAAGGTGTGGACGCCGAAGCCCTCCATCATCCGGAACGAGCGCGGGATGGCCCGGTCGGACATCTGCCACAGCGTCATGTGCGTGGACTCGGGCATGAGGGAGGCGAAGTCCCAGAACGTGTCGTGCGCCGACTGGGCCTGCGGGAAGCCGCGATCGGGCTCCTCCTTGACCGAGTGGACGAGGTCGGGGAACTTCACGGCGTCCTGGATGAAGAAGACCGGGATGTTGTTGCCCACGAGGTCCCAGTTGCCCTCGTCGGTGTAGAACTTCGTCGCGAAGCCGCGCACGTCGCGGGCGAGGTCGAAGGAGCCGAGGTTGCCGGCGACGGTGGAGAAGCGGACGAACGTCTCGGTCTGCTTGCCCGCCTCGGCGAAGACGCTCGCCCGGGTGAGGTCGGAGAGCGACTCGTGGCACTCGAAGACCCCGTGGGCCCCGTAGCCGCGTGCGTGGACGACGCGCTCGGGGATGCGCTCGTGGTCGAAGTGGAAGATCTTCTCGCGGAACGCGTGGTCCTCGAGCAGGGTGGGCCCGCGGTCGCCGGCGCGCAGCGAGTTGTTGTCGTCCTGGACCGGCGCGCCGTGGGCGGTGGTGAGGACGGGGCTGTCGCCTCCGGCCACCTGGTGCAGCTCCCCGCCGTTGCCGATGTGGTCCTGCGGCGCGTCCTTCGTCGCCCGTGACGTGGCTCGTGCGGCGGGCTTCTGCTTCTTCGTCGGCATCCAGTGCTCCCTCGTCGGCGTGAGTGCCCGGGAGCCGACCGACCCGCGAGCACGCGGTCGTCTTCTCGACGCTACGCCCGTCCGCGGGCTCGTGCCCCCTCCCTTGGGGTGAGGCGCCGAGGCGCCGAGTCCGGCGACGTCGCCGCAGGTGGGGAGCCAGAAAAATGGCTTACGGTGGCAGGACCAACCCCGAGGAGCACCGATGGTCAACATCGTCCGAGAGTTCGACGTCCCCTGCCCGCAGGACGACGCCGTCGCCTACCTGGCCGACTTCGCCAACGCCGTCGAATGGGACCCCGGGACGGTGTCGTGCGTGCGCAACGGCGACCCGTCGGCGCCCGCGCTCCCCGGTGCGACGTGGACCAACACGAGCAAGGTGCTCGGCCGCGAGACGCAGCTCCAGTACGAGCTCGTGACGCTGCAGCCGGACCACGTGGTCCTCCACGGGGTCAACGACACCGCCGACTCGACCGACGACATCACGGTGACCTCCCTTGACGGTGGCCGGAGCCGGATCCGTTACGAGGCGACGATCACGTTCAAGGGCGTGGCGCGCTTCGCCGACCCTCTCATGCAGCTCGTCTTCAAGAAGGTCGCCGACGACACCGTCCGCGACATGACCGCCGCCCTCACCCGCGTCGGCCGGTGACCACCGCCACCAGCGCCGCGAGCGCTGCGAGCGCCGCCACGCTCGGCGCCGAGGACTTCGTGCTGCTCACGACGTTCCGGCGAGGTGGGGAGGGTGTGCCGACCCCGGTGTGGATCAGCCGCCTGGCGGACGAGGCGCGCGTCGGCTTCTACACGACGATGGGGACCGGCAAGACCAAGAGGCTGCGGCACACGCCCCGGGTGACCCTCCAGCCGTGCAGCCGGACCGGCACGCCGACGCCGGGCACGGAGCCGGTCGAGGCCACGGCGCAGATGGTGCAGTCCGGTCGGGACTTCGACGAGGTGCAGGGCGCCATCCGCGCGAAGTACGGATGGCAGTGCGCGCTCTTCGCCGTCGTCGGGGGACTGGCCACCCGGAGCAAGGGCCTGACCTACCGCGACACGGTCGTCCTCATCACCCCCACGCCCCGCAGTTCCGCACGAGAGGAAGCACGAGATGGCTGACACGACCCCCCGGGACCTCATCGCCGAGATCATGAAGGAGACCCGGATCGCGACCCTGACCTATGTCGACGACGCCGGTCGCCTCGTGTCCACGCCCATGGGCACCCAGGACTTCGAGGACCCGAGCACCGTGTGGTTCATCACCGAGCTCGACACCGACAAGGTCGCCGCGATCCGCCAGCGCCCCGCCGTCAACGTCGCGTACGCCAGTGACACCGGCTGGGTCTCGCTCGCGGGCAACGCCGTCATCAGCGAGGACCGCGCCAAGCTCGAGGAGCTGTGGGACCCCTCGGTCTCGGCCTGGATGAAGGGTGACGCCCAGACCCCGAACAACGGGCTCATCGAGGTCACGGCCGACACGGCCGAGTACTGGGAGTCGCCGGGCAAGGCCGCCCTGCTCGTCCAGCTCGTCAAGGGTCTCGTGACCGACGACAAGGCGCAGGACGAGGACGACGACAGCAGCGGCGTCGTCACGCTCTGACAGCGGACGGCCGACGGACAGGACGGGGCACCCGACGATGACCTCGATGGGCACGGCGGACGCGGTGGTGGTCGGGGCGGGACCGAACGGCCTCGTCGCCGCCAACGCGCTCGTCGACGCGGACTGGGACGTCGTGGTCGTCGAGGCCAACGACGAGGTGGGCGGTGCCGTCCGCAGCGCGGAGGTGACGGCCCCGGGCTACGTCAGCGACCTGTTCAGTGCGTTCTACCCCCTGGCGGCGGCCAGCCCGATCATCCGCGACCTGCACCTCGAGCAGCACGGCCTGGTCTGGCGGAGGGCGCCGCACGTGCTCGCGCACGCCCTCGACGACGGCAGCGCCGCGGTCCTGCGCGACGACGCCGACGGGACCGCGACCGGGCTCGAGGAGCAGGGTGCCGGCGACGGTGACGCCTGGCTCGAGCTCGTCCACGGGTGGGACCGCATCCGCGACCCCTTGCTGGACGCCCTGTTCACCCCGTTCCCGCCGGTGGTGTCCGCGACCCGCATGCTCCGCCGCCTCGGGGTGGCCGACGGTCTCGACTTCGCCCGGCTGGCCGTGACCCCCGTCCGCCGGCTCGCGCAGGAACGGTTCACCGGCCCCGGAGCCGGCCTGCTCCTCACCGGCAACGCGATGCACAGCGACGTCCCGCCCGACGCCGCCGGGAGCGGCATGTTCGGCTGGCTGCTGTGCATGCTCGGCCAGGACGTCGGCTTCCCCGTGCCCGAGGGCGGCGCGGGAGAGCTGGCGCAGTCGCTGCGTCGCCGGGCGGAGAGCAGGGGTGCGCGGTTCGTCACGGGGACGGCAGTCACGGCCGTCACCGTCGGGCACGGCCGCGCCAGCGGGGTGCGCCTGGCCGACGGCCGGACCGTGACCGCGCGGCGGGGTGTGCTCGCCGACGTCCCGGCCCCGGCGCTCTACCGCGACCTCCTCGCCGGGCAGGCGCTCCCGCCCCGGCTCCTGCGCGACCTCGACCGCTTCCAGTGGGACAACCCGACGATCAAGGTCAACTGGGCCCTGGACCGCCCCGTGCCGTGGAGCAACGACGAAGCGCGCGGCGCCGGGACGGTGCACCTCGGTGTCGACACGGACGGCTTCGTCGACTTCGCCGCCGACCTGTCGGTGGGTCGCACGCCCGAGCGGCCGTTCATCCTCTTCGGGCAGATGACGACCTCGGACCCGACGCGGTCGCCGGAGGGCACGGAGTCGGCCTGGGCCTACACGCACGTCCCGCACGGTGGCGACTGGAGCGGCGAGCACCTCGACGCCCACGTCGAACGCATCGAGGACGCCATCGAACGGGTCGCCCCGGGCTTCCGCGGGACGCGCGTCGGCCGCCACGTGCAGTCGCCCGCCGACCTCGAGCGCGAGGACGCCAACCTCGTCGACGGCGCCATCAACGCCGGAACGTCGGGGTTGCACCAGCAGCTCGTCTTCCGGCCGACCGCAGGGCTCGGCCGACCCGAGACCCCGGTGCCCGGGCTCTACCTCGCGAGCGCCTCGGCTCACCCCGGGGGAGGCGTGCACGGCGCGTGCGGGTGGAACGCCGCGCGCGCGGCGCTCGGTGCCAACGGCCGCCTCACCGGCGCGGCGCGCCGGGCCCTGACGAGGACGGCCTGGAACCGGCTGCTCCCTCGCGACTGACCGCCCCCGGGCTGCCCCGCCGCCGCCGCACCGCACCCGTGCTCTCAGCGCGTGCTCTCAGCGCGTGCGGTCAGGCCGGAGGGCGTTCGCCGTTGCGGTGACGCCCCTCGGCGAGGAAGGCCAGCCGCTTGAGGGCCTCGACGTTGCGCGGCCCGATCGCGAGCTGGCGGGCCGGCTTCGGGATGAGCGTCCCAGGTCCGCTCGAGGCGTCCTCCTCGATCCGCACCGTGCAGCGACCCTCGCCGCGCGGGGTGATCGAGATCGAGACCCTCGCCTCACCGGCCGGCCACCCGCGTGCCGTGAGCACGAGCGCGGAGGGCTCGACCGAGTGCTCCACGCGTGTGGTGTCGTTGAGGAGCAGGGGCCAGACGCCGAACGAGTGGTGGATCCGCGCGTCCGGCGCGGGCCAGCTGTCGTCGACGTCACGCACCCGGGATGCGCCGACGACCCAGGTCGCGTACGACCACCCGTCGGCGAGCACGTCCCACACCGCCCGGTCGGGTGCGTCGACGTCGCGGGTCACGGTGACGACTCCGTCGTTCTGGTCCATGGGTCAGCTCCTCTGTCGGTGTGCGCGGCCGAGTGCGGCCACGCCGACGGTGACGCCTGTGAGTGCGGCGCCACGCAGCCAGTGTCTGCCCCAGCGCCCGTGCAGCGCCTCACCCTCAGGGAGGGGCGCCAGCACGTTGCCGGGCGAGTTCGCGACCTCGCCGCGCGAGAGCCCCCCGACCCGCATGAGCGGGGTGACGATCCGGTCGAACACCGCGGGTGCCATGCGGAAGCCGGTGACGACGAGGTGGTTGGCCGGCCCGACCGAGACCTCGCGGCGCGGGCGACCGAGGGCGCGGATCGCGGCGCGGGCGACCTTCTCCGGGGAGTCGACCGGCGGCGGCGGCCGGCCGTGGCGCTCGAGGTAGGTCCCCGCCTGGAGGTAGACGGGCGTGTCCACGCCACCCGGCCAGACGAGGCTGATGTCGATGCCGGGGGTGCTGTGGGCCTCGAGCTGCAGGGTGCGCACGAGTCCGTGCACGCCCCACTTGGCCGTGACGTAGGAGCTCATCCACGGCGTGCTGATCTTGCCCAGGAGCGACCCGATGACGACGAGGCTGCCGCGCCCACTGGCCGTGAACGACTGGAGGGCGACCCGGGCCACGTTCGCGGTCCCGGTGAGGGTCGTGTGGATCGAGGCGTCGAACACCTCGGCGGGCACGTCCTCGAAGCGCCCGTAGGCGAGGGCCGCCGCTGAGTGCACGACCCCGTCGAGGGGACCGAACCGCTCCCGGCCCGTGTCGAAGGCGGCCGCCAGCGACGCGGGGTCGCCGACGTCGGCCACGGTGACGATGGCGTGCCCACCGCGCGCCTCGCACTCCTGCCGGACGGTGTCGAGCACCTGGCCGGACCGGGCGAGGAGGACGAGGTTCGCCCCCTCCTCGGCGAGCTGCAGCGCGGTCGCCCGCCCGATCCCGCTCGAGGCGCCGGTGACGAGGACGGTCCTGCCGGTGCGGGTCATGGGCCCAGTCTGCGGGCTGGACCGGGGGAAATGCCCGGGAGCGCACGGTGGGTCACCTGACCCATCGCTCACTTCCGACAATGGGTGGTTCGCCCGACGCGGCGGCCGGACCGCGGAACCTAGCGTCGGCGGCATGGGCACCTCCCTCCCACTCCTCGCAGGCACCGTCGCGACGATCGTGTTCGCCGCCAGCGCGCTGCCGATGCTGGGGAAGGCCCGCCGCACCAGGGACCTCAGGTCCTACAGCCGCAGCAACCTCGTCCTGGCCAACCTCGGGAACCTCGTCTACTCGTTCTACGTCTTCAGCCTCCCGCCGGGCCCGATCTGGATGCTGCACACCTTCTACGTCGTGTCCTCCGCGCTGATGCTCCTCTGGAGCCTGCGCTTCGCTCCCGGGAGAGCACCATGCGAACCGAACACATCGACACCGTGATCATCGGCGCCGGACAGGCCGGTCTGGCCACCGGCTACCACCTCCAGCGACGCGGTCGCGCGTTCGTCATCCTCGACTCCGAGGAACGCGTCGGCGACGGCTGGCGCCGCCAGTGGGACAGCCTCCGGATCTTCACGCCGGCCGCCGTGGACTCCCTGCCGGGGATGAGGTTCCCGGGACCCCGGTGGTCGTTCCCGACCAAGGACGAGTTCGCCGACTACCTGGAGTCGTATGCCGCCGAGCTCGCCCTGCCGGTCCGGCTCGGTACCCCCGTCGCCCGTGTCGCCAGCGCACCGGCCGTCGACGGCACCAACCGCGGCTACGTCGTCACGACCGAGCATGGGGACCTTCACTCCCGCAACGTCGTCATCGCGACGGGCACCTTCGGGCGAACACCGGCCGTCCCCGACTTCGCCGATCAGCTCGACCCGTCGACCGTCCAGCTCCACTCGAGCGAGTACCGCCGTCCGGGCGACCTCCCGCCCGGTCCGGTCCTCGTCGTCGGCGCCTCCCACTCGGGCTGCGACATCGCGTACGAGGTCGCCACGACCCGCCCGACGACGTTGGCGGGCCGCGACACCGGCCAGATCCCGGTGCCGTTCACCTCGCCCCTGCTCAAGGTCGTCATGCCGCTGATGCTCTTCGCCTTCGGCCACGTCCTGACCCGGCGGAACCCGTTGGGGCGCAAGCAGATGGAGCACTTCCGGTTCGGCGGCGGCCCGCGGCTGCGGGTGCAGGAGAAGGACCTCGCGCAGCGCCACGTCGACTGGGTCCGGGGCAGGGTCACGGGGGTGGTGGACGGCAGGCCGGTCCTCGCCCACCGTGGTCCGGTCGACGTGCGGACGGTCATCTGGTGCACCGGCTTCAGACAGGCCTACAACTGGGTCGACCTCGACATCTTCGACGAGCACGGGTGGCCCCGCGAGATGGCAGGAGTGGTCGCTGACGCACCCGGCCTCTACTTCATGGGACTGGGCTTCCAGACCTCCGCACGGTCGATGCTCATCAACGGTGCTCGCCACGACGCCGAGACGGTCGTGCGCCACCTCGCCGGCCGCCGTCCGGGCCCGGACCGGCGAGGCGGGGCGCGAGTACAGTCGAATCCGGAGGAGCGATGGACGCCGACGCACTCACCCTCGGGCGGTCAGCCATCGCACGCCGCGACTGGACGGCTGCGTGCGAGCTCTACGCGCGGGTCGACCCGGCCGACCTCCCGGCGGACGACCTCCGCCACCTGAGCTCGGCGGCATACCTCACCGGTGACCGCGAGGGCGCGGTCCGAGCGCTCCAGCGGTCCTTCACGCTCTCCGTGGCGGCCGGCGACAGGAGCGGCGCAGCCCGCGACGCCCACTGGATCGGAGTCATCCACAGCACCCGCGGCGAGCCGTCCGTCGGTGCCGGGTGGGTGGCCCGCGCGCACCGGCTGCTCGAGGGCGAGCCCGCGGATGCTCTCGAGCGGGGCTACCTCCTCATCCACGAGATGTACCGCTGCCTCGGGAGCGGTGACCTCGACGGCGCCCTGCGCACCTGCCAGCGGATCGGAGAGATCGCCGGCAGGGCACGGGACGTCGACCTCGCGACGTTCGCTCGGGCGAGCACCGGCCGACTGTTGTTCTCCACGGGACAGGTGGCCGAGGGGCTCCTCCTCCTCGACGAGGCGATGGTCGCACTGACCGCGGACGAGGTCTCGCCGATCGTGGCCGGCCTGGTCTACTGCGTCATGATCGAGGGCTGCCAGGAGATCGGCGACTACCCACGGATGAGCGAGTGGACGGCCGCGCTGACCCGCTGGTGCGACGACCAGTCCGGCCTGGTCCCCTTCACGGGTCAGTGCGCCGTGCACCGTGGCCAGATCCTGTCGGCCCACGGCTCGTTCGCCGAGGCCCTGGACGAGCTCGCCCTCGCGGTCGAGCGCTACCGGGACGACGGCATGGACCCGGCTCAGGGGCTGGCGACGTACGAGCAAGGAGAGGTGCTGCGCATCATGGGTGACCTCGATGGTGCAGAGGCCGCCTACGACGTCGCCGCCTCGCACGGGCACGACCCACAACCGGGCCGGTCGCTCCTCCTGCTGGCGCACGGGAGGATCGCTCCCGCCGTCGCGTCGGCGCACCGGATGCTCGACGAGGCCCACGATCCGGTGACGCGCTCACGACGGCTCGCTGCGGCGGTACAGATCCTCATCGCCGGTGGCGAGGCCGACGACGCCCAGGTGCTGGCGGACGAGTTCCTCGGCATCGCCGGCACCTTCGGGTGCGACGCCGTCACCGCCAAGGCGTCGTATGCCGCTGGCCTCGTCGCGCTCGCCAGTGACGACCCGGGCCGCGCGCTCACCCACCTCCGTCGGTCCTGGAAGGTGTGGATCGACCTCGGTTGCCGCTACGACGCGGCGGTGGCCCGCGCCCACATCGGGATGGCGCTTCGCGCCCTGGGGGACGAGGCCTCGGCCGAGTCCGACCTCCGTGTCGCCCTGCGGACGTTCGCCGAGCTCGGGGCGCACCCCGACCGGCATGAGGTCGGGAAGCTGCTCGGCGGCGGCCTCCCCGACGGTCTGACCGCCCGCGAGGCCGAGGTCCTGCGCCTCGTGGCGACCGGGCGCAGCAACCCGCAGATCGCCGACGCGCTGTTCCTCAGCCAGAAGACCGTGGCGCGGCACCTCAGCAACATCTTCGCCAAGACGGGGGTGACGTCGCGGACGGCGGCGACCGCGTACGCCTTCGAGCACGACCTGACGTGACCGTCTCGCCGCACCGCAGGCGCTCGGTCAGTTCCCCCGCAGGGACCTGAGCACCCGCGGCAGGTGGCCCGCGAGCTCGCTCGCGAGGTAGCCGACCCGCCCGTGGGTCATGACGAGGTCGTCCCCCGCCGCCGCATGGACGTACTTGCCCCAGACGAGCGCCTGCAGCGGCGTGGCCCCACGGCTGAGGAGACCCAGCGTCGCGCCGGCGACCACGTCGCCGCTCCCGGACGTGCCCAGTCCCGTGTCCCCGGTCGTGATCTGCCAGATCCGCCGGTCGGCCACGACCCAGGTGTCGCAGCCGACGACCGCGCCGAACCGGCGCGAAGCCTCGAGGGCTCCCGCGACGACGTCCTCGGCGTCGAGCTCGTCCTCACCGAGGAGGAACGCCAGCTCCGCGGTGTTGGGCGTGACGACGAGCCGGTCGCGGAGGGCGCGACTCGTGTCCGCTCCCACGTCGGGCAGCACGGTGACACCGTAGGCGTCGAGGATGACCGGCGTGTCCGCCGGCAGCTCCTGCACGACCTCGGCGAGCAGCCGGGCGGTGCCGTCCGCGTCGTCGAGGCCGGGACCGAGCAGCAGCCCGTCCGCCCGCGCCAGCTCCCTGGCGAGCGCTGCTCCGGCGCCGACCCCGGTCACCGACCCGCGTCCGTCCTCGGCGAGCCCGGTCGCGCCGCACTCGGGCAGGGCGACGGCCACGTGCCGGGCGACGCTCTCGGCCACCGCGACGCTGAGGCGCCCCGAGCCCATGCGCAGTGCCGACTGACCCGCGAGGAGCACGCCACCCGGGGTCGACCGCGCGCCGCCCACGACGAGGGCCTGCCCGCGGCTGTACTTGGAGCCGCTCGGCTCCGGCAGCGGCCACTGCTCGAGGACGTGCGGCGTGACGAGGCGGGGAGCCCGCCGGGTGCCGCCCACAGCTCCCTCCGGGACCTCACCCACGGCCCGCACCGACCTCGTCCGAGGCGCCCGGCTGCGAGGTGACCTCGACGCCGAGGTCACGGAGGTGGGTGTCGATGTTGTAGTCGGAGACGACCCAGCCGGTGGGTGACTCCTCGTCGCGGTGCAGGCGGCAGATCGCGGCGTTCTTCAGGCCGTCGGTGCGCGCGCGCTCGAGCACCGCCTCCTCGTCGAGGCCCTCGGCGACGTACGTGAACAGCAGGATGACGACGTCGTGGGCGGTGACGAGCACCCGGTCGTGACGCTCCGTGTTCGCGATGTCGGTGAGGACCGCCCGCACCCGCTGGGCGACGTCGGCCCACGACTCGCCGCCCGGAGGCCGGTAGTAGAACTTCCCGAGCCACGCGCGCCGCTCCGACTCCTCCGGGTGCGCGGCCCGGATGCCCGCCCCGGTGAGCATGTCGGTGATCCCCATGTCGCGGTCGCGCAGCCGCTCGTCCACCCGGAAGGTCAGGCGGTCCCCCATGACGTCGAGGGCGATCTCGGCCGTCTCCCGGGCCCGGCGGTACGGGCTGGTCCAGGCGATCTGTGGCCGCTCGTCCTCCGGCAGGTCGCCGAGCCACCGCCCGACGGCGCCGGCCTGCTCGCGCCCCAGCTCGGACAGCGTGATGTCGGGGTCCCGCGCCGGCACGGCGATGCGCTCGAGCTGCTCGCGCTCGGCGGACTCGGCGGCGACGTTGCCCTCGGACTGGCCGTGGCGGACGAGGATGATGCTGGTGGCCGGCATGAAACCGAGGCTAGAGGTCCGGGAGCCTGCCATGGCGGGAAGCCGTCCCGCACCTCGACCCCGGTTCACTAGGCTCGGGCCATGCTCACGCTCGCGTACGTGCTCGCAGGCATCGCCGCGCTGGTCCACGTCTACATCTTCCGGCTGGAGTCGCTGGCGTGGACGGAACCGCGCACGCGCGCCGTCTTCGGGACGACGCCGGAGACCGCACAGGTCACGAGGCCGATGGCCTACAACCAGGGCTTCTACAACCTGTTCCTCGCCGTCGTCACGGTCGTCGGGATCGTCGTGTCCGCGTACGGTTCCGAGGACGTCGGAGCTGCGCTGATGTATGCCGGGTGCGGCTCGATGCTCGCGGCCGCCCTGGTCCTCGCGACGAGCGACCGTTCCAAACTGCGGGCCGCTCTCATCCAGGGTGTCGCTCCCGCGCTCGCCGTCGTGGTCCTCCTCGTCGCCCGGGCAGGGGAGTAGCGGCGCCATGCCCGTCAACTTCCCGCGCTCCGTGCACCTCGACCCCACCGTCCCGCCCTCGGGTGCTGGCTGTGCCACGTGCACTGCGGCGCAGGGGTGGTGGGTCCACCTTCGCCGGTGCACCACGTGCGGCACCGTGGGCTGCTGTGACAGCTCACCGGGCCAGCACGCGACGGCGCACTACCGCGAGACCGGCCACCCGATCGTCGCGAGCTACGAGCCCGACGAGGTGTGGTTCTGGAACTACGCCACCGAGGAGCTGGGGCGGGGCCCGACCCTGGCCCCGCCGCGCTTCCACCCCGCGGACCAGCCCGTGCCAGGACCCGAGGGGCGCGTCCCCGACGACTGGCGCGACCACCTCCACACGTGAGAGGGCGGGCCCGGTGAGCGACCCCACGGCGTTCCTGGCGGGGCAGCAGTACGTCGAGCTGACGACGTTCCGACGCAACGGAACGGCGGTGCCGAGCCCTGTCTGGATCGCCCCCGACGGCGAGGACCTCCTCGTCGTCACGGTGGACGAGACCGGCAAGACCAAGCGCCTGGCCCACACCTCGCGCGTCGAGCTCCGACCGTGCGACGTGAGGGGCACCGTCGCCGAGGGCGCCCCGCGCTTTGCCGCCACGGCGACCGTGCACCGCGACAAGGCTGCCGTCGCCCGCGTCAAGCGGGCCATCGGCGCGAAGTACGGCTGGTGGTACCGCGCCCTCACGACGGTGGAGCCCGCCCTCGACCGGCTGCCCGGCCGCAGGAAGCGTGCCGCGATCGTCCTCAGGGACGTCGTGCCGCTCGGGTGACGAGCTCCTTCTCGATCGAGCGTGCGAAACCGGCCCCCATCGCGGCGAGCACTCCCTGCATCGTGGTCTGGATCGCGGGGCGGGCCAGACCGGGGAACGGCAGGTCCACGGTGACCTTGAGCTCGATCCTCAGATCGGTGGACGCACCGTCGGCGGCGTCGGCGAGGTCGTAGCGTCCGTCGGTCCCCGCGCGCTCGGTCCCTACCGGGGTGTGCCGGAACGTGATCCGCGTCCGCGGGTCGTAGGTCATCGTCTCGGTGAAGGCGAGCTCGAACGACTTCCCCAGCACCGGGATCCGGGTGAGCTGCCAGCGCCACCGGTCCTCGGTCGCCGTGATCGACGCCACCATCGGTGTCAGCCGGGCGACCGCCTCGGGATCGGTGAGGACGTCCCACACGAGGTCGCGCGGGTGCTCGACGGTGGCCTGGGAGATCTTGGTCGCGGAGAAGGTCGCCATGGCGCCCATCATCCACTCAGGGCGCGGTCCATCCGGTGACGGTCACCGTGAGCGACGCCCTGACGAGGTCGACGGCCTCGGTCCTCCACGGGTGGTGGGAGGCCTGCGGGCTGGAGCCGCCCGCCATCGCCACCGCCCGTCGCGTCATCCCCGGACCCTAGCGACCCCGACCCCGGCGCGGGTCGTGCACGAGCCGTCGCGGTGTCAGCCGACGAGGCCGCGCTCGCGACCGATCGCCGCGGCCTCGGTGCGTGAGGCGGCACCGAGCTTGGCGAGGATGCGCGAGACGTGGACGCTCGCGGTCTTGGTGGAGATGAAGAGCTGGGCGCCGATCTGGCCGTTGCTCAGGCCGCGGGCGACGAGGCCGAGGACCTCGTGCTCGCGGGCCGTCAGCTCGGTGTCGTCGTGCGTCCCGACACCAGACCCGGCTCCGGGCCCGGCCGTGAGGTCGTCGACCTCCCGGAGCAGCGGGGCGGCGCCGAGCCGGGCCGCCACCACGCGGGCCAGCTCGGCCTCGTGTCGCGCCCGACCGGTGTCGCCGGCCGCCCGCAGCGCCGCGGCGAGGCGGACGCGGGAGCGTGCGGTCTCGTGGACGTGGCCGTACCGCTCGAAGGCGTCCACCGAGTCCTGCCACGCGCGGACCATGGAGTCCGGGCTCGGGGTGTCCGAGCGGGGGTCGCGCCAGCGCAGGCGCAGCAGCTCGGCCCGCAGCCGGACGTCCCACGCCCAGGTCTCGGTGTTGCTCCGGACCAGGACCTCGTCCGGCGTGGTGGCGGAGGGGTCCCGGACGCCGCGTTGGGGATGCTGGACGATCGCGTCGGCCCGGGCCGTGAGCGTCTCGAGGTCGACGAGCGCCCTGCGGCGCAACGCGCCGTCGAGGTGGGGTGCCGCGGTCGCTGCCTGCCCGGCGAGGAGGGCGGAGAGCCGGACGACGGCGTGGAAGCGACCCCAGGTCCGCTCGAGCTGCGCGACCGCGTCCTGGGCGATGTCGAGGGCCCGGGTGAGGTCTCCCTGCCCGCCGTAGTGCTCGACGGCCGGCATGACCAGCTGGACGACGCCGAAGCCGTCGACGTGCCACCACTCGCGCACCGCCGCGATCTCGTCCTCACCGAGGACCTCGCCCCGGCCGACGCGGACCGTCATGAGCGCTGCGTCGAAGAAGGCACGGCCGGGCTGTGGCAGCAGGGGGTCGTCCACGTGGAGCCGTCGCTGCGCGCCGTCCCAGTCGCCGATCTCGTATGCCGTCAGCCCACCGATGAGGCGCGACTCCAGCGCGAAGGGCGCCCAGTCGAGGTGGAGCCGGCGTGCGACGGCGGCACCCCGGTCGTAGGACTCCAGGGCCCGGTGGAGGTCGCCGCGACGATGGTGCATCGTCGCGGCCTGGTGGTGGATGCGGATGAGCAACGGGTCGGGCCGGTCGCCGAGGTCGGCGAGCAGCCGGTCGATGTGCCGCTCGAGGGCGTCGAGGTCGTCGTGGATCTCGATGACCCGGGACAGGACCGTGCGGATCTCGTGGTGCGCGGCGGACAGCCCGAGCCTCTCGGCGAGGGCACTCGCCTCCTCGCCGAGGGCGGCGGCCTCCCCATAGCGCCGGTTGTCGACGAGCTGCTGGGTGTGCGCGGTGAGGACGAACAGCCGCTCGGCGCCGTCCTCCTCCGGCACGAGCGAGAGAGCCTCGGTCGTCATGGCGATCCCGGCGTCGGGCGCGAGCATGTCGTTGAGCCGGCTTCGGTTGGCACAGGTGGCGAGCAGCCGGGCGCGCACGACGGGCGTCTGGTCGGCTCCCGGGTGCTCGATCCGGTCACGGAGCAGCTGGACGGAGCGCATGACGTCGCCGGCCGCGAGCGCGGCGTCCGACGCCTCGAGGCTGACGTCGTCGCGCTCCGGTGCGGACTCCGCCATCCACGACAGCGCCTGCTCGAGGTGCTCGAGCGCGCCCGAGGGCCCACCCACGGCCAGGTCGCCACGGGCGGCGTCCCGCGACGCGGCGACGGCCGTGGCGAGGTCACCGGCGGCGGCCGCGTGGCGGGCCAGCTCCGAGGCGGGGCCGAGCGTCGGGTCGGAAGCCAGCGCACCGGCATACGCGCGGTGGAGGCGCAGCCGTTCCCCCGGCAGGAGGTCGTCCGTCACGGTCTCCCCGAGCAGCGCGTGGCGGAAGGCGTAGGCGGGGGGCCACCGGGTCTCGACGACGTGGTGCTCGACCGCGTCCGCGACGGCGGCCTCGAGCTCGGGCTCGGTGAGCCCGGTGACGCGCAGCAGCAGCTCGTGACCGACCGTGCGCCCGGCCAGGGACATCGTGCGGATGACCTGCTGGGCGTGCGGGGTGAGCTGGTCGATGCGCGCGCCGAGGACCCGACCCAGGCCACCGGCCACGGGGCGTCCGGAGACGGCGCTCGCGGTGAGCTCCTCGGCGAAGAACGGGTTGCCCTCGGCGCGCCGGGCGATCTCGGCGGCCACGGCCTCGTCGAGGTGCCGGCCCCCGTCCCGGGTGACGATGTCGTGGATCGCGGCGTCCGCGAGCGGGTGCAGGTCCAGCCGCTCGACCCCGGCGATCCGGGCCCAGACGGCGAGGGTCTCGTGCAGCGGGTGGCGCCGGTGGAGGTCGTCGGAGCGGTAGGTGATGACGAGGGCCACCGGTGTGGCGAACCCGCGGGTGAGGAGGAGGGTGAGCAGGTCGCGGGAGGAGTGGTCGGCCCAGTGGGCGTCCTCGACGAGGACGAGGAGCGGTGCCAGCTCACCGACCGCCGTGAGCAGGGCGTGGACCCCCTCCGCGACGTGTCCGGGTGAGTGCGTCGTCGTCGTCTCCTCCCGCCCGCCGGGAAGGAGGACACCGAGAGCCGGGCGGGTCGCCACCTGGTGCTCGACCACCTCGGGGGCGAGCTGCTGGAGCCGCGTGACGATCTCGGTGAAGGGTAGGTGCGCGACCCCGCTGCCGGCCTGGCCCACGCAGTGTCCCCACGCGACGTTCCAGCCCGCCGCCTCGGCGTCCTGCGCCGCGCGGGCCAGGAGGCTGGACTTCCCGATGCCGGCGTCCCCGGACACGACGACGCCGGCCCCGTGGGGGTCGTCGAGACCGATGATCTCGGCGACCCTCGCGAGGTCGGCGTCGCGGCCGACGAGATCCCGCACGGGAGGAGTCATGCTGGCGATTATCGACGACTCCGTGTCCCTCGCGGGTACGACTGCTGCGGGTGCGCCCACCGTCACTCAGCGGGTGCCGCGCGCCGCCTGGACGCGGGCGCGGACCCGACGGATGACGTGGAGCGAGGAGCCGGGGCGCTCGTGCCTCTCGGGGGTGAGCCCGTAGCGGGCGTGGATCTCGGCCTTGAGGAGCTCCGGGGTGATGAGGGTGTTCATGGCTGGTCCTTTCCTGACCGTCCTGTGCTGACACGTCCACGGTCGTCCCGTGAGGTAGGCGGCCACATCGGGCGTATGCCGTATCTCTCGCGGCGCGAGCTACCTCAGCGCGTGGGGTCGGGCACCTCAGGCCCCGCATCCGTGCCGTTCGGTCGCCCTGGGTACTGATCAGTAGCCAGCCGGTTCCGAAGTGGAGAGATCCGGGGGCCTTCGCGTGGGAGTCCTGTGGAACACGCCTCCGTAGCGTTCTTTTCAACAACCCCGCACCTCGGGAATCCCCGACGGACTCGATCCAGGAGAGACACCATGAGCGTCAGCCGCACCAAGAAGATCCTCGTCCCCCTCGCCACCCTGACCGTCGCCGGCGCCATCGCCGTGGGCTCGGGTGCGACCTTCACCTCCACGAGCGGCAACACCATCAGCGCCGTCACCGCCGGGTCGCTGACGCAGGCGAACTCCAAGGCCAACGCCGCGATCTTCGACCTCACCAACATCAAGCCGGGCGACACCGTCATCGGTGCCGTCACCCTGACGAACACGGGCACCCTGCCGGCCACGTTCAGCCTCACGGAGACCCTGTCGGCCAACGCCTTCGGCGAGAAGACGACGGGCGGCAACTACCTCAAGCTCGTCGTCACCAACGCCACGACGAACACCCAGGTGTACTCCGGCGACTTCGGCGGCCTCGTCGACGGCACCGCCACGGCCCTCGGCGAGTTCGCGCCCGCCGCCGTGAACACCTACCGCTTCACGGTCACGCTGGACGCGTCCGCCCCGAACAGCGAGCAGGGCAAGACGGCCAACGCCACCTACACGTGGGACTCGGTCCAGCTCGACGCGACGGTCACCGACCAGTCCTGACTCCTGCGCACGCCGATCGACATCCGGGTTGAGGCAGGGCGCCCCACCGGGCGCCCTGCCACCGGCCCAGCCGTCCCACCAGCTCCACTCGCCTGACCGCACGCCCAACACCCCCAGCCCCCCTCGCCCCTGCCGCACGAAGGAGCCCGAGATGCACCGTTTCGCCCAGGTCGCCCGCCGCTGCGTGCGAGCGCTCGGGACCCTGCTCCTCCTCGTCGTCACCCTCGGCTGCCTGGCCTACATCGTGCCCGGCCTCCTCGGCTACGAGCGCTACGTCATCACCGGCGGCTCGATGTCCGGCGCGATCGAGCGCGGCTCGGTCGCCCTCGAGAAGCCCGTGGCCGTCGCGGACCTCGTGGTCGGCGACGTCATCACCTACCTTCCCCCGCCGGACAGCGGCGTCACGAACCTCGTCACGCACCGCATCACGACGATCGCGCCCGGTGAGGGCGGCACCACCGTCTTCGGCACCCAGGGCGACGCGAACCCCGACCCCGACCCGTGGATCTTCAGCCTCGCGGAGGGGACCCAGCCGGTCGTCGAGCACGCCGTCCCGTACGTCGGCTACGCCTTCGTCGCCCTGGCGGACCCGCAGGTGCGGATGGTCGCCATCGGTGGCCCGGCGGCGGTCATCGCCCTGCTGGCCCTGCGCGACCTCGTCGGCGCCCTGCGCCCCTCGCGGACGCCCGGTCGACGGACGTCCACCCGCACGGGAGCCGGGCTCCCCGTCTGATCCCTGCCCCGGCGGTTCCCCGTGATGTAGCAAACGGGGGAACTCCCGGGGCAGATCTGTGGAAGAGCAGTGGAGCCCTCCTCACTAGCGTGGGTGCTGACGCCAGAGCTCCTGCCCACCACCCACCTTGCCGTCCCACAGCTCGAGAAGGAGGACACCGTGACGAGGACTCCTCGCTCGCTGCAGCTCCTCCTTCTCGCTGCCCTCGCCGCGGTGCTCACCGTCTGCTTCCCGGGCTTCTCGTCGGCCACCTTCACCGCCCGCACCTCGGCCACGGCCACGGTGAGGGCCGCCGTCGACTGGACCCCCCCGACCGTGTCGGTCGTCAGCCCCGGGAGTGCGGTCAAGGGCACCGCCACGATCGCGGTGACCGCTGCCGACGGGGAGACGGGCATCGCCTCGGTCACCCTCGAGCAGCTCGCCCCCGGCGCCTCCGTCTGGGCGACGATCTGCACCGACACGGTCGCGCCCTGGTCGTGCGCCTGGGCCACCGGCGCTGCGGGTGTCGTGGACGGGCAGTACTCGCTGCGCGCCCGCGCCACCGACCACAGCGGCTACGAGGCGACGTCGGACTCCGTGCGCACGACCGTCGCCAACAACGTCCTCGTCGTGCTCACCTCGCCCGGTGACGTGGTGCGCGGCACCGTCGCTCTGCCCACCTCGGTGTACAACGCTCCGGTCACGCACACGGTCCGGGTCGAGTACGCCGCCGCCGGCACCACCACGTGGAAGACGATCTGCACCGGCCTCACCAGCCCCTACGGCTGCAGCTGGAACACGTCGGCCCACCCGGCCGGCGACTACGACCTCCGGTCCGTCCTCACCGCCGGGACGACCCAGACCGCCTCGGTCACGGTCGAGGCCGTCACCATCGACAATGTGCCGCCGAGCGTCACCATGGTCGACCCCGGCACCCCGCTGAGCGGCACCCGGACCTTCGCGGCCACCTCCGCCGACGCCGACTCCGGCGTGGCCGCGGTCGTCATCCAGCATCAGCGCAGCGGCACCTCCACCTGGCAGGACCTGTGCACGATCTCCGACGAGCCGTGGTCCTGCCGCGTCGCCACGTCGGTGCTCCTCGACGGGACCTACGCCTTCCGCGCGGTCGCCATCGATGTCGCCGGCAACCAGGCCACCTCGGCGACCGTCGCGAACCGGGTCGTGGACAACACGGTCTCCTCGATCACGGTCGACGTCCCCGCGACCCTCAACGGCACCGTCACCGTCACCGCGGCGGCCAGCTCGACCGCCGGTGTCACCTCGGTCCGCATCCAGGTCGCGCCGACCGGGACGAGCGCGTGGACCGACCTGTGCACCGACACCACCTCGCCCTACGCGTGCACCTGGGACACGACCACCGTCGCCGACGGCCTCCACGACGTCCGCGGCATCCTCCTGGACGGCCAGGGCCAGACGCTGACCTCGGCCGTCGTGGCCTCGCAGCTGGTCGACAACGCCCCGCTGCGTGGTGCCGACGTGCAGAGCGCGAACGGTGGCGCCTCGGTCGGCCGGGCGGACAGCGGCGACACCCTGACCCTCACGTACACCACGCAGGTCGACCTCACGAAGGTCACCGCCGGCTGGAGCGGCGACGGCAAGCCGGTCCTCGTCCGCCTCCGCGACGGGGCGACTTTGGGCAAGACCGGCACCGACGACACCGTCGACGTGCAGCTCCCCGGCAGCAGTGTGGTCAACGTCGGCTCGGTCAACCTGCGACGCGACTACGTCAAGGCCGGCAAGTCGATGCAGTTCAACGCCACGATGACCGCGGGGACGGTGACGACGAGCACCGGCGTCATCCGCACGACCATCACGCTGCGGCTCGGTGCGGTCGTCGGGTCCGGCAACAGCGCCCTCAAGACGTCCTCCACGAACGGTGCGATGGTCTGGACCCCGTCGGCCGCGGTCACCGACGTGCAGGGCCGTCCCTGCTCGACGACCCCGGTCACCGAGACCGGCGCGTCGGACCGGGACCTCTGATGCCCCGGGAGCTGACGGTCGCGTCACGGTGGGCCGCGGTCGCAGCGCTGCTGCTCGCCGCCGTCCTCGTGGAGCGTTCGGTCCACGCCGCCTCGACCAGCGCCCTGGTCCTCCAGGGGGTGGTCGCACTCCTCGCGGTCCTCGGCGGGGTCAAGATGTGGCTGCACAACTGCTTCGAGTCGCACCTCGTCGTCGTGCTCGCCGTGGCGGCGACGGCGATCGGGACCGTGCTGAGCCTCACCCTGGGCATGCCCGGCAGCGCGCGGACGGACCTGTCGGCGGCGCACGTCGTCACCTTCGTCCTCTCCGCGGCCATCGGTGTCCTGCTCGTGGCCGACGCCCGGGCGCGCGGCGCCACGCGCTGACCGCGCCGGGGTCGTATGCTCTCGCCTCATGGGGGCCCACGTGCTCGTCGTCGAGGACGACGACAAGATCGCCGCGCCGCTGGTGCGCACTCTGGAGCGAGAGGGCTACGAGGTCGAGCGGCTGGCCGAGGGACTCCCCGCGCTGCCCCGCCTGGCCAGCGGTGAGATCGACCTCCTGCTGCTCGACCTCGGCCTGCCCGACGTCGACGGGCTCGACGTCTGCCGCAGCGCCCGTGAGGGCGGCTTCACCGGCGGCATCATCATCCTCACCGCCCGGGACGGCGAGCTCGACCTCGTCGTCGGGCTCGACGTCGGGGCCGACGACTACCTCGCCAAGCCGTTCGGGCTGTCCGTGCTCCTCGCCCGGGTCCGCGCCCTCGTGCGGCGCGGATCCGGCGCCGTCGCCACGGCACCGGTCGAGGACGTGCCGGCCGCCCCGAGCGGGCGGACGCTGCGTGTCGACGTCACGGCGCGCCGCATCTGGGTCGGCGGCAGCGAGCTCGCCGCGACCTCCAAGGAGTTCGACGTGCTCGCGCTGCTCGACCGGACCCGCGGGGCCGTGGTGAGCCGGGAGCGGCTGATCAGCGAGGTGTGGGACGAGAACTGGTACGGCTCGACCAAGACCCTCGACGCGACGGTCGGCCGGCTCCGCCAGAAGCTCGACGACGCGCGGGCGCCGGCGCAGGTGACGACGGTGCGTGGGGTGGGATTCCGGCTCGAGGACCTCGCCGATGCGTGAGCGGCTCGTCGCGGCGCTCGTCGGCATGACGATCGCGATGATCGCGATGTACGGCATTCCCCGCGCCTACCTGCTCGCCGACCTCGTCACCACCCAGGAGAACCGCACGGTCGAGAGGTCAGCCGACCTCCTCACCGTGGTGATCGCGGAGCGCAGCACGGCGGCCACCCCGGTCACCTCGGCGTTCCTCGAGAGCCTGCTGGGCGAGGGTGAGGGCATCGAGTACGTCGCGCCCGACGACACCGTGGTGGTTGCCGGCGAGCAGACCACCGGGTCCTCGGACGACATCGTCGAGCGGCGCACGCTCGAGGGCGGCGGCTCGCTCACGGTGACCCGCGCGGGCGCCCTCGTCGACCAGCGGGTCTCGGAGGCGCTGCTGCCGCTCATCGTCATCGGCCTGGCCCTCGTCGTCCTCGCGGCAGGTCTGGGCTTCGTCCTCGCCCGGCGACTGGCCCGGCCCTTCGCCGAGCTCGCCGACGCGGCCGACCACCTCGGCCAGGCCCGCTTCGACGTCGAGCTCCCGCACTACTCGATCCCGGAGGCCGAGGCGATCGGCGCCGCCCTGCGCCGCTCCTCGGCGCAGCTCGACCTCCTCGTCGCGCGCGAGCGGGAGTTCGCGGCCAACGTCTCGCACCAGCTGCGCACCCCCGTCACCGCGCTACGGCTGACGCTCGAGGACCTCGCGATGTGGCCCGAGACCCCGCCGGCCGTCGCGGCCGAGCTGACCGAGAACATGTCGGAGCTGGACCGGCTCAGCACCGCCATCACCGAGATCCTCGACCTCTCCCGGGGCCGCCGCCTCGGGGACGCCGTCGACCTCGACCTCTCGGAGCTCGTGGCCGAGGCGATCGACCGGTGGCGGCCGAAGTTCAGCGCCGCGGGCCGTGAGCTGCTCCACGAGCCCGCCCTGCCCGTGCTCGCCCACGTCGTGCCCGGCCCCGTGGTCCAGATCCTCGACGTCCTCCTCGAGAACGCCTGCTCGCACGGGGAGGGGGAGGTCGTCGCCGGTGCGCGGGACCTCGGCAAGTTCCTCCACCTCGGCGTCGTCGACGAGGGCGAGCGCGCCGTCGGCAACGAGGTGTTCCAGCGCGGTGCCAGCTCAGTCGACAGCCAGGGGCACGGGCTGGGGCTCACGATCGCCTCCCAGCTGGCCAGCTCGGTCGGTGGCTACCTCACCCTGGCCGACGCGCCCACGACGACGTTCGTCCTCGTCCTCCCGGCCACGGTCGAGGAGATCAGCCAGCTCTCGTCGGCCTCGTCGGCTCTCGCCCGCTGAGGCCCCCGGCTCGTCGTCGAGACTGAGCGGGAAGGCGCCGGCTAGAACACCGGACGCCCGCCGGTCACGCCCAGCACGGTCCCCGAGACGTAGCTCGCCTCGTCGGACGCGAGGAAGACGTACGCGGCGGCCACCTCGACCGGGTGCCCGGCCCTGCCCAGCGGGGTGTCCGAGCCGAAGCCCTCGACCTTCTCCGGCGGCATCGTCGCGGGGATGAGCGGCGTCCAGATCGGGCCCGGGGCGACGGCGTTGACGCGGACGCCGCGCGGACCGAGCTCGCTGGCGAGGTTGACGACCATGTTGTTGAGCGCCGCCTTCGTCGCGGCGTAGTCGAGCAGGTTCTCGGACGGCTCGTAGGCCTGGATCGACGTCGTGACGATGACCGAGCCGCCGGTCCTCTCGAGGTCCGCGGCGAGCGCCTGGACGAGCCAGAACGTCGAGAAGACGTTGGTGGCGAAGGTGCGCTGGATCTGCTCGGGCGGGAAGGCCTCCAGGTCGTCGAACGTCATCTGGTAGGCGGCGTTGCAGACGAGGACGTCCAGCCCGCCGAGGACCTCCACGGCGTCCCGGGCCAGCTGCTGGTTGGCCGCGAGCTCGGTGAGGTCGGTGGCGAACAGGTGGGCGGTGCCACCGCTCTCGCTGACGACCCGAACGGTGTCCTCGGCGTCGGCCTGCTCCTGCGGGAGATGGGCGATCGCGACCGTCGCGCCCTCCTTGGCCATGGTGATCGCGACGGCGCGCCCGATGCCCGAGTCGCCGCCCGTGACGAGCACTCGTTTGCCCCCGAGACGGTCGCGGCCCGTCCACGACGACTCGCCGTGGTCGGGCGTGGGGCGGAGCTCGTCGGTGGTTCCCGGCCAGTCCTGCGACTGGCGGGGGATGTCGGTGAGCTCGGGACGCGTCATGGGTCCTCCTGTGGCGGGGATGGGTACACGTCACGTCCTACCCACCCTGCACTGGGACAATGCCTCATGCCCGACTACGGTCTCGACCTCGAGTTCGGGATCTTCCCGACCCCCGACGCCTCCCGTCACCACGAGGTGCTCGAGCTGGCCCAGCTCGCCGACGTGCTCGGGCTCGACCACGTGAGCATCCAGGACCACCCCTACCAGGCGGCGCACCTCGACACGTGGACGCTGCTGTCGGCGATCGGCTCCCGCACGAGCCAGGTTCGCCTGTCGACCAACGTGGCCAACCTGCCGCTCCGGCCACCCGTGGTGCTCGCGAAGGCGGCGGCCACCCTCGACCTCCTCACGGGCGGGCGGGTGGAGCTGGGCCTCGGGGCCGGGGCGTTCTGGGACGGCATCGTCGCGGCCGGGGGCGAGCGGCGGACGCCGGGAGAGTCGGTCGACGCGCTGGCCGAGGCGGTCACGGTGATGCGGGCCTTCTGGGCCGGTGAGCCGGGCCGGTTCGAGGGCGAGCACTACGCGACCAAGGGCCTGCGTCCAGGGCCACGTCCGGCCCACGACATCCCGATCTGGCTCGGTGCCTACCGGCCACGGATGATCCGGCTGACCGGCCGGGTCGCCGACGGCTGGGTCCCGAGCATGGCCTACGCCGACCCGTCGACCCTGCCGGACCTCAGTGCCCGGCTCGACGAGGCCGCGGTCACGGCGGGTCGTGCACCTCGGGACATTCGCCGGATCTACAACATCTCCGGCCGGTTCGGCTCGGGGTCGGGTCTGTTCCAGGGCGGTCCGGGCGACTGGGCCGAGCAGCTCACCGACCTCGCTGTCGGCCTCGGCATGTGCACCTTCATCCTCGGCGCCGACGAACCGGACGTCGTCCGGCGCTTCGCCGAGGAGGTCGTGCCGTTGGCGCGCGAGCTCGTGGCGGCCGAGCGTGGGGGCGGCCAGCCGGACGAGGCGACGCCGACCCGCGTTGCCGGCGTTCCCCCGGCGGTGCACACCGTTGCGGCGCAGGACCCGTCGACGTTCACCCCCGAGCAGCTGGCGGTCCCCCGACACCTCGTCGAGGTCCACGACCACCTCCGGCGCGAGCTCGAGCAGGTCCGCGACATCGTCCGGCAGGTGCGGGAGGGGCATGAGAGCGTCGGGGCCGCCCGGTCGGTCATCAACACCATGACCATGCGCCAGAACAACTGGACGCTCGGCGCCTACTGCGAGTCCTACTGCCGCATCGTCACGGGTCACCACACCAATGAGGACCGGGGGATCTTCCCCCACCTGGTGCGGGCCGACCCCGCACTCGAGCCGGTCGTCACGCGGCTCCACGACGAGCACGAGGTGATCGCCGGCCTCCTCGACGGGCTCGACCGGGCCCTCGTGGCGCTCGTCGGTGACGCGGGCCACGGCTCCACGGGGAAGCGCGCCCTGGACGGGCTGTCCGACGCCCTCGACGCCCTCTCCGACTCCCTGCTGGCCCACCTGTCCTACGAGGAGGAGGCGCTCCATGACCCGCTCGCCGTCCACGGCTTCGGCTGACGTCGCCGGCATCCCGCTCGACGCCGTCGAGTTCTACCGCGCGCTCGAGCTCGCCAACTCGCGTGAGTGGTGGGCCGCCAACAAGGAGCGGTATGCCGCGAGCGTCCGCGAGCCCATGGCGCACCTCGGTGACGTGCTCACCGAGGAGTTCGGCGAGCCCAGGCTGTTCCGGCCGAACCGCGACGTCCGCTTCAGCAAGGACAAGGCGCCGTACAAGAACCACCAGGGGCTGTTCGTCGCGACCTCCGCGCGGATGGGCTGGTACGTCCAGGTCGGCGCCGACGGCCTCCGGACCGCCGGTGGGTTCTATGCCTCCGAGCCCGACCAGGTGGCCCGCTACCGGGCCTCGGTCGCCGACGACGTGGTCGGCGACCGGCTCATGGCCGTCGTCGACGCGTTGTCGGACAACGGTTTCGAGATCGGGGGGGACGTCCTCGCGACGCGACCACGCGGCATACGCCCCGACCATCCACGACTGGAGCTGCTGCGGCACCGGACCCTCACGGCGTCCCGGGACCACGGCACGCCGGACTGGCTGGAGACCGACGAGGTCGCCGACCGGGTGCGCGAGGACTGGGTGGCGCTGCGGCCACTCATCGAGTGGTGCGACCAGTACGTCGGCGCCAGCGACAGGCCGGGGAGGCGGTGATGGCCCGCCGCGCGAGGCCGAGCGACGTCGACGCCATCGCCGGCGCCCTGCCCGAGACCGAGCTCGGCATCTCGTGGGGCGACCGGCCGACGTGGAAGGTCCGTGGCAAGGGCTTCCTGCTCTACCGCATGCCGCACAGGACCGCCGTCGACCCCGAGACGGGGGAGATGTGGGACGACCTCCTCGTCGTGTTCACGCCGGACATGGGGGTGAAGCAGTCCCTCGTCGAGGCCGACAACCCGTTCTTCGACATCCCGCACTTCCGCAACCATCCGGGTGTGCTCGTGCGGCTCTCCCGCATCGGCGAGATCGACCGCGACGAGCTCGAGGAGATCATCGTCGAGGCGTGGGCGGCCAAGGCTCCCAAGAAGCTCGTCCGCGACCACCTCGGCCCTGACACACTGGCGCCATGAGCGCCCGGGCCCTCGATGTGGGCGAGTCAGGACAGGAGGCCCGGCAGCGGGCCGTTCGGCCCGGCTGAACGGCCGATGAGCGGCTGGCAGTCGCTGCCACCGGACATGACCGACGCCGACGCCGCTGACTGGTTCGATCGGGCTCGCACGCACATCGAGACCCTTCCGCCCAAGGTGCGCAAGCCGACGAAGAAGGCCGGGGGACGTCCGACGAGCTAGCCGGCGCGAGCTCCCGTTCCAGCGGGGCCGGTCAGCGCGGGGGTTCGCGGATCGCGGTGCGCACCGAGAACAGCTCGGGGAAGAAGGTGAGCTCCAGGGCGCGCTGCAGGAACCCGACGCCGCTCGAGCCACCCGTGCCCGTCTTCATCCCGATGACCCGCTGCACCGTCTTGAGGTGACGGAAGCGCCACAGCTGGAAGTTGTCCTCGAGGTCGACGAGCTCCTCGCACGCCTCGTAGACGTCCCAGTGCTTCTCGGCGTCCTCGTAGACGGTGGTGAACAGCCGGACGAGCTCGTCGTTCGGGACGTGGGCGACGCTCACGTCCCGGTCGAGGATCTCCTTCGGCACGGCATACCCCCGCCGCGCGAGGTGGCGCAGGAACTCGTCGTAGATGCTCGGGGCCTCGAGGAGCTCCTCGAGCATCGCGTGGGCCTTCGGGTCGGCCTCGTGGACCTTGAGCATGCCGCGGTGCTTGTTGCCGAGCATGAACTCGACCCCGCGGTACTGCCACGACTGGAAGCCGGACGCGTGGCCGAGGTAGCCGCGGAACTGGCTGTACTCGGTCGGCGTGAGGGTGGCGAGCACCGACCACTGGTCGGTGAGCGTGCGCTGGATGTGCTTGACCCGGGCGATGCGCTTGAGGGCCACCCGCATCTCGTCCTGGGCGAGCAGCGCTGCCGCGGAGCGCAGCTCGTGGAGGACGAGCTTGAGCCACAGCTCCGACGTCTGGTGCTGGATGATGAAGAGCATCTCGTCGTGGTGCTCGGGGTCGCTCACCGGGTGCTGTGCGCTGAGGAGCTCGTCGATCGCGAGGTAGGAGCCGTAGCTCATCTCCTTGGCGAAGTCGGTGTGGATGCCTTCCTCGATCGGCCGGGTGTTGTCCTGCGACGTCGTGCTCATGGGGCCCACCTTAGGGTGGTGCCGGTGACTCGCCCCGCCGGCCCGGACCGCCCGCTCATCGCCCTCTGGGAGCGGCACCGCCGCTACCGTGGCCGGCTCGTGGCCGCCGTGACGATGTCCACCGTCAACAAGGTCGCCGACGTCGTGCCCGAGCTGCTCATCGGGGCAGCGGTGGACGTCGTCGTCCGGGGCGACGACTCGTTCGTGGGCTCGGTGCTCGGCATCGAGTCGCGCTACACCCAGCTCGCGTGGCTGGCCGCGATCAACGTCGTCGTCTGGGTCATCGAGTCCGCCTCGCAGTACGTCGCCGACGTGCTCTGGCGGGGACTGGCCCAGGGGATCGAGCACGACCTCCGGGTGGAGGCGTACGACCACGCGCAGCACCTGGACATGTCGTGGCACGAGGGCCGGGCGAGCGGCACCACGCTGGCGACGCTCAACGACGACGTCAACCAGCTCGAGCGGTTCCTCGACGTCGGGGCTGCCGCGATCCTCCAGACCGTGCTCAACGTGCTGCTCGTCGGGGCCGTGTTCGCGGCGGCCAGCGGTCAGCTCTTCGTCCTCGCGTTCCTGCCGATCCCGGTGGTCATCGCCGGGTCGCTGCTCTTCCAGCGCCGGCTGGAGCCGCTCTACGCGCGGGTGCGGGAGACGGTGGGGGACCTCTCGGGCGCGCTGAGTGCCAACCTCGCCGGCATCGCCACCATCAAGGCGTTCACCGCGGAGTCGCGCGAGCGGGACCGGATCGCCGTCCTCTCCACGGCCTACCGGGAGGCCAACGTCGACGCGATCCGCTCCAGTGCCGCGTTCGTCCCGCTCGTCCGGATGGCCATCCTCGCCGGCTTCACCTGCACGCTCCTCTTCGGTGGGTGGGCGACCCTGCGCGGCGACCTGGAGATCGGCCTCTACTCCGTGCTCGTGTTCATGACCCAGCGACTGCTCTGGCCGCTCACGGAGGTGGCGACGGTGCTCGACCTCTACCAGCGCGGACGGGCCTCCGCGGGCCGGATCCTGCGGCTGCTCGACGAGCCGGTCACCGTCCCGGCGGGGACGGATGCCCTGCAGCGTCCGGTGCGGGGGGCGGTGGAGCTCAGGGGGGTGCGCGCCGGGTACGGCGAGGGGCCGGTGGTCCTTCACGGCCTCGACATGGTGATCCCGGCGGGGGAGACCCACGCGATCGTCGGCGCCACCGGGTCGGGGAAGTCCACGCTGCTGCGCCTCGTGCTCCGCTTCGACGACCCCCGGGAGGGGGCGGTGCTCCTCGACGGGCGCGACGTGCGTGAGCTCGATTGGGACTCGCTGCGCGGGTCGATGGGCTACGTCGCCCAGGACGTCTACATCTTCTCGGGGTCGGTGGCCGACAACATCGCCTACGGGCGTCCCGACGCCAGCCGGGCGGAGATCCGCGCCGCGGCGGTGGCGGCGGCCGCCGTCGACTTCATCGACGCGCTGCCCGACGGGTTCGCGTCGCACCTGGGCGAGCGCGGCGTCAACCTCTCGGGCGGCCAGCGGCAGCGCGTCGCCCTCGCGCGAGCCCTCCTGCGCGACCCCGCCGTCCTCGTCCTCGACGAGGCCACGAGCGCGGTCGACAACGAGACCGAGGCCGCCATCCAGGCATCGCTGCGCCGGGCGACCCTCGACCGGACGGCGATCGTCGTCGCCCACCGGCTCTCGACGGTGCGGCACGCGCACCGCATCTGGGTCCTCGACGACGGCCAGGTGGCCGAGTCCGGAACCCACGAGGAGCTGCTGGCCTCCGGCGGCATCTACGCCTCGCTGTGGAAGGTGCAGACGGGCGAGCTCTGAGCGGCCCACGTGCTGGCGCGGGCCGGTCGCTCGCCGGCGCATGTGCTGGACTTCCGGCATGGATCACAGCGCAGTCGTCCTCGTCGCCCACGGCACCCGGGATGCGCGCGGGGCCGACACCGTGCGGCGGCTGGCGGCCCGCGTCGCCGGCGCCGTGCCGGCGCAGGAGGTGCGTCTGGCCTACGTCGACGTGCAGGAGCCGCTCGTCACGGAGGTGCTCGACGACCTGATGACCCGGCACGACGCGGTGCTCGTCGTGCCGCTCCTGCTCAGCCGGGGCTTCCACGTCGACGTCGACATCGCGCAGGCCGTCGCCGCGCACCCGGGCTCGCGCGCCGTGGCGCAGCTGGGTCCGGACCCGCTCCTCGCCGAGCGCATGGTGCAGGGACTCGAGGCAGCCGGTGTGCCCTCGACCGCGCACGTCGTCATGGCCGCGGCCGGCTCGAGCCGGGCGGAGGCGGCCGAGGACGTCGAGGCCGCCGCGGACCAGCTCGACGAGCGGTGGGGCGGCCCGGTGACCGTCGCCTACGCCGCGGGCACCGCGCCCTCTGTCCCCCATGCGGTGGCCGCGGCCCGGGCCGACGGTGCGACGTCGGTCGCCGTCGCGGCCTACCTGCTGGCGGAGGGCTTCTTCCACGACCGCCTGGCCGACGCGGGAGCGGACCACGTCACCGCGCCCCTCGGCGACGACGACGCGGTCCTCGCCGTCATCCTGTCCCGCCTCACCACGGCCTGACCCCGGGTCAACCCACCGGGAGGTCGTGGGCGACGGCGTGGTGCGGCTCGTAGAGCATCATGTCGTCGGCGCCGGGCACGGCCATGAAGACGAGGACCCCGAACCCCCGGTCGACCGGGTCGGTCGTGAACTCGGCCCCCCGCGCGCGGAGCTCGTCCATGGTCGCCGCGAGGTCGTCGCACATGAGAGAGATGGAGTGGTGACGCGGCGCGTGGTCGTCGCCCTCACCGGACGTCGGATGCACGCCGAGCTCGCTCGGGCCCGAGCGGAAGATGGGCCACTCGGGTTCGCCCTCGGCCACCTCGTCCGCGGCGGAGGGCCACCGCAGGACGTCGCGGAAGAAGGCTCGGGTCGCCGGGGCGTCGTCCGAGTAGACCAGGGTGTGGACCGCGGTGATCATCCCTCCACGGTAGGCCGGTCGGACCGCCTGCGGCAGGTCCTTGACGCGATGCCGCTCAGGTCGTGATGTCGCGGTGCCAGGACTCGGTCCGGTACACCGTGCCCCACCCCATCGAGACGTAGAGACCGTTTGCCCCGGTCGGCGAGTCGTCGTCGACCTCGAGCCCCACCCGGCTGTGCCCGCGCTGCGCGGCGTCCCGGATCACGGTGTGGAGCAGGGCCTTGGCGACGCCCCGTCCCCGGGACAGGCGGTGGACGCCGATGTAGTCGACGTAGGAGCCGAACGCGCCCGATGCGTCGGGCGGCAGGATCGTCGCGACGAGAGCGCCGCCGGGCACGACCTCGCCCTCGACCTCGAGCTCGGCGATCCACCAGTGGTCCCAGCGGTGACCGGGGTCCTCCCGCAGCCGTGACAGGAACTCCGGGAACGACTCGCGGTAGCTGTTGAAGTGGTCGGCGAACGACTCCTCGAGCATCCGGTGCACCGTCTGCAGGTCGGCGGCCACCGGCAGCCCGTTGTCGTGCTTGCGGACCCGTCGGATCCTCACGCCCTCCCGAGGCCCGGGCAGCGCCCCGGCCGCGGCCTCCTCGGGCCGCACCGGTCTCGACATCTGCAGCCAGGACCGCGTGTGGCGGTAGCCCGCGGCCGAGAGCCAGCGGCGCTGGCGCCCGTCGTCGGCGTAGGCGCCGGAGTCGAGCTGGGTGCCGGGGAGGTCCCGGCCGCCGGCGATGACGCGTCCCGCCTCCTCCGACCACGCGAACAGGGCGGTCGCCAGCGCGTCGGCGTGCGGCTCGTCGAGGGCCGGGTCGACGAGCACCTCGACGAGGGTGCGTCCGGCCGCGCGGTCGTGGATCGACGCCCAGCCGACGACCCGGCCGTCGGCGTCGGCCACGACAGCCTGGTGGCGCGTCCACGACCCGGTGCCGGCGACGTTGCTCTCGACCGTGTCGGAGTCGACCGAGCCGGACCCCTTGACCGCCCGCTGGTGCGCCTCGGAGAGGGCCACGAGCGCGACCACGTCGTCGCGCGAGGGGACGCGCGCGACCCAGCCGTCCGGCATACCGGAGAGGTCGGGCAGCCCGGACTGGTGCGGCGGGATCTCGGTCTCGGACAGCGGGTCCGGCGTCTCGGCGCTCACGCGATGGGTCCGCCCGTCGCGACGAGCGGGACGAGGTCGGCGATCGAGTCCATCACCGCGGTCGGGCGGTACGGGAAGTGCTCCACCTGGGCCGGGGTGGTCGATCCGGTGAGCACGAGGACGGTGCGCAGCCCCGCCTCGAGACCCGACACGACGTCGGTGTCCATCCGGTCGCCGATCATCACCGTCGACTCGGAGTGGGCGTCGAGGCGGTTGAGGGCGCTGCGCATCATGAGCGGGTTCGGCTTCCCGACGTAGTAGGGCTGGCGGCCGGTCGCGGTCGAGATGAGCGCGGCGACCGACCCCGTCGCCGGGAGGATGCCCTCCGGTGACGGGCCGCTGACGTCCGGGTTGGTCGCGATGAAGCGGGCGCCCTTCTCGATGAGCCGGATCGCCTGGGTGATCTGCTCGAAGGAGTAGGTGCGCGTCTCGCCGAGCACGACGTAGTCCGGCTTGCGGCTCGTGAGGATGTAGCCGACGTCGTGCAGTGCCGTGGTGAGGCCGGCTTCGCCGACGACGTAGGCCGTGCCCTGCGGCCGCTGGTCCGCGAGAAACTGCGCCGTCGCCATGGCCGAGGTCCAGATCGCCTTCTCCGGGACGTCGATGCCGCTCGCGAGGAGGCGCGCGCGCAGGTCGCGGGCCGTGTAGATCGAGTTGTTCGTGAGGACGAGGAACGGGCGGCCGGCGCTCTGCAGTGCCGCGAGGAAGTCGGCGGCTCCGGGGATCGCGTGCTCCTCGTGCACGAGGACGCCGTCCATGTCGGTGAGCCAGGTCTGGACCGCGGGCCCGGTCACTGCGATGCCTCTGTCATGGCGCCATTGTCGCGCCTTACGGTGGAGTCATGGCGCAACCGACCGCACACCGCACCGAATCCGACACGATGGGCAGCATCGAGGTCCCCGCCGAGGCCTACTGGGGCGCGCAGACCCAGCGCAGCATCGAGAACTTCGACATCGGCCGCGACACCTTCGTCTGGGGCCGCCCGATGATCCGCGCGCTCGGCATCCTCAAGAAGGCTGCCGCGCTGGCGAACGGCGAGCTGGGCGAGCTCCCCGCCGACGTGGCCGACCTCGTGGCGCGCGCCGCCGACGACGTCATCTCGGGCTCGCTCGACGCGCAGTTCCCGCTCGTCGTGTTCCAGACCGGCTCCGGGACGCAGTCCAACATGAACGCCAACGAGGTCGTGTCCAACCGTGCCATCGAGATCGCGGGCGGCGAGCGCGGCTCCAAGACCCCGGTCCACCCCAACGACCACGTCAACCGCGGCCAGTCGAGCAACGACACCTTCCCGACCGCGATGCACATCGCCGTCGTGCTCGAGGTCGTCGAGCGTCTCGAGCCCGCCGTCGCGGAGCTGCGCGCGGTCCTCGACGAGAAGCGGACGGCATACGCCGACGTCGTCATGGTCGGCCGCACCCACCTCCAGGACGCGACCCCGGTGACGCTCGGACAGGTCTTCGGCGGCTGGGTCGCGCAGGTCGACGAGGCGATGCTCGCCTTGTCGTATGCCGTCGAGTCGGCTCGTGCGCTCGCCATCGGTGGCACGGCGGTCGGCACCGGGCTCAACGCCCACCCCCGGTTCGGGGCGCTCGCGGCGGAGAAGATCGCGGCCGAGACCGGGCAGCCGTTCCGCCAGGCACCGGACCTCTTCGCGGCGCTGTCGGCCCACGACGCGCTCGTCGGAGTGAGCGCCGGCCTGCGCACGCTCGGGGGTGTCCTCATGAAGCTCGCCAACGACGTCCGGTGGTACGCCTCCGGGCCGCGCAACGGGCTCGGCGAGCTGCGCATCCCCGAGAACGAGCCGGGCTCCTCGATCATGCCGGGCAAGGTCAACCCGACCCAGGCCGAGGCGCTGACGATGGTGGCGACGCGGGTGTTCGGCAACGACGCGACCGTGGCGTTCGCCGGCTCGCAGGGCAACTTCCAGCTCAACGTCTACAAGCCGGTGATGGCGCACGCGGTGCTCGAGTCGATCCGGCTCCTCGCCGACGGCTGCCGGTCGTTCACGGCGCACTGCGCCCGCGGCATCGAGCCGAACGCCGAGCGGATCCGGGCCAACCTCGAGAGCAACCTCATGCTCGTCACGGCGCTCAACCGCCACATCGGCTACGACAAGGCGGCGGCCATCGCCAAGAACGCGCACAAGCAGGGGCTGAGCCTGCGCGAGTCGGCGCTCGCGTCGGGTCACGTCACGGGCGAGCAGTTCGACGAGTGGGTCGTCCCGGAGGACATGACCCACCCCTGAGCCGGCGGGGACCGGGACGGGCCGGACGGACCGGGACGGACCGGGGTGCGGTCGGTCAGGCCAGGGTCCAGCGGATCGCCGGCGGCCGCACCGCCGCGCACACCGGCCGGCCGCCGGCGTCGGTGAGCGGGAGCCTGGCCTGCAGGGTCGCGCCCGGGCGAGCGGTCGCCATCTCGGCCGGGTCGAGGACGCCCAGCATGAGCTTGGCGCGGCGGGACGTGACGAACCCCGAGCCGTCGTCGTGGCCCCAGCAGAGGTAGAGGAACCGGTCGCCGCGCTTGCCCTGCACCCACGGCCCGCGGTAGTCGACGCCGGCCGGGGTGAGGACGACGTCGAGCTCGGCCTCGAAGGTCATCGACGAACCGGCCACCGGGCGGGGTGCGACGACCTCCCGCCCACGCTGCAGGCCGACGAGGACCTCGTTGCCGGCGACGACCGGCGACGGCAGCGAGGAGCCCACGATGCGCACGTCCATGCCGCCATCCTGCCCGTGGGCCGAGCCGGTGCCGGGTCGCCGCCGCCGACTAGGTTGGTCGCCATGAACTTCACCGCTCCCTCACCCCACGCCGGCATGGGCGCCGTCCCGGTCGAGGACGGCGTGACCTTCCGGGTCTGGGCGCCGCACGCCACGCGGCTGTGGGTCATCGGCGACTTCAACGGGTGGGACGGCGGCAACAACCCGCAGCTCGAGCGCGACGGCGACGGCTCCTCCGACCTGTGGTCGGTGCACGTGCCGGGCGCCAAGGCGGGTCAGGAGTACCAGTTCCAGCTCGACACGGGCTCCGAGGTCGTGTGGCGCGCCGACCCCTACGCGCGCCAGATGACGAGCTCCGTCGGCAACTGCGTCGTCTACGACCCCCACTCCTTCGACTGGGGCGACAACAACTTCCGTATGCCGGACTGGGACGACGTCGTCATCTACGAGCTCCACGTGGGCACCTTCTCCGGCGACGGCCAGAAGCGCGGGAGCTTCGACTCTGCCATCGGACGGCTGGAGCACCTGCGCGACCTCGGGGTCTCGGTCATCCAGGTCATGCCGCCGTTCGAGTACGCCGGCGACATCTCCTGGGGCTACAACCCGAGCCACCTGTTCGCCGTGGAGTCCGGCTACGGCGGGCCCGACGCCTTCAAGCAGTTCATCCGGGCGGCGCACGAGCAGCGGATGGCCGTCATCGTCGACGTCGTCCACAACCACATCGGCCCCTCGGACCTCGACCTGTGGCGCTTCGACGGCTGGCACGAGGGCGAGGGTGGCGGCATCTACTTCTACAACGACCACCGGGCCGACACCCCGTGGGGCGCGACGCGGCCGGACTACGGCCGGGCGGAGGTGCGGGGGTTCCTGCGTGACAGCGCGATGCTCTGGCTCGAGGAGTTCCACTGCGACGGGCTGCGGTTCGACGCGACCAACTACATCCGCTCCGTCACCGGCGGCACCTGGGACGACGGGGCGGCCATCCCCGACGGCGCCGACTACCTCGGCTGGCTGACGAGCGAGATCCGGGCCAACCAGCCGTGGAAGCTCCTCATCGCCGAGGACCTCCAGGATGACCTCGCGGTCATCGCCTCCCCGGACGACGGCGGGCTCGGCTTCCACGCCCAGTGGGACGCCGGCTTCGTCCACCCGGTGCGCAAGGCGCTCACCGAGCTGAGCGACGAGCACCGCGACATGGCGGCGGTCGTCGAGGCCGTCGTCGGCGAGGGGCGCGGCCCGTCCGGCTCGCGGGTCATCTACACCGAGTCGCACGACGAGGTCGCCAACGGCAAGACGCGGCTGCCCGAGGCGGTCGCCCCCGGTGACGCCGACTCCTGGGCGGCCAAGAAGCGGGCCGCGCTCGGCTTCGTCACCGTCATGTGCGCCCCCGGCCTGCCGATGCTGTTCCAGGGGCAGGAGTTCCTCGAGGACCGGTGGTTCGACGACTCGGTCGCGCTCGACTGGGGCAAGTTCGACCTCCACTCCGGCATCGTCGCCCTGCACCGCGACCTCATCCGGCTGCGCCGCAACACCGACGGCGTCAGCCGCGGGCTGCGCGGCGCCGGGATCCGCCCGCTCCGAGTGGACGACGAGGCCAAGATCATCGCCCTGCACCGCTGGGCCGAGGGTGGCGTGCACGACGACACGGTGGTCGTCCTCAACTTCGCCACCCGGTCCCACCACGAGCTCGCGGTGGGGCTGCCGGCGCCGGGACACTGGAAGGTCCGGTTCAACTCGGACTCGCCGCACTACGCACCGGAGTTCGGGGGCCACGACGCCTTCGACGTGGAGGCGGACGGGCCGGCGATGGACGGCTGCGACCAGAGCGCCACCCTCATGCTCGGCCCCTACAGCGCCGTCGTCCTCACCCGCGAGTCCTGACCCTGCCCGTCCCCCGGGTCAGTCGGTGACGTGGGCGTCGGCGACGGTGAGCGCCGAGTCGAGGATCTCCAGACCCTGGCGCATCTCGTCGGCAGTCGTCGTGCACGGCGGAACGACGTGAGTCCGGTTGAAGTGGACGAACGGCCAGAGCCCACCCTTGCGGCAGGCCGCCGCGAACTCGTTCATCGGGGCGGCGGCCGCACCGGAGGCGTTGAACGGGACCATCGGCTCGCGGGTCTCGCGTGATCGCACCAGCTCGACGGCATACATGAAGCCGACACCGCGGACCTCGCCCACGCAGGGGTGGCGCTCCGCGATGGCCTCCAGCCCGGGCCGCAGGACCGTCTCCTCGACACCGCGCACGTGCTCGAGGATGCCCTCGTCGCGGAAGATGCCGATCGAGGCCACCGCCGACGCGCAGGCGAGCGGGTGGCCCGAGTAGGTGAGCCCGCCGGGGTAGGGCCGGTCGGCGAAGGTCGCCGCGATGGCGGCCGAGATCACCACCCCGCCGAGCGGGACGTAGCCGGAGTTCACCCCCTTGGCGAAGCAGATGAGGTCGGGGGTGACGTCCCAGCGGTCGACCGCGAACCACTCGCCACACCGGCCGAACCCGGCCATGACCTCGTCGGCGATGAAGACGATCCCGTGCTCGTCGCAGATCCGGCGCACGCCCTCGAGGTAGCCGTCCGGCGGCACGAGCACGCCGTTGGTGCCGACGACCGTCTCGAGCATGATCGCGGCGATCGTCGCCGGGCCCTCGACCATGATCGTGTCGCGCAGGTGCTGGAGGGCCCGCTCGCACTCCTCCGCCTCGGTGCTCGCGTGGAACGCGGACCGGTAGAGGTAGGGGCCCCAGAAGTGGACGATCCCGGGGATCGACGGCTCGGAGCCCCAGCGTCGGGGGTCGCCGGTGGCCGCGATGGCCCCGGCGGTCGCGCCGTGGTAGCTGCGGTAGGTCGTGAGCACCTTGTGGCGACCGGTGTGCAGCCGGGCCATCCGCATCGCGTTCTCGGTCGCCTCCGCCCCACCGTTGGTGAAGAAGACCGCGTCGAGGTCGCCGGGGGCCAGTTCGGCGATGAGCCGGGCCGCCTCGGAGCGCGACTCGTTGGCGAAGGCCGGCGACACGGTGAGCAGCTTCTCGGCCTGCTCCTGGATGGCGGCGACGAGCCTGGGGTGCTGGTAGCCGATGTTGACGTTGACGAGCTGGCTCGAGAAGTCGAGGTAGCGGGTGCCGTCGGCGGTCCAGAAGTGCGAGCCCCGGGCCCGCGTGATCTCGGCCGGGGAGATCTGCGCCTGCGCGGACCACGAGTGGAAGACGTGGGCGCGGTCGGCAGCAGCCGTGGGGGTGCTGGGAACTGGGGGGCTCGGCGTGGTCACCTTCGCCAGCATAGGAGGACCGACGACGCGCGGCGCGTGTCACCTGGTTGATTTCTGTTCAAAACCCGTCGACCTCGCTAGGGTGTACAGCAGCCGGGCGCGCGTCGTGAATCCCTGTACCGACGCGCGCCCGTGGCGTGTCCCCGCCCGGTGCGGGGCGGGCCCGTGGATGAAGTCCGGGCCCCCGCGTGTTGACCCCCGTGAAGCACACGACCTTGACCCCGCTCCAGAGGAGATTCCTGCATGTCCACCGTCGAGCTGACCGCCGAGACGTTCGAGAAGACCGTGACGAGCAACGACATCGTGCTCGTCGACTTCTGGGCCGAGTGGTGCGGCCCGTGCAAGCGGTTCGCCCCCGTCTTCGAGGAGTCCTCGAAGAAGCACCCCGACGTCGTCTTCGCCAAGATCGACACCGAGGCCGAGCAGCAGCTCGCGGCCGCCGCGCAGATCACGTCGATCCCCACGCTCATGGCCTTCCGCGACTCGATCCTCGTCTTCTCGCAGCCCGGGGCCCTCCCCGGCCCGGCGCTCGAGGGCATCATCGAGCAGATCAAGGGCCTCGACATGGACGACGTCCGCGCCAAGGTCGCGAGCCAGGCCGCGCAGCCCGAGGCCTGACCCGCGGGGGGTCCCGGCTGGTTGGATGACCGCGTGCCCCTCACCTATGCCGCCCTCGGAGACTCGTATGCCGCCGGGGTCGGGGGAGGTGCCCGGCGCAGCGAGTGCTGGCGCACCGCGGGCGGCTACCCCGTGCTCGTCGCGCGGGCCCTCGGGGAGGACCTCGCGTACCAGGCCTGCCTCGGAGCGACCCTCGCCGATGTCGAGCGCGACCAGCTCGGAGTGCTCGGCCCCGACACCACGCACGTCTCGCTCACCGTCGGAGGCAACGACGTCGGCTTCGTGCCGGTGCTCGTCGAGTGCGCCAAGCCGTCCTGGATGGTCGACTCCGACGACGTCATCGACGCCGCCTTCGCGGTGCTCACCGGGGAGCTGCCCGGCCGGCTGAGCCGGGCCGTGGCGCGGGTCCGCGAGCTGGCGCCGAGTGCGGAGCTCGTCGTCACGGCATACCCCGTGCTGTTCAACGGCGAGGACTGCAACGCGCTGACGTTCTTCAGCCCGCACGAGATGACCCGCCTGGAGCGCGGGGTCGGCGACCTCGCCGACGTCATCGGCCGGGTTGCCGCGGCGGGCGCTGCGGCGTTCGTCGACCCTCGCGCCGCGTTCGCCGACCACGCGGTCTGCGACGGCGACGAGTGGCTCAGCGGTGTCTCGTGGCCGCTCGAGGAGTCGTACCACCCCAACACCGAGGGCCATGCGGCCTACGCCCGGCTCGTGCTCGAGGCGTTCGGTGCGCCCGCCGACGGCGCCCGCGCGCCCGGAGAGGTGGTCGTGCGGGAGGGGCCGCGCCGGCGCGGGACCGCGCCGACCTTCAGCCTGCCCGACCTGCTGTCCCGGCAGAGCCTCGACGGCGCCCTGCGCCACGGGCTCGACCCCGAGCGGGTGGCCGGCCTGGCTCGGCGGGCGGCTCACCCCGCCATCGGCCCGGAGGCCGCGGCCGCGAGCGCCGAGCTGCACGAGCTCGACCGGCTCGTGCGCGAGCGCCTCGCGAGATGAGTCAGCGCTGAACCGCGTCGGTTCAGCGCTGGGGGCGCCGTGGGGCGCGGGTGGAGCCCGTCGGGTGCGGTGGCGTCAGATCGAGCGGTGGTGCTGCTGGAACTGCTGGGCCACCATGAGCTCGTGGCTGGCGCGGGTCTGGTCCATGTCGACCGTGGTGGACCAGCCGGAGGCGCCCTGGCGGCGGAAGCTGCGGAGGCGGTCGGCGATGCGGTGGGCGGCGGAGGGGGTCTGCGTACGGGAGATCATGTCTCAATGATGCAGCCGTCAACTCCTTAGCACAACGTGATCTTACTTAGTAGTAGTTAAGTGTCACTGTAGAATGGTGGGATGCTCGACCCCCACCGCCTCCGCGTCTTCCGGGCCGTCGTCGGCAGCGGCTCGGTCCAGGCCGCCGCCGACAACCTCGGCCTCACCTCGAGCGCGGTGAGCCAGCACCTCAGCGCCCTCGCCCGGGAGACCGGGCTCGTGCTCTTCCAGCGCCAGGGGCGGGGCATCACGCCCACCGCGGCCGGGCTCGAGCTCGCGGCCCAGAGCGAGGAGGCGATGAGCCAGTGGGGGCGGCTCGACGCGGTCGTCGGCGACCTGCGGGAGGGACGCAGCGGCCGGCTGACGGTGGGCTACTTCAGCTCGGCGGGCTCGGCGTGGATGCCCGAGCTCGTCAAGAGCCTCACCGCACAGCTGCCCGACCTCACCGTGGACCTCGTCCTCACCGAGGTGACGGGCCGCAACGTCACCCCGGACATCGACATCGTCATCGACCCGCCTGACGGGGGTGGGCGGCCCGGCTACCGCCACGTTCCGCTCGCGAGCGACCCGTTCGTCGCCGTCGTGCCGGTCGAGCACGAGCTCGCCTCCTTTCGTGCGGTGAGCCTGGCGGACCTGCGCGGCCAGACCTGGGTGTCCAACGACCTCATCGGCAGCCTCGGGCACCGGATCGTCGTGTCCACCTGCGCCGCGGCGGGCTTCACCCCCCGCTTCGCGGTCCAGGCCCAGGAGCACCACTCGGCGATCCAGTTCGTCGCCGCCGGCGTGGGGATCTCGGTGATGCCGCGCCTCGCAGCCCGGGCGCTGCCGCGGGAGGTCACCCGGCTGAGGATCACCGAACCGACCCCGATGCGCCACATCTCGGCGCTCGTGCGCGAGACCGGGCGGCCGAACCCCGCCGCCGAGCACCTGCTCGAGATGCTCCTCGACCTCAACACGCACCCGTCGCGTCGCGGACGTCCCGTCGCAGGGTGACCCGCGCGGGCGGGCGGCCCGGGACGACGTGTGCCGTTGACTACAGTGTGTGACGCACAGTAATGTGTCCGGCATGGACGAGGACCTGGTCGCGGGACACCTGCAGGAGCTGCGGCGCGGCACCATCGTGCTCGCCTGCCTCACGACCCTGGCCCGGCCGCACTACGGCTACGGGCTGCTCGAGACCCTCGCCGAGGCGGGGTTCGAGGTCGACGGCAACACTCTCTACCCGCTGCTGCGGCGCCTCGAGAAGCAGGGGCTGCTCACGAGCGAGTGGAACACCGACGAGGCCAGGCCCCGCAAGTTCTACCGGGTGAGCGCGGACGGAGCCCTGATGCTCGACCAGCTCGTGGCCGAATGGCGATCGCTCGACCGGGCGATCGGTGCCCTCGACGGAGGAGAAGGACGATGACGACGACGACCCTGACCGACCGCTACGTCTGGACGGTCACCCGCCACCTCCCCGACGACACCGGGCCCGACGTCGCCCGCGAGCTGCGGGCGACGATCGCCGACGCCGTCGACGCCAAGGTGGACAGCGGGGTGGAACCGGCGCTCGCCGAGCAGGAGGTGCTCTCGGACCTCGGCGACCCCGACGTCCTGGCCCGCACCTACGGTGGGCGGCCGGCATACCTCATCGGTCCGGGCGTCTACCCCGACTACGTGCGGCTCATGCGGATCCTGCCGGTCATCGTGCTCCCGCTCGTCCTCGTCGGGAGCTTCGCGGCACGGGTGGTGTCCACGGGGGAGAGCTGGGGGCAGATCCTGCTCGACGCGTTCCTGCTCGTGCTGTCGGTGGGGGTGCACCTCGCGTTCTGGGTCACGCTGACCTTCGCCGTGATCGAGTGGTCCCGTCCCGAGGCCGAGCGCGACCGCCCGCTCAGCGAGTGGAAGCCCGACCAGCTGACGACCGAGGTGCCGTGGCGCAGCGTCGGCCTCGGCGAGACGGTGGCCTCGGTCGTGTTCTCGGTGGCGATGGCGGCGCTCGTCGCGTGGCAGTTCGCCGGCGTCTCGGGGAACGCCGTGCAGGTGCTCAACCCCGACGTGGACGCCATCTGGAAGGTCGCGCTCGTCGGGCTGTTCCTCGTCGACGCCGTGCTGGCCGTCGCCGTCCGGCGGGTCGGCCGCTGGACACCGACACTGGCGGCCGTCAACGTCGCGAGCAACGCGGCCGCGGCGGTCCTGCTGCTCTGGCTGCTTTCGCGCGACGAGCTGCTCACCGACCTGCCGACGGTGCTGGGCGAGCGGTTCGGCTGGTCGACCGACTGGTCCGTGCCCGCGGCTCTCGTCGCCGCGATCATCGTCGTCATCACCGTGTGGGACGGCACGGAGGCGGTCGTCAAGGCCCGTCGCTCGGTCAGGGCCGGGCGTGGGGTGGGCGCAGCACCCGCGTCTCGATGACCGCGTCGGGGTTGATCGGCCCGTAGACGTGCGGGAACGTCTCGCCGGTCGCGGGGTCGCCGACCTCGCGGAGCAACGGCGGTTCGAGGAGCTCGGGGTCGACGGTGAGCAGGAGCAGCTCGTGCGGCACGTCGGCGTAGTACCTCGTCAGCACCCCGTCGAGCTGGTCCGGGTCACAGCAGTGGATGAACCCCTCCTCCGCCAGGCTCCGGCCGAGGGTCGACTCGGTGAACGCCCCCTCCTCGACGGCCCGCGCCCAGGTCTGCGGGGAGGTGACGTGGTGGATGCGCCCGTCGCCGATGACGCTCATCTGCCGGTGCCCTCGTCGTTCGCCATGGAGCCCAACCTATGCCGCGGCATACAGTCGCGGCCATGACGATCCGCGAGGCCACGCCGGCCGACGTCCCGGCCATCCTGCAGCTCGTGCACGACCTTGCGGCGTACGAGAAGGAACCGCACCAGGTGGTGGCGACGCAGGACCACTTCCGTCTGGCGCTCTTCCCGGAGGCCGGCACCCCCACGACGTTCGCGCACGTCGCCGAGGTCGACGGGGAGGTCGTCGGGATGGCGGTCTGGTACCTCACCTTCTCGACGTGGACTGGCGTCAACGGCATCTGGCTCGAGGACCTGTTCGTCCAACCCGGGCAGCGCGGCAGCGGCCTCGGTCGCGAGCTGCTGGCCACCCTCGCGCGCACGTGCGTCGAGCGCGGCTACCAGCGGCTCGAGTGGTGGGTGCTCGACTGGAACGAGCCGAGCATCGGCTTCTACGAGAGCCTGGGTGCCCGGGCGCAGGACGAGTGGACCGTCTTCCGGATGGACGGCGCGGCGCTGGGCGAGCTCGGCGCCTGACCCGGAACCGGTGGACCGGGTCGACGGGGGCTAGCCTCGCGACTGTGAGAGCCGTCCTGCAGGACCGGTACGGACCGGTGTCGAGGCTGCGCTGCGGCGAGGTGCCGGTGCCGCAGGTCGCGGCCGACGAGGTGCTCGTCCGAGTGCACGCGGCGTCGGTGCACCCGGACGTGTGGCACGTCGTCACCGGCCGGCCCGCCGTGCTGCGACTCATGGGCTCCGGGGTGCGAGCACCAAAGGAGCACGTGCCGGGCAGCGACTTCGCCGGCGTGGTCACGGCCGTCGGCGACGACGTGCGCGCGGTCAGCGTCGGCGACGACGTGTTCGGGGAGTCACTGCCGAGCATGCAGTGGGTCAACGGCGCGACCTGGGCGGAGTACGTCGCCGTGCAGCAGGAGCGGTTGCTGCCCATGCCGACCGGGCTGTCCCACGTCGAGGCGTGCACGCTCCCGACCGCGGGCATCATCGCCCTCCAGTCCGTCCGCGACAACGCGAAGGTCGCCGCGGGCGACCATGTCCTCGTCAACGGCGCCGCCGGCGGGGTCGGCAGCCTGGCGGTGCAGATCGCCCGGGCCGACGGCGCCACGGTGACGGCCGTGGACGGACCCGAGAAGCAGGACCTGCTGCGCACCATCGGGGCCGACCACGTCATCGACCACACCCGCGTGGACTTCACCCGGGGCGACGACCGCTACGACGCGGTCATCGACATCCCCGGCAACCACCCGTTCGCCGCGATCCGCCGCGTCCTCGCCCCCGGCGGAAAGTACGTGCTGGTGGGCCACGACCAGTACGGCCGCGAGGGGCGGGCCGTCCTGGGCAGCATCCCGAGGATGTTCGGCCTCATGGCGCGGTCCGCGGTCAGCGACCAGATCCCGAAGGCGTCGTTCTCGAGCCGCCCGAAGCTGGAGTACCTGCGCGAGCTCGCCGACCTCGCCTCCGCCGGCCGGCTCCGACCGGTCATCGACCGGACCTTCCCGCTCGAGGACGCCGCCGCGGCGCTCGAGCACCTGGCCTCGGGTACCGCCCGGGGGCGCGTGGTCCTCGTCGTCACCCGCTGACCGCCGACGACTACAGGCCGAGGCAGAACCCGATGTCGTCCTGGGCGTGGTTCTTCTGCCACGGAACGCTGTTGACGATCGATCTGTCGTGGACGTGCAGCTCCACGACGTACCCGCACTGCAGCCAGTCGACCGTCGTGGCCAGCTCCCAGGTCCCGTTCACCACCGGGGACGTCGTCGACGCCGGGGTGTGCGTCGGGTTGGGCGGGGCCAGGCTGGCCGGCAGGGTGGTGAGGCTGAACGAGCCGAAGAACGGGTCGGTCGCCGTGAACGTGCCCTGCACGAGGTCTCCGGGGTTCGCCCGGTTGCAGGACGTGCCGCTCGTGAAGGTGACGTCCGCGCTCGGCGCGGTGTTGTCGACACGGATGGTGTGCCACGCCGTGACACCGATCGGGTTCATCGCCGCGTCGACCATCTCCAACCGGATCTCGTAGCGCCCGTCGACGACGACACCCGAGGTCTGCCAGGCCGCGAGCTGCCCGAACGGGTTGAGCGACGTGGAGAGGTAGGGCGTGAAGCCGGTGGTCGGGTCCGGTGTCCGGGTCACCACGGGGTAGAAGCCCGTGACGAAGGGCCCGGTCACCGGGGTCCCGTCGGAGAGGCTCCCGGCGGGGCGCCACATCGCCCGGTACTGACGGCCCGCCGCCGCGAAGGCGTCGTTGGCGTAGGCGTGGACCGTGACGGACCCGCCGAACGGGCACGGCCGGTCGAGGGCGTCGGCCGGCGAGCCGTACTCGATGAACACCGCGCCGGACGTCGTCAGCCCGCTGGTCACGGTGTCGATGGACTCCACCGGGATGCGGCCGAGGGCACGGATGTCCGGGCTGTCGGTGGGCGGTCGGCGACGCGGCGGGATCTCGATGTGGGTCTCCACGGCGTTGCCCCAGCGTGGGATGGCGAACGGGTTCGTCGTCGACGGAGGGGTGTTCCACGAGAGGACCGCACGGATCCGGCCGACCTTGGGCTCCTTGCAGCTGCTGGAGTGCGACGCCGTGCGCGCCGGCACGCCGAGCCAGTAGTTGAGCCCGTCGGCAGGGATCGACGGGTAGTCGTGCACCGTCAGCCGGGCGGTGTCGAGGTAGGTCCAGTCGCAGGTGTTGTCGTAGTCGACCCAGAAGGCGACGTACTCGACCGAGCCGTCACTGCAGGGCGGGCCCGAGAACCCCGAGGGCAGCTTGACCTGGAGCGTCGACACGAGCAGGTCGCGGTTGGAGTCGAGGCCGAGGCAGCTGATCTGCTCGTACGTCGTGTCACCGTGGGTGTCGTGGAACTCGCCGACGAGCTTCGGGTAGTCGAGGTCGAGGACCGCGAACTCCTTGGCCTGGGCCCGGAGCACCGACTGGTCGAGGAAGCCGGTCTGCTGGGCGGCGGCCAGCAACGGCGCCGCGAACCGGTGCGGCGGCACCTTGTCCCTCTTGGCCACCGTGGCGGCGTGCACGAGCGAGAACGGGGCCGGGTCCGGCTCAGGGATCGGCAACGGGAGGACGGTGTCGTACCAGTGGGGGATCTTCCCCGGGTCGATCTGCAGGTCCTCGATGAGGTCGCGGAGGACCGGGCGACTCGGACGGAGCTGGATGTGACGGTCGAGCCGGTTGCCCCAGATGGGGTTCCAGCCGGGCTGGTTGGCCGGCGGCTGGACCTGCCACGACAGGATGGCCCGCACCAGAGGCAGGACCGGTCGTGAGCAGCGCTGTCTCCGGGGGTCGTTGAGCGGGAACGCGACGGTGTAGACCAGCGGCTTGGTCCGGTCCTGGTGACAGTCGACGGAGTCCGGGATGTCGTGGGCGTTGAAGGACCCGAGGCCGACGTCCTCCCAGCTGGCCCCCTCGTCGTAGGAGAGGTAGAACCGCACCCACTCGGTGCTGCCTGGCCTGCACAGGTCGCCGCCGTAGCCACCGGACAGCTTGACGTGGACGGTCGCCTCGAGGACGTCCGTCGCCGGGTGGAACCCGAGGCAGGTGACCTCCTCGAAGGCGGTGTCCTGGACGATCTCGAGCTCCTGCCCGAACTCGGTGTCCTCGAGGTTGCCGAAGTAGTTCGGGTTGGGGGCCAGGAGCGTGTGCAGCTCCTGGCGCAGGCGTAGCGACTTCTTGAGGTTCTTGTCGTCAGGCATGGGAGTCCCCTCCGGATCACGAGCCGGAGGAGTTCGGTGCTGGTCACCGAGGACGCATACCTTCGACCGTCACGGAGGAGGAGGCTCGGGCCCGGTCGCAGATACCTGGCTCAGGATCCGACGGTGCCCGACGCGTAGGCGTGGCTGGCCGCGACGATGCCGGCCACGACCTCGAGCTCGTCGTCGTCACGCGGACCGAAGACCATGGTGAAGCCGAGGCTGAGGCGGCTGCCCGCCCACGGGTGTGGGGTCCCCCAGCCGTGCGCGACGAGGTCCGCGGCCTGCCCGGGAGGCAGGGCGAGGTGCAGGGACCCGTCGTGGGCGGGGTGGAGGTGGGCGAACTCCCGGACCTCGGGGACGAGGAAGGCCTCGTCCGGACCCGACGACGCCCCGAGGACGAGACCGCGGGCGCCGGGGACGGAGATCCGGGACTCGCCGCTGCTCACGTCGGGCAGGCCGGAGATCCGCGCGAACAGCCGTTCCTGGACCGGCACCGGGGAGGTGTCGGACAGCTGCTGCTGGGGGATGCGCCAGGAGACCTCCGGACGCATTCCGCGACGGTCGGCGAGCCGCCCGCCGGGCACGGTCGGCCACGCGACGCCGGAGCCACCGGTGGTTCGTGCGACCGGTGAGGTCGTCCCGTGCGTGACGACGTGGGTGAGGCGAGCGCGCAGCCAGCCGACGAGCTGCTGCAGGGCGGACGGGGTGATGGCGTGGCCCCCCGGGTCGCGGTGCCCCTGGGTGGGGGCACCCGACGCGGTGTGGAGGTGGCTCCAGGTCCGGTCCAGCAGCTCGCGCGGGATGACGGTGTCGCTGTCGCCCTGGGCCACGAAGACCGGCAGCAACGCCAGGCCGTGGGGGGTGATCGGCACGCCGGCGTCGAAGGGGAGGGTGCCGTAGAGGATCGCTGCACCGGCATATCGGTCAGGGTCGGAGAGGACGAGCCCACCGGCGAACGCGGCGCCACCGCTGAAGCCGATGAGCACGACCGGGCGCCCGGCCGGAGCGACCCCGTCGAGCCACGCCCCGAACCACGCCATCGTCGCCGCCAATGACTCGGCGACGGGGCGGCCGATGCCGCGGTTGGCGAACCACGCGTACCCGCCGCCCTCGGCGATGGGGGCCCGGACCGCGGCGTACGTCGCACCGGTGGGGAGGTGCGGCGCCAGCGTGAGGATCTCGCGCTCGTCGGAGCCGCGGCCGTGCAGCAGCACGACGAGCGGCTGCTCGGGAAGGTCTGCGCCGTGGAACGCGACGACGGGAGCGTCGAACGCCGCGGTCATCACGCGTCGAGTGCGTCGAGCGGCACGAGCTCGGAGGCGGTGCGGGTGCCCGCCCACCGGGCGATCTCGCCGTCGAGGTCGAGGCGGTCGATGGGGGCGGAGTTCTCGTACTCTCCCCAGCTCGCCCGCGGCAGCATCCACATGACCTCGAACTCGTTGCCGTCGGGGTCCTGGCCGTAGATGCTCTTCGTCGCGCCGTGGCTGGACTCGCCGCCGTAGGCGCCGAGCTCGACGAGGGTGGCGCGGGCCTGCGCCAGCTCCCCGATCGTGTCGACCTGCCACGCGAGGTGGTAGAGCCCGATCGCCCCGCGCTGGCGCGGCGGCTGGGCGCCGACGCCGAAGAGGCCGAGGTCGTGGTGGTTGCCCGAGCGCGGCATCCGCAGGAAGGCCGCGTTGGCGCGGGGCTCCCGCGCGACGACCTCGACGCCGAAGGCGGCCTCGTAGAAGGTGAGGCTGCGCTCGAGGTCGGCGACGAAGAGCACGGCGTGGTTGAGCCGGACGGCGGCGATGGTCATGACGGTCCTTCGGTGGCAGGGAACGTAGTGGTTGTTGCTTCAAGCAACATCCTGCCAGCAAATAGTTGTTCCGTCAACTAACCCCTGGACGGGTGGGGGATCAGGCGGTCGGGACGTTCCTCTCGATCTCGGCCAGCCACGCCGTGGCCGAGACGTCGGACGGCATACGCCAGTCACCGCGGGGCGACATCGTGCCGCCGGCGACGACCTTCGGTCCGTTGGGCAGAGCGGAGCGCTTGAATTGGTTGGCGAAGTAGCGCCTCACGAAGACCTCCAGCCAGTGCCGGATCGTCTGGAGGTCGTATGCCGGGCGCTCCCCTTCGGGGTAGCCCGCGGGCCAGTCGCCGCTCGCCGCGTCGGACCAGGCGTGCTGGGCGAGGAAGGCGATCTTGCTCGGTCGGTAGCCGCGGCGAAGCACGTGGTAGAGCGTGAAGTCCTGCAGCGCGTAGGGGCCCACGGAGTCCTCGGTGGACTGGACCTTCTCGCCCTCCTTGGTGGGGACGAGCTCGGGGCTGATCTCCTGGTCGAGGATCTCGCCGAGGGTGTCGTTGACCTCGCCCTCGAACTGCTGCGAGGCCACGACCCAGCGGATGAGGTGCTGCATGAGGGTTTTGGGGACACCGGTGTTGACGCCGTAGTGGCTCATCTGGTCGCCCACGCCGTAGGTGCACCAGCCGAGGGCCAGCTCGGAGAGGTCCCCGGTGCCGAGGACGATCCCGCCGCGCTGGTTGGCCGCGCGGAAGAGGTAGTCGGTGCGCAGGCCGGCCTGGACGTTCTCGAAGGTGACGTCGTAGACCTCCTCGCCGTCGCCCGCGGGGTGGCCGAGGTCCTTGAGCATCTGCGTGGCCGCGGGCCGGATGTCGAGGGTCTCGAAGGTGATGCCGAGCGACTCCATGAGGTGGACGGCGTTGGACCTGGTGCCCTCGCTCGTCGCGAACCCGGGCATGGTGAAGCCGATGATGTCGGTCCGCGGCCGGCCGAGCCGGTCCATGGCCTTGGCGGCCACGATGAGGGCGTGGGTCGAGTCGAGGCCCCCGCTGATGCCGATGACGATCCTGGGCTGGCCGATGGCGCGCAGCCGCTGCTCGAGCCCGGACACCTGGATGTTGTAGGCCTCGTAGCAGTCCTGGGCGAGCCGGGCCTCGTCGTCGGGGACGAACGGGAAGCGGTCGACCTTGCGCCGCAGCCCGATGTCGCCGGTCGGCGGGTCGAGCTCGAAGGCGACGACGCGGAAGGACTCGCCGCCGGGCTCGCCGATCCCCTCGACGCGGCGGTTGTCGTCGAAGCTGCCCTGACGCAGACGCTCCTGGCGCAGCCGGTCGAGGTCGACGTCGACGACGGTCGCCCGCGGCCCGGTGGGGAAGCGCTCGCTCTGGCCGAGCAGGTCACCCATCTCGTAGACCATCGTCATGCCGTCCCACGAGAGGTCGGTCGAGGACTCGCCCTCGCTCGCGGCGGCATACAGGTAGGCCGCGTTGCAGCGTGAGCTGGCGCTGCGGGCGAGGAGGTGCCGGTCGTCGGCGCGGCCGACGGTGATGGGGGAGGCGCTGAGGTTGAGCAGCACCGTCGCCCCCGCGAGCGCGGCGCGGTGGCTCGGCGGCACCGGCACCCACATGTCCTCGCAGATCTCGACGTGGACGGTGAGCCCGGCGACGTCGGTCGCCTCGAAGAGGAGGTCGGTGCCGTAGGCGATGTCGCCGTCCTCGTCGGCGCCGGGCCAGTGCGGGCGGTTGACGAGCGTGTCGACCGCGTCGTCGCCGGCGGCGAACCAGCGCTTCTCGTAGAACTCGCGGTAGTTGGGCAGGTAGGACTTCGGCACGACGCCGAGGACGTGGCCGCCCTGGATGACGACGGCGCAGTTGTAGAGGCGGTTGCCGATGAGCAGGGGGGCACCGACGACGACGACGGGGGTGAGCTGGGCGGTGGCCTCCGCGATGGTGACGATGGCGCGGTCGACCTCGTCGAGCAGGACGTCCTGCAGGTGGAGGTCGTCGATCGCGTACCCGCTGAGCCCGAGCTCCGGGAAGAGGGCGACCGCGACGCCGTCGTCGTGGAGCCGTCGGACCTGCTCGACCGTCGCCTCGGCGTTGCGGGCCGGGTCGGCCATGACGACGGGCAGCGTGCAGGCGGCGACCCGGGCGAACCCGTGCGCGTAGGCGTTGCGGAAGTCCATGCGGCGAGTCTGTCAGAGCACGCGCATCTTCCCGGTTCGCGCTGTGCACTGCTGCACCCCGGCGCAGCAGTGCAGGCCGGGACTGTGCACTGCTGCGGCCCAGCGCAGCAGTGCACAGTCGGAGTGTGCACTGCTGCGGGACAGCGCAGCAGTGCACAGCGGCGCGCGCGAGGGTGTCGGGGGCGGCTGGCAGCGTGGGAGGCGTGCTCATCCACGCCGACGCGGACGCGTTCCTCGCCTCGGTCGAGCAGCGTGACCACCCCGCGCTGCGCGGCTGCCCGGTGGTCGTCGGTCCGCAGGTGGTCGCCTGCGCGAGCTACGAGGCGCGCGCGCTCGGCGTCCATGCCGGTATGCCGTTGCGTCACGCCCTGCGTCGGTGGCCCGGGCTGCGCGTGGCGGAGTTCCGGGGAGAGGCGTACGAGGCGGCGAGTGCCGCGCTGATGTCGCTGTTCACCGACGTGACGCCGCTCGTCGAGCCGGGCTCGATGGAGGAGGCCTTCCTCGACGTGTCCGCCCTCGACGGGGGGTCGGTCGAGGAGGCGGGACGGATCGCGGCCGACCTGCGCGCGCGGGCCCGGCGCGAGCTGGGTCTCCCCGTCTCGGCCGGCGTCGCCCGCGCCAAGCTCTTCGCCAAGCTTGCCAGCCGGCGCGCCAAGCCCGACGGGCTCCTCGTCGTCGACGCCGAGACCGAGGCCCGCGTACGCCCCCGCCTTCCGGTCGCCGACCTCTGGGGCGTGGGCGCGGCCACGTCCGGTCGGCTGCACGACGCCGGCATCGTCCACGTCGCCGACCTCGCCGGGTGGAGCGTCGAGACGCTCGTCGAGCGCCGGGTCACCACGGCGATGGCCAAGAACCTCGTGGCGATCCGGGACGGGCAGGACGACGCCACGATCCGCCTGCCGGGCCCGCGCCGCTCCGTGTCGTCGCAACGGTCACTGGGTCGGGCCACCCGTCAGCGCTCGGTCATCCGGGACGCCTTGCGCGACAACCTCCTTCGTGCCCTGGATCGGCTCGGAGACGACCCGCGCGCACCCACCCGCCTCGACGTCCACGTCCGGTTCGACGACGGGCACACGTTCGTGGCCTCCGGCCCCCTCGGGGAGCGGGAGCGCGACCCGGCCACGCTGGTCCGGAAGGCGCTCGCGGCCCTGGAGCGGACGGCATACGAGGACGACGGCCGCGGGGTGGCGATGGTCGGGGTGTCGCTCGCCCTCCCGCCGGCACCGCGCGCGGCCCGGCCGTGACGCTCAGGGGGTGAGGATGACCTTGCCGGTCGCGCGGCGCTCGTCGATGTCGGCGAGGGCGACCGCCACCTCGTCGAGGTCGCGGACGGAGCCGATGACCGGCTCGAGCACGCCCGCCTCGAGCAGCGGCGCGAGGTCGTCCCACTGCCGGCGGACGAACCCGGGCCGCCCCATCCAGTAGGCCCCCCACCCGACGCCCACCACGTCGAGGTTGTTGAGGAGCAGCCGGTTGACCTTGACCTCGGGGATCGAGCCGGCGGTGAAGCCGATGACGAGCAGCCGGCCGAGTGGCGCCAGCGAGCGCAGCGAGTCGGTGAACCGGTCCCCGCCGACCGGGTCGACGACGACGTCGACGCCGTGGCCCGAGGTGAGCTCGGCCACCGCGTCCTTGAACCCCTCGGCCAGGACGACCTCGTCGGCGCCCGCCTGGCGCGCGACGTCGGCCCTGGCGTCGTCGGACACGACGGCGTAGACGGTCGCGCCCCACGCCTTCGCGAGCTGCACCGCGGCGGTGCCGACCCCGCCGGCCGCCCCGTGGACGAGGACCCTCTCACCCTCGACGAGGCGACCACGGTGCCTGAGCGCGAAGTGGCAGGTGAGGTAGTTCATCGGCAGCGCGGCGCCCTGGTCAAACGTCACGCCGTCGGGCAGGGGGAAGACCAGCGCCGGGTCGCACACGACCTGCTCCGCGAACCCGCCGAGCAACGGGAACGCCGCGACGCGGTCGCCGACCTCGAGGCCGCTGCCGGCCGGGGCCACCCGCACGAAGCCGGCCACCTCGGCGCCGGGGGTGAAGGGCGGCGGCGGCTTCATCTGGTACTCGCCACGGGTGAGGAGGACGTCCGGGAAGGAGACGCCAGCCGCCGCGACGTCGATGAGCACCTGACCGGCCGGGACCTCCGGGGTGGGCGCCTCGACCACCTCCACCGCGTCGGGTCCGTCGAGCCGGGTCACCATCGCTGCACGCATGACCCGATCCTAGGAGCCGGGGCCCGGGCCCCGGGGTACGCGGAGGCGAGGACCCGCCGTCCCTGTCACGGTGGGTCCTCGCCGGTTCGCCGAGGCTCGCTCAGCAGCCCTCCTCCTCGGCGGCGGCCACCCAGGTCATGACCATCTCCATCGGCAGCTGGGAGTCCGCACCGAAGTACTCGAGACCCACGCCGTTGGCGCCGTTGGGGTTCATCCGGCCCGTCTCCTTCGGGTCCCCGATCGTCATCTTCTCGAAGATCTTGATGCCGACCGGGAGACCCTCCGCGCGCAGGGCGGCGTACCCGGCCGCGACCGCCGCATCGCAGGTGGGCGCCTCGATGCCCTCGAACTCCGCGCCCATCTGGGCGGAGACGACGAACCAGTTCGGGCTCGTCGGACCGTTCAGCGAGTACATCGGGATGAAGCAGTGGTGTGCGGACGCGGCGCTGACGCCGAGGGCGAGGGCCCCCACGGCCCCGACCCCCGACAGGGCCGCTCTGCGGCCCCACCTGCTCTTCAACATGCTGTTCCTCCTGCTCGGGTTGAGTCGTGCCCTGGTGGACGCGACCTTCCCGACGGTAGGGAGGGCGCTGCGCAGGTGGGACGGGTTCCCGGGAACCACCCACGAATGTTTCTTAACGGTGGTGAGATGCATTCATGAACCTGGACCAGGTTCGCGCGCTCGCCGCCATCGTGGAGACAGGAAGCTTCGAGCTCGCCGCACGCAGGCTCCACCTCACCCCCTCGGCGGTGAGCCAGCGAGTCAAGGCACTGGAGACGAGCACCGGCCAGGTGGTCGTCCGGCGAGGCTCGCCCTGCACCCTCACCGAGGCCGGCGCGGTGCTCGTCCGCTTCGCCCGCCAGGTGGAGCTCCTCGAGGCGGAGTCGCACGAGCTGCTCGGCGTGACGCGAGCCTCACCGGCGGTGCTCTCGGTCGCGGTCAACGCCGACTCGCTCGACACCTGGCTGCATCCGGTGCTGGAGGCGGCGGTCGCCTGGGACGACACGAGGCTGTCGCTCACCATTCACGACGAGGACCACAGCCTCAGCCTGCTGAGGAACGGTGACGTCGTCGCGGCCATCACGTCCGAGACGGACACCGTGCCCGGCTGCCGGCAGGTCCCGCTGGGTGCGATCCGCTACGTCCCGGTCGTGAGCCCGGAGCTGGCCGGACGGTTCACCGTCGGTGGGGCGGTCGACTGGGTGAACCTGCCGGTGCTGCGCTACGACACGAGGGACGACCTGCAGGAGCGGTACCTCGCCGCCCGTGGCCTGTCCTCCGCGCTCTCTCCGACGACCGTGCCGTCCGCTCCGGGTCTGCGGGCGGCCGCCCTGGCCGGCCTCGGCTGGATCCTCGTCCCGGAGTCCTCCGTGGCGGGGGAGCTCGCCGACCGACGGCTCGTGGCGCTGTCCGACGAGACCGTCGACGTCGCGTTGTACTGGCACGCGTGGAAGGTGCCCTCCCCACGGCTCCGGCGGCTCACCGAGGCGGTCGCGCGGGCGGCCGCCGCAGGCCTTCGCCCCGCCCCCGCCCTCGGCCACCCCGTGCTCAGCGCCCCGTCGCAACCCGTGCCCCGCGCGGCCCGGGGAATGTGACGGGCCCACGATCGCTTGTCTCTTCGTGCCTGCACCCCGCCATGCCCTCTTGGCCACCGTTGCCCTCATCGTCGGCGGATTCGCCATCGGCACCACCGAGTTCGTCACGATGGGCCTGCTCCCGGACATCGCCGAGGGCGTCTCGGTGTCGATCCCGGAGGCCGGCCACACCATCTCGGCGTATGCCGCCGGCGTCGTCGTGGGCGCCCCGCTGCTCGCCGTGCTCGGGGCGACCTGGCCCCGCAAGGCGCTGCTCGTCGGCCTCATGGTCGCGTTCGTCATCGGCAACATCGGGACCGCGCTCGCGCCCGACTACGAGTGGCTCCTCGTCGCCCGGTTCGTCGCCGGCATGCCGCACGGTGCCTTCTTCGGTGTCGCCGCCCTCGTCGCGGTGGACCTCGCGAGGGCCGGGCAGTCGGGTCGCGCGGTGAGCAGGGTCATGCTCGGCATCCCCGTCGCCAACGTCGCCGGGGTGCCGGGGGCGACCTGGCTCGGCCAGAACTACGGCTGGCGCTCCGCCTACTGGCTCGTCGCCGTCCTCGGCGTGCTCACCGTCGCGATGCTCGTCACCTGCATCCCGCACATCGCGCGCAACCTCGAGAGCACGATCAAGAGCGAGCTCAAGGGCTTCGCGACGACCCAGGTGGCGCTCACCCTCCTCGTGGGGGCGATCGGCTTCGGCGGCATGTTCGCCATGGCGAGCTACATCGCGCCGACGGTCACCGACGTCACCGGGCTCGACGCGGGAGCCGTCCCGATCTTCCTCCTCGCCTCCGGCATCGGCGGGCTCGTGGGCACGCCGCTGGCCGGCCGGCTGGGCGAGTGGTCGGTGCTGCGCTCGATCACCATCGGCTGTGTCGGCATGGGCGCGAACCTCGTGGCGTTCGCCCTCACCGCGCAGTGGTGGCCGACGGCCCTCTTCTTCTACTTCCTCTCGTCGGTGCTCGCCGGGATCCTCGTCGTCAACCTCCAGCTGCGCCTCATGCAGGTCGCCGGGCAGGCCCAGACCCTGGCCGCAGCGAGCAACCACGCGGCCCTCAACACGGCCAACGCCCTCGGGGCCTGGCTGGGTGGCCTCGTCATCGCCGCCGGCTGGGGCTACACCGCGCCGAGCTGGATCGGCGCGGGGCTCTCCGTGCTGGGCGCCGTGGTGCTCGGCCTGAGCCTGCTCAAGCACCGCTCCGACACCAGGCTCATTCCCGCAGCAGCGCCGCCAGGAGTGCCCGGAACGACGTGAGCTGGGCCCGCATGTGGCTGGGGTCCCCGGTCGAGCGACAGAGCAGGAACGCTCCTTCGAAGGTGACGAAGAGATGGTCCGCCAGGGCCCCCGAGTCGACCTCCCCGGTGCGGCCGCGAGCCGCGAGCGCCGCGTCGAGCAGCGAGGCGAAGTCCGCGCGCCAGGCCTCGACCGCCCGGCCCACGGGGCCGGTCGCGCCATCGCTGACGAGCTGCCGCTCGGTGAGGGCGGCGACGTAGAGGCAGTTCGACTGCTCCGTCATGAGCTGGTCCGCCTGGTCGACGAAGAAGCCGACGAACGCGAGCACGCGCTCCACCGGGTCGGCGACGGTCTCCACCTCGGCGAGTGCGCGGCGCAGGACCGCGACGTCGGCGTCGGCATAGCGCTGGACGAGCTCGCCGGCGAGGTCACGCTTGCTCGAGAAGTGGTGGAAGAACGACCCTTTCGACGTCCCGGAGGCCTCGATGATCTCGTCGACGGACGTGGCGGCGAACCCGTTGTCGATGACGAGGCGCTCGGCCACGTCGAGGATCCGGGTCCGCGTGGTCGTTCCGTCTCTGGGCACAACTCCCTTGTATCAGACTGAACGGTCTGCTACAACAGACTGAACAGTCTAGAACGTCGAGGAGGACGTCCAATGTCACAGCCAGCCATGGGTGCCGGTCAGCGCCTGGTCACCGACGGTGGCCTCGAGACCGACCTGATCTTCAACCGCGGGATCGACCTGCCGGAGTTCGCGGCGTACCCGCTGCTCCGCCACGACTGGGGCAGGAGCGCGTTGCGCGACTACTTCGCCCCCTATGCCGCCCTGGCCGCCGATCTCGGAGCCGGCCTGCTCGTCGAGACGCCGACCTGGCGGGCGAACCCCGAGTGGGGCGCACGCCTCGGTGACGATGCCGCGGCGCTGCGCGAGGTGAACCTGCGGGCCGTCGAGTTCGCTGCAGCCCTGGGCGCCTCGGAGGGCCAGGACGCGGCGACGGTCCTCGTCAGCGGGGCGATCGGTCCCCGACAGGACGGCTACGTCCCGGGTCGACCCACGACGAGCACGGAGGCGGCGGAGTACCACGCGCCCCAGGTGCGGGCCTTCGCCGAGGCGGGCGCCGACGTCGTCACGGCCTACACGCTCATCGACCGGGCCGAGGCTGTCGGGGTCGTCCTCGCCGCACGCGACTCCGGACTGCCCGTCGGGATCTCCTTCACCCTCGAGACGGACGGCCGGCTGCCGGACGGGACGGCGATCGTGGACGCGATCGCGGAGGTGGACGCCGTGGCGGCCCCGGACCACTACCTGCTCAACTGCGCCCACCCCACCCACGTGGCCCAGGCGTTCGCGGGTGCCGACGAGCCGCCGGCCTGGACGCATCGGGTCCTGGGGATGCGGTGCAACGCCTCCCGCCGCTCGCACGCCGAGCTGGACGAGGCCACCGACCTCGACGACGGCGACCCGGCGACGTTCGCCACCGACCACGACGTGCTGGGCCGCCACCTCCCCGCGCTGGCGATCCTCGGCGGCTGCTGCGGGACGGACGTCCGCCACGTCGAGTCGCTGTGGCGACGCGTGGCCTGAGCCACGCGCGGCCGCCGGCCGCCGGCCGGCGGCCGGCGGCCGGGCCTAGAGTCGGTCGCATGACCGAACTCGTCACCAGCCGGATCGAGGCCGGTGTCGCGCACGTCGCGCTCAACCGTCCCGACAAGCTCAACGCGCTCACCCTCGACACCCTCGAGCAGCTCGTCGACACCGCGCGCAGGCTGCACGGGGACCGGTCCCTGCGGGCCGTGGTCCTCTCCGGCGAGGGCGACACCTTCTGCGCCGGGCTCGACTTCGCCGCCGTCCTGCGCGAGCCACGGCGCGTGGCCGCCGCGTTCGCCCCGCGACCGTGGCGCGGCACCAACACCTTCCAGGAGGCGTGCTGGGCCTGGCGGCGGCTGCCCGTGCCCGTCATCGCCGCGGTCCGGGGCCACTGCCTCGGCGGCGGGCTCCAGATCGCGCTCGCGGCCGACTTCCGGGTCACCGCTCCCGACGCCTCGTGGAGCGTCCTCGAGGCCAAGTGGGGGATCATCCCCGACATGAGCGGCATCCAGGCGCTCTCGCAGCAGGTCGGGATGGACGTCGCCAAGCGGCTGACGATGACCGGCGAGACCGTCTCGGGCACCGAGGCCGTCCGGATCGGTCTCGCGACGCAGGAGCACGACGACCCGTATGCCGGTGCCCTGGCTCTCGCGGCCGCGATCGCCGAGCGCTCGCCGGACTCCGTCGCCGCCACCAAGCGCCTGTTCAACCGGACGTGGAACGCCGGCGACCGTCGGACCTTCCGGTGGGAGCGGCTCGAGCAGGCCCGCCTCCTCATGGGCGCCAACGCGGCCGAGGCGCGGCGGGCGGCCACGCGACGGGAGCGGCCGGCATACCGACCGCGTGCCGGCCTCGACCCGCGGGGCTGAGGACCACCCCATGGCGCGCCGCCCCCGTGTCCCCAACTCACCAATTCCCCCGTTGGGTACGGACACGCCGACGACCCGGCACATCACCTGCGTGCTGTGCGAGGCCATGTGCGGGCTCGAGGTGCAGGTCCGCGGGCCCGAGATCGTCAGCATCAGGGGACACCGTGACGACCCGCTGTCGCGCGGGCACATCTGCCCCAAGGGCGTGGCGCTGCAGGACCTGCACACGGACCCCGACCGGCTCCGCCGCCCGGTCCGGCGCGAGGGTGACGCCTGGGTCGAGATCGGCTGGGACGAGGCCATCGACCTCGCCGCCGACCTGCTCCACGGCGTGCAGGAGCGCCACGGCCGCGATGCCGTCGCCACCTACCTCGGCAACCCCAACGTGCACAGCCTCGGCGCGCTCACCCACGGCACCTCCGTCCCGCGCACGCTGGGGAGCCGGCACGTCTTCAGCGCCACGAGCGTCGACCAGCTGCCGCACCACGTCGTGGCCTGGGCGATGTACGGCCACCAGTTCCTCCTGCCCGTCCCCGACATCGACCGGTCACGACTCGTCGTGCTCGTCGGGACGAACCCGATGGCGTCCAACGGCTCCCTGTGGACGGTGCCGGACTTCCCCGCGCGGCTGCGCGAGCTGCACGACCGTGGCGGGCGCCTCGTCGTCCTCGACCCGCGCCGCACCGAGACGGCGGCGGTCGCCGACGAGCACCACTTCGTCCGCCCCGGCACCGACGCGACCGTCCTGCTCGCGCTCGTCCACGTCGTCCTCGCCGAGGGACTGGCCCGCCCGGCGGCGTACGTCGACGGGCTCGACGCGCTCCGGCTACTCGTCGCGGACTTCACACCCGAGGTCGCCGAGCGCGTCAGCGGCGTTGCGGCGCAGACGATCCGCGGGCTCGCCCGGGACGTCGCCGGAGGTGGCGCGGCGGTCCACGGACGGATGGGGGTGTCGACCCAGGAGTTCGGGGTGCTGTGCCAGTGGGCGATCCAGTGCCTCATGGCGGTCACCGGCAACCTCGACCAGCCGGGAGGAACGATGTTCACCACGCCGGCGATCGACCTCGTCGGGCGCGGGCTCGTCGGGCGCGGGCACCGGGGCCGGACGACGTCGGCGGTGCGGGGGCTGCCCGAGTTCGCCGGCGAGCTGCCCGTGTCGGTGCTGGCCGAGGAGATGGACGGCGAGGCGCCGGCGATCCGTGCGCTGCTCACCATCGCCGGCAACCCGGTGTCGTCGACCCCGGCCGGTTCGCGGCTCTCGGGGCGGATCGCCTCGCTCGAGGCCGTCGTCGCCATCGACCCCTACGTCAACGAGACGACCCGCCACGCCCACGTGATCCTGCCGCCCACCGGACCTCTCGAGCGCGACCACTACGACCTCATCTTCCACACGCTCGCGGTGCGCAACACGGCCCGCTTCTCCCCGGCCCTGTTCGAGCGGCCCGAGGACGCCCGCCACCACTGGGAGATCGCCCGCGACCTCACCCTCGCCCTGCTGCGTCGCCGCGGATGCCGCCCGTCGGTGCGGCAGCGGCTGCGGCTCATGGCCTCGCCCCGGATGTCGGTCGACCTGCTCCTGCGCTCGGCCCGCACCGGCCTGTCGGTGCGCCGGCTCAGCCGCACCCCCGGTGGTGTCGACCTCGGGCCGCTGCAGCCGCGCCTGCCGGAACGGCTGCGCACCCCGGACCGCCGGGTCTCGCTCACCCCCGAGGTCGTCACCGACGGGCTGGCCCTGCTCCGGTCGCGGCTGCCCGCGCTGCGGCGCGCCGCGTCGAGCGACGAGCTGCTCCTCATCGGCCGACGGCACCAGCGCGACAACAACTCGTGGATGCACAACAGCACCCGGCTCACCCGGGGCCGGCCGCGCCACCAGCTGCTCATGCACCCCGACGACCTCGCTGCGCGGGGGCTCGCCGACGGCTCGCTCGTCACGGTGACGTCCGACGTGTCGTCGGTGCGCGTCGACGTGCGCGCCAGCGACGAGGTGATGCGCGGCGTCGTGTCCCTGCCGCACGGCTACGGCCACGACCGCCCCGGCGTGCGGATGGGCCACGCCGTCGAGGTCCCCGGCGTCTCGATGAACGACCTCACCGACCCGGCCCGGGTCGAGGGCGTGTCGGGCAACGCGGTGCTCAACGGCATACCCGTCGTCGTCACGCCGGCGGCAGGGGCCTGACCCCACGAGCGGGCAACCGGGTGGACCCGACCACACCCGCTCGCCAGTAAGCGGGCGCTCACCTAGGTTGGGTCCATGGACTTCTCACCGTCGGAGCGCTCGCTCGACCTCGCCCAGCGCGTCCGCGCCTTCATCGACACCGAGATCGAGCCCGCCGAGCGGGTCATGGCCGCCGACGTCGCCGCCCGCCGGGCCGCCGGCGAGGACCCGTGGCCCGCCCACCCGCTCCTCGCGGAGCTGCAGGGCAAGGCCCGCGAGCAGGGACTGTGGAACCTCTTCCTCCCGGCCGGCCACGAGGGACCGTATGCCGTCCGGTTCGGCACCGACGGCGGCGCCGGCCTCACCAACGCCGAGTACGCCCCGATCGCCGAGCAGATGGGCCGCTCCTTCTCCGCGCCGCTCGTCTTCAACTGCAACGCCCCGGACACCGGCAACATGGAGGTGCTCCTCAAGTACGGCACCGACGAGCAGAAGGCGGAGTGGCTCGAGCCGCTCCTCGACGGCCGGATCCGCAGCGCCTTCCTCATGACCGAGCCGGGGGTCGCCTCGTCCGACGCGACCAACATGGAGGCGACGGCGACGGTCGACGGCGACGAGGTGGTGCTCAACGGCACCAAGTGGTGGTCGACGGGCGTCGGGAACCCCGACTGCAAGGTCGCCATCTTCATGGGGGTCACCGACCCGGACGCGCACCGGCACGCCCGGCACTCGATGGTGCTCGTGCCGTTCGACCACCCCGGGGTCAAGGTCGAGCGGATGCTCTCGGCCTTCGGCCAGCACGACGAGCCGATCGGGCACGGCGAGGTCTCGCTCACCGACGTCCGGCTGCCCGTCACGAACATCATCGCCGGGCCCGGCCGGGCCTTCGAGATCGCCCAGGGCCGGCTCGGTCCCGGGCGCGTCCACCACTGCATGCGCCTCGTCGGGCTGGCCGAGCGCGCCCTCGAGATGGCCTGCGAGCGAGCGACCTCGAGGACCGCGTTCGGCAAGCCGATCGCCAACCTCGGTGGCAACCGCGAGCGCCTCGCCCAGGCGCGCATCGCCATCAACCAGGCCCGCCTCCACGTCCACCACGCCGCGTGGAAGCTCGACACCGTCGGCGCCCCCGGCGCGATGAGCGAGGTCAGCGAGATCAAGGTCGCCGTCCCGCGGATGGCGTGCGACGTCATCGACATGGCCATCCAGCTCCACGGCGGCGCGGGCATGTCCGAGGACTTCACCCTGTCCGCCGCCTACGCCAACGCGCGCTCGCTCCGCCTCGCCGACGGCCCCGACGAGGTGCACCTCGGCGTCATCGCACGCCTCCTGCTGCACCCCTACGCCGAGAAGGCGAGCCGGGCATGAGCCGCCGTGCCGAACTCGCCAATTCCTCCCCTCCGGCCCGCGACACGCCGGGCGGACGCCGCGTCCTCATCACGGGAGGGGCGTCGGGGCTCGGGCTCGCACTCGCCACGGCCTGCCTGGGCCGCGGCGACCGGGTGCTCGTCGTCGACCTCGCCGAGACCCGACCGTCGTCGGTGCCCGAGGGTGCCGACTACCTCCGGCTCGACGTGCGCAGCCAGCAGGACTGGGACGCAGGCCTGGCCCACGTCCGCGACCGGTGGGGCGGGCTCGACGTCCTCGTCAACAACGCGGGCGTGGCCACCGGTGGCCGCATCGACGTCGAGTCGATCTCCGACTGGGAGCGGGTCCTCGACATCAACCTGCTCGGTGTCGTGCGCGGCTGCCAGACCTTCACGCCGCTGTTCAAGGAGCAGCGCGCCGGACACATCGTCAACACCGCCTCGCTCGCCGGGCTCATCCACGGACCCGGCATGTCGTCCTACAACGCGGCCAAGGCGGGCGTCGTCGCGCTGTCCGAGACCCTCGGCTTCGAGCTCGCGCCGTGGGGCATCCACGTGTCGGTGGTGTGCCCGGCGTTCTTCAGGACCAACCTCCACGAGTCGCTGCAGGGCAAGGACACCGCGATGGAGGAGACCGCGCTCAAGCTCATCACCCGCGCCTCGATGAGCGCCGACGAGGTCGCCGAGATCGTCCTCAAGGGCATCGACCGACACAAGCGGGTCATCCTCACCGACCGGCTCGGACGCCAGGCCTTCTGGACCAAGCGCCTGGTGCGGCCGGCATACAACGCGATGGCCACCAAGGCGGGGCAGAAGCTCGCCCGGAAGTCCGGCAATGCCTGACCGCTCCCCCTCGACCCCGAGCAATGCCGTGACGGTGCGCGACGAGGACGCGTTCGACGTCGAAGCCCTGGCCGCCTGGCTGCGCGAGCACGCGCCCCTCGAGCCCGGGCTCGAGGGGACCCCGGAGGTGCGGCAGTTCTCCGGGGGCGCGTCCAACCTCACCTACCTGCTGCGCTACCCGACGCGCGACCTCATCCTGCGCCGGCCCCCGATCGGCACGAAGGCCAAGGGCGCCCACGACATGCGCCGCGAGAGCGACATCCAGGCAGCGCTCGGCACGGTCTACGACCGGGTCCCGCGGATCGTCGTCCACTGCGGCGACGAGTCGGTCATCGGCTCCGAGTTCTACGTCATGGAGCGCCTCGTCGGGACGATCCTGCGTCGTGACATCCCGGCCTCGCTCGGCCTGGGGCCCGACGACGTGACCCGGCTGTGCCTGCACGCCCTCGACACGCTCGTCGACCTGCACCGGGTGGACGTCGCCGGCGCGGGGCTCGACGGCCTCGGGCGCGGCCCGGGCTACGTCGAGCGGCAGGTGACCGGGTGGTCCGCGCGCTACCGCAAGGCCCGCACGCCCAACGTCGGGTCGTTCGAGCCGGTCATGGCCTGGCTCGAGGCCCACCGCCCCGACGACGTGGGTCAGGTGCTCATCCACAACGACTTCCGCTTCGACAACCTCGTCCTCGCCGAGGACGACCCGACCCGCATCGTCGGCGTCCTCGACTGGGAGATGGCGACCGTCGGCGACCCGCTCATGGACCTCGGCGGGGCCATGGCCTACTGGGTCCAGGCGAGCGACGACCCGGTCGCCAAGCAGCTCCGGCTGCAGCCGACGCACACCCCCGGGATGCTCACGCGGGTCGAGGCGGTCCGCTACTACTGCGACCGCATGGGCATCCCGATGGACGCGCAGCGGTGGGCGTTCTACGAGATGTTCGGGCTGTTCCGCCTCGCCGTCATCGCCCAGCAGATCTACCTGCGCACCTACCGCGGGGAGACGAGCAACCCGCAGGCGAAACGCATGCGCTGGTTCGTCCACTACCTCGACATCCGCTGCCGCCTGCTGCTCCGTCAGCAGCGCCGGGCGAGCCGCCGAGCCGGGCCCCGATGAGCCGGATCATCCTCGTGCGGCACGGCCAGGCGTCGTGGGGCAAGAAGGAGTACGACCGGCTGTCCGACCTCGGCCGCACGCAGGCGGGCCACGTCGGGCGCGAGCTCGCCGACCGCGGCGTCCGACCCTCCCGGATCATCAGCGGCTCGATGCGGCGCCAGGTCGACACGGCGGCCGCCCTGGGCGTGGCCGCCGGCTGGACGGTGCCGACGGTGACCGACGGCGCCTGGGACGAGTACGCGCACGGGCCGATCCTCACGGCCTACAAGCCTGCCTACCGCTCGATGACGGTGATGAAGGCCGACCTCGCCCGCACCCTGCGGCCCATGCGTGCCTTCGACGAGATGTATGCCGTGGCCATGGACCGCTGGGTGGCCGGCGCGCACGCGGACGACTACGACGAGCCGTTCACGGCGTTCGGTGAGCGGGTGCTGTCCGGGCTGCGCTCCGTCGCCGAGGACCTCGGCCGCACCGAGACTGCGGTCGTCGTCAGCTCGGCCGGCGCCATCTCCTGGGTGACCGCGTCGGCGCTCGACGGTGGGGCGGCGGTGTGGACCCGGCTGCAGCGGGTCGTCGCCAACGCGTCGCTGACGACGATGACGGTCGGTCCGAGCGGTCCGTCGCTGCGCACCTTCAACGACACCTCGCACTTCGACCTCCACTCCGACCTGCTGACCCTGCGCTGACCCCTCTCCCCACCGACTCCGCGAGGACCCACCATGACGACGACCCTCATCACCGGCGCCAGCTCCGGCATCGGCGCCGAGCTCGCCCGACAGCTCGGGGCGGCCGGCGACGACCTCGCGCTCTGCGCCCGCCGCACCGATCGCCTCGAGGTGCTGCGCGCCGAGATCCTGGCGGCCCACCCGGACCGTCGCGTGGCGATCCGGGCGCTCGACGTCACCGACGACGACGCCGTGTTCGGTGTGGTCCGCGAGTTCGTCGAGGAGCTGGGTGGTCTCGACCGCGTCGTCATCAACGCTGGTCTCGGCAAGGGGGCACCCATCGGGGTCGGCCGTTACGACGCCAACCGCCAGACGGCGATGACCAACTTCGTGGGTGCCCTCGCCCAGGCGGAGGCCGCGATGGAGGTCTTCCGTGCTGCCGGTCGCGGGCACCTCGTGATGATCTCGTCGATGTCGGCGTTGCGTGGGATGCCCAAGACGATGACGACGTATGCCGCGACCAAGGCCGGCGTGGCCGCGCTGGCTGAGGGAATCCGCTCGGAGATGCTGGGCGACCCCGATCTCGACATCACCGTGACGACGATCTACCCGGGCTACATCCGGTCCGAGATGAACGAGAAGGTCGCGCAGCAGACGCGCTTCATGGTCGACACCGAAACGGGTGTGCGCGGCATCGTCCACGCGATCGAGAAGGGCGTCGACTCGGCCCGGGTCCCCTCGTGGCCGTGGAAGCCGCTCGGGACGGCGATGCGTCATCTGCCGCTCGGTGTGGTCCGCAGGCTGACCTGACGAAGAGGATGGGGGGTGGCACGACTGGGTCGGCCATCGATCCGTCCGATTGTGCGCAGCGGCCGCCATGGGGCTACACAAGGGGGTGTGCACGCCGACCTGAGTGACCGCTTCGTCCATGTCCGCGGTGCCAGCGAGCACAACCTCAAGAACATCGACGTCGACCTGCCACGTGACGCGATGGTCGCATTCACGGGTGTCTCCGGCTCCGGCAAGTCCTCGCTGGCCTTCGGCACGCTCTACGCCGAGGCGCAGCGTCGGTACTTCGAGTCGGTGGCGCCCTACGCCCGTCGGTTGCTGCAACAGGTCGGCGCCCCTCACGTGCGAGAGATCACCGGGCTGCCGCCGGCTGTGGCGCTCCAGCAGCGGCGTGGCGCCCCGAGCTCTCGCTCGAGTGTGGGCACGTTGACCACGCTGTCCAACCTGGTGCGGATGCTCTACTCGCGCGCTGGCACCTACCCGGCCGGCGCATCGCGGCTGGAGGCGGAGGCGTTCTCGCCGAACACCGCGGCCGGCGCCTGCCCGCGCTGCCACGGGCTGGGCGAGGAGCACGACGTCAGTGCGGAGCTGATGGTGCCGGACACCTCCCTGAGCATCCGAGAGGGCGCGATCGCTGCGTGGCCGGGGGCCTGGCAAGGCGCCAACCTGCGCAGCATCGTCTCCGGGCTGGGCATCGACGTGGAGGCCCCCTGGGACTCGCTGACGGCGAAGGACCGCGACTGGCTCCTCTTCACCGACGAGCAGCCCAAGGTGCTGGTCAAACCCGAGCGCGACCGCGTCGACCACGGCTACCACGGGCTCTTCTGGAGTGCCCGCGCGCATGTCAACCACGTGCTGTCCACCTCCAAGAGCCAGATGATGCGCGACAAGGCGATGCGCTTCATCCGCACTGCCACCTGCTCGGACTGTCAGGGCACCGGACTGCAGGCGGAGTCGCTGGCGGTCACCTTCGCAGGCCTCAACATCGCCCAGGCCAACGCGTTGTCGTTCACCGAGCTCGTGACGCTGCTGCGTCCCGTGGCCGAGCTGGCCGAGGCAGGCGCGGCCACGTCCTCGGCCGGCTCCGGCGAGGCGACCGAGGTGGCGGTGCGCATCAGCGCCGACCTCGTGGCGCGGGTCCAGGTGCTGCTCGAGCTGGGGCTGGGCTACCTGTCGCTGGGGCGCAGGTCCACGACCCTCTCGCCCGGAGAGGCACAGCGCCTGCGTATCGCGACCCAGCTGCGGTCGGGACTCTTCGGGGTCGTGTACGTCCTTGACGAGCCGTCCGCGGGGCTGCACCCGGCCGACGCCGAACCGCTGATCGACGTGCTGGACTCGCTCAAGCACTCGGGCAACTCGCTCTTCATCGTCGAGCACGACCTCGACATCGTGCGTCGAGCCGACTGGGTCGTCGACATCGGCCCGGGGGCCGGAGAGCACGGTGGTCAGGTCCTCTACTCCGGCCCGGTCGCGGGCCTCGAGCACGTCGAGGGCTCGATCACCGCACAGCACCTCTTCGGTCGCGCGGAGTCAAAGGACCGAACTCAACGGACGCCCCACGGGTGGCTGCACCTGCGCGGTGTCAGCCGGCACAACCTGCAGGACCTCTCGGTCGACGTGCCGCTGTGCGTGCTGACCGCGGTGACGGGGGTGTCGGGGTCGGGGAAGTCGACGCTGGTGAGCCAGGTGCTCGCCGAGCTGGTGCGACGCCACCTCGGCCAGACCCCGGACGACCCGGAGGACACCGAGCTCGAGATCGACGTCGACGACGCCACCGGCCTGGAGTCCTTCGACCGGCTCGTGCGCGTGGACCAGCGCCCGATCGGACGCACCCCACGCTCCAACCTGGCCACCTACACCGGCCTCTTCGACGCCGTGCGCAAGCTGTATGCCGCGACCCCTCAGGCACGCGAGCGGGGCTACGGTGCCGGCCGCTTCTCCTTCAACGTTGCCGAGGGACGCTGCGAGACCTGCCAGGGAGAGGGCTTCGTCTCCGTCGAGCTGCTCTTCCTGCCGGGCACGTATGCACCCTGCCCTGCCTGCCACGGAGCGCGCTACAACGCTGAGACCCTCGAGATCGACTACCGCGGCAAGAACGTGGCCGAGGTACTGGCGCTCTCGGTCGACGAGGCTGCTGACTTCCTCGCCGACGTGCCCGCCGCCTCACGCAGCCTGACCACGCTGCGCGAGGTCGGGCTGGGGTACCTGCGCCTGGGCCAGCCCGCCACCGAGCTGAGCGGTGGGGAGGCCCAGCGGATCAAGCTGGCGACCGAGCTGCAACGGGCCCGCCGCGGGCACGCCCTCTATCTGCTCGACGAACCGACCGCAGGGCTGCACCCCGCCGACATCGCTCTCCTGCTCGACCAGCTGCACCAGCTGGTCGACGCCGGCAACACCGTGGTACTCGTGGAGCACGACCTCGACACGATCGCCAGTGCCGACTGGGTCATCGACATGGGCCCCGGCGGTGGCGACCGGGGAGGGCGGGTGGTGGCCGCCGGCACTCCGGCAGAGGTCGCCCGGGTCGAAGGCAGTGCCACGGCGCCGTACCTGGCCAGGCGGCTCCCTGCCCCATGACGGACCACCAGCCGGCGAGTCCGCGAAGGCCGACCCCACGAAACCGCGGACTTCCGCTCGGGATGCTGTGTGTGGTCCGGAGCACTGGCAGGCTCGGACCGGCAGGGCCTGCGCTGACCGAACCGTCGGCACCCGGCGCGAGGAGGGGCGCGCCGGGCGCCAACGGTTCCGGCGTCGCACGCCGCGCGGAGTCAGAGGTGCCGGTGCATGACGTGCAGGCCGACGCGGCCGTGCGAACGGCTGTCGAACGCCTCGGGCACGGTCCCGATGATCGAGAAGCCGAGGTCCCGCCAGAGCCCCACCGCCACGACGTTGGTCTCGACGACGGCGTTGAACTGCATTGCGGCATAACCCTGCTCGCGAGCCCAGCTCAGCACCCACTCGCCGAGGGCCCGCCCGACCCCGCGGCCGCGCGCGGCGGACGCCACCATGAACGACGCAGTCGCGACGTGCCCTCCGCGCCCCGGTCGGTTCGGTCCCGTCTTGGCCGACCCAAGCAGCTCGCCCTTCTCGGAGACCGCGACCACCGTGACACCTGGCGCTGACTCGACCCACCAACCGCGGGCCTTCTCGAGCGACTGTCCGACCGGGAAGGCGTAGGCCTCGCCGGCCTCGACGACCTCGGTGAAGGTCGGGAAGAACGCGACCCAGTCGTCCTCGGTGATCTCGCGGATGATCATGCAGCGGTGCCCCTCGGTTCGTGCGTGACGTGGAGCGGCTCGTCGCGCAGGCCGTGGACGAGCAGTGCCAGGGCCGCGGCATACGTCGCCATGACGATGCCGGACACGACGACCTCCTGTCGCGAGGAGGTGGCCAGCTGCTCCCCGAGGATGATCGTCGCGTCGGAGATCAGGAAGAGCCCGCCGCCGAGCACGACGGCACGTCGACCGCGCGGTGCCACGACATCACTCGTCGCGAGCGCGGCCATGGAGCCGAGCAGCGCGCCGTAGCCGCTGAGCACCGGGTCGGGCCGTCCGTCGTTGGCCATGCTGTCGATGGCGGCGAGCGCCGCCAGGGTGACGGCCACGACGGTGGCCGGCAGCGCCCGGGGGCGGACGCCGTCGGCGAGCAGGAGGCGGATGAGTCCGGCCTGCTGGACGGCGAACGCCCCGGCACCCCGGCGCAGCAGCCCGCGTCGGCGCGCCTCGTCGGAGACCTCCCGACCGGACTCGTTCATGTACCAGTCACCCACGGTCGACCCGACGAGCGCGACGAGCAGGGTGGCGTTTCGACCCCGGGACCGCTGGTGGCGAGTCGCCACGACGCCGGCAGCCAGGCTCGGAGCCAGCAGCATCTTGCTCGCGAGATGAGCGCGTTCGCGGCCCAGGACGGCGGCCGCCGTGGTGACCACCGCCAGCGGGACGTAGGCCGCCAGGTCCGCTCGCCGCGCGCCCACGCGGCCGACCGTCGGGCCGAGCGTCACCGGCGGCTCGTCGTGAACTCGAAGTCGTTGCCCTCCAGCCGGGAGACGAGGGCCTCCCCGAACGCCACCGCAGGCGTGAGCACGCCGCCGCCGGAATCCAGGTCGTCGAGCGCCAGCGACAGGCCCGCCTGTCCGAGCATGATCGCGGTGCCGGAGTAGCCGGGGTCGTATGCCGCGCCCACCCGCGTCCGGTAGCGCGCACCCGTCGTCGTGGTCGTCTCGACGTCCATGACGAACCGACCGTTCTCCATCGTCTCCTCGGACGGTCCCTCACCCGGCTTGGGCAGCACGACGTCGAGCAGCCGACGGGTCGGCGCCGACGACATGCCCGCAAAGAGCCCTCCCAGCACGGCGGACGTGAGGCCGGCCTTGACGGCGCCCAGGGGCCCGCGGCCGGTGTCCATGACCTCGTCGTAGCGGAACTCGCGACCGTAGGACCAGTCGGTGAGGGCGTTGCTGCGCCGAACGATCCGCGTGTTGAACGACGCCATGAAGAACGGCGCCACCCAGCGCCCGGTCGCGCTGTCGTAGCGGGTGCCCGTGACCGCCTGCACCTTGCCGAGGAGGCCGAAGTCGTCGGTCGGCCGGTTGCGCGACGGCGGCTCGGCGCCGCGGTCGGGGCTGAGCCCGTGCGGGTCACTGACGGCCCGGCGGCGGACGGGATCTGCGGACTCGATGGCCTGGTTGCGCATCGAGTCGATCGTGCCGCCGCTCACCCCGCCACTCAGGCTGCGGACGTGCAGCACGGTCTCGCCGAGCGTCCCTTCGCCGTCGGCGGCGACGCGCTGCGCCGTCCTCCAGACCCCGAGGTCGGACGGGATCGAGTCGAAGCCGCACGAGTGGACGATCCGCGCACCCGTCCGCTCCGCCGTCTCGTGGTTGGCGTCGATGCTGTCGCGGACGAAGAGCACCTCGCCGGTGAGGTCCGCGTAGTGCGTGCCGGCGGCCGCGCAGGCGGACGCGAGCGGCATGCCGAGCTTCGCGTAGGGACCCACGGTGGTGACGACGACCCGCGTGCGGGCGGCGAGGTCGGCGACCGCGGCGGCGTCCGTCGTGTCGACGACGACGAGCGGCCACTCGTGGGCCCGGTGGGGCAGGGACGAGCGCACCGCGTCGAGCCGCTCCTGCGACCGACCCGCCAGGGCGACGCGCACCCCGGACGGGGCGTGCTCGGCGAGGTGGCCGGCGGTCAGGCGGCCGACGAACCCGGTCGCGCCGACAAGGACGAGGTCGAACTCACGCTCAGTGCTCATCGCCCGAATCTAGGCGATGTCCCGCCCGCCCTCGCACACCGCCGGGTGGGGCAGAGTGGCCCCATGACGCGGCGACCCAAGGTGCTGGCCATCGTCCAGGCCGGCGGCCAGGGCTCGCGCATGGACGTCCTCACCCGGGAGCGCGCCAAACCCGCTCTTCCGTATGCCGGTCAGTACCAGCTCGTCGACTTCGCCCTGTCGTCGCTGGCGCACAGCGGGGTCACCGACGTGTGGCTCTCCGTGCAGTACCTCGCGACGAGCCTGCACAAGCACGTCGCCGCCGGCCGACCGTGGGACCTCGACCGCACCCGGGGTGGGCTGCAGTGGCTCCCGCCCGAGGAGGGCAGCGGGTCGGCGGCCCAGTCGGGTTTCAGCGAGGGCAACGGCGACGACCTCTACCGCAACCTCGACTCGATCCGGGACTTCGGCGCCGACGTCGTCCTCGTCCTCAGCGCCGACCAGGTCTTCAGCCTCGACCTGCGTGACGTCGTCGACCAGCACCTCGACACCGGCTCCTCGTGCACCGTCGTCACGACCGAGGTCTCGCGCGCCCAGGCGGCGGCCAAGGCCGTCGTTGAGGTCGGAACCGGCGGCGTCGTCACGGGTCTCGACTACAAGCCGGACGACCCGGGCGCGTCCACGATCGCCGCCGAGATCTTCGCCTACAACCCCTCACGCCTCGCCGCGGCCCTCGAGGACCTGCGCGCCGAGCGGGTCGACGCGGCCGACGGCGACGACTCCGGCATCGGAGACTTCGGCGAGCACCTCATCCCGCGCCTCGTCGAGGACGGCTCCGTGCACGCGTTCGCCCTCCCCGGCTACTGGCGTGACCTCGGGACGCCGAGCGAGTACGTCGCCGCCCACCGGGACCTGCTCGCCGGTCGGGTCGACGTCTTCGACGACCCGCAGTGGCCGATCCTCACCCGCTGGCCCGAGCTGCCGGCGGCCCTGGTGCGCCGCGGCGCCACCGTCGAGCACTCCGTCCTCAGTGCCGGGGCCGACATCGCCGGCACCGTGGTCGGCAGCGTCATCGGCCCCGGGGTGCGGGTCGCCAAGGGAGCCGTGGTCGAGGACTCGGTCGTCTTCGCCCAGACGGTGGTCGAGGCCGGCGCCGAGGTGCGGGCGGCCGTCGTCGACTCGCGCTGCAGCATCGGACGTGGGGCCCGCGTGGGAGCGACGCCCCCGGGCTCGCGGATCGGCGACGACCGGCTGGTGCTCGTCGGCCGGGACAGCCGCGTCGGCCGGGGCGTGGTCGTCCGGCCCGGGGCCCGGCTCGAGCCCGGATCCACCGCCTGACCTGCGCAGACCCCTGAACTCCCACGGTCGTGGGCGCTGGTTCTGGTGGTAGACAGTGAAGACGCACCATCTGGTGCCCACCACCAACTGGGAGGTTTGCCATGACGCAAGACCCGACGAGTGACACGAACTCCGAGGACGTCCAGTCCTTCGGCAGCGGAGACGGCATGACCGGCTCGGCGGCCGAGGGCCCCGCGGACAGCGGTGCGGGTGAGCCGGCGCTGCCCGGTGAGCACGACGGCGGTGCCGACGGCGGCGCGGACGGCGCCCTCGACGGCAGCTCGAGCGGTCTGGCCGACGACTCGGAGATCTCGGGGGCGGAGGGACCGGCCGACAGCGGGGCGGAGACCGCCATGCCCGGTCAGCACGACGGTGGCGCGGACGGCGGGGCCGACGGCTCGCAGTGACCGACTCGTCCGTGGACCCGCGACCGGAGGCTGGCGCCCCGGTCGCGGGTCCTTCCGCGCTCGCGCGTCTCGTGGGAATGCCCCCGGCGGACTTCGCCGCCGACGTGTGGTCCAGGGCGCCCCTCCTCACCCGCGCCGCCGACCTGCCCCGCGACTTCGCCGACCTCTTCGGCACCGCCGCCGTCGACGAGCTCGTGGCCCGCCGCGGCCTCCGGACGCCCTTCGCGCGCATGGCCCGGGACGGCGCCACCCTCGCGGACCGCACCTTCACCCTCGGCGGTGGTGTCGGCGCGACCATCGGCGACCAGCTGAGTGAGGACCGCGTCCTGCGCGAGCTCGCCACGGGCGCCACCCTGGTGCTGCAGGCGCTGCACCGGACCTGGTCGCCGGTCCAGCAGTTCTCGGCAGACCTCGCGAACGACCTCGGCCACCCGGTGCAGGTCAACGCCTACGTCACGCCGCCCCAGAGCCAGGGCTTCTCCGACCACTACGACGTCCACGACGTCTTCGTCCTCCAGGTCACCGGTGAGAAACGGTGGCGGATCCGGCCGCCGGTGCTGGAGGCGCCCCTGCGCGACCAGCCCTGGGAGCAGCGGCGCGACGAGGTCGCGCGCGCTGCCGAGACCGAGCCGCTCATCGAGGCGACCCTGTCGCCGGGCGACTGCCTCTACCTGCCGCGGGGCTGGCTCCACTCCGCGACGGCCCTGGGTGGGACGAGCATCCACCTCACCGTCGGCGTGCACACGTGGACGCGTCGCCACCTCGTCGACGCCCTCCTGTCGCGCGTCGGCGCCCGGCTGGCCGGGGACGTCGAGGCGCGTCGCAGCCTTCCCCTCGCGGTCGGCCGCTCGGGGTCCTCGACGATCGAGGCCGACGACGACGTCCGGCTCGTGCGCGAGCTCGTCGAGAAGGCGCTGCGGGACGTCGGCGCCGACGAGGTCACCGAGTCCCTGCGGTCCGCGGTCCGCGGGGCCCAGCGGGCGGAGCCGCTCGGCGTGCTCGCCCAGACGCGGCAGGCCGACGACGAGACCTCCCCCTGGAGGCTGCGGGGTGGGCTCGCGGCTCACTGGGACGACGGCGAGGGCGAGGACGCCGTCCTCGTCAGCCGGGTCGGCACCCTGGTGGTCGGCCCGCTCGAACGCGAGGCGGTCGCGGAGGTGCTGGACGGCATACGCGACCCGTCGGAGCTCGACCACGAGCTGCGGCGACGGCTGGCTCTCGCGGGACTCATCGTTCCCGCGGACGTCAGGGAAGCGTGACGCGACCGCCGTCGACGTGCCAGCGCTGGTCGAGCTCGACGTTCTCGAGGAGCCGGCGGTCGTGGGAGACGAGCAGCAGGGCGCCCTCGTAGGAGTCCAGCGCCTCCTCGAGCTGCTCGATGGCCGGCAGGTCGAGATGGTTGGTCGGCTCGTCGAGCACGAGGAGGTTGACGCCACGCGCCTGGAGCAGCGCCATGGCCGCCCGGGTCCGCTCGCCCGGGGAGAGGCGTGACACCGGGCTCGTCACCTGGTCCGCGCGGAGGCCGAACTTCGCCAGCAGGGTGCGACGCTCCGCCGGCACGAGGTCGGGAACGGCCTCCCCGAACGCGTCGGCGAGCGACAGGTCGTCCCGCAGCCCGGTGCGCGCCTGGTCGATCTCGCCGATGGAGACGCTGGCACCGAGGCTGGAGCTGCCGCTGTCGGGGGTGAGCCGTCCGAGGAGGAGCCCGAGCAGCGTCGTCTTGCCGGCGCCGTTGGGCCCGGTGATGCCGATGCGGCTGTCGGCGTCGACCTGGAGCGAGACCGGACCCAGGGTGAAGTCGCCCCGGCGCAGCGTCGCGTCGTTGAGCGTGGCGACGACCGAGCTCGAGCGCGGGGCGTCACCGATGGAGAACTGGAGGACCCACTCCTTGCGGGGTTCCTCGACCTCGTCGAGCCTGGCGATCCGCGACTCCATCTGGCGCACCTTGCGGGCCTGCTTCTCGGCGGAGTCGATGCTGGCGGCGCGCCGGATCTTGTCGTTGTCCGGGCTCTTCCTCACCGCGTTGCGCACGCCCTTGCTGCTCCACTCGCGCTGGGTGCGCGCTCTCGACACGAGGTCGGCCTTGGTCCCGGCGAACTCCTCGTACGCCTCCCGGGCGTGGCGGCGGGCGATCTCGCGCTCCTCGAGCCAGGACTCGTAGCCACCGTCGTGGACGGCGACGGAGCCCTGGGCCAGGTCGAGCTCGACGATGCGGGTGACGCAGCGCGACAGGAACTCGCGGTCGTGCGAGACGAGCACGACCCCACCCCGGAGGCCGCGCACGAACGCCTCCAGCCGGTCGAGCCCGGCGAGGTCGAGGTCGTTGGTCGGCTCGTCGAGCAGGACGACGTCGAAGCGGCTGAGCAGCAGCGCCGCCAGCGCCGCCCGGGCCGCCTGGCCCCCCGACAGCGAGGTCATGAGGGCGTCCTGGCCCACGTCGAGCCCGAGCTCGCCGAGCATGGCCGGGACGCGGTCCTCGAGGTCCGGGGCGCCGCTCGCGAGCCAGTGGTCGAGGGCGACGGCATACGCCTCGTCCGCGCCGGCGTGGGAGCCGCCGAGCGCCGCCGCAGCCGCCTCCATCGTCTCGGTCGCGGCGGTGGCTCCCGTGCGGCGGGCGAGGTAGTCGCGCACGCTCTCACCGGGGACGCGTTCGTGCTCCTGGGGCAACCACCCGACGAACGCGTCGCGGGGAGCCGTCGTGATGCTGCCCGCGAGCGGGACCGTCTCGCCGGCGAGGAGGCGCAGGAGCGTCGTCTTGCCTGCACCGTTGGCGCCGACGACGCCGACCACGTCGCCCGGGGCCACGGTGAGGTCGAGGTGCTCGAAGAGGGTGCGGTGGGCGTGCCCTCCGGACAGGTCCTTGGCCACGAGGGTTGCGCTCACCCGCACAGACTAGGGGGGCTCGCTGTCGCGGGTCAGGGGCCGGGGCGGTCGTACAGGAGTCCGCGCAGGTCGGCGTAGCGGCCGCGGAGCTCGGCCGTCCGCTCGCTGGCCGCGGCGTCCGGCTCGAGGACGGCGTCGGTCCGGACCTCCCACTCCGGCAGGTCGGTGCCGAGGAGGGTGGCGGCCGCCTGGCGCGCCGCACCGAGCGCGACGTACTCGCCGGCCGCGGGCACCTGGACCTCGGCCTCGAAGAGGTCGGCGGCGACGGACCGCACCGCGGCCGAGGCGGCCGCACCGCCGATGAGGAGGACCCGCTCGACGCGGACCCCCTGCCCGCGCAGGGCGTCCAGCGCCTCCGCGAGGTTGGTGAGCATCCCCTCGACCACGGCCCGGGCGAGGTTCTCGGGGGTGGCGTTGGCGCGCGTGAGACCAGAGAGCGTGCCGGTGGCCGTCGGCAGGTTGGGCGTCCGCTCGCCGTCGAGGTAGGGGAGGAGGGACAGCCCGCCGGCGCCGGGTTCGGCGGCGAGCGCCAGCCGGTCGAGCTCGGCGAGCTCCACCCCGAGCATCGAGGCGCCCGCGGTCAGCACCCGGGCCGCGTTGAGGGTGGCGAGGAGGGGGAGGAAGCCGCCGGTCGCGTCGGCGAACGACGCAACGGCGCCACTGTCGTCCGCGATGGCCGCGTCGTGCCGGGCGAAGGCGGTGCCACTCGTCCCGAGCGAGATGACGGCGTCGCCGGGTCGCAGCCCCAGCCCCAGCGCGGCACCCATGTTGTCGCCGGTCCCGGGCGCGACGACGAGGCCGGACCCGGTACGGCCGGCGGCCTCGGTCGGGCCGAGCACGCGCGGCAGTCCGACCTGCCTCCCGATGGCGAGGTCGAGCACGTCGGGCAGGTAGTCGCCCGACCCGGCGGACCAGTAGCCGGTGCCGGAGGCGTCGCCCCGGTCGGTGGTCCAGCCGTCGAAGCCGTCGCCCCGCTTGAGGATCTGGCCGGTGAGCCAGTCATGGGGGAGCACACAGGTGCGCGTGCGCTCCAGGGACTCGGGTTCGCATCGACGGAGCCACCGCAGCTTGGTCACGGTGAACGACGCGACGGGGACGACGCCGACCTCCGTGGCCCACCGCTGCGCGCCGCCGAGCTCGTCGATGAGGTCCGACGCGTCCGGCGCCGAGCGGGTGTCGTTCCACAGCAGCGCCGGGCGCACGACCTCGTCCGCGTCGTCGAGGGTGACCATGCCGTGCTGCTGGCCACCGACCGCGATCGCCGAGACCCCGTCGAGCAGCCCGCCCGCGGTCGCCGCCTCGTAGGCGGTCCACCACTCGCTCGGGTGGACCTCGGTGCCGTCGGGGTGGGACGCCCGTCCCTGGCGCACGACCTCGCCGGTTCCGGCGTCGCACACGACGACCTTGCAGGACTGGGTGGACGAGTCGACGCCCGCGACGAGCTGCTCGCGCTGGATGGCCATGCCTGCATCCTTGCCGAACGGAGGGGAGTTCTCCCCACTGACCGCCGGGCCGATCCGTGCTTGGATCCTCAGGGGGCGTCGCTCGGCCGCTGCCCGTGGCCGAACCGAGGGAGGGAGAGCGCTGATGGTCGATCCGGAGGTCCTGTACGCCGCTCTCGTCTCGGGCAGCTCGTCGACCGTGCGGGGGCAGGCGGACACGGTCGGGGACGCGATGAAGAAGGTCGAGGAGTCGGCCACGCGGGTCGACGAGGCCGCCGACCGCCCGACGTGGACGAGCGCGGCCTCCGCCGGCTACCGCGTCCGCACCGCCGGGGTCGGTCAGGGCATCCAGGTCAACCACTTCGCCCTCGGGCGCCTGCAGACCGCACTGACGACCGGGGCCCACGCGTACGACGCGATGGAGGACCACGCCACCACGGCCATCGGTCACTGGCGGGACCGCCCCTCGGGACTCAACCCCGTCGTCGAGGAGCTCCTCGCACTGCTGGTCCACGCCCGGCTCGTCTCCGTGTCCGCGACCTACAGCGCGCGACTGGCCACGGTCGCCGCCTTCGCGGCAGGCGAGAAGATCGACCGCGACGAGCTCGACGCCGACACCCTGGAGTGGCTCGCGAACGGGATGGACAGGACCGCCGACTGGCTCAAGGAGCACGGCGGCGGGCTGGGACCGCTCATCCCCAACCTCGGGCTGAGCGGTGACACCCGTGGTCTCACCCCGCAGGGCCTGGGCATCGACCCGACCACGGGGTGGATCATCCAGACCAGCTACTCGAAGGACGGCGACCAGCCCTCGACCCTGTCCATGGTGGACCCGAGCACCGGCAAGGAGATGGTCGACGTCGAGCTCGGGGGCTGGACCGGCCAGGACTCCGCGGGCGACGACGTCGACCTCCCGACTCCCGACCACGCCGGTGGCGTGGCGTCCGACGGCACGTACACCTACGTCACGTCGAGCGGCAACCCCTCGCACGTCTTCACCTACCTCAGCTCCGACCTCAGGGACGGGGGCAGCGGTCCGGTCCAGCCGATCGGCCCGCCCACCCAGCTCCCCGACGGGGCCGGGGCCTACGGCACGGTCAAGGACGGGGCGCTCTACGTCGGCACGCACGTGGGCGACATCGGACGCGGGGGCAACGCCTACGACGGGGCCGACGACGACGGGCGGCTCTACCGCTACACCCCCGACGGCCACGGCGGCTGGACCCAGGACACGACCTTCGGCGGCGGCGCCGGCTACGTCCACACCCCGCCGCAGGCTCAGGGCGTCGTCGTGCGCGACGGCGAGTACGTCTTCAGCACCTCCCTCGGCCGGGACAGGGCGGGCCGCCTCATCACGCAGGACCGTCAGGACGACGAGCCCGGCAACGGCGACCGGGGCGATGCCTACGAGCTGCCCCACATGTCCGAGGGGATCATCGAGCTCGACGGGGAGATCGTCGCCACCTACGAGTCGGGTGCGGACGCGTACGGGCCGGACGGGTCCGACGACGACGACCTCTGGGCCAACCCGTACATGACGAGGACGTCCCTCGAGGCCCTGGGGCTCAGCGAGGACATCGAGGTCTCGCCCGAGTCCCTCCGCGGCGCCGCGACCGACTTCGACGCCGCGGCCCGTCCCCTCGCCGCAGCGGCGAACCTCGTCGGCCGGGTCACCGTCTCGGCGAGCAGCTTCGGGGAGGTCCCGTCGGCGACGACGCTGGCCACGGCGCTCAACGACCAGCTCGGCAAGGGTGAGCGAAGCCTCGATGCCGGAGCACGCGCCGTGCACCGGACCTCGGCGGTCCTCGCGGGCAACGCCCGCACCTACACCGACACCGACGACTACGCCGCGGACGCGATCCGTCGACCGGGCGCACCCTGAGTCACGCGTCGTCCCAGGTGATGACGACCTTGCCGGACGCGCCTGCGGCCGCGACGGCATACGCGTCCTCGGCCTCGGCGAGCGAGAACCGGTGGGTGACGATCCGCTCCGGGTGTTCGCCCCAGCGGGCGAGCAGGTCGAGCAGCTCGGCCATGTGACCCAGCGACGTCACCCACGACCCGTGCAGCGCCACCTGCTTGTGGATGAGCAGGTCCGAGACCGCGAAGTCGATCCGGCCGCCCTCGCCGACCATGACGCATCGTCCGCGCGCCGCCGTGTGGGTCAGGGCGGCGACACGGGCACCGGCGTTCCCGCTGCAGTCGAGGCTCACCTCGCATCCCCGACCGCCGGTCGCGTCACCCACGGCGTCCGCGAGGTCGGCCGGGTCGGTCACGACGACGTCGACGAGGTCGAGGTCCCGCGCCATGGCGGCACGGTCGGGGTGGGGCTCCAGGCCGATGACCGTCGAGGCGCCGAGGTGCCGGCCGAGCATCGCCGCCGCGAGACCGACCGGACCGAGGCCGGTGACGAGCAGCCGGTCCCGACCGCTCACCCCTGCGCGCAACAGGCCCTCGTATGCCGTCCCGAACCCGCACGTGACCAGCGCACCGTCGACGTGGGTCACCCCGTCGGGCAGCGGGAGGCACGAGACCGCCTCGGCCAGGAGGTACTCGGCGTGGCCGCCGTCGCGCTGCCAGCCGTGCGCCGCTCGGGTCGAGGAGGTGCAGCCGATGGGGTAGCCGATCCGGCACTCCGCGCAGGAGCCGCAGCCGGTGATGTGGTAGACCGCGACGCCCTGGCCGACCTCGAGCGTCGCCACCCCGGGACCGAGCGCGACGACGTCGCCGCAGGGCTCGTGTCCCGCGACGACCCCTTGGTAGGCCTCGGCGCCGTGGCCGAGGTGCTCGCGGTAGATCGCGCGGATGTCGCTGCCGCAGATGCCCGAGGCGCGCATCCGCAGGAGCACCTGTCCCGGCCCCGGCGTCGGGACGTCGACCCTCACGTGCTCGACCGTGCTGTCCCCGGGCAGGCGCACGGCCGCCATCGACGCCGGCATCACCGCTCCGCCGCCTCCCGGCCCGCGGGGTGGATGATCGACTTGATCGCCCCGGGGTCGGTGCGAGCAGCCGTGAGGGCCGCAGCGGTGTCGTCCAGGAGGAAGTGGCCCGTGGCCAGGGGGCCGAGCCGGACGCGACCCGACGCGACGAGGTCGATCGCCGTCGGCCACGTGTTGGCGTAGCGGAAGACCCCCGTCACCCACAGCTCGCGGTTCTGGACGTCGCCCAGCGGCAGGGCCAGGGTGTCGCCGCCCATGCCGATGAGGACCACGCGCCCGGCCGGGGCGGCGACGCGGATGGCGGCCTGGGTGGACCCCTCGTGCCCGGAGCACTCGAGGACGACATCGGGACCGGGCCGGCCGGCATACGCGTCGGTGAGCGCCGTCGACGACACGTCGACGACCTCGGTGGCGCCCAGGGAGGTGGCCACGGACAACCGGTGCGCGTTGACGTCGGCGACGACCACCTCGGTGGCGCCGAACGCGATCGCGGTCTGGGCGGCGAGCTGCCCCACCGGGCCGGCGCCGGTGACGAGCACCCGCACTCCCGGCCCGACAGAGGCGCGCCGGCACGCCCAGATGCCCACCGAGAGCGGTTCGAGCATCGCACCCTCGTCGAACGACACGGAGTCCGGCAGCGTGAACGCGAAGGACGCCGGGTGCGTGACGTACTCGGCGAGCGTCCCGTCCACCGGTGGGGTCGCGTGGAAGACCATGTCGGGGCAGAGGTTGTAGTGACCGGCGAGGCACTGGGCGCACGACCGGCAGGGCACGCCCGGCTCGATCGCCACCCGCTCGTCCACCCGCCCGGGGTCGACGTCCGACCCGACGGCCACGATGACCCCCGCGCTCTCGTGGCCGAGCACCAGCGGCCCGGTGACGACGTGGTCGCCGATCCGGCCGTGGTCGAAGTAGTGGGTGTCGGAGCCGCACACGCCGACCGAGCGCACCTCGATGAGCACCTCGTCGGCCGCGGGCGCGGGCACGGGTCGGGACTCGACCGTGATCGCCCCCGGCTCGGTGAGGACCGCCGTGCGCATCGTGGCGGGGGCGGTGGTGGACGTCATCGATTGGACTCCAGGTCCTCGAGGGTGACCCGAGCGCCGTTGTCGTGCAACGACCTCAGGAACGCCGTGTAGGCCGTCGTGAAGGGCTCGCTGTCGACGAGGTCGCCGAAGAGGTCGCGGTCGCGCAGGAAGGCGAGCTCGTCCTCCTCGTGGCGGAGCGCCGCCGCCATGATCTTGTCCCTGTGCCGGTCGACGACCTCGATGGGCTCACCGGCCTCGTCGACGCCCTCGGCGTAGCGCGCCCAGGACGCCACGACCAGCGCCGAGCGCTCGAAGCGGCCGTCCGTCCGGAGGTTGTGCCGGATGACCGGGACGAGCCACTTGGGGATGCGGTCGGAGCTCTCGGCGCACAGCCGGGCCAGGGTGTCACGCACCTCGGGGTTGGCGAAGCGCTCGATGAGCTGTCGGCGATAGACGCCCAGGTCGACCCCGGGCACCTCGGGCAGCGTGGGCGAGCCCTCCTCCGCCATGTAGCCGAGCAGGAACTCCCTGAACAGCGGGTCCTGGGCGACCTCGTGGGCGTAGCGGTACCCCGACAGGTACCCGAGGTAGCAGAGGGCCTGGTGGCTGGCGTTGAGCAGGCGCAGCTTCATCAGCTCGTAGGGCACCACGTCGTCGACGATCTGGACACCGACGTCCTCGAACGGCGGCCGGCCGGAAGGGAAGTGGTCCTCGAGAACCCACTGCGTGAACGGCTCGCACACGACCGGCCACGCGTCCTCGACACCGAACTGGTCGGCGAGGGCCGCGACGTCCTCCGGCGAGGTCACCGGGGTGATCCGGTCGACCATGCAGTTGGGGAAGGCGACGTGCTCCTCCACCCAGTCACCGAGCTCGGGGTCCTTGAGCCGGGCGAAGGCGACGATCATCTTCTTCGCGACGTCGCCGTTGCCGGGGAGGTTGTCGCACGACATCACCGTGAACGGGTCGGTCCCGGCCTCCCGGCGCCGGCGCGCGGCCTCGGTGACGAAGCCGAACATGCTGCGCGGCAGGCCCTCGGCGCCGAGGTCCGCCTGGAGGACGGGGTCGCTCGCGTCGAACTCGCCGGTCACCTGGTTGACGTGGTAGCCGCCCTCGGTGACCGTGAGCGAGACGATGCGCGTGGCGGGGTCGACGAGCCGGTCGAGGACCGCCTGCGGGTCGTCGGGGGCGAAGAGGTAGCCGACCATCGACCCGATGACCCGCGGCTCGAGGCGCCCGTCGGGGTGCTTGACGACGAGCGTGAAGAGGTTGTCCTGGGCGGCCATGGCGTCGCGCATCCGGGAGTCGCCCGGCATGAGCCCGACCCCGACGATGCCCCAGTCGTGCGCCGTTCCCTCGTTCATGAGGGCGTCGACGTACATCGCCTCGTGCGCCCGGTGGAACCCACCGACCCCGAAGTGGACGATGCCGGGGGTGACCGCCGAGCGGTCGTATGCCGGCCGCGCCACCTCCGCGGGCAGGTCGCCGATGGTTGCCTGGCTGAGCTTCACCACCCCCGCCTCACTTGACCGCGCCCATGGAGAGTCCCTGGACGAGCTTGTCCTGGGCCGCGAACCCGGCGGCGAGCACCGGCAGCGACACGACGAACGACGCCGCGCACACCTTGGCGAGGAAGAGCCCCTGGCTGGTCACGAACCCAGTCAAGAACACCGGGGCGGTTCCGGCAACGGTCCCGGTGAGGACGCGCGCCAGGAGCAGCTCGTTCCAGCTGAAGATGAAGCAGATGAGTGCGGCGGCGGCGATGCCGGGCATGACCACCGGCGCGATGACCTTGCGCAGCGTCATCGTCAGTGAGGCGCCGTCGACCTGGGCCGCCTCGAGCATCTCCACGGGCACCTCCGCGAGGAAGGAGCGCAGCATCCACACGGCGATCGGCAGGTTCATCGACGTGTAGAGGATGATGAGCAGCCAGATGTTGTCGAGGAGGTTGGCCTTCTGGGCGAAGAGGTAGATCGGCAGGATGCCGGCGACGATCGGCAGCATCTTGGTCGACAGGAAGAAGAAGAGGACGTCGGTCCACGCCTTCACCGGTCGGATCGACAGCGCGTAGGCCGCGGGGAACGCCAGCAGCAGGACGAGGATCGTCGACAGCACGCTCGCGGTGAGCGAGTTGAGCAGCGGCGGCCACGGTCCGGCGTCGAAGAACGAGCGGTAGCCGTCGAGGCTGAGCGGGGCGAAGACGCTGGGCGGGTTCGTCGCCGCGTCCTCCTCCTTGTGGAAGGACGTGATGATCATCCACACCACCGGCAGGGCGAAGAGCAGCCCGCACAGCCACGCCGCGAGCGTGAGCAGGATGTGGCTCTTCGGGCTCTTGTGGTGGTTGATCGCCTGCGGCTCGCGGGTCTCGCGGGTCTCGGTCGTGGCGCTCATCGGGCCTCCTCCTTGAACAGGCTGAACGCGGTCCGCAACGCGGCGGTCGCGATGATGATGGTGCCGATGACGACGACGACGCCTGCGGCAGAGGCTCGCCCGTAGTCCTGGGCGGTGTAGAAGGTCTGGTAGATGAAGTACGGCAGGTTCGCCGTGCCGAGGCCACCGGAGGTGATGGTGAAGACGTGGTCGAAGTTCTGGACGACGTAGATCGCGCCGAGCAGGCCGCTCAGCTCGATGTACTGGCGCATGTGCGGCAGCGTCATCGTCCGGAAGATCTGCCACGCGCTGGCACCGTCGATGCGGGCGGCCTCGACGACGTCGAGCGGCCGGGACTGCAGGCCGGCGAGCAGGATGAGCATCATGAACGGCGTCCACTGCCAGACGAGCGCCGCGACGATCGAGATGAGCGGGTTGTTGCTGATCCAGTCCGGCTGGGGCGCGTCCTCACCGAGGACCGCCTTGAGCGTGCCGTTGAGCAGGCCGTACTCGGGGTTGTAGAGCGCGTGCTTCCACAGCAGCGCCGCCGCGACCGGCACGATGAGGAACGGCGTGATCATCAGGGTCCGCACGATGCCCCGGCCCAGGAACTTGCGGTCGAGCAGGAGCGCGATGAGCATCCCGAGCACGAGGCTGATGCCGACGACGAGCACCGTGAGCATGATCGTCACGACGACGGCGTTGCGCGTGTTGCTGTCGGTGAAGACCCGGACGAAGTTGTCGAACCCGGCGAAGCCGCGCTCCTCGGGGTAGTAGGCGTTCCAGTTCATGAACGACACGACGAGGGTCGCGAGGAACGGCAGCTGGGTGAGGACGATGACGAAGATCAGCGCGGGGAGCAGCGGCGCCCGGCGGGACCAGTCACCGGCCTTGGCCAGGCGCGTGCTGCGCGCGGTGTTCTCGCCGGGAGGGCGCTTGGCCGGCGCGTCGGCGACGGTGTCGGATGCCATCACTTGCTCCTCGTCTGGTAGCGCTCGGCGACGTCCTCGGCCAGCTCCTGGCCTCGGTCGAGCGCCTCCTTGACCGTGATCTGCCCGGCGATGGCCGAGCTGACGTCCTGGCTCACCTGGGTCCCGAGGTCAGGGAACTCGGGGATGCCGACGAACTGGATCCCGATCGCCGGGCGGGGCTGCACGCCGGGGTTCGTCGGGTCGGCGGCCTCGATGGCCTCCCGCGTCGGCTCGGCGAACGCCGACGCCACGGCGAGGTAGTCCTCGTTCTCGTACGTCGAGGCGCGCTTCCCAGCGGGGACGCTCGTCCAGCCGATCTCCTCCCCGACGAGCTCCTCGTACTCCTTGCCCGACGCCCACGAGATGAACTTCCAGGCGTTGTCCTTCTTGGTGCTCGCCTGCTGGATGCTCCACGACCAGGCGTAGAGCCACCCGGACGAGTCGGTCTTGACGACCGGTGCCGGGGCGTAGCCGAACTTGCCCCGGTGCGGGGAGTCGTCGGCCTCGATGGAGCCGGCGGCCGACGTCGCGTCGTACCACATGGCGACGTTGCCCTGGACGAGGTTGTTGAGGCACTCGGTGAAGCCGGCCTGCGGTGCGCCGTTCTGGCCGTACGCCCGGACGAGGTCGACGTAGAACTGGACCGCCTCGGTGAACTCGGGCGCGTTGACCCGGGGCGTCCAGTCCGCCTCGAACCACGTGCCGCCGAACGTGTTGACGACCGTCGACAGGGGGGCGAAGACCTGACCCCAGCCGGGCTGTCCGCGCAGGCAGATGCCGTTCATCCCGGGCTCGGCGCCGTCGACCTTCGCGGCGATGTCGGCGACCTCCTGCCACGTGGGCTTCTCCGGCATCGTCACGCCCTCGGCCTCGAGGACGTCCTTGCGATACATGAGGAAGGAGGACTCGCCGTAGAACGGCTGGCCGTAGATCTTGCCCTCGCTGGACAGCGAGGTCGTCATCGGCCCCAGGATGTCGTCCTGGTCGAACTCCGGGTCCTGGGCGATGTAGTCGTCCATCGGCGCGATCCACTTGGCCTTGGCGTAGATCGGGATCTCGAAGTTCGACAGGGAGGCGACGTCGTACTGCCCCGACTGGCTGGAGAACTCCTGGCTGATCTTGTCGCGCACGTCGTTCTCGGGCAGGACCGTGAAGTTGACCCGGATCCCCGTCTCGGCCGTGAAGTGCTCGGCGGTGAGCGACTGGAGGTCGACCATCTGTGGGTTGTTGACCATGAGGACGTCGATCGAGTTCGGGCCGCCACCCCCGATGCCACCTCCGCCCCAGCCCGCGCAGCCACCGAGCCCGACGCTCAGGGCGCCCGCCGTGGCGACCGCGGTCCACCGCCCGCGTCGTCGGCCCCGGTTCGAGGTGTGCCGTGTGCTCCCGGGCATCGTCGCCCTCCTTCGCCGCTGTGACATCGGTGCTCATATGAGCGTGTACGCTGCACGAATGAGACTGTATGACCCAGGTCACATTGTCAACAGGTCGCCCAGCGGCGCCCGCATGCCTGCGGGCCCGCGTGCCTGAGTCCCTGAGCCCCGCCGACGCCGTCCTGGCGGCGGAGGTCGCTCGTCGCCACCTCATCGACGGCGAGTCCAAGGTCGACCTCGCGGCCTCCCTCGGAATGAGCCGGTTCAAGGTGGCGCGACTCCTCGAAGCCGCGCGGGAGAGCGGCATGGTCACCATCGAGATCGTGTCACCCCAAGGGATCGACACCCACCGGTCCGCGCGCCTGGGGGAGGCCCTCGGCCTGCGCCACTGCATCGTCGTCCCGGGCTCCGGGCCGCAGGCCGGCCACGCGGTGTCCGACGTCGCGGCCGCCCTCCTCACCGAGGTCGTCACCGACGAGGACGTCGTCGGGCTCCCGTGGAGCCGTTCGGTGAGCCGGATGGTGGGCGCCCTCGAGCACCTCCCGAAGGTGCCGATCGTCCAGCTCAGTGGCGCGATGGTGACGCCCGGCGAGGACAGCAGCTCGGTCGACGTCGTCCGGCGGGCCGCCCTCATCGCCGGTGGGGAGCGGCACGTCTTCTACTCGCCGCTGGTCCTCGACGACGCCGCCAGCGCCGAGGTCATGCGACGCCAGCCCGCGGTGCGCACGGCCCTGGACCACGTCGCCGAGGTCACCCTGGCCGTCATCGGCCTGGGCGCGTGGGCGCCGGGCATGTCGACCGTCCACGAGGTCCTCAGCGTGGGCGAGCGCGCCGCGGTGTCGGAGGCCGGCGCGGTCGGCGAGGCGGCCGGAGTCTTCTTCGCCGAGGACGGTGCCATCGTCGACACCCCGCTCACCGCCCGGATCATCGGGCTCACGGGTGGCCAGCTGCGGGGCATCCGCCACATCATCGCCATCGCGCATGGCATCGCCAAGGTCGAGGCGATCACCGCCGCCGTGAGGGGCGGGCTCATCCACTCCCTCGTCACGACGAGCGAGACCGCCGACGTCCTCCTCTCCGCAGCCGCGCCCCCGCCCGGGCGCCGGTGACGAACGCACCCGGGGCGCACCGGGGGCGGACCGGGCCGGGTCGCGGTGGGCCCGAGTCGTAGCATCGGACGGGTGACCCCCGACACCGGCCGCTGCTCCAACGCCTTCCGTCAGCGAGGTGAGCCGATGCTCGGTTCCGCGCCGGTCGCCCGCCGTTGGCTGCTCATCGAGCACCCCGGCCCGTGGTCCAGGGACCACCTCGAGACGCCGGGCATCGCCGGCAACGTCGCGCGGGCCATCGAGTCGGCCTGCGCGGAGCTCCAGGGTCGCTCCCTGCTCGTGCGTCGTCACGGTCGCCGCGACCCCGGCGAGGCACCCGCCTGGTATGCCGTCGACACCGCGCACGGGACCTGGGTCACCGGAACGTGGCGCACCAGCGACGACCTGCTCGCCGCCGTCGCCGCCCTCGGTGCCCCGCTCACCCACTCGGAGTCGCTCGCCGAGCCGATGCTGCTCGTCTGCACCCAGGGCACCCGGGACGCCTGCTGCGCGCTGCGCGGGCGGCCCGTCACCGCCGCCCTGGCCCGGGTCTTCCCCGACGAGGTGTGGGAGTGCACCCACCTCGGGGGCCACCGCTTCGCCGGCACCTTCCTCTCCCTGCCCGACGGGACCTGTTTCGGCACCGTCGACCTCCCCAACGCGGTCGCCGTGGTCCGGTCCCACCGGGCGGGTGAGGTCGACACGACCCACCTGCGCGGCGTCACCCGCTGGTCGCCGGCGATCCAGGCCGCGACGGGCTCGGTCCTGGCCGTGCACGGACCGGCGCCCATCACCGCCGCCCGTCCCGGCACGATCGACGTCGTCTCGGAGACCGTCACCCGCGTCGAGGTGATCGGGGACGACCCCCTGCCGGACACGACGTGGGTGGAGGTGACGGCCGAGGCCCTGCCCCCCGCGCCGCTGTCGTGCGGCAAGGGCCCGGGCGAGCACACGGCCTACCGGACCGTCGTCATCGCCGACCCGCGCTGACCGGCGACGGGGTGGTGGGCGAGCCCTGCGGCGGGCAGGCTGTCCCCATGAGCGACGCGCCGACCACGGCAGCCACCAGCCCGGCCACCGACCTCTACCGCGCGGCACGCGACCGGCTGCTCGGGTGGCGGGGGCAGCACGAGGAGGCCGTGCGCGACTTCTCGTTCCCGGATCTCGGAGACCGCTTCAACTGGGCGGTCGACTGGTTCGACGTCATCGCGCGGGGCAACGACGCCAAGGCCCTCGTCATCATCGAGGAGGACGGTTCCAGCCGCGAGATGACCTTCGACGCCATGGCGAACCGGTCGGACCGCGTCGGGCAGTGGCTCGCGGAACGCGGTGTGGCACAAGGCGATCCCGTGATCGTCATGCTCGACAACCAGGTCGAGCTCTGGGACTGCATGCTCGCGGTGATGAAGCTCGGTGCCGTCATCATGCCGACGACCTCGGCCGCCGGGGCCGCCGACCTCGAGGACCGGGTCGCCCGTGGCGGAGCACGCCACGTCATCGCGAACGCGTCCCAGGTCGGCAAGTTCGCCGGTCTCGTCGGCGACATCACCCGGATCAGCGTCGGCGCCTCACCGGGCTGGCACGACCTCACCGACGCGTATGCCGTCGACGCGCCTCCGCTGCCCCACCCCGGGACCGCGCCGGGTGACCCGTTGCTCCTCTACTTCACGTCGGGGACGACGAGCCGGCCCAAGCTCGTGGAGCACACTCAGGTGTCCTACCCGCTGGGGCACCTCTCGACGATGTTCTGGCTCGGGCTCCGGCCGGGCGACGTCCACCTCAACATCTCCAGCCCCGGCTGGGCCAAGCACGCGTGGTCGTGCTGCTTCGCCCCGTGGATCGCGGAGGCGACGATCCTCGTCCACAACTACACGCGATTCGACCCACCGGCGCTGCTCGAGGTGCTGCGCCACCACGAGGTCACGTCCTTCTGCGCCCCGCCGACGGTGTGGCGGATGCTCATCAACGCCGACCTGTCCGAGGGGCCGGGCTCGCTGCGCGAGGTGATCGGGGCGGGTGAGCCGCTCAACCCCGAGGTCATCGAGCAGGTGCGACGGGCGTGGGGGCTCACGCTGCGCGACGGCTACGGCCAGACCGAGATGACCGCGGCGGTCGGCAACACCCCCGGGTCCCGGGTCAAGCCCGGCTCGATGGGCCGCCCGCTGCCGGGCGTCCCGGTCGTCCTCGTCGACCCGGCGACGGGCGAGCGGGTCGCGGGAGAGGGAGAGGGCGAGCTGTGCCTCGACCTCGCCGCGCGTCCACTGCCGCTCATGACCGGCTACCAGGGCGACCCGGAGCGCAACGCGGAGGCGATGGCCGACGGTTTCTACCACACCGGTGACGTCGCGAGCATCGACGCGGAGGGGTACATCACCTACGTCGGGCGCACCGACGACGTCTTCAAGGCGAGCGACTACAAGATCAGCCCGTTCGAGCTCGAGTCGGTGCTCATCGAGCACCCGGCCGTGGCCGAGGCCGCGATCGTGCCGGCGCCCGACGAGCTCCGCCTCGCGGTGCCCAAGGCCTACGTCGTGCTCGCCCCCGGCCACGAACCCACCGAGGAGACGGCCCGCTCGATCCTCGCCCACGCCCGCGAGCACCTGCAGCCGTGGCAGCGGGTGCGCCGGCTCGAGTTCGGCGAGCTGCCGAAGACGATCTCGGGCAAGATCCGCCGGGTCGAGCTGCGCGGCCGTGAGGACCAGCTCGCCCGTGGTGACCTCGAACCGTCGGGGCACGAGTGGCGCGACGACATCGTCAAGGGCGACTGACCGGCATACGGGTTTCTCGTGAAGGCTGACGTGCTCGTCATCGGGGCCGGGCCGGCCGGCTCCGCAGCGGCGCTGGGGGCGCTCACCGAGGACCCGTCGCTCCGGGTGGTGCTGCTCGACCGCAGCGACTTCCCGCGCGACAAGTCCTGCGGCGACGGCATCGCCCCGCACGTCGTCACCGCGCTGGGCGAGGTCGGGGCCGCCGACGTCGTCGACGGCTGGGCGCCGCTGCGCCGACTCGAGCTCTCGCACGGAGGGGTGCGGGTCGAGGGGGAGATGGACCGGGAGGTCCACGTCATCCCGCGGAAGGTCCTCGACGCCCGGCTGGTCGGGCGGGCGGTGGCCGCCGGGGCCGAGCTGCGGAGGGAGCGCGTCTCGGCGATCAGCCTCACGCCGCTCGGCCTGGCGGGCGACATCGGGGCCGGTGTCGTCGTCGGTGCGGACGGGGCGCACTCGGTCGTGCGCGCGCAGCTGCTCGGCCGTCGTCGGGAGCCGCGCGCCCTCGCCCTGCGGGGCTACGCGCCGGTCACCGACCGGTGGCGCGGGCGGCAGGTCATCCGGTACGGCGACCGCCGGCAGCCCTCCTACGCCTGGGCGTTCGACAGGGGCGACGGGCTCGTCAACGTGGGCTACGGCGAGCTGCTCCCCGGCGACCGGTCGGGCCGGGGAGGCGCGCCGGCAGCGCCGAGCCGGCAGCTGCTGCTCGACCAGCTCGAGGCGCTCCTGCCCGGCGCGGCCGCGACGGGCACCGGCTGGCTCGGTCACCACCTGCCGCTGAGCACCTGGCACTGGGACCAGCCCGACGGGCCCGTGCTCCTGGCCGGGGACGCGGCCGGGCTCGTCAACCCGATGACGGGGGAGGGGATCTACTACGCCGTCGCCACCGGGATCGCCGCCGGGCGCACCGCTGCTCGCGCGGTGCGCCTCGGCCGACCGGCCGACGCAGGCGCCGTCCACCGCCGTGAGGTGCGCCGCCTCCTCCGCACCCACCTGCGGCACACGTGGGTGTCGTCGCGGCTGGCCCGGTCCCCGGCCGTGGTCGACGCCGGGATCCGGGCCGCCGGCCGCGACCGGCGCGTGTTCGACACGCTCGTCGAGATCGGCCTCGGCGACGGCCTCATCGACCGGCACCTCGTCGGCGGCCTCCTGGGCGCCCTCGCGCTCAGGCCAGGGCGGCCCTGACCTTGTCGATGACGGCCTGCTCCTCCGGGCTGACGCCGTCGGAGGCGTCGGCCACCGCCTGCGTGGCCTCCATGATGACGCCCGAGAACGCCTCCGCGGACCCGTCGGCCTTGGCCGTGAGGAGCGCCTTCGCCTCCGTGAGGCCGGTGAGCACGGCCTGCTCCTGCGCGGCCGCGTCGCCCGTCGGCGGGGACGGGAACCCGCCCGAGCGCAGCAGGTCGGTGATCTCCTTGGGGCCCGCCGCCAGGGCCTTGGACCCGGCGAGGCTCTCCTTGAAGGAGGACAGGAAGCCCGGGTCGGCCTTGCTCACGAGGGCGATCGCCCCGAAGGCGGCGTTGCGGACCGTGTCGCGTTCTGCATCGGTGTAGTCAGCCATGCGCCTCAGTCTGCCCCGAGCGACTCCGTGGCGGGGCGCTGCGCCCGGACCTCTCTCAGGGTCAGCGAGTCGAGCGGTGAGGCACCCGCCTCGGGGCGCGTGCACTGCCGCTCCGGGTCGGTCACCGTGTCGATGCGGGTCCCGTTGAGCAGGCTGACGTCGTCGTATGCCGGCCGCCCCTCGATGACGTTGCGGTACCGGTACCGGGTCACCGAGGTCAGCCGGCAGGTCTCGCCGAAGGTGAGGACGTCGAACGCGGAGGGCTGCCCGACGAGCTCCTCGCCGTTCTCCTGACCCACGAAGTGGGTGAGCGGGCCTCCGCCGGTGAAGGTTCCGGCCTGGATCCGGTTCCCCTCGAGGTCTGGGGTGTGCATGTGGCCGTTGACGGCGACGTCGGCCCTCGGCACGTCCTGGACGGCCCACGGCTCGTGCGAGACGAGCAGGTCCAACGGGTCCTCGTCCTCGAACGCGGCGACGAAGGCGCGCTTGGCCGGCTGCTGCTTGTCGCTGCTCCGCTTGCCGTCGTCACCGAAGAAACGGGGGTCGTTGAACCCGCCGATCCGGATGCCGCCCGCCTCGGCCACGGTGTAGCTCTGCGCGTCACGCTGCAGGAGGACGACGTTGGGGATCGACGCCATCCGGTCGAGGATCGCCGTGTCCGTCGGCGACGTCGCGTCGTGGTTGCCGCGGACGAAGAGGTAGGGCACGGGCAGGGAGGCGATGCCGGCGAACATGCCCGTGGCGTTCCCCTCTGCCACCGTCCCGAAGTTGACGAGGTCGCCGGCGTCCACGACGAGGTCGATGTCCTCCTCCTCGACGATGGTGCGCATCAGGGCGTACTGGTTGCCCGAGTGCAGGTCGGAGACGAGCAGGACCCGCAGGGCCGCGGGCTGGGCGAGCTCGGTGGGGGAGTACTTGTCCTGGAGGGCCGACGACAGGGCGATGAGGTTGCGCAGGTACGGCGACACCTGCGCCGAGCGCGCCTCGACGTCGGAGATGAGGGACTGGTTGCGCTGCACCGTGCCGAGGACGCCGGTCGAGGTGAACTCGTGCTGCCGCTCGGGTTGGTAGGTCTGCCAGATCCCCACCCCGGTGGCGGCGCAGGCGACGGCCCAGGCCACCCCGGCTCCGAGGAGGGACCACCGACGCGGACGGCGCCGCAGCACCAGGGACCTCACGAGCAGCCAGAGGGCCGCGACGACGAGGGCGCCGAGGGCGAAGCGCAGCCCGACGTCCCTGGCCGCCGTGACGATCGCGGCGTTGAGCTCGAGCGGTCCGGGCTGCAGGCTCGACACGGTGATCCCGGGCCGGCTGAGGATGTCGGCGATCGACGCCTTCACCTGGGGGGTCGCCTCGATCCCCGGCGCCAGGCCGGTGAAGCCGACGTCGATGTCACCGAACAGCGTCCGGGCGACGAGCCGGGTCGACTGCCGGGGGTCCATGGACAGCTGGACCTCGGCCGAGTAGTGGGTGGTGTGTGCCGTGGCCGGAGCGAGCCGCGTCGTCGCGACTCCGCCCGCGGTGCAGGCGAGGGTGAGCGCGGCGACCGTGAGCACGCTGCGGGCGCGCCGACCCCCGACCCGGTGCCCGAGCGCCCACCACGCGGTGACCGCGGTGGCGAGCGGCCACAGCGCGAGGAGGGCGGCCACGACGCGCTCGTGCGCACCGAACGGCATACCCGCTCGGGAGCCGACGGTGAGGGAGGCGACGAGTGCGACGAGGACCACGGTCGCGGTCCGGGCGACCGGGGGGCGCAGGAGGGGGGTGGCCGCGGGGCGCGCGGCGAACCACGGCCACAGGGCGAGCAGTAGGAAGCTCGCGGCGGCCACGATCGTGTGGGTGAGGGAGTCGTCGGAACGGGAGGTGAGGGGGACGAGGGCGACGGCGACGGTCGCGACCCCGGCCGCCCCGAGCACCCCGCGGCCCGCACGACGCATCCCCGGCAGCATGACTGCCGATCCGATGTGGGCCAGGCCGGTGACGACCAGCGCGACGGTCATGATCCAGCGGTGCGGGGTCTCCGTGGCAGCGAGGGCGCTGATCGACTCGCGCACCGGGTCGAACCCGTCGGGCTGGCGCGTCGCCGCCCAGGTCCAGCCACCGATGAGGGCGACGACCGCGGTCGTCGCGGTCATGAGGGCACCGCGCACGTGTCCCGAGGTCCGTGGCGCCATGCGCCAACCCTAGGCTGACGGGATGGGTGCACCGCTGGCCGGACGTCTCCCCGAGCGTTCGTTCGCCGGGGTGCTCTTCGACATGGACGGGACGCTCATCGACTCGATGTCGGCCGTCGAGCGCTCGTGGCTGCGCTGGAGCGAGGAGTTCGGCATCGACCCGGTGGCGCTCGCGGGGTCGCACGGGCGGACCAGCGCCAACACGATCGCCGTGGTCATGGCGGGCCGCTCCGAGGGCGAGCGGCTGCGGGCGCACTCGCGGATCGCCGAGATCGAGGTCGCCGACACCGAGGGCGTCGTCGTCCTGCCGGGGGCGCTCGAGGCACTCGAGTCGCTCACCCGCAGGGGGGTGAGGCACGCGATCGTGACGTCGTGCGAGCGCGACCTCGCCGCCGCCCGGCTGGCGGCGTCCGGGCTCCCGAGGCCCGAGGTCCTCGTCACGGCGAGCGACGTGGGCCACGGCAAACCCGGCCCCGAACCCTACGTCCGGGGCGCCGCGCTCCTCGGTCTGTCCCCGGGCGACTGCCTCGTCGTCGAGGACGCGACCGCGGGCCTCGTGTCCGGGCGTGCGGCCGGCGCCGGCGGGCTGCTCGCCGTCCTCGGGACCACGCCGGTCGAGGTGCTCGCCGCGGACGCCGACGTCGTCTTCGGAAGCGTCGCCGACGTCGACTGGCCCCGCCTCACCCACCCCACCCCCTGA
>NZ_AVPL01000097.1 GCF_000768695.1 Knoellia aerolata DSM 18566
GCGAATTCCGTTGTGCTGCAAACAAATCAACTCACAGACCTGCCGTTCCCGACGGCCCTCTGCGACGGTCGGTCAACAGGAGATCGACCCTTCAGTCCACGGGCATCGAGTCCAGCAGGGCAGCCAGTGGGGGAGGGCAGGACCCCTCGTCGATGGCACCTGCGAGAGCTGCCGCGAGCAGCTCCTTGCGGCCGGAGGTCGTGCCGCAGAACCGGCGCAGCTGCTCGTGCGCGGGACGACCCTGCCACGCGGGTTGCCGGGTGAACGCGGCGAACGCGGTGTCGAGTCCCACCTCGGCCAGCACCGCGCGAGAGCCGTCGACGCCGAGGGCCCGGATCAGCTCGTCCTCGAGGTCGCGCCGACACACGTGGAAGCCGTGGGCCGGCAGGTCCTCGACCGAGAGGTTGCCCCCGCCTCCACCTCCATCGACCGGAACCTCCTGAAGGTCCTCCAGCGCCCGGACGAAGAACGTCGCCTCGCGCTCGTCGCAGAGCCCGACGACGGTGGGGCGGGGGTCGGCTGCTCGTGCGGCCTCGAGGTGGCGACGGATGTTGGTGGCGCCACCCATGTCGACGAGACGGCAGGGCTCGTCCTCGGGCCGCACGCCTCGCGTGGCCCGCAGGGCGCGTACGGCCGCGACGTCGCTGGTGCCCTCGAGGAGCACCCACGTCCGGCCGCCGCTCGGCGGGCCTGCCGACGAGCTCACGGCACCGGGCGCCGGGGGGCCGGGGTGGCGCGGACCGAGACGGAGACGGTGTTCTCGGCCGTCGGCTCACCCCACGCGAACAGAGTGAGGTCCTCACTGGCAGCCGCGACCTCGAGGCGCGCGCTCAGTCGACCCAGCCGGAAGGCGTCGGACGCGCCGAGCGTCACCACGGCGAGCGCCACTGCAGCGAGAGGCTCCTCGCCGATCGGCTCGTCGTCGGCGGAGGCCTCGGGGACGTCCAGGATCTCGAGGTCGAGGCTCGCGTCCTCATCGGCCCAGAGGGCGAGGGCGACCACCCGGGACATCCGCGCGCTGAGGGTCTCGGGACCCACCGACCTGATCCCGACGGCGTCCGAGTCCGCCGACCCCGGCGCCACGCCCAGGGCGGCGCGCAAAGCCTCGACGTGACCAAGCGCGAACCAGTCGCCGGCTCCGGTCCGCACGAGATCCGCTGCGCCAGAGGGCAGTTCACCACCCTCGCCCTCGAACCACGCGAACGGCAACCCGCGCACGACCGCAGCGGCCACCCCGTCTGCCTTGCCCTTGACGAGGTCTGCGGCAGAAGCGATCTCGTCGGCCACCGCCCGAGCCGTCACCGCCAGCAGCCGTCCGTCGACGTCACCCTCACCGCGGTGGTCGAGCAGGACGCGCAGCCCGGCGGACCCCAGGGCGAAGTCGGTCAGCCCATCCCGCCACGGCCGACCCGCCGTGTCGCTGAGGACCACGGCGACAGGTGCGCTGGACGGCATACCGGCTTGGGAGAGGAGGGATTCGCGAAGGTCACGGGCGCATGCGTCCGGGTCGTGCGGAAGCAGCAGCAGCTCACCCGAAGGCCCGGTGTTGGAGGCGTCGACGCCGGCGGCGGCCATGACCGGTCCGGCCAGCGACTCGACGACCCGGGTGACCTGTTCGCCAGAGACCCGCTCCGCGACGACACGGTGGGACTCGCGCAGCACGACCTCGGCCTTGTCCGCGGCTGCACCAGCGCCAGATGCCCTGAGCCCCAACGCCTTCGAGACCACCTTGCTCGACACGACGACGACGTCACCGGCCGCCAGCACCTGGGACCCCAGCGCCGCCAGCAGCAACGCCGCGACGTCGTCACCCGCCCGCACCTCGGGGACCCCGAGCAGCGGGACGATCGTCAGGGGAGAGGTCACGCGGTCACCGCCGGACGCGCTCGGCGAGGGCGAGGAGGTCGGCCGCGATCGCCGCGGTCGCGTCGACGTCGGTCATGAGGAGCGGCCCACCGTGGACGGCGGTCTCGACGCCACGCACCCTGACCGACGCGTCGGCGGGGTCGACCAGCCACCCGTCGAGGAAGTCCGCGTAGAGCCCCGCCACGGCGGCGCTCGTCGAGTCGACGCCGATGGCGGCCAGGCACGCGTCAGCGTGACCACGCACCGGCCGACCCGAGATGAGCGGCGACACCCCGACGACGGGGGCGGTGGACCCGCGCAGCGCGTCGCGGACGCCCGGCACCCCGAGGATGATGCCGATCGAGACGACCGGGTTGCTCGGCGGAAGCACGATGACGTCGGCGTCTCGCAACGCGTCGAGGACACCCGGCGCGGCCGCCGCCCGGTCCAGACCGGCGACGACGAACCGCGACGCCGGGACCTCGGCGCGCAGCCGGACCCACCACTCCTGGAAGTGCACGGCTCGCTGCGTCTCGCCCTCGTCGAGGACGACGTGGGTCTCGACCGGGGTGTCGGTCATGGGCAGCAGCCTGATCCGCTGCTCCGGCAGGCCCCACCGAGCGGCGAGGCGGGCGGTCACCTCAGACGCGGTCTGCCCCTGCGCCAGCCACTGGGACCGGACGATGTGCGTCCCGAGGTCGAGGTCGCCGAGCGTGAACCACTGGGGGAGCGCCCCATAGGCCTCGAGCTCGCCCTGCACGCGCGTCGACTCGTCGGCCCGGCCCCACCCCTGCTCCTCGTCGATGCCGCCCCCGAGGGTGTAGAGCAGCGTGTCGACGTCGGGGCACACGCGCAGCCCGAAGAGGCTGATGTCGTCGCCGGTGTTGGCGATGACGGTGATCTCCGACTCCGGTGAGACGCGGTCGAGATGGGCCCGCAGGCCCCTGATGAAGCGCGCTCCGCCGACCCCGCCCGCGAGGGCTGTGATTCGCATGCGGGACAGTCTGACCCACCGGCGAGTCGCCCCGACACGCCGGTTCGCGACCCACCCGCGGTACTGATAGCAGATCTCCGCTTGACGAATGGGTATGACACGCGTGTAATTTCATCATTGTGTTCCAGCAGACGTCCCCTCGGTCGAGGGAAGAAAGTCTGGATCACGAGCTGGGTCGCAGAAGGGTCGAGGAGGCAGCGATGCACGAGTTGACGTTGGTCGACACCATGGGGGACGAAGAGACGGTCCTGTCATGGCAGGAGCGAAGCCTGTGCGCACAGACGGATCCGGAGGCGTTCTTCCCCGAGAAGGGCGGCTCCACCCGTGAGGCGAAGAAGGTGTGCGTCGGCTGTGACGTGCGCCCCGAGTGCCTCGAGTACGCCCTGGCCAACGACGAGCGCTTCGGCATCTGGGGCGGTCTGTCCGAGCGGGAGCGGCGCAAGCTGAAGAAGCGCGCCGTCTGACCGGTCGCGCGACCACTCCATGACGCTGACGACTGCCGCCGTGCTGCCCGACGCCCCCGCCCCCCTGAACGGGCCGGTGGTCCAGGCCGTCGTCGTCACGTCCGGGACCCACTCCGGTCTGCGGGCGCTCCTCGACTCGCTCGCCGCCTCCGCGGCCCGCCCCGACCGCGTCGTCGTCCTCGACACGTCCGGGCCCGACGGATCCGCCTCCGCCGCCGAGCTCGTCGCCGCGGCGACCTCCCCCTCCTTCCCCGTCGACCACGTCGCCGTCGACCCCCGTATGCCGGATCGCGCGGCGGTCACGCAGTGGGTCAGGTCTGCCGACCTCGCCGACGACGACCTGGTCTGGGTCCTGCCCGTCGGCTGCGTCCCCGAGCCCCAGGCCCTGACCCGCCTCCTCGCCGCACACCGCCGGAGCCCGTCCGTCGGCGTCGTCGGGCCCAAGCACGTCGACGCCTCCGACCCGGGGCGGCTCCGCTCGGTCGGCATCACCGTGACCCGCACCGGGCGCGTCGTCGAGGACCCGCCGCTGGGTGAGCCGGACCAGGGCCAGTACGACCTGCGCCGCGACGTCATCGCCGTCCCCCTCGCGGGCCTCCTCGCGACGGTCCGGGTCCTGCGCGAGCTCGGGTGGGAGCGCTCCTTCGGCGACCTCGGTGGCGACCTCGACCTCGGCTGGCGGGCGCAGCTCGCGGGCCACCGGGTCGTCGTGGCCCCGGACGCGCGGCTTCGCTCGGTCGCGTCCCTCGGGCTCGCGACCGCCACGACCCCGGCGCGTCGTCGGGCCGCCCGCCGGGTGGCCCTGACCCGTGCCCCGTCGTGGCAGGCGCCCTTCCTCGCGCTCTGGGTCCTCGTCAGCTCGGTCGCGGCCGGCGTCGGCCTGCTCCTCCTCAAGCGGCCACGCGCGGCCGCGCAGACGTTCGCCGACCTCGGCGCCCTCAACCCCGTCACCGGCGTGCTCGCCCGGGTCCGCAGCCGGGGGTCGCGCGAGCTCGGCCACGGCGACATCGACACCCTCTTCGTCCCCGGCTCGCTCGTCGTGCGGCGCGCCCTCGACCGCGCCCACGAGGCCATCGTGGCTCCCACCCGACTGCCGGACGAGGGCTCGCGCGACGACGAGTCCTCCTCGCTGTCCCGGGCCCTGGCACACCCCGGGGTGCTCGCCGTCCTCGCCGTCCTCGCCGTCGTCGTCGCCGCGGGACGCGAGATCGGCGGCGACCTCCTCGGCCGTCTCGGCTCGGGGGTCACCGGAGGCGAGCTCGTCGCGAGCCCCGCGACCTCGGGCAGCCTGTGGAGCGCCGCCTTCGACGGCTGGCACGGCACCGGGCTCGGCGGCGACGGTGCGGCCAGCCCCGCGCTGGCGCTGCTCGCCGTCCCCACGTGGCTGGTCGAACAGCTCCCGGGCGGGTCGGACGTCACGTCGCCCGCCGGTGCCCTCGTCGGTGCCCTGCTCGTCCTCGCGCTGCCCCTCGCGGCCCTGTCGGCCTACGCCTCCTCGCGGGTGCTCACGACCTCTCGCGCGCTGCGCGGGGTCGCTGCCGTCCTCTGGGCCACCACGGGCGCGGCCGGTGCCTCCGTCGCCCAGGGCCGGCTGGGCGCCCTCGTCGCCCTCATCCTGCTCCCGGTGGTGCTCGGGGGGATCGTCCTCATCGCCCGCCCGACCGGTACCGCGACGGGCGCCTTCGCCACGGCGCTCGGCGCCGCCGCGCTGGGGGCCTTCGCGCCCCCGCTGCTCGCCCTCGTCGTGCTCTGCTGCCTCGGTGTCGCCGTGGTCTGCGGTGCAGAGGCCCGCGCCCGAGCCCTCGTGCCGGCCGTCGTCGCACCCCTGCTCCTCGGCCCCTGGCTGGCCGACGTCGCGGACGACTGGGCCCTGGCCGCCACCGGCCCGGGGCTCAGCGCGTGGTCGCCCAACGACACCGAGCCGCTCGCTCTGGCCCTCCTCCACCCCGGTGGCGTGGGCAGCACGCCGTGGTGGGTCGGCGCGGCCGTCGTCGCCGCCGGGCTCGCCGGCCTGCTCGGCCAGCGCCGGGCGCGGTCCGTGTCGACCGGGGCGGCCCTGCTCGCCGTGCTGTCGCTGGCCGGTGTCCTCCTCGCCCCCCGGCTCGACCTCGCCGCGTCGACCACGTCGCCCGGTGGGGCCGTCACGCCGTGGGTCGGCACCTTCATACTGCCGCTCGCGCTGGCCCTCATCGCCGCGGCGGTGCTCGGCATCCAGTCCCTCACGGGCCGCGTCCGCCCCGCAGCGGCGGTCGCGCTCGGGCTCGTCGCCGCCGTCTCCGCCGGCGCGCTGGGCTGGTTCGGCTTCGACGACCGCCTGAGCACCTGGTCCGACCCGAGGCCGGCCGTCGCGGTCGAGCAGGCCGGGGGAGAGCTCGCCAACCGCACCGTCTTCGTCACCCCGGGACCCAGCGGTGCGGCATACCGGGTCGTCGGTCGAGAGACCGGGGAGCTGGCCCGGATCCTCCCGCAGCCCCTCACCGGCGACGCGCTCATCGCCGAGGACGTCAGCGGGCTCCTCGACGGCACCCGCCCGGACGCCGGGGTCCGCCTGGCCCAGCAGGCAGTCGGCTTCGTCGCGGTCGCGCAGGGCGCGGGCGACGAGGTCGCGCGCACCCTCGACTCGGCCCGCGGCCTGTCCCGGCTCGCGAGCAGGGGCGGCTACGACATGTGGCGCATCGCCGCCGTCGGCACCGCCACCAACCGCGCGGTGGCCCCCTCGCGTCTCACCATCGTCACGGGGAGGGACACCGCCGCCGTCGCGACCACGGGCCAGAACGGCGCGACGAGCACGACGGTCACGGCACGCCGTGGCGACGTCCTCACCGTCGCCGAGCCGCCGCGCTGGGCCGACCACGCCAGCGTCAAGGTCGACGGCCGCGAGCTCCGCGCCCTGGCCGACGCGCCCCAACCGACCTACCCCCTGACGGCCGGTGAGCACGAGCTCACCATCGACGTCGAGCCGCAGCACCCGTGGTGGCGCCTCCTGCAGGGTCTCGCGGTCCTCGTCGTCGGGTTCCTCGCGATCCCCTTCGGGACACGCACCTTCAGGAGTGGACGATGAACCGCGCGCGCTGGGTCGGGCCGGGCCGACTGCTCCTCACCACCGCCGTCGCCGGGGGACTGGTCGCGCTGGCGACGACCTCGCCGGTGACCGGCCTCGCGTCGTCGAGCGGGTCCGCGGCGGCCGCGCCGACCCTGGCACCGGTCACCTCCGCCGACCTGTTCTGTCCCGGACCCGAGCTGAGCGGGGTGCGCGGCGTCGAGGACGTCGCGGTCCCGGCTCGCGTCGGTGCCGCCGCCGCGCCCGAGGCGGTCATCAGTCCCGTCAGTCCCCTCGGCGCGGGCACCCTCGGCGTCCGCACCGGGCGAGCCGCCAGCACGGCGGTCACCG
>NZ_AVPL01000098.1 GCF_000768695.1 Knoellia aerolata DSM 18566
GTGGGGGTGGGGGTGGGGGTGGGCGCAGCCGTCGTCGGCGCGGCGGTCGTGGGAGCAGCCGTGGTCGGAGACGCCGGCTCTGACGCCGTCGGCTGGGCGGTGGGAGTCGTCTGACCCGTGCTGCTCCCGTCCGCCTCGACGGTGTCCCCCCTCGTGTCGTCGGTGAGGGTGCTCGCCAGCAGCCACACGAGCGCGGCCACGACGGCGGCGCCCGCGAGCAGCAGCCACGGTGAGAGCCGTCGACGGCGCTCGGCCGACGGCTCACGGTCGTGCGCGCGCTGATCGGGGTGGCCGTGCTCTCCGTCATGCTGCGGGTCCCACAGACGGTCCAGCCCCGACTCGGCCTCCGACGGAACCACTGCCGCCGCCGGCAGGACAGCCGTGGGCGACTGCTGATCCTGCGGAGCCGTCACCGGAGCGACGGCGTCGGCGTCGATGCCGGCGAGCCGGTGGGTCACCTCACCCATGGTGGGGCGCGCGTCGGGCTCCGAGGACAGCATGTCGAGCAGGAAGGGGGTCAGCTCGCCGGCTCGAGTCGGCGGGGGCACCTGGGCCGCAGCCACCTTGTGGAGCAGCGCGATGGAGTTGCCCTCCGACCCGAAGGGCGGCGAGCCCTCGAGGGCGGCATACAACGTCGAGCCCAGGGAGAAGACGTCGGCGGGGAACGAGGCGTCCTCGCCCCGGGCCACCTCCGGTGCCAGGTAGGCCGGCGTGCCGTGGATCATCCCGGTGCGAGTGAGGGTGGCGTCGCCCATGGCGTGGGAGATGCCGAAGTCGCTGATGTGGGCCTTGCCGTCGGCGGTGATGAGGATGTTGCCCGGCTTGACGTCACGGTGGACGATCCCGAGCTGGTGGGCTGCGGTCAGCGCTGAGGCCACCTCGCCGCCGATCCTGGCCACCTGGCCCAGCGGCAGCGGTCCCTCGTCGCGGAGCACCGCGGACAGCGGGGTCGAAGGCACCAGCTGCATGACCAGGCACGGCTGCCCGTCGTGCTCGACCGCGTCGAACACCGGCACCGCGTGGGGATGGTGCAGCCGCGCGGTGATGCGCGCCTCGCGCATGGCGCGGTCCTTGGCCAGCTCTGCCTCGGCCTCCGGGACACCCGGAAGGGCGTGCAGCTGCTTGATCGCCACGGCCCGCTGGAGACGCTCGTCCCACGCCTCCCAGACCACTCCCATTCCCCCGGTGGCGATCACCTTGACGAGGCGGTACCGCCCCGCGACAAGAGCCTCCGGATCGCTCACCGACGATCTCCCTCCTGAGCTCACTGATCGAGCCTAAGCGCCGGATGGGCTGTGGGACGCCATGAAAGGAGGACCAGATCGGCCCACCCGGGTCACCGCCGTGAAGCGCCGGGCCTGTCGGGGTCACCCGCGAGCGGCAACGGAGCAGGGCTGGGCGGGTCGTGTCGCCGCAGGGGACTGTCCTCGAGCGCCAGGGCGCCCGCATCGACACGACCCGGCCCGGCCGACGCACTGTCGGCTCCGTCCGGGAGCGTGACCGTGACGACCTGCACCCCCGACTCCGGCTTGCTGACCTCGATCTCACCGAGCCGGCGCAGCATGGCGAGCGAGGCACGGTTGCTGGCATTGACCAGCGTGACGATCCGCGACACCCCCCGCGGTCGGTGTTGCATGAGGACCTCCAGCAGGGCCGTGGCCACACCCCTGCCGTGCCAGTCGTCCACCACCGTGACCGCGACGTCAGCGACGCTCGGGTCGTTGCGGTAGCGGATGATCCGCGCCAGCCCGACGGGCCGTTCGGTCCCGTCCGGGGTGATGACGAGCAGCACCAGGGCGACGTGGTCGACCCCGTCCACCTCGCAGACCAGGTGGTCGAGCATGGTGTCGGTCAGCGTCGGGACCGGGGCCAGGAACCTGTCGAAGCGTGTCTCCGCGGAGAGGTGCTCGTACTCCTCCCGGAGGGCCTCCCGGTTGGCCGGGAGCAGCGGCACGACGAACGCCTCCGTCCCGTCACGCAGCCGGACCGGCGTCAGGTCATCCACGTGGGGTCACGGCGAGGCGATCGGCCCCAGGGAGGACGAGGGCCACAGATCGGGAGGCGACCCACCGTGCGATGTCCATGATGCGTCCCGTCGTGGAGGGAATCCTGCGCGTCAGGCTACTGCCCCGCGGAGTGCCGAGCCGGCATACGTGCGTTGGTGTGCCGGGTCCGCAGCCCGTCAGCGCAGGGGATCGAAGGGCAGCAGCTCGGCCGGCGTGATGCCGGTGGCGATGCGGTCGGCGAGCAGCTTCCCGGTGAGCGGGCCCAGGGCGATGCCCCACATTCCGTGTCCGCCGGCGACGAAGACGTGGGGAGCCTTCGTGGAACCGATCAGGGGGAGCCCGTCCGCGGTGCAGGGTCGCGAGCCGACCCACTCGTCCTCGCGGCGGTCGAGCTCGGCACCGACGAGCAGGGGGCGGGTGGCGTCGACGATCGCGTCGATGCGGCGGCGGTCCAGGGCGGCGTCGGGAGAACGGAACTCCATCATCCCGGCGACCCGCAACCGGGGCCCGTCCGGTGTGTCGAGTGGGGTGCACGCGACGCGCTGGGTGGGGAAGTAGACGGGGCCGGCCGGGACACGGTCGCACTCGACGCTGAAGGAGTACCCGCGTCCGGCCTGCACCGCCTGACGGACTCCGAACGGGCGGGCCAGCCCACCGAGCCACGCGCCGTGCGCCAGGACCACGTCGTCGAACCGGTCCGTGACCTCCACCGCCGCGCTGGCGGTGGCGGTCCGCGTCCGGACGCGAACCCCGTCGCCGAGGTCCTCGACATCGGTCACGGTGGTGGCCTCGACGATGTCCCCACCGCGATCACGCACGGCGGCAGCGAGCGCCTCGAGGTATGCCGGCGGGTTGACGTAGCGCTGGCCGTGCAGCCGCACGGCCGCACCGATCTCGGGAGAGAGGGCCGGCTCCTCGCTGCGCACCTCCTCCCCGGTCAGGAGGTCGTACTTCACGTCCTGCCCGGCGGCCATGAGCTGCTCGAACTCCGTGAGCAGCACCGCCCTCTCCTCGGACGTGCGGAAGCAGGCGAGGAACGGCTCGGCGAGGTGGGTCTGCGCGTCCACCCCGCCGTGGGTGAGTTCGTCGAACGCACCGAGCGCGAGGTGGTTCATCGGCGCGTAGGCCTGCATCCCCTTCACCCACCGACCATGGGTGCTGTTCCGGGCGAACCGGGCGAGGAACTGCAGCAGCCGCGGGGACGGGGGAAGCGGGACGTACACCGGGGAGGACGGGTTGAGCACGGCCTTCACCCCGTAGCCGAGCACCGCGGGCTCCGGCAGGGGCGCCGTGAGGGCGGGCGTGAGCCAGCCCGCGTTCCCCCAGGAGGAGCCGGCCGCGACGTGCTCGCGGTCGTAGACGGTGACGTGGAGGCCGTGCTGCTGGAGGAACCAGGCGGTGGACAGACCCACCATCCCGGCGCCGACCACCGCAACGCGCTGTGACATGAGAGGAACCTTTGCGACGAGGGAGAGAAGAGGGGTGCGGCCCGTGACACCCGAGGCTCGCTCGATGAACCCGGGTCCGGGCGTACGCAACAGGATTGACCCGGCCGCCTGGCCTGCAAGGCGTGCCAGGCGTGGGTGTCAGCCGGAGAGGTCAGGCGTGGGCGGGCGGGGCGCGGTCGACGCTGCGCCGCAGGACGTCGAGACCGGTGATGCCGCGGGCCTCTTCACTGGCGACGAGCGCGAGCAGCGCCGCACCGGAGGGCACGTGGGACGGCGCATGACGTCGCTCGACCGGAGCCGAGGTCGTCGCTGCTGGGGAGGCCGCCATGCCACCCACCATAGCGACGGGCGTCGCGGTGTCAGACTGCGTCCATGCTGACGTCCCCGGGTGGCAGCGGCACCGCCGCGCGGCAACCGCCGCGCGAGGTCGACGTGGTCGTCGTCGGCGGTGGGCAGGCCGCCCTGGCGACGGGCTACTACCTGCGGCGGGCCGGGCTCGAACCCGAGTCCGGCTACGTCATCCTCGACGCCGGGGAGGCACCCGGCGGGGCCTGGCGCCACATGTGGCCGTCCCTCACGCTCTTCTCACCGGCGGAGTTCTCGTCGCTGCCCGGCTGGCGGATGCCGATGACCGGACAGTCCGGGATGCCTCCCGCCGCCCACGTGGTCGACTACCTGACCCGGTACGAGCAGCGGTACGACCTGCCGGTGCACCGCCCGGCCCGCGTGACGGCCGTGCGCCGACCCGTCGGGGCGAGCACCGACCGGCTGGCCGTGGAGAGCAGCGAGGGCGTGTACGAGGCTCGGGCCGTGGTCAGCGCCACCGGCACCTGGGGTCGCCCGTTCGTCCCGCACTACCCCGGCATGTCGAGCTTCCGGGGCCTCCAGCTCCACAGCGCGGACTACGTCGGCCCGGACCGGTTCGCTGGTCTGCGCGTCGTCATCGTCGGCGGCGGCAACACCGGGGCCCAGCTCCTCGCCGAGGTCTCGACGGTGGCCGAGACGACCTGGGTCACGCAGCGGCCCCCGGTGTTCCTGCCGGACGACGTCGACGGTCGGGCACTCTTCGCCGTGGCCACCGCCCGGCGCAAGGCGCTGGACGCCGGCCTCGCCGACTCCGGCGGCGTCAGGGGACTCGGCGACGTCGTCATGGTCCCGTCGGTGCGCGAGGCGCGCGACCGGGGAGTCCTCCACGCCTCACCGATGTTCGAACGGCTGACGCCGAAGGGAGTGGCCTGGGCCGACGGCACGCACCAGCCCGCGGACGCCATCGTGTGGTGCACCGGCTTCCGCCCCGACCTGGGCCATCTCGCCCCGCTCGGGCTGCGCGGCCCGGACGGTCGCATCCCGACCGCCGGGACCAGGTCTCTCGGCGAACCCCGGCTGCACCTCGTCGGCTACGGCGACTGGACCGGCCCCGGCTCCGCCACCCTCATCGGCGTGGGTCGCACGGCCCGGGAGGCCGTCGACGAGATCACCGCGCTCCTCGGCTCCCGCTCGTGACGGCGGGTCAGGCCGGGCAGCAGGCGGCGCTCGGTTCCGGCGCGGGAACGGGTCGGGTGAGCCGTCCCACGGTCTCGCGCAGCCGCGTGAGGAGGGCAGCACGTGGGCGCCCGCCCGCCGCCGCCGCCTCGGCGAGGAGGCGGTGGCGGGCGGCGTCGGCGAGCAGGTCGTCGCGGTGGGCCTGGGCCATCAAGCCGGTCACGTAGGGGTGCATGGGGATCGTCTCCTTCAGCAGCAGGCCGCAGCGGTCTGCGTCTCGGCGACCGCGACGTCGTGGATGGGGTTGTCGGTGGTGGTGTCGGTGGTGGAGTCGGTGGCGCAGCACGTCCCGTCGCCGGCCACGTCGGACAGGTCGAGGCTGGTCTTCCCCTCGAGGTCGGGACGGGCGTCACCGGTGACGGTGTAGACCTCCCAGGGCTCGCTGCCGGGGCCGGTCACCCAGACCTTGTCCTGGACCGCGTAGCAACAGGTGGTGTTGTCCTCGACGCGGGTGGCGAGCCCTGCCTCCGCCAGCCGGGTGGTCGCGGAGGTGACCCGGTCGGTGGACTCGACCTCCACACCGAGGTGGTCCATCCGGGTGTCCTCCCCGGGCTGGCCCTCGAGCAGGACGAGCTTGAGCGGCGGCTCGGCGATCGCGAAGTTGGCGTAGCCGGGGCGCCGCTTGGCGGGGGTGGTGTCGAACAGGCGGGAGTAGAACTCGATCGAGGCGTCGAGGTCGGCGACCCGCAGAGCCAGCTGCACACGAGACATGGTGGGTTCCTCCTAGGAGATCGATGTGCGTCTATGTCTCTCCCACCTTGCACCCGGACATCGGCATCTGTCAATATAGATGTGTGTCTATTTCTATGACGGATCCGTCGACCACCCCCTCCGACGCCCTCGCGTGCTGCGCCCCCCTCGCGCGGGAGCCATTGACCACGGAGCAGGCCGAGCAGGTCTCCGGGCTGCTCAAGGCTCTCGCCGACCCGGTCCGGCTGCGCCTCATGTCGATGGTCCTGTCCCACGCGGACGGCGAGGCCTGCGTCTGCGACCTCACGCCGCAGTTCGACCTGTCGCAACCGACGATCAGCCACCACCTCAAGGTGCTCCATGAGTCCGGCCTGCTCGACAGGGAGAAGCGCGGCGTCTGGGTCTACTACCGCGCGAGGCCCGACGCGATGTCGGCGATGACGAGCCTGTTCGCCACGGTCGACGGCGCCTCCGGCTGTTGATCCCCCGCGCCGGGCACAACGCACACCACCCCGAACCCGTGCTGGGTTCGGGGTGGTGCTGATGTCCTGGGACATCGGAATGTGGGTGGTTCATTTCCGCAGGTCAGAGGCGTTTTCTGGAAGTTAATCAGCGGGTTATGGCCGGTTTGTCAGCGGGTTTTCATTGGGTTGCAGTGCCGGTCGGTGTGCGCCGCGTGGGGGTCGGTGGGGGCCGCTTGGGACTGCTGCACGATCAGGTGACAACCG
>NZ_AVPL01000160.1 GCF_000768695.1 Knoellia aerolata DSM 18566
GTCCTGCTGAGGACCGCCCCGAGCCCGAAGGCGGCCGCCATGAGGGCGAGCTCGACGAGGACGAGCCGCGCGAAGCCGCTGCCGTCCCGCTCGATGCTCGCGATGACGCGGCGGCGCTGCTGCCAGCCCATGAACCCGAGGGTGACGAGGATGAGCACCTTCGCCACGACCATGGCGCCGTAGGCGGAGGCGACGCCGTCGAGGGAGCCGAGCCGGATGACCGCCTGCTGGAGGCCGGTGAGCGCGACCGCGGCGTACGCCCACCCGGCGAGCACGGAGTAGCGCCGCACGGTGGCCCCGAGGTCGGAGCCGATGCGCGGCTGCATGACGGCGATGGCGAGCAGGCCCCCGACCCAGACGGTCACCCCGACGAGGTGCACCCCGAGCGAGTTCACGGCGTCCTCGTGGCTGGCGCTGCCCGCGGAGTGGCCGGTCAGCGCGACGATGACGATGCCGGCCAACGCCAGCGCGGCCAACCACGCGTATGCCGCCCGCGACCGGGCCAGCAGCGCACCGCTCGTCACGACGAGGGCGACCCCCGTGCTGATCGACAGCACGCGGGTCACCTCGAGCGACCAGGCGAAGGTGAGGAACTGCCGCGCCAGCTCCGCGTCGCCGAGGCGCAGGCCGGCGAGGGAGGCGAAGGTGAGGAAGGTGCCGAGCCCG
>NZ_AVPL01000102.1 GCF_000768695.1 Knoellia aerolata DSM 18566
CCGCGACGAACCAGATGACACCGGTGACCGCCGCGAGGCGCGAGGCCTGCCGCCGTCGGTCGGTGCTGCGCCGCTCGGGGACGAGGAACGCCGCGAGGATGAGGAGCCCGAGGGTCGTCGCCGAGGCGAGGTCGCTGACGACGCGAGCGAGGGGCAGCGCCCACCGCACGACCGGGCCCGGGTCGTCGAGCACGAGCGGTGCGAGGACCCCCGACAACGAGGCGGCGACGAGCGTGACGACCAGCCCGACGAGGGTGACGACGGCGACCGGCCCGGAGGCGGTGCGCGTCTCGACGGTGGCGGAGCTCATGCCTGACAGCCTAGGCAGGCGGTGGCACAGTGGTGACCGATGACTCCCTCACCCCCGCTCCTCACCCTCGGCATCGACGTCGACGCGCCCGCCGAGATCGCGTGGGACCTGCTGGTGCGGGTCGACCAGTGGCCGCGGTGGGGCCCGACGGTGCGCCGCGCCGCCGTCGACGGCGGCGGGGTCCGGATCCACGCGGGCGCCACGGGCACGGTGTGGACCAGCGTCGGGCCGGCCCTGCCGTTCCGGGTGGAGGGGTGGCAGGCCGACGGCCCGGTGCGCCAGTGGTCGTGGCGGGTGGCCGGGGTCATGGCCACGAGCCACACGGTCACCGAGAGGGACGGCGGCTGCCGGGTGGAGTTCACGGCACCGTGGTGGGCCCCGGGCTACGCCCCGGTGCTGTGGCTCGGGCTGCGGCGGGTCAGGTCGCTCGCGCGGGCTCGCCGGCCCCGTCCGGGCGGTCCGGCGCCTCCAGCGCCTCCATCGCCTCCATCGCCTCCATCGCCTCCAGCTGGAGACGGCACCACGGGCTGACCTCGCGGGCACCGGTGAGGACGTCGTCCCGGAACCGGGCCCAGTCGGTCCAGGAGTGCTCGACCACCTCGTCGGGGTCCGGAGAGAGTGCCCCGGGGTCGGCGCACGTCGCGACCCAGACGGGGCAGACCTCGTTCTCGACCGTGCCGTCCTCCATCACCGCGCGGTAGCGGAAGTCCGGGAGCACGGCGCGCAGGTCGGTGAGCTCGATCCCCAGCTCCTGGCGCACGCGCCGGCGCACGGCGACGTCGGCCGGCTCGTCCGGGGAGGGGTGGCCGCAGCAGCTGTTGGTCCACACGCCGGGCCAGGTCCGCTTCGACCACGCCCGGCGGGTGACGAGCAGCCGCCCCTGCGCGTCGAGGACGTAGCAGGAGAAGGCGAGGTGCAGCGGGGTGTCCGCGTGGTGCACCTCGTCCTTGGGTGCCGTCCCGATCGCCCGTCCGTCCTCCGCGAGGAGCACCACGCGCTCGACCTCGCGCCCCACCCCCGGGTGGGCGCTCACGCGGGACGCGCCAGCTGGTTGACCGCGGCCCGGAACACGGCCGGGGCCATCCCGGCCGCCGGGACGACGGCACGGCGCACGACGGGGACGCGGGTCGCGGTGACGAGGCCGAGGGTGAGGAGGTCGTGGCGACGACGCACCCCGCGCCAGGCGTGCTCGTAGGAGCTGGGGTCCCCCGACACGACCGCCTCGACGGCGGCCCGCGCCTGCGCCATGCCGAGCGCGAGCCCCTCGCCGGTGAGGGCGTCGACGTAGCCTGCGGCATCGCCCACGAGGAGCACCCGGCCGAGGACGCGTCGGGCGGACCGCTGCCGCAGCGGACCGGCGCCCCGCACGGCGGAACGCGGGCGGCCCGCGATCCGCTCGGACAGGAGCGGGAACTGCGCGAGCAGCTCCTCGAAGGGGCGACGGTGGGCGCTGAGCAGCGCGACCCCCACCTCGTCCGGCCCGACCGGTGTCACGTAGGCCTCGCCGGCGGACGACCAGTGCACCTCGACCATCGAGGTCCACGGGGCGCACTCGACGTGGACCCTCTGGCCGTAACGGCGCAGGGTGGTCCGCGGCCGGTCGAGGCCGAGCAGCCGTCGGACCGGGGAGTGCAGGCCGTCGGCGGCGATGACGTGGCCGACCCGCTCGCCGTCGACGTCGACGTGGTCGGTGCGGTTCTCGAGACGGGTCACCGGGGCCGTGGTGACCTCGACGCCCGCTGCGCGCACCCGCTCGACGAGGGCGGAGTGCAGCAGGGTGCGCCGCACCCCCAGTCCGTTCCCGGACTCGAAGGGCGCGTCCACCTGCCGGTGCCCGTCGACGTAGCGGATGCCCGTGATCGGGTGCCCCTCCACCGGGACGCCGAGCTCGCGCAGGGCGGCCAGCGCCCCCGGCATGAGCCCTTCACCGCAGGCCTTGTCGATCACCCCGGACCGGGGCTCGCGCACGGTGACGTCGAGACCGGCGCGGACGGCATACAAAGCGGTGGCCAGGCCGACCGGACCGCCACCGGCCACGAGGAGATCACGCATCCTGGGCGATCGCCGTCGACGGGAGGGTCGCGAGGGCGGCGTTCTCGGCGCGCAGACGCACCGTGAGGAGAGCGGCGTTGGCGACGGTGAAGACGAGTGCGGTGACCCAGGAGGCGTGGACGAGCGGCAGGGCGACGCCCTCGACGACGACCGCGACGTAGTTGGGGTGCGACAGCCAGCGGTAGGGGCCGGACCGCACCGGCGAGAGCCCGGGAACGACGATGACGCGCGTGTTCCAGCGGCGTCCGAGGGTGGCGATGCACCACCAGCGCAGTGCCTGGGCCGCGACCACGGCGACGAGCATCGACCAGGCGAGCGCGGCGGGCACGTCCGGCCGGCGCACCACCGCCTCGACGAGCATCGCCACGAGGAAGCCGGTGTGCAGGACGACCATGACCGGGTAGTGCCCCTGCCCGGTCTCGACCCCTCCCCGGGACAGGCTCCACGCCGCGTTGCGCCGCGACACGACGAGCTCGGCCAGCCGCTCGACCGCGACGAGGAGCACGACGACGACGAAGACGGTGAGGGTGGTCACGACGCGGCGTCCTCGTCGTCGTCGTCGGTGGCGCGGAGCAGGACGAGCTCCGAGCAGAAGCCCGGCCCCATCGCCATGAGGAGCCCGTGCGTGCCGGGCGCGGGAGGACGCTGCGCGAAGGTGTCGGCGAGGACGTGGAGCACCGACGCCGACGAGAGGTTGCCGATGCGCGCGAGGCTCGTCCGGGTGAGGGCGACGTCGTGGTCGGCGAGGTCGAGCGCGTCGCGGAGTGCGTCGATGACCTTGGGCCCGCCGGGGTGGCACACCCACCAGCCGATGTCCGCGCGGGTGAGGCCGTGCCCGGCGAGGAAGCGGTCGACGTCACCGCCGAGGTGGCGGGCGACGATCGCCGGGACCTGGGCGTCGAGGACGATGCGCAGCCCCGAGGCGCCGACGTCGAAGCCCATGGTGCGCTCGCTGTCCGGGTAGAGGCGGCTGCGGCTGTCGAGGACCTCGACCCGCCCGGCGCCACCCGTGGACCGGGTTCCTCCGGCCCGTCCGGCGCCACCCATGACGACGGCGGCGGCCCCGTCACCGAAGAGGCCGCTCGCGACGATGTTGGCGACGCTGGTGTCGTCGCGCTGCACGGTGAGCGAGCACAGCTCGACGGCGACGAGCACGGCCACGTCGTCCGGGTGGCCGAGGAGGTAGTCATGCAGTCGAGCGACCCCGGCCGCACCCGCGACGCAGCCCAGCCCGAAGAGCGGCACCCGCTTGACGTCCTCGCGCAGCCCGACGACTGCCGCGATGCGCGAGTCGAGCGACGGGACCGCCAGACCGGTGACCGTCGTCGAGATGATGAGGTCGACGTCGGAGGCGGCCAGCCCGGCGCCGGCCAGGGCGCGGAGCATGGCCTGCGCGCCGAGGTCGACCGCATGCTCGATGAACAGGCCGTTGGCCTCGTCGAAGTCGGCGAGGCTCTCGTACTTCTCCAGCGGGAGGACGAGATGGCGCTGCTCGACGCCCGCGTTGGCGTGCACCGAGCGGAGCAGGCGCTCGCTGGCGCCCCGGGCGACGACGACCCGGGCGAAGGCGTCGGTGATCTCTCCCTGGTCGTGGCGGTGGGCGGGCAGGGCGGTCCCCACGGACAGCAGGCGGGTGCTCATGAGGGGCCTCGCTTCGGTCGGACGACTCACCGGACCACCAGGATCGCCACGTCCACGAGCGCGATCCCGACGGCGGACCAGAAGGGTGCCCGGCCGGTGCCGACCAGCGCGAGCCCTGCCAAGCCTGCCACGAGAACGGCGCCCGCCACGGCGGGGACGACGTCCGTCGACCCCGTGGCGAGCAGCGCGACGGTCGCGGCCACGAGGAGCCCCACCGCCAGCACGGTGCTCCGGCGCGCCCCGAGCCGGTGCGGCAGGCCGCGGACACCGGTCACCGCGTCCTCGCCGAGGTCGGGCACGACGTTGAGCAGGTGGGCGCCGACCCCGAGGAGCGCCGCACCCACCGCCACCTCGGCCGGGGCGGTGGACCCGCCGGCGAGGTGGACGAAGACGGGAAGCAGGCCGAACGACACGGCATACGGCAGCCAGGAGAAGGGCGTCGACTTGAGCCAGAGGTTGTAGGTCCACGCCGACGCGACGCACGTGAGGTGCACGCCCCCGGCGAGCAGCCCGCAGGCGAGCGAGAGGACGACCGCGAGGGCGACCGCGAGCGCGCACGCGGCCCGGACGAGCGGCACCGACAGCTCACCGGTCGCCAGCGGCTTGTCCGGGCGGTCCACCGCGGCGTCGCGCACCCGGTCGCGCAGGTCGTTGGACCAGCCCACCGTGAGCTGACCGGCGAACACGGCCGCGGTGACGAGCGCGGCCCGAGCCGGGTCGAGGTCGGCGGCGACCGCGAGGAGCAGGGCGAGCACGGTGACGGCCAGCGCGGGTCCGGCATGGGCGGCCCGCAGCAGGGCCATTGCGCCGGTCGTCACTCCCTCACCCTAGGCAGCACGCCCTACAGTGACGGGATGTCCCTCCACCCGGCCGCTCCCGAGGGCCTCGACGGCCTCACCGCCGCCTACGCCCACACGGTGCAGGCGATCAGCGACCTCGGGCACTCGCTGCGCCCGGGCGACGAGGAGCGGCCGACCGCCTGTCCCGGCTGGACCGTCCTCGACCAGTTCGCCCACGTCGTGAGCCTCGAGGCCTGGGTGCAGGGCGAGGCGGTCCCAGACGTCGACCCCGGCGCCGGGGAGGCCCGCGGCATCACCGAGGTCGTGGACCGCTTCCTCGAGTCGCGGCGCGGACGGTCGCTGGCCGAGCTCCTCGAGGAGCTCGACGGACTCGTCGCCGACCAGGTCCACCACCTCGGCGCCGAGACGACCTCCCCCGACGAGCCGCGGATCGGGCCCTTCGGCCCGACGACGCTGCTCGGCCTCATGGAGAGCCGCGTCCTCGACCTGTGGGTGCACGAGCAGGACATCCGCGAGGCCATCGGGCGTCCCGGCAACCTCGACGGCCCGGCTGCCGCGCACACGGTGCGCGTCCTCTTCGACGCCCTCCCCCGGATCGTGGCCCGCCGGGCCGAGGTGCCGGCCGGCCATGCCGTCATCCTCGACCTCACCGGCCCGGTCGTCGGTCGCGCCGGCGTGCGGGTCGAGGAGCGCGACGGGCGGCCCCACGGCACACCGCTGTTCAGCGGCGACCCCGAGCACCACGTCGACGTCACGACGACGACGATCACGATGTCGACGCAGGCGGCGACGCGCCGGTGCGCCGGCCGGGTGTCCACGGACGACACCCACCACGTGGTGCACGGCGACGAGGAGATCGCGCGCCGGGTGCTCGACGCCCTCGTCATCACGCCCTGACCCACCCCCCTGCCCCCGGCCCCCTGCC
>NZ_AVPL01000099.1 GCF_000768695.1 Knoellia aerolata DSM 18566
GCCAGCCCCAGCTCGCACCGCCCCCGGTCGACGGACCACAGCGGGACGGCGACGCCGTCGACGCGGCCGCCGGCGCCGCCGCGAGCGCCGTCCTGGCCCTCCTCGACGAGCTGCTCGACTCGTGGTCGCAGACGCCGCCGCGGGTCCTGCGCACCGGGGGGCTCGCGGTGCGCGACCTCAAGGCCGCCGCCGCGCGGCTGGACACGACACCGGAGCACACGGCATACCTCGTCGAGCTGGCCCTCATCGGTGACCTCGTCGCCGACGACGGCGAGGTCGACCCGCACTGGGTGCCGACCGCGGAGTACGACGCGTGGCAGACCGAGCCGGGCGGTGAGCGGTGGGCCCGGTTGGCGCTGGCGTGGCTCGCGACGACCCGGGCCCCGCACCGCGTCGGGTCGCGCACCGACGCCGCCGCGGTCGTCAACGCCCTCGGGCCGGACGTGCAGTGGCCCCCGATCCGGTCGCTGCGCCGCGAGGTGCTGGACCTGCTCGCGAGCGCCGAACCGGGTGTCGCGACGACGCCCGCCGGCCTCGCGGCCGCGGTGCGCTGGCGCCGGCCGCGCCGTGTCCCCCGCACGCTCGAGGACGTCGTCGAGTCGGTCCTCGGTGAGGCGGCCTGGCTCGGCGTGACCGGGCACGGGGCTCTCAGCGTCGCCGGTCGCGCCCTGCTCGCCAGCGAGGGCGACGTCGCGGTCGTGGCCGAGTCGATCCACCCGCACCTCCCGGCGCCCGTCGACGCCGTCCTGCTCCAGGCCGACCTCACCGCGATCGCCCCCGGCCCGGTGACCGGGTCGCTGGCTGCGTTCCTCCGCCTCGTCGCCGACGTCGAGTCGCGCGGTGGGGCGACGGTGCACCGCTTCAGCGACGCCTCGATCCGCCGCTGCCTCGACACGGGATGGACCGGTGAGGACATCCTTGCCGGGCTGCGCGACGCCAGCCGGACACCCGTGCCGCAGCCCCTCGAGTACCTCGTGCGCGACGTTGCCCGCCGGCACGGGACCGTCCGGGTGCGGGGCGTCGGCGCCATCGTCCGAAGCGAGGACGAGGCCGGACTCGACGTCATGCTCGCCAACCGGCGCCTCGCCGCGCTCCAGCTCCGGCGCATCGCGCCCACGGTGCTCACCTCGCCGGCCGGGCCCGAGGTGGTGCTCGAGATGCTGCGCGAGGAGGGCTTCTCGCCGGTGGGCGAGTCACCGTCCGGGACGGTCACCGTGCCCACGCGGCCCGTGCGACGGGCGGTCCGCCGCGCCTCGGTGGACTCCGCCCTCGTGCACGCGATGGACCGGGCGCAGATCGGCTCGCTCGTGTCCGGGCTGCGCGCGGCGGAGTCGCACGCCCAGGCCCGGGCCGCCGCCGCGCCCGGCGGACGCAGCGGACCCGCCATCCCCGCGAACGACCCGACGACCTCGGTCGCGGTGCTGCGCGAGGCCATCGCCGACGGGCGGGCCGTGTGGCTCGGCTACTCGGACGGCATCGGCCGCACGCAGCGGCTGCTCTTCTACCCCGAGCGGCTCGACGGCGGACGCGTCTCGGGCGTGAGCGACGGCATCACCCGGACCCTGTCGATCCACCGCATCACCGGCGTCGTCGCCGACTGACCCCCACCCCCCACTCCCCGACTTATTGCGCATTCCGACCCCCGCCGTGTGACTGATTGCGCGAAACGGCCGGTCTTGCCGGCCGAAACGCGCAATCAGTCCGGCTCGCTGGGTCGGAATGCGCAATAAGTCGGCAAGCGGGGGCGGGTCAGGCGGAGGTGCGACGGGGTCAGGCGGGGGCGGGGGTGAGGGCGCGGACGACGGCGGAGGGTGAGGGGCGGCCGAGGTGCTGTGCCATCCACGCGCTCGTCCCCAGCAGCGCCTCGAGGTCGACGCCGGTGCGGACCCCCGCGCCCGCCATCGCCCAGACGAGGTCCTCGGTGGCGAGGTTGCCGGTCGCGCTCTCGGCGTAGGGGCAGCCCCCGAGCCCACCCGCCGACGAGTCGACCACGGTGACCCCGCGCCGGAGCGCGACGAGGGTGTTGCTCAGCGCCTGGCCGTAGGTGTCGTGGAAGTGCACGCCGATCCGGTCCACCCCGATCCCCCGGTCGTGCAGCGCGTCGAGCAGACGGGCGACGTGGCCGGAGGTCGCGACCCCGATCGTGTCGCCCAGCGACAGCTGGTCACACCCGAGGTCCATGAGCCGCTCCGCCACCGAGACGACCTGGTCGACCGGCACCGGCCCCTCCCACGGGTCGCCGAAGCACATCGACACGTACGCCCGCACCCACAGCCCCGCCCCCTGCGCACGCTCGACGACGGGCGCGAACATCGCGATCGACTCGTCGACGCTGCGGTTGAGGTTCTTGCGCGCGAACGACTCGGTCGCGCTGCCGAAGATCGCGACCGCGCCGACGCCGGCCTCGAGCGCACGGTCGAGGCCGCGCTCGTTCGGGACGAGCACGGGTCGCCGCGGCCCGAGACCCTCGTCGCCGAGCAGCTCGAGCACCTCACTCGCGTCGGCCAGCTGCGGCACCCACTGCGGGTTGACGAAGGACGTCGTCTCCACCGTCGCGAGCCCCGCCGCGGCGAGCCGCCGGATGAACTCCGCCTTGACGGCGGCGGGCACGACGGCCTTCTCGTTCTGGAGGCCGTCGCGCGCCCCCACCTCGTAGATGGTGATCTCCGGCGGGAGCGTCGGGTCGGGCTCGACCTGCGGGGTACGCATGCTCATGCCTGATCCTGACACGGGCGCCGAGATCGCCGACCGTGGCGTGGGCGGGCCACCCGGCGGGATACCTTGTCGCCATGAGCGAGAACGACAAGGACCAGAGCCCGGGCGAGTACACCGACCCGACCGCAGGCCCGGACTGGACCGCGCCGTCCGGCTCGCAGGGCTCCGGCACCCCTGCGGACTCCTCACCGTCCGACCCCACCCACGACCGCCCGGCCGCGCCCGATTCGGCGCCCACCGAGCAGATCCCGCAGGGCTCCGACGCCCCCCGGGGCCCCGAGGTCCCGCCGGTCCCGCCCGCCCCCAGCTACGAGTCCCCCTACCAGGCACCCCGCAGCCCGGGCGACCCGTACGCCGGGTCGAGCGCCCAGCCCTCGAACCCGTATGCCGCCACACCTCCCCCGCCGCCGTACGACCCGTACGCCGCCCCGCAGCCGCCGTACGACCCCTACGCCGCAACGGGTGGGCAGTGGCAGCAGCAGACCCCGCAGGCCCAGCCCGGCGGCTACCCGGCATACCAGGCTCCCGGCCAGTGGCAGGCGCCGCCGGCCGCCTACGGCGCCCCGGCCCCGCAGAACACGAGCGCGCTCGTCCTCACGATCCTCTCGGGCATCGTCACGCTCTCGTGCTGCATCCCGGGCATCGCGCCGCTCATCCTCGGCATCATGGCGCTCAACAAGCAGTCGACCGACCCGGAGGGCTCGCGCCGCCTCACGAAGTGGGGCTGGATCGCCTTCGGGGTCGGGATGGCGCTCGTCGTCCTCGGGATCATCGGCTTCATCGCGCTCGGCGCAGCCGGGGTCTGGGACGACGGTGGCTACAGCTCCGACTCCGACTTCTCGTACTGAGGCCGCGTGACCGACGGCGCACTCATCGTCCAGAGCGACAAGACGCTCCTCCTCGAGGTCGACCACCCCAGGTCGGCCGACGCGCGGCGGGCCATCGCGCCGTTCGCCGAGCTGGAGCGCGCCCCGGAGCACATCCACACCTACCGGATCACCCCGCTCGGCCTGTGGAACGCTCGCGCTGCCGGTCATGACGCGGAGCAGGTGGTCGACGCCCTCGTCACCCACAGCCGCTACCCCGTGCCGCACGCCCTGCTCATCGACGTCGCCGACACGATGGCTCGTTACGGACGGCTGACCCTCAGCAAGGACGCCGAGTCCCGCCTCATCCTGCGGACCACCGACCGCGCCGTGCTCACGGAAGTGTTGCGGCACAAGCGGATCAAGCCGCTCATCGGCGACCGCATCGACGAGGACACCGTCGTCGTCCACCCGAGCGAGCGCGGCCACCTCAAGCAGGAGCTGCTCAAGGTCGGCTGGCCCGCCGAGGACGAGGCCGGCTACGTCGACGGCGAGGCGCACGCGATCTCGCTCGACCAGAGCGACGGTTGGGCGCTGCGTCCCTACCAGGAGCAGGCGGTCGACGGCTTCTGGGACGGCGGCTCCGGTGTCGTCGTCCTGCCCTGCGGCGCCGGCAAGACCCTCGTCGGCGCCGGCGCGATGGCCAAGGCGTCGGCGACGACGCTCATCCTCGTCACCAACACCGTCTCGGCGCGGCAGTGGAAGGACGAGCTGATCCGGCGCACCAGCCTCACCGAGGACGAGATCGGCGAGTACTCCGGCGCCCGCAAGGAGATCCGGCCGGTCACCATCGCGACGTACCAGGTGCTGACGACGCGCCGCAAGGGCGTCTACACGCACCTCGACCTCCTCGACGCCAAGGACTGGGGCCTCGTCGTCTATGACGAGGTGCACCTGCTGCCCGCCCCGATCTTCCGCATGACCGCCGACCTCCAGGCCCGCCGTCGCCTCGGCCTCACCGCCACCCTGGTGCGCGAGGACGGGCTCGAGTCCGACGTCTTCTCGCTCATCGGGCCCAAGCGCTTCGACGCTCCCTGGAAAGACATCGAGGCCCAGGGCTACATCGCCCCGGCCGACTGCGTCGAGGTCCGGGTCTCGCTGCCCGACGGGCAGCGCATGGCGTATGCCGTCGCGGAGCCAGACGAGCGCTACCGCCTCGCCTCCTGCTCGGACGCCAAGCTGCCCGTGGTCGAGCAGCTCGTCGAGAAGCACCGCGGCGAGCCGACGCTCGTCATCGGCCAGTACCTCGACCAGCTCGACGAGCTCGCCGGCCGCCTCGAGGCCGACGTCATCACCGGCGCGACCACCGTCGCCGAGCGGCAGCGCCTCTACGCGGCGTTCCGTGAGGGCGAGATCAGCCTGCTCGTCGTCTCCAAGGTCGCGAACTTCTCGATCGACCTGCCGGAGGCGAGCGTCGCGATCCAGGTGTCGGGCACCTTCGGCTCCCGCCAGGAGGAGGCCCAGCGGCTCGGCCGGGTCCTGCGCCCCAAGGGCGACGGCCGGACCGCGCACTTCTACACCGTCGTCGCCCGCGACACCGTCGACGCCGACTTCGCCGCCCACCGGCAGCGCTTCCTCGCCGAGCAGGGCTACGCCTACCGCATCATCGACGCCGACGACCTCACCTGAAACCCGACTTATTGCGCAATCCGTCGGGACGAGCGCAGCGGCCCCGGCCACCGGAGCGGCAGACTCGTTGTTCGCCGCTGGCTGGGCCTGGCGGGAGACCGGAGCGCGCCCAGCGCGCGGAGGTCGGATGGGACTGCGGCGAACAGCGAGCCTGACGCGACGTACACGCGAAGGTGAGTGGCCGGCATACGACAACGGAGCGTGTGTGAGAGTGGCGCCATGACGCAGCAGCCACAGGGCACCCCCACCGCACCCACCCGCTTCCGGGTCCGCCAGAAGCTCACGATGATGGTCAACCGCTACGAGATCCACGGCGTCGGCCCGGACGGGACCGAGGTCGGCCTGTGGGCCTTCGCCGAGCAGAAGCGGATGGCGTTCAAGGAGCAGGTGACGTTCTTCTCCGACGCGGGCAAGAGCCAGCCGGTGTTCGGCTTCAAGGCCCGCACGCGTATGGACCTCGCCGCGACCTACGACGTCACCGATGCGTCCGGGGCCCCGATCGGCAAGTTCCAGAAGGACTTCAACAAGTCGCTGCTGCGCTCGACGTGGCACCTCACCACCCCCGACGGCCGCGTCGCGCTCGGCCAGGAGCGCAACAAGAACATCGCGATCCTGCGACGTGTCTGGGACCTGGTGCCAGTCCTCGGCGACATCCCCGTGCCGTTCCTCTTCCACTTCGACTTCACCCTGCCCGACGGTCGGGTCGTGCTGAGCAGCACGAAGAAGGCGGCCATGCGCGACGTCTACGAGGTCGAGCTGCCGGTCGTCGACGGCCACCCGCTCGACTGGCGCGTCGGCGCCGCCATGGCCGTGGCCCTCGACGCCCTCCAGTCCCGCTGACGCAGCGGCGCCCGCGTGGGGCGACGTCCGAAGCGGTTCGCGAACCCGGACGTCGCTCGTGATCCGGTTCGAACCGGTTCACGAGCGACAGTGTGGTTTGTGGTGTGCCACGAGTTCACTGAC
>NZ_AVPL01000100.1 GCF_000768695.1 Knoellia aerolata DSM 18566
AGGCCGGCGGTGACGGCCGGGCGCCGGGCGACGCCGACGGCCCGCGCGAGGGCTCGCTCGGACGGGCGCGCGTGGCGCCCACGGTGCTGACCGCGGTACCTGCTGCTCATACGACGTGTCCCTTCCCGGACGCAGAACAGCCCAACTGACGAAGCAGTCGGGCTGCGTTACCAAATCGAGACCTAATCTACGCGACCGGCCCCCGAGGGCCAAACCGGGACGGGAAGGGGACGGGCCCCGGACGGCCGGGAGCCGCCCGCCCCACGAGGGGGCGGACGGCATACCGGCTGGTCGGGAGGGGTGGCGGCGGCTCAGAGGTCCCCGTGCTCGGACTCGAGCAGGTCGGTGACGAGCGCCGCGATCGGGCTGCGCTCGCTGCGGGTCAGCGTGACGTGGGCGAAGAGCGGGTGCCCCTTGAGCTTCTCGATGACCGCGGCGACGCCGTCGTGGCGGCCGACGCGGAGGTTGTCGCGCTGGGCGACGTCGTGGGTCATGACGACCTTGGAGTTCTGGCCGATCCGCGAGAGGACCGTGAGCAGGACGTTGCGCTCGAGCGACTGGGCCTCGTCGACGATGACGAACGCGTCGTGGAGCGAGCGGCCGCGGATGTGCGTCAGCGGCAGGACCTCGAGCATCCCGCGGTCGAGGACCTCCTCGACGACCTCGCGGGAGACGAGCGCGGAGAGGGTGTCGAAGACCGCCTGCCCCCACGGGTTCATCTTCTCGGACTCGGAGCCGGGCAGGTAGCCGAGCTCCTGGCCCCCGACGGCGTAGAGCGGGCGGAAGACGACGACCCTGCGCTGCTGGCGCCGCTCCATGACCGCCTCGAGGCCCGCGCAGAGGGCCAGGGCCGACTTGCCGGTGCCGGCCCGCCCGCCGAGGCTGACGATGCCGATGTCGGGGTCGAGCAGGAGGTCGAGGGCGATCCGCTGCTCGGCGCTGCGGCCGTGCAGCCCGAAGGCGTCGCGGTCCCCCTTGACGAGGCGGACCTGCTTGTCGGCGCCGACCCGGCCCAGGCCGCTCCCGCGCGGGGAGAGCAGCTTGAGCCCGGTGTGGCAGGGCATCTCCGCGGCGGCGAGGTGCTCGAGCCGCCCGTACTCGTACAGGCGGTCCATCTCCTCGGTGGTCACCTCGACCTCGTCCATCCCCGTCCAGCCGGAGTCGACCGCGAGCTCGGCGCGGTACTCCTGCGCCTCCATCCCGCAGGCGGACGCCTTGACCCGCATGGGCAGGTCCTTGCTGACGATCGTCACGAGGCGCCCCTCGTTGGCGAGGTTGCGCGCCACGGACAGGATGCGGGTGTCGTTGTCGCCGAGGCGGAAGCCCGCCGGCAGCGACGAGGGGTCGGTGTGGTTGAGCTCGACCCGCAGCGTGCCCCCGTCCTCACCCACCGGCACCGGCGCGTCGAGGCGACCGGCCGAGATCCGCAGGTCGTCGAGCAGCCGCAGCGCGGTCCGGGCGAAGAAGCCGAGCTCGGGGTGGTGGCGCTTGGCCTCGAGCTCGGTGATGACGACCACGGGCAGGACGACCTCGTGCTCCTTGAACCGGAAGATGGCTCGCGGGTCCGAGAGCAGGACCGAGGTGTCGAGGACGTACGTGAGCATCGCCGTCTCGGCGACCGTGGCGCTCTCGCGCGTGCGCTGCCGGGGGCTCCCGGCGGTCGTGGGCGGGGCGGAAGCGGTGGATCGCGAGGTCGTGGCCACGGTGGGGCTCCTAGGCGCGCACGCTCAGCGGTGCGCTGACTCGAAGGTGTGGATCCCGTTCGGCCCACTGCCACGAGCAGGGAGCCGGGTGGGTCCCTCCTCCGGAGCGTGGTGCTCCATGCGATGGGCCTCCCGTAGCGCATCGGGGTGACGCGCTGGGCCCGACGCTACGACCGGGTCGTGGCCGGGTGGGTGGACGCCGCGCGGCGTGTCGGTGGCCTTCTCGCGGTGCTCACCCGACGGAGCGCGACGGGTGGGGCGGGTGGGACGTGTGCGCCTGGTGGGACGGGGCTTGGCCGGCCTGGCGCCGCTCAGGAGCCGAAGCGTCGGTGCCGCTCGCCGTACGCGCGCAGCGCCCGCAGGAAGTCCACCTTGCGGAAGTCGGGCCAGTACGCCTCGCAGAAGTAGAACTCCGAGTGGGCGCTCTGCCACAGCAGGAAGCCCCCCAGCCGCTGCTCCCCCGAGGTGCGGATGACGAGGTCGGGGTCGGGCTGACCCTTGGTGTAGAGGTGCTCGGCGATGTGCTCCACGTCGAGCAGCTCGGCGAGCTCCTCGATCGTCGTCCCCCGGTCGGCGTGCTCGAGCAGCAGCGAGCGCACGGCGTCGGCGATCTCGCGGCGCCCGCCGTAGCCGACGGCGATGTTGACGAGCATCCCGTCGACGGCGCTGGTGCGGGCCACCGCGGCCTCGAGCCGCTCGCGCGTCCCCGACGGGAGCAGTGAGAGGGCCCCCACGGTGTGCAGCCGCCACCGGCCCGTGTCGGCGAGCGCGTCGACCGCCCGCTCGATGATCGCGAGCAGCGGCGCCAGCTCGCTCTCCTCGCGGGCCAGGTTGTCGGTGGAGAGCAGCCAGAGGGTGACGACCTCGACGCCGACCTCCTCGCACCACCCGAGGAGGTTGGCGATGTTGTCGGCGCCCGCCTGGTGGCCCTCGCTCGTCCCCGCGCCGCGCGCCCGGGCCCACCGCCGGTTCCCGTCGAGCATGACGCCGACGTGGCGCGGGACGCTCTCGGGGCCCAGCTGCCTGGCCAGACGGCGCTCGTATGCCGTGTAGAGGACATCGCTGAGCGCCATGCTGTCACCGTACCGCTGGGGCCGAGCCGACGAGGAAGGGCACTTCTCGTGGCTCCGAACCTACGCAGACGTAGGTATCGTGGTCCCCATCATGAGCAGACGAGGCGAACCCCGCACCCTCGAGGCGATCGACGCGATCGAGGATCGGGTCGACGCCGTCCTCGAGGCGGTCAAGCCCAAGCTGCGCGGGTGGCTGCACCTCGCCATGGCGCCCATCGCCTTCGTCGGCGGTCTCGTCCTCGTGGTCCTCGGCGACACGGTCGAGGCGCGCGCAGCCGCTGCCGTCTTCACGATGACCGCCGTGCTCCTCTTCGCCATGTCGGCCGTCTACCACCGCGGCGACTGGTCACCCCGGTGGGGCACCGCCCTCAAGCGGATCGACCACTCCAACATCTTCCTCGTCATCGCGGGCAGCTACACGCCCTTCGCGTTGCTCCTGCCGACGAACCAGATGCGCACCCTGCTCGCGATCGTCTGGGGCGGTGCGCTGCTCGGCGTCGCCTTCCGGCTGCTGTGGGTCCACGCCCCGCGATGGCTCTACGTGCCGGTGTACGTCGCCCTGGGCTCAGTCGCGGTGTTCTTCCTCGGGCCGCTGCTCCGTCACGCCGGGACCACGGTGGTGACCCTGGTCGTCGCGGGGGGCATCCTCTACACCCTCGGCGCGATCGTCTACGGGATCAAGCGCCCCAACCCGTCCCCGCGGTGGTTCGGGTTCCACGAGATCTTCCACAGCCTGACGATCCTCGCCTTCGTCACCCACTACATCGCCGCGTCGATCGCGCTCTACGACCGCGTCTGACTCGCCCGCCGTCGCGGCCGCCTCTGCGGCCTTCTGGCGGTAGGACATCCGCCGCAGCCGGGCGTTCATGTTGCGCATGAGCAGCCACAGCGAGATGGCGAGGAAGACGAAGGCGAGGAACGCCCACAGCCCCGGCGCCGCCTGCTGGCTCGGCGTGAGGTCCGCGGCCGGGCTGGGGCTGGGGCTGGGCGAGAGTGGCAGCAGTGCGGCGATCATGCGGTGCGCTCCTTGCGTCCGTCGTGGGCGAGGGTGAGGGTGCCCGAGGTCGCGAGCGCGTCCGCCTGCGCCACGTCGCTCGGCAGCCCCGCGAAGAGGTCGTCCTCGCCGTCGGCGATGGGCACGTAGGACAGGCCGGCCTCGTAGTCCTCCCACGGCCAGACCCGCGCCTGCTCCTCCCGCGAGACCTTGAAGAAGCTGCCGTCGGGGTCGATCTGGGTCGCGTGGGCGAGCAGGGCGGCGTCCCGCCGGTCGAACCACTCGTCGCACCTCACGCGCGTGGTGACCGTGCGCTCCCGTTCGGGGGGCCAGTTCTCGAGCCACGCGGCATACGGGCTCTCCTCACCGAGTGCGGTGAGGGCCTCGTGGAACGCGACGACACGACCACGGCTGAAGGTCTGGTTGTAGTAGACCTTGAGCGGCTGCCACGGCTCACCCGCCGACGGGTATGCCGTCGGGTCGCCGGCCGCCTCGAACGCGGCCATCGACACGTCGTGGCACATGATGTGGTCGGGGTGCGGGTAGCCGCCGTTCTCGTCGTACGTCGTCATGACGTGGGGGCGGAAGCGGCGGATCTCGCGCACGAGGGCCTCGGTCGTCACCTCGAGGGGCTCGAGGGCGAAGCACCCGTCGGGCAGCGCCGGGAGCGGGTCGCCCTCCGGCAGCCCCGAGTCGACGAACCCCAGCCACGTGTGCTGGACGCCGAGGATCTCCTGGGCCCGCTTCATCTCGTCGCGGCGCACCTGGGCGAGGTCGCGGATGATGTGCGGGTCGTCGGCGAGCTTCGGGTTGAGCACGTCCCCGCGCTCGCCGCCGGTGCACGAGACGACGAGGACGTCATGACCCTCGTCGACGTACTTCGCCATGACGGCCGCGCCCTTGCTGGACTCGTCGTCGGGGTGCGCGTGCACACACATGAGGCGCAGGCGTTCTGCCACGGGAGGGGTCCTTCGCGATCGGTGGGCCGCACAGGCGACAATGGACTCGTTCCATCTTCGCACTCCGGGTTCGGACCTCGCGCCAGCCCTGTCGACAGACCCGAGGACCGTCCATGCCCCTGCCCCGCCCCGCCCCCGGCACGACCCGGTGGTGGGTCGTCGGCGGTGTCGGCATCACCGCCGCCGTGGCGGTCATCGTGTGGCTCGGGCTGGCCTCCGCCAACGCGCTGGGGGCGGACGTCACGACCTACAACGTCGTCTCCGACTCGGAGATCACGGTCGGCTACGACGTCCACCGGCCCGACGGCGTGGCGGTCCGCTGCACCGTCGAGGCCCAGGACGTGCGGCACGCACGCGTCGGCACGGTGACCGACGACGTCCCGGCGGGGGCGCGCTCGGTCCACCGCGAGGTGACCGTCCGCACCAGTGCGCGGGCCGTGACCGGCGTCGTCGCTTCGTGCGTCCGCACCCCCTGACTCCCTCTGCGACCCGGGCGTGGCCGGCTCCCGCGGTCCGCTCGACGGGCGAAGCGGACCGGGTCCTCCGGCAGGCTGGCTATACTGGGTGTTTGCACCAGTGGGTCTGGGGCCACAGGACCAGCACGGTTCCGGCCCCGGGCCCTTTCACGTAGGACCACCAAACCCTGGCCCAGCGGCGCCCGTCGCCCGGTCGGGGGCACCCAAGGAGTGAACTTCAGTGAGCGAGACCGTCGTCAAGACGAGCTACCTGACCCAGGAGGCGTTCGACCGCCTCAAGGCCGAGCTCGAGCAGCTCTCCGGCCCCGGCCGTGCCGACATCGTCGCCAAGATCGAGGCCGCCCGCGAAGAAGGCGACCTCAAGGAGAACGGTGGCTACCACGCGGCCCGCGAGGAGCAGGGCAAGATGGAGGCCCGCATCCGCCAGCTGACCCAGCTGCTCGAGAACGCCATCATCGGCGAGACCCCGGCGGACGACGGCATCGTCGAGCCCGGCATGGTCGTCACCGTGGAGATGTTCGGCGAGAAGGAGACCTTCCTCCTCGGGTCGCGCGAGATCGCCGACCCCGAGCTGCAGGTCTACAGCGAGCAGTCCCCGATCGGCTCCGCCGTCAACGGCAAGAAGGCCGGCGACTCGGCGAGCTACTCGGCCCCGAACGGCAAGAAGATCGACGTCACGATCGTGTCGGCCAAGCCCTACACCAGCTGACCCCGAGCCGGCCCCACGACGACGGCCCGCCCCGCAACGTCTGCGCAAGGGGTCGCTGGAGCAGCCGTTTCCGCAGACGCAACGCCGAGGTGGGCCGGGGCCGGGCGGGGTGGGGTGGGGCGG
>NZ_AVPL01000101.1 GCF_000768695.1 Knoellia aerolata DSM 18566
CGACTTATTGCGCATTCCGGCCGTACGCGCCCGACTCATTGCGCATTCCGTGTACGGAATGCGCAATAAGTCGGGCTGCCAGGAACGGAATGCGCAATAAGTCGGGAAAGCGCTGGGGTCAGGTGGGGGTTTGGGGGCGGAGGCGGAGCATGCCCTCCTGGGCGACGGTGGCGACCAGGGTGCCGTCCGCGGTGAACATCCGGCCGATCCCCAGACCCCGGCCGCCCTGGGCCGACGGCGACTCCTGCGCGTAGAGCACCCACTCGTCGGCGCGGGCCGGGCGGTGGAACCACATCGCGTGGTCGAGCGAGGCGACGTTGAGGGTGCCGTCCGTCCACTGTCGACCGTGCCGACGCAGCACCGGCTCGAGGAGCGCGTAGTCGGACGCATAGGCGAGGACGGCGCTGTGGAGCAGCGGGTCGTCCGGGAGCTCGCCGATCGCCCGCAGCCAGACGCTCTGATGGGCGACCTCCTCGGGCCCCGGGGCCACGAAGAGGTTGCCCTCGACGTGGCGCTGCTCGATGGCCCGGCCCTCGGCGAGGTGCTTCGCACCGGGGTGGTCGATGCCGCCGAAGACGTCGCTGAGCGACTTCAGCCCGTCGGGCAGCGGAACCTGCGGCATGGGGTCCTGGTGGTCGAGCCCGTCGGCGGGCTCCTGGAAGGAGCAGCTCATCGACAGGATGGGCTTGCCGTTCTGCAGGGCGTGAGCGCGCCGGGTCGAGAACGAGCGCCCGTCCCGCATCTTCTCGACGGCGAAGTGGATCGGCTGGGTGTCGTCGCCCGGGCGCATGAAGTAGGCGTGCAGCGAGTGCAGCGGCCGGGGCGTGTCGGTGCTCACGGTGCGTCCGCAGGCGATGACCCCCTGCGCGAGGACCTGCCCACCGAAGACCCGACCGTGCGGCATCTTCTGGCTCTGGCCGAGGAAGAGCGTCATGTCCTCGCCGAACGACATCGGGACCGAGGCGCCCGCGTCCCGTCCGGCGGCAGCGTTGCGCGCGGTCGTGATGGTGACCTCCGCCGTGCCCACCTCGTCGAGGTCGAGCACGTCGAGCAGATGGGCCAGGGCCGGCTGGGGGGCGTCAGTCACAGCGTCACCCTAACGAGGACTGCCGCTCAGGCCACCAAGGGACCACGGGGGTGGGCCGGTCGCCCCCGCGCGTGGCGCGCAGCACCCGGCGACCCCGGCGACCCCGCCGGCCCCGCCGGCCCCGCCGACCCCGCTGATCCCGCCGCCACGCGCTCGATCGCCCGGGCCAGCCGCTCGACGGCCTCGACGAGCTCCGCCGGGGGCAGGACGTAGGGGAGGCGGATCCACCGGTCGAGCCCACCTGCCGCCGCGAAGCGCGGACCGCTCGCCACGAGGAGGCCCTCGTCCTCGGCGGCGAGGGTCACCTCGGCAGCGACGGGCTCCGGCAGCTCGACCCAGAGGGAGAGGCCACCCTGCGGCCGCACGAAGCGCAGCGAGGGCAGCCGGGAACGCAGGGCCGACGCGAGGCTGTCCCGGGCCTCGACGAGCCCGCGCCTCCGCTCGTCGGTGATGCCCGGGGCGTCGCGCATGAGGTGCAGCAGCACGAGCTGGTCGATGACGGGCGCCCCGATGTCGAAGGGGACGCGCGCGGCGACGAGGGAGTCGTGCAGGCGCCGGGGTGCGCGGATCCACCCGATCCGCAGGCCGCCCCAGTGCGACTTCGAGGCGCTCCCGACCGAGATCGTGTCGGTGTGGTGCGCACCGAACGGCAACGGCATCGGGCCCTCATGGTCCAGCCCCATCTCGGCCACCGTCTCGTCGACGACTGCCGTGATGCGCGCCCGCCCCAGAGCGGCTGCGACAGAGGCGCGCTCGTCGTCGGACATGAGGTTGCCGGTGGGGTTGTGGAAGTCCGGCAGGAGAATCGCCGCCCTCGCCCCCGAGGCACGGATCGTCGCGGTCATCGTCGGCACGTCCCAGCCGTTGGGCTCGACCGGCACGGCTGAGATCCTGGCCCGCAGCTGGTTCAGGGTGGGGAAGATGTTGGGGTAGGTCGGCGTCTCCAGGACGACGGCGTCGCCGGGGGAGAGCAGGGCCCGGGCGGCGATGGCCGTGCCGACGACGGCCCCGGTCGTGATGATGACCTCGTCGGCGTTCGTGGGCAGCCCCCGCTCGGTGTAGCGCGCGGCGACGACCTCGCGCAGCTCGGGCACTCCCGACAGGAGGTAGCCGCTGCCGCAGAGGTACCCCGGCGAGGCCGCGATCGCCGCCTCCGCGGCCTGGGTCATCCCGGCCGGGGCCCGCAGCGCCGCGCAGGTGAGGTCGATGGTCCCCTCCGGGACGTCCGGCGAGAGGTGGAGCCCGGTGTCACGGCGGACCACCCCCGTCGGCAGGCTCGCCACGCTGCCCGAGCCACGGCGCGAGGTGAGGTACCCGCGCTCGCGCAGCACGGCATACGCGCTGCTCACGGTGGTCCGGCTGAGACCCAGCGCCGCGGTGAGGTCGCGCTCGCTGGGCAGGCGCGTACCGACGGTGATGCGTCCGTCGGCGATGAGGAGGCGGAGCGAGTCCGCGACGACCTGGTATGCCGGGTGCTCGCCTGCCGTGGGACCGACGAGGTCCGCGACGCGGGCGGCAGAGAGGACGGGAGCAGGCATGGGGCCACTGTCGCACAAGTGGCCATGGATGAGGAGGCCACTTGTCCCGCATGCTGGAGCCCATGAGCCCGATCCAGACCCTGCGCGCCGGTGCCACCCGGCGGGTCACCCTGCTGCCGATGACGCCGATGGAGCAGCTGCGCGCCGGACACACGGTGCGTCGCGTCTCCCAGCTCCTCGTCGGGCTGTGGCTCTACGGCACCGCGATGGCGATGTTCATCCGGGCCGAGCTGGGGCTGGACCCGTGGGACGTCTTCCACTACGGCGTGCAGCAGCACCTCGGCTGGAGCTTCGGGACCGTGGTCATCGTCGTGGGCGCGCTCGTCCTGCTCCTGTGGATCCCGCTGCGGCAGTGGCCGGGTCTCGGGACCGTGGCCAACGTCTTCGTCATCGGCATCGCCACCGACGTCATGCTCGGCGTCCTCGAGACACCGGACGCGCTGTGGCTGCGCTGGGTGCTCCTGCTCGGCGGGATCGTCGTCAACGGCATCGGCGGGGCGATGTACATCGGCAGCCAGTACGGCCCCGGTCCCCGCGACGGGCTGATGACCGGGCTCAGCCTCCGCACCGGGCTCTCCATCCGGCTCGTCCGCACCAGCCTCGAGGTGACCGTGCTGGCCGTCGGCTGGCTGCTCGGCGGCGTCGTGGGCTTCGGGACGGTGCTCTACGCGGTCCTCATCGGGCCCGCGGTCCAGGCGTTCCTGCCGATGCTCACCGTGCGGGTCACTCCTCCGTCGCGCCTTCGCCACGGCATCCCGGACGACTCAGCCGTCGACGGCGAGGGCAAAGGGGAGGACCCCGTCGACACCCGCGCGGCGCAGCTCGCGGCCAGCGACGGTCAGCGTCCAGCGTGAGCTGACGAGGTCGTCGACGAGCAGCACCGGACCGCGCACGTCGGCCAGTGTCGCCGCCAGCTCGGGTCCGACGACGAGCCGCTCCCACACACCGGCGAGCCGGAAGGCGCTGTTGCCGCCGGGCTGACCGGTCGGGCCGCCGTGCTCGAGGTCGAGCGTGCCGAGGAACGGCAGCCGCCCGATCTCGGCGAGCCCGTGGGCGAGCGACTGGACCAGCTGCGGGTGGCTGCGCGAGGGCATGGCCACGATGCCCGCCGGCCGCTGCGACCAGCCCCAGCCCGCGAGCACGCCGACACACGCGCGCAGCAGCTCAGGCGTGGCGGGGGCGTCGTCGCGCAGGACGTCACGCAGCCGCTGGCCCCAGCCGAGGTCGCTCATCCGGGCCAGGGCGCGACCCGACGAGAGGGCCTCGCCGGCCGTGATCTTGCCCTTGACCGGGACGCCGAGCCGGTCCATCCCGGTCGGCCACTGGGCCCGGGGGTCGAGGTCGACCCCCACCCGTGCCAGGCGCTCGCGGGCGGCGCCGACGACCCGCTCGGGCACGTCGGTGGCGAACCACTGACCGGCGCAGGAGTCGCAGCGCCCGCACGGGACCGCGGTGTCGTCGTCGAGGGTGCGCTGGAGGAAGGCCATGCGGCACTCGGTCGTGCTCTCGTAGTCGAGCATGAGCTGCTGCTCGTCGGTGCGGCTCTGGGCCACCCGCGCGTAGCGGTCGGCGTCGTAGGTCCACGGCTGGCCCGTGCCGGTCCAGCCGCCCTGGACCCGGGTCACGGCGCCGTCGACGTCGAGCACCTTGAGGAGCAGCTCGAGCCGGGTGCGGCGCACGTCGACGACGGTCTCGATCGCGGCGGTCGACAGGGGACGCCCGGCCTCGGCGAGCGCACGCAGCACCGCGTCGGCCTGCTCCTGTCGGGGCATCGACACCGACGCGAAGTAGTTCCAGATGTCCTTGTCCTCGGGACCGGGCAGGAGGAGGACGTCGGCGCGCTCGGTGGCTCGCCCCGCGCGGCCGACCTGCTGGTAGTACGCCACCGGTGACGACGGGGCGCCGAGGTGCACGACGAAGCCGAGGTCCGGCTTGTCGAAGCCCATGCCCAGCGCGGACGTCGCGACGAGGGCCTTGACCTCGTTGTCGCGCAGCGAGCCCTCGAGGCGTTCACGGTCGGCGGGGTCGGTGCGCCCGGTGTAGGACGCGACGCGGTGCCCGGCCTCGGACAGGGCGCCCGCCACCTCCTCGGCCGCCGCCACGGTGAGCGTGTAGACGATGCCGCTTCCGGGCAGTTCGTCGAGGTGGGCCAGCAGCCAGCCGAGGCGCTGCTCGGGTGACATCGAGCTGAGCACCCCGAGCCGGAGGGAGTCGCGCGCCAGCCCACCGCGCACGGTGAGGACCTCGTCGCGCCCGACCACCCCGCCCTGCGCCGTGACACTCAGCTGCTCGACGACGTCGGTGACGACCCGGGCGTTGGCCGTCGCCGTCGTGGCCAGCACGGGCACGTCGGCCGGCAGGCCCTCGAGGAGGTCGCGGATCCGGCGGTAGTCGGGTCGGAAGTCGTGGCCCCAGTCGGAGACGCAGTGGGCCTCGTCGACGACGAGGAGCCCGCACCGCCGGGCCAGGTCGGGCAGCTGCTCCTCGCGGAAGCGCGGGTTGTTGAGCCGCTCCGGGCTCACGAGCAGGACGTCCACCGAGTCGGAGGCGAGCGCCTGTCGCACCTCGTCCCAGTCCTGGGCGTTGGCGGAGTTCATCGTCACGGCGCGGATGCCGGCCCGCGTGGCGGCGGCGATCTGGTCGCGCATGAGGGCGAGCAGCGGCGAGATGATCACCGTCGGGCCGGCACCCTGCGCCCGGCGCAGGGCCGTGGCCACGAAGTAGACGGCCGACTTGCCCCACCCGGTGCGCTGGACGACGAGCACCCGGGAGCGGTCGGCGACCAGCGCCGTGATCGCGTCGAGCTGCCCGTCGCGGAAGTCGACGTCGTCACGCCCCACCAGCCGGCGCAGGGCGGCGGTGGCGTCGGCGGCAAGGGTGGTGGTCTCAGCAGCGTTCGTCATGGTCACCCCACCGTAGGCGGGCTTCCCGACAACGCCGACCACGCCGGCCCCCTCCACCGCGCCCCCCCCCGCCGACCTCCACCGCGCCGACCTTCCCCCGGCCGGCCCCGGACGGTGAGCGGGGCACCGCCGGGAGCGGACGGCATACGGGTCAGGTCGGGTCGGCGAGCAGCTGGTTGCGGACCTGTCGGCGCAGGACCTTGCCGATCTGCGAGCGCGGGAGCTCGTCCACCACGACGATCCGTCGTGGCACCTTGTAGGCGGCGAGCGCGGACCGGCAGAACTCGCGAGCCGCGTCGGTGTCGAAGTCGGCCGCATCGGTCGTGACCACGGCGACGACC
>NZ_AVPL01000106.1 GCF_000768695.1 Knoellia aerolata DSM 18566
TTAACCAACCTGTCGGGTCAGTACACCTAACTCGCCAATTCCCCCGTTCGGTACAGACACGCCGTGTGCCCAACAGGGGAATTGGCGAGATGGGTCCGGGGGTCAGGCCAGGCGCTGGAGCATCGTCTGCATCTGCTGGATCTGCTTGAGCTGGGTCACGTTGATCTCGGCGGCCACCTCGCTCACGGTCTCCTCGCCCGCGACATCGCCGTGGTCGCCGACCATGGCGAGCGCCCCCTCGTGGTGGGCGGTCATGAGCGTGAGGAAGAGGCGGTCGGCTGCCACCCCCGACGCCTTCGCGAGATCGGCGAGCTGCGCAGCCGTCGCCATGCCCGGCATCCCGTCGTGCGAGTGGTCCCCGAGCCGGGGGTTCGTCGCCTGCGGCGGCACCTCCTGCTTGCGGTCGGTGAGCCATCTCGCCATGTACTTGATCTCCGGGTCCTGCTCGTCGGCGATGCGCGACGCGATCGCCTTGACCTGCGTGTCGGTGAGGCGCGGCATCGCCGTCTCGACCATGACGATCGCCTGGGCGTGGTGGACGATCATGTCCTGGAAGAACGTCACGTCGCCCGCGGCCACGGTGGGCCTGGGTCCGGCGGTCGCCGCCGCGCTTCCGCTCAGGGTCGCGTTGGGCTCGCCCGGCAGGCCCGGCTGGATCACCGGGTCGGTGGAGGTCGGACCCGGGGTCCCGGGCACCGGCTGCGGCTCGTCCCCGCTGCAGCCGGTGAGCCCCAGCATGACGACGAGCGAGAGCGTTGCGAGGGCGCGGAGGCGAATGGGCATGCGCCGCACTGTAGTTGGCCTCTCTGGACACCCACGTTGTCCGGACCGGACAGAACTTGTCAGTAGGAACTTTCTTACCTCCCCTTTACCCAACGTGTGGGCTTCTTCGGTCAGCATGGGCGCACCGCACATTCATCTGGGGCAGTCGCATGCCGGACTGGCCCGACGGAGGAGGAACCATATGAGGCTTTTCCGCACAGTGGGAGTCGCGGCTGTCGCCGCGCTCGCCGCGAGCGGCTGGGGCGTGGCTTCGGCCGGCGCCGCTGACGTCGAGCCCGAAGCGGTCGGCAAGTCCGGCACGCAGCTCGCACCCGACCAGATCGGACGCAGCAAGAACGTCCAGCACCTCTTCAACATCCCCCACATCACCCCCGTGGACAGCACGGGCAGCGACATCACCTTCTCGGGCGACAAGGCGTTCGTGGGCAACTACGACGGGTTCGTCATCTACGACGTGTCCACTCCGGCCTCCCCGAAGGTGCTCTCGCGGGTGCTCTGCCCGGGCTCGCAGAACGACATCACCATCTCCGGCGACCTGCTCTACCTCTCCACCGACTCCTCGCGCAGCGACACCTCGTGCGAGTCGACGACGTCGCCGACGACGCTCAAGGCGTCGTGGGAGGGCATCAAGATCTTCGACGTCTCCGACCCGACCAACCCGGTCTACATCAAGGCCGTCGAGACCAAGTGCGGCTCGCACACCAACACCCTCGTCCCGAGCGAGAAGAGCGACTTCATCTACGTGTCGTCGTACTCCCCGCGGGCCGACTACCCGGACTGCCAGCCGCCGCACGACTCGATCAGCATCGTCGAGGTTCCCAAGGCCGACCCGACCTCCGCGAAGGTCGTCGCCGAGCCCAACCTCTTCCCCGACGGTGGCAACCCCGGCGGCCGCAACGAGGCGGGCAACTCGTACTCCGCGACGACCGGCTGCCACGACATCACGGCCTACCCGTCCAAGAAGATCGCCGCGGGCGCCTGCATGGGTGACGGCGTCATCATGGACATCTCCAACCCGGTCGCCCCGAAGGTCATCGAGACGGTCCAGGACACGACGAACTTCGCGTTCTGGCACTCGGCCACCTTCAACAACAAGGGCACCAAGGTCATCTTCACCGATGAGCTCGGTGGCGGTGGCCAGGCCACGTGCAACGCCACGGTCGGTCCGACCCGCGGCGCCAACGGCATCTACGACCTGTCGGCCGACAACCAGCTGACCTTCAAGTCGTACTACAAGATCCCGCGCCACCAGAACGCCTCCGAGAACTGCGTCGCCCACAACGGCTCGCTCATCCCGCTCAACGGGCGCGACGTCATGGTGCAGTCCTGGTACATGGGTGGCACGTCCTTCTGGGACTTCACCGACTCCGAGAACCCGCGTGAGATCGGCTACTTCGAACGTGGCCCGAACGGCAACGTCGGTGGCGGTGGCGGTGGCACCTGGTCGTCGTACTACTACAACGGCCACGTGTTCTCGTCCGACCTCGGCAAGGGCTTCGACGTCCTCAAGATCACCGACCCCAGCCTCAAGAAGGCTGCCGACGTGAAGATGGACGAGCTCAACCCGCAGAGCCAGCCGGTCTACCAGACCCGCTGACACCTTCGCACCTTGAACGCCCCAGGGTGCTGAAGGACCGGCCGTCCGTGCCTCGTGCACGGGCGGCCGGTGCGCGTCCGCCGTCGGCTCTCTCCCGAATCTCGCGTTTGTGACTAGTAGTTCTTACCCTCCCTTTACCCGCCTTCACGCACTTTTGGGCCATGATGACGTGACCCGAATGGACGTCTTGACTGAGACATCAGCCGAGATGTCCACCCCCTGTGGAGGAGTCCCACCATGAAGGTTTGGCCCACGGCCTTCTTCGCTGCCCTGCTCACCTGTGCCACGACGCTGCTCGCCCCGCCCAGCGCGGTCGCTGCGACGGCGTGGGTGGACTACCCCTTCTTCCGTGACAGCGTCCCCGTGTACAACGCTCTGGGGGTCTCGGGCACCACGACGGCGGCTCACCGCTGGGAGGTGGGGACGGGAATCGACCTCGTTCCGGTGTCCTCCGACCCGTACCGAGGGATCACCATCAGGTGGAGCTCGGCCAGGTCGGGAACCAAGGTGGGAGGCTGGGTCGAGGTCGGCAAGTGGTACCAGACCGGGCCGAACGGGGGCTTCGAGATCGGCGACTGCACCGTCAACGTCAACACGAATGTCGGTGGCGTCGGTCGTCCGTACGGCAAGTGGCTCGCTGCCATCGTCTCCCACGAGGTCGCGCACTGTCTCGGCCACTGGGACCACGCCGCCTACCCCCACATCATGCGGCCGTTCATCTCCAAGAACGAAGCCCTCGCCGGCACGGCCTGGATTCCCACCGCCACCGACCTGGCTCGCATCCGGGTCGCGTACACGACCAACTGACCAGACCCGCACGGCCGGTCCCGGGCCGGGTCCGCCCCGGCACGGTCGTCCCCGCCTCGTGCGCGGGCGACCGGTCGTCGCGTATGCCGGGATACTGGTCCGCGTGAGCACCGCACCTGAGCGCCCCGCCGGACCTGAGCGCCCCACCGGACCTGAGCGCCCCGCCGGACCGGACCGGACCGCAGGTCCGGATCGGCCCCCCGGAACGGACGGCATACGGATCCGTCCGGCACGGACCTCGGACGTGCGCGCGATGCGTGGCCTCGTGGCCCCGCTCGCCGAGCAGCGGGTGCTGCTCCAGAAGGAGGCGGTGGCCTACTACGAGTCGGTCGGCGACTTCGTCGTGGCCGAGCGCGACGGTGAGGTCGTCGGGTGCGGCGCCATCCACGTCCTGTGGGAGGACCTCGCCGAGATCCGCACGCTGGCCGTCTCGTCGGCGGCGCTCGGGCACGGCATCGGGTCACGCATCCTCGAGCGGCTCGTCGCGCGTGCGGGTGAGCTGGGCGTGGAGCGACTGTTCTGCCTCACCTTCGAGACGGACTTCTTCCGCCGGCACGGGTTCACGCCGATCGAGGGCCAGGCCGTGGAGCCGTCGGTCTACGCCGAGCTGCTGCGCTCCTACGACGAGGGCGTGGCCGAGTTCCTCGACCTCGAGCGGGTCAAGCCCAACACCCTGGGCAACACCCGCATGCTCCGCGTGCTCTGACCCCGGGAGCACGGTCGCCGCCCTCAGGCGCGGGCGCGGCGGACCTGCACCGACAGGAGGAGCACGACGACGAGCAGCCCGCTGATGACGCCGAACCCGACCTCCGGCACGAGCGGGAGCGCGATCCCGAGCCCTCCGCCGACCACCCAGGCGATCTGGAGGACGGTCTCGGACCAGGCGAACACGCTCGTGCGGACGTTCTCGGCGACGTCACGCTGGATGATCGCGTCGGTGCTGAGCTTGATGACCTGCGAGCAGAGGCCCGCGCACAGGCCGAGGACGAGCAGGGTGACCAGGGAGTAGGCGAGCGACGTCGCGAGCGCGGCGCCGACGATGACGAGCAGCGCCACGGCGACGATGCGGTCCGGCGGCAGCCGGCGCGCGGCGTTGCCCACGACCGTCCCGAGCGCGTTGCCGGCACCGGCGGCGCCCACGACGAGGGCCAGGACGAGGGTCCCGCTGTGGCCGGGGATCGGGTTCTCGCGCATGAGGAAGGCCATGAAGAGGGTGAGGAAGCCCGTGAGCAGCCGGCCGCCCATGGCGCTGACGAGCGCGGCCCGGACCGACACCGGCAGGGCGAGGACCCTGGCCCGGAGCCCGGCCGCTACACCGGCGACCCGGCCACCGGGCTCGTCGAACGGCACGAGGTCGCGGGACACCGGCCGTGGCGGGGGGCGGGCGTCCTCGATGTCGACCTCGCCGACCGAGGAGTCCACCCGGGCCGGCAGCATGACGGCGAGCACGGTCCCGAGCACGTAGATGACGAACGCCAGTCGCAGCGACCACTCGGGTCCGATCCGCGCCAGGGCGCCGGCGAGGCCGCCGCCGACGGCCATGCCCGCGACCCCCGCGAGGGCGATCCGGGAGTTGGCCCGGACGAGGGTGAACCCGGTCGGGAGGAGCCGGGGGATCGCCGCGGACCGGGTCACCCCGTAGGCCTTGGACGCGACGAGGCACCCCAGGGCCGCCGGGAACAACCACGGCGAGTCCGTCGCCACCGCGCCGGCCAGCACCCAGCAGAGGAACGCCCGCAGGGCGAGCGTGGTCCCGATGGCCCAGCGCCGCCCGTGGCGGAAGCGGTCGAGCAGCGGCCCGATGAACGGCGCGAGCAGCGCGAACGGCGCCATGGTCAGCAGGAGGAACTGCGCCACCTGGGCCCGGGCCTCGTCGGTGGGGATCGCGAAGATCGTCCCGGCGAGGCTGACCGTGAGCGCCGCGTCGGCGCAGATGTTGACGAAGTGGAGCTCGACGAGCCGCGACAGGCCGCTCTCGCCGGCCCCCGACGAGCGGGCGAACGCGCGGGCCCGCTGGGTCCCGGCCCGGCCGCCGCGCCCGGCGAGGCGGG
>NZ_AVPL01000107.1 GCF_000768695.1 Knoellia aerolata DSM 18566
TATGAGGCATCGCGGGCCGATGGCGACCGGGTCGCGGTGCGGCTGGGATCCGGGTCCGTCTGCAGTGTGGTTGCCGGGCCGTGATCCTGCTGTTCCTCGCGGCCGGACGGCCTGTGTGCGGCGTGGCCGCCGCATCCGGCGTGCCTCACCCCGTGCCCGGATTGGCCACCGTGTCGGTGGCCCCCGAGATGCATGGCCAGCATGGCCCCGATGAGAATGACCCACACCCAGTTCTGCTGCAGAAACTGTGTCATGACCTACTCCTTGGTGCGACCACCCGGCCAATCGCACCGATTGCGCCAGCCCGGGGTCGCACTCCCCACAGTGCCGTTGGTTCATGAAGCGCTCACCGTCCGAATGCTCATGGATCGATGAAGGTTCGCCTCCCCCGGCTACCGTCCCGTGGCGGGCTGGCGCCCCGGGCGCGCCCTAAGCGGGTCGCAGGGCAGCACGCACCGCTGAGGCGGCATAATTGCCGTGTGCTCCAGCGATCGCCCCGAGACCTGCATCCGGTGCTGTCGTGGTTCATGGCTGCGATCATCCTGAGCACGGCGGTGCTGCGAACGGCGGGGGTGCCGACAGTAGATCTGCACGGTCCCTTGCACCGCATCGGGATTATGGACCCCCTCTGTGGGGGCACTCGCGCAACATTCTTCCTGGCCTCTGGTGACTTCGCAGCTGCTGCCGAGTACAACCCCGTCGTGTTCCCCCTGGCGCTCGGCCTGGCAGCCCTGACGTTGCGCATTCTGCTAGGAGTAACCGCCGGCATCTGGTACGACGTTCGGCTCCCCCGTCAGATGAGGTGGCCGCTGCTCGCAGCGTTCGTGGTGGCGCTGGTCCTCCTGGGCATCCGTCAGCAGATGCACGCGGCGCTCCTCGTGCAGCCATGGACCGGCGGGTGACCGACCGGCAGTGTCCCGGCGCAGCGACCGCGCCGGCTGCGCGAGAGGTGGGCTCGGCTCGCACCACCATGGCGGTCCGACGTGACTCCGCACGATCGCGGCCAGCCTGACAACGCTTCAGACCAGTGGCCCACTGACGACGCCTCCATCGGGCAGCAATCGAGGACGAAGGCTTTCCAAACTCCTCAGCCGAATCACGGGGCCACCCAGGGGCAGCTGCGTGCAACGCGGTGAGGAGAACCGCTGGCGGTGGACGTCGAGCAGGACGCCAACTACGTCCGAGGGGTACGAAGCCGCCCTTGCGTGCGGCTGCTGCACACCCTCTGGAGGGGGCCGCGAGGGAGCATCAGAGTGGATCGTTGCCAGTATTCAAGGACCCCGCCGCAGATCGAATCAGAGGGGCTTTGCCGAGCCTGGTGCGGGGGATGGCGTCGACTCGTTCCACGCGAATGGACGTCTGGGCCGTGCCGATCCGGGTTAACGCCTCGCCCACTGATCTCGCGATACGACCGGGGTCACTGTGTGTCGCTAGACCAACGACCAGGATCGTGAGTCCGTTGGCGTCCTGGACAATCTGCCACGCGGTCACTGGGACGGTGTCCATGACGTTGTGGAAGACGGCCGGTTGCACGACCACATGTCCCCCAGAGGGCCGCACCATCCGCAGTGCCTCCTGTTCCCGGCCCTGAATACCGTCGAGCCGGGCGAAGGGGCGGCCGCACGGACAGGGATCCGCCGGCGAGAGCCGCACGCTGTCCCCCATCTCGTACCGGATGAGCGGCAGCAGGCGCGACCCCAGGACGGTCACCAGCACCTTTGCGCCGTACTCGCCGAGGGCCACCGGCCGGTAGTCCTCATCGACGACCTCGGTGATGACGCTGTCTTCGAACAGGTGCATGCCGCTGTGGTACTCGCATTCGGCGGCGATACCGGCGGTCTCGGTAGCCGCGTAGACACCGAACGGTTCATGACCCCAGGCGCTCTCGATCAGGCGACGGGTGCGGTCTGTGAGGACTTCGGACGAGCTGAAACTTGCCTGTGGCGAGATGGCGAGTCGCCCCGCCAGCTGCTCGGCAGCGAGCAGCCCCAGGACGGAGGCGTAGCCGACGACGACATCGGTTCGGAATGCCTGCAGGAGTGGGGCCAGCTCGTCGACCGGGGTCCCGGAGTCGAGTCTGAGCGTGGGGATGAAGGGGCTGTCGACGGTGGCGCCGACCAGTGCCGACTGGTGCCACGGGGTCGTGGAGCTGACGACCGCCATCTTGGTTCGACGCGTCAGGCGGGGGTCCACCCCGCCCCACGCGTAGGGGCGGCTGTACGAGGCCAGAACCCCCGCCCACTCATCGGCATCCCAGAGGAACACCCCCGGCTCCCCGGTGGTGCCCGACGTCGCGGACACGTAGTACTTGCCCCGGAACAGTTCGCCAGCGGCCATCCGCGGCAGGAAGGACCGTAGGTCCTCCAGCTCGATGCCCCGGTGGGTGACCACCTCGTCGAAGTGCTCCATGAGCGTCGCCTTCGTCAGGACGGGAAGCTCGCTCAGAGGGGCGCCCCCGAGCCCTTGGTGAAACCGCCGGTAGAACGGCGACGCCTTGAAGGCGAAGTTCCGGAGTGCGGCTTGCGATCGCTGTTGGTGGGCCAGCAGCTCAGGGCGGGTCCATGACTCGCGCCGCCGGAGCTCGCGGTGACGAGAGAGGACCTTGGCGAGAAGTGAGACTCTCATGCTCATCCACTCCGTTCAGTCAGTGAGCCATGGGCGCGTTCGGCTCGGCTCCGCCATGTGGGTCTGGCACGTCGAGCTTGACGGCCTTCTGGGCGGGCACGGTGATCGGCGAGAAGCTGATTCCGTTCGGCTTGTCCCCCACGGGGATGCGAGCCACAACGCGCAGTTCCTCGAGGTCGATGACGGCGACATCGTCGCCGTACAGGTTCGTGACGTAGGCGTGACGGCTCGAGGGGTCCACGACGATCCCGTGGGCGCCTTGGCCGGTCTCGACCGTTCGGGCCACCGTGAACGTCGTGGTGTCGATGACCGACACCGTCGTGCCTGGCTGGTCCTCTCGCCCCTGGTTGGCGACCAGGAGGTACCGGTCGTCCGGGGTCACGAAGGTCTGGATCGGCCCATCCCCCACCGCCACCCGGCCCAGGACCTTGCGGGTCGCGACATCGACCTTCACCACGGCGTCCTCGCCGCTGACCGACGCGTAGACGAAGGCGCCATCCGGCGAGAAGGCCACTTGGGCCGGCGCCTTTCCAACCTCGACGTCCGCCATCTTGGTGTTGTTCGCCGTGTCGATGAAGGTGAGGGTGCTGCCTGCGACATTGGCCACGACCACCCGCCGGCCGTCCGGGCTGGGGCGCAACCCGTGCGGCCCGGCCCCCACCGGAATCTCCGCCACAGGGGCCATCGTCGCGGAGTCGATCGCCGTCACGGTGTTGTCGGCACCGTTCGTTGTGTACGTCGTTCGGCCGTCGGGGGTGAGGACGACGTGCGCGGGCGCGCCGCCGGTTGCTGCAACACCATGAAGCTGCAGGGACGAGGCATCGAACATCACCGCCAGCGAGTCATGACCGCTGACCGCCCAGACACTCTTGCCGTTCGGCGAAACCTGCACGTTGTGCGGCCCCTCCACGCCCTTGACCGTGGTGGCCACCGTGTTGCTGGCCGCGTCGATGGCGCTGAGGCTCGCGCCGTCCTCGTTCGCAACCCACACCGTCCCAGCGACCATCCCCAGGTGGGACGACGCACCGCCGGGAACTCCGGATGACCCTGCCACCGGCTCGCGATCGCCGCTCAGAACGAAGGCAACAAGCACGCCCGCGGCGATACCGGCCGCTGCCACCACAGGAACGACAACTCGCCAGCTCTTGTAACACCGCGGGATACGGTCCGCCTGTGTGCCCTGTGCCGTGGACGCTCTGTCGGTCATGAAGGACTCCTGGTCGTTTTCGGTGGACGGCGGCTCGGCGACCGCGCCCCTGATCCGCCATCTCCACACCCTGCGGCTCCGGCCCCTCATGAACGACGTCGATTTCCTCAACGTTTGATCAAGGTTCCGACGGAATGTGTCTTACCGCACGGAAACCGGGTCGCTTGCCCGACATCGGTCCAGCCAGCGCCGAAACCCCCCGGTAGGGCTGCCGGCGCTCAGTCTCGGGTGGGAGATCTGCACTGACCAACGCCTCGTCGCCGATCTCGGCACGACTGTGCCCGCACGCATGACGCCCGGGGTACATGACGCCCGGGGTACGCGCCTGACGTCATGCCCAGACCCCTGGTCGGTGCGTCGATAGGCATCGTGCCAGCGAGGACCGCGTCAAGTCGGGTTTGGTCGAAGCGGGCCCGAATGTTGATGGACGTGCCACCCGTACGGTGTCAGACAGACGGCTTGGAGACGTTGTGGATGAGGACCCATGAGTAGCAACACCCACCCGGCTAGGTGGGTCGCCGAATCTCTTTGATCCTCGGGCGCCGCGGGGCGCGCCACCGTGGCGTTGTCCGACACCGACAGCATGCCCGTACGAGAAACAACGGTGGTCACCGCCGCCGCGAGGATCGCGGAAGCAGCTTGTGGTACAGAGAACCGGTCGCAGTGGGTCCCAGCGCCTACCGGGGTCCCCGCTTCCCAGAAACCGACCGCGCACCGACCCGCCTCCCTTCGGCAGGCTGGTGAACCGGCGATCCTGCCGCGAAAAGGGTCATGGCCGTGGGTGGCCGAGCCGGACTCCGTTGGCTAGGCGTGTCGAGATGGGCGTTGTCGGCCGAGGAACAATATACCCCCGTGGGGTAAACTGTTCTGATCAGTGCCGATGCCCGGGCATGAAGAACATCATCGCGGCCATCATGGCCGTGCACAGGAGTGCGTAGGCGATGGCGCCCGTGCCGGCAGCGCCGGTAGCCACGAGCGCAAAGACGATCAGCAGCATGGGAACGCAGCAGAGCAGCATCATCAGACCGTGACCGCGACCATGACCGTGAGGTTCGTCCGAGGGTCGGTCGTCGGGCTGGTCAGGCATCTGCTCAGTTGTCGTTGCTGCCGTGGACGTCTCGTCGTGCCAGTGAACCAGCGGGCGGTCGCCGTTCGGTGTGGTGCTCATGACGGTCGTCCTTTCAGTGATGCTGGGACGTGCCCCAGCTTCTTGTACAGCGGGCAGTGGCCGGTCGCGCCGGTGACCACGAGGTCGAGCCCGGCGAGGCCCAGCAGGGCCTTAAGGACTACCGCGAGGCCGGAGCCGGCGTCCTGGAGGAGCAAGACAGCTGCGACTACGGCTGCTGCGCCGACGACGATTCTGGCGATGCGTTCAGCGGGGG
>NZ_AVPL01000007.1 GCF_000768695.1 Knoellia aerolata DSM 18566
CCTGATCGTGCAGCAGTCCCGCCTGAGCGCATGAGTACAACGGTGCGCATCACCCCTGCCAGTCGCGGGAGCGGTATCGCGAGCTGGTGGGAGATGCCGAGGGTGCCCTTCAACTCGGAGTGGGTAGGCGAGTTCAGCCACTTCGACATGGCGATGGCATCGCTGCTGCGCCGTGGCGCCATCCGATCTGGTGCATTCTGCAGGTGCTCGACCAGTGGGTGGTGCGAGAAGAGTGTGTGGAGTTCGTTCGGCGGAGGGACTCGCTGGGCGACCCAACTAGGTGTCGAGTAGGGAACCTGGCTCCCGGCGCTCGTAGAAACGGCATTGGCGGTGAAGACCTCGGCGTCGAAATGTGCGTCCAGGAAATGCTCCCCAACGAGCGCCCACGCCTCACTCGGGTCCGGTGTGGCGAGCAGTGCAGTCACGAGATCAAGGAGCTTCTCGTATTCGGACTTCCAGACACCGCTCATTGCGACCTCCAGACGCAGGCTGGCGATGGTTCCCGTCCCCAAGTCTGACGCCTCGCACCGGAGCCGGTGGGCCGTTTCGAGGTTGGGCCACCGACGTCGCGGCGCAACCCACCAGAGATCCGCACGCAGACTGCCACCACATGCCCTGAAACGTGGCAACAGTGCGTCTTTCCGCCGCCTGTTCGCCCTTCCGATGTAGGTGGATGAGTGCGGATCGATACAGACCACCACGCGCGTAGCGCTGGCGCTGCCGCGCGGGGTAGCCGCACTCATAGTCCCTGGTCGGGCGGTCGGGCCCGTACGGGAGTTGCTGGAGAATCACTCGGCTGGGTCGGTGTGATCGCCTCGAGCAGCTGGTCGGCGATGGTCGCCGAGTCGGCTGCCAGGTCGACCGTGGCGAATCTGATCCGATGTCCCTGGATCATGACTTCCTCGTCGACTGGCTTACCCACCGCTGGGTGCAGCATCAGCCCTTCCGACTTCGGGTTGGTCTCTGACGCCTCTTGGGACATCAGGTAGGCATAGATCTGGTAGATGTAGCCGCTCCTCAGCTTGAGGTCGGCGAACTGGTTCGTCTTGGTGATGGACGTGAACTTGGTGTCGATGACGATTCGGCGACGGCCAGGCCCCGTCCGGTCCGGCTTGACGAGCTCGATGTCGAGCTTCATGCCGGGGAGTATTGCCGCCATGCCCGAGGACATGGAGGAGGTGTCCCACTTCAGTTGGGAGCCGTGACTGACCTTCCACCCTTGCGGTGTGAGGCGCAGCCGGTAGAAGCCCGCGCATGCTCTCTCGAACAGGTCGCGAAGGTAGCCCTCGTCCATGTCCGGAGCCGGCAGGAACTTGCCACCTTGGTCGGTCGTGGGGAGCGAGAAGTTGAGTAGCAGGTCGGCGGCCGCGATCATCTGCCTGTCGCGGACAAGAAGCCGCTCGCGGTGCAGGCTTGGCACGTGGCTCGGCGGTGGGCATGGGCCGCGGACACCCGCGGCCTCGAGCTGGAGGGCGAGCGACCGGAGGCGCGGCTCACCTGGGACGAGGACTGCAGCCCGCCAGAGCGCGGCCCTCACTAGACGGTTGGCCGGGGTGTCGGTGACGACCTCGTCGAACGTGCAGTGCACCTGCCCGCGGGTTAACAGCTGGTGCCGCGCCGTCGGCAGAACGTTGATCCGGCCGCGGACTCTGGTCACCGGCCGAGCGGTCTGCCGGAACCCCACGGAAAGGCCGGTGTGTATCCGCTGCGTAACAGCGTCGGCGAGAATGCCGGCGACGAGGGCGGGGAGGTCCTCGGGGTTGTCCTCGGCGGCCACCAGCTGTTGGCCGACCGCGCGGTACAGGGATGACGCGTACAGCTGAAGCAGCCATACGTTCCGGATCGGGATCCTCGGATTCACGGTCCGAGCAGAGCCTGACAGGAGCTCTCGGGGAGCTCCGGCCTGTCGAACCAGTACTCCTCGAGAAGTGGACGGACGTCGGTCTCGACGACGCGCCGCCACCAGTCGCGCGTGTCAAGCCCGGTCTGATCGAGGCTCACCGCCGGTGTGAAGTAGCTGTGGCCGATGCAGTACTGCCGCCCGAGAGCGGTGTCCTGCGTGATGTCTTCGTTAAGCGCATCCAGCCGTTTGCCGTAAACCTCAAGCCGCTCTCTGTCGTAGCCCAGCCCGGACACGTACTCCACCCAGTCGTCACCGAACTCGGGCTTGAGCTCGATGAAGGCAAACCGCCGCCGCAGCGCCATGTCTACGATGGCCAACGACCGGTCGGCGACGTTCATCGTGCCGATGAGGTGGAGGTTCGATGGAACGAAGAACACCTCGTCCTTGCTGCGAGGGTAGGCCAGCCGCATCGCTTGCTCGGGAGAGCGCTTGTCCGCCTCGATCAGCGTCAGCAGCTCGCCGAAGATCTGGGCCGGGTTGCCGCGGTTGATCTCTTCGATCACCAGGACGTACTCGTTGTCCGGGTCCGCGCTCGCCCGAGTACACATGTCCAGGAACGGGCCGTCCGCGAGCTCGAGTCCCGTGGACGACGTCGGCCGCCATCCTCGGACGAAGTCCTCGTAGGTGAGCGACGGATGGAACTGCAAGACCTGGACCCGCTTGCTGTTCTTCTGGTTGCAGAGCGCCCAGCCGAGCCGTCGGCCCAACCAGGTCTTTCCGGTGCCGGGTGGGCCCTGCAGGATGATGTTCTTCTTGGACTGGAGCCGTTCGAGCATCGGCTCCAGCTCCGTCTCAGGGATGAAGCACCCTTGGTCGCGGATCGACTCCAGGTCGTAGCTCTCGCCACCAAGGACGTCTGCTTCAGTGTCGCTCAGATCGTCGGGACCCGGGCCTGGTTCGGGTATCGACAAGGCGTTCCACGCTGCGTGAGAGAACTCGGGGAACGAGTTGAAGGGCGACGTGGAGTCCGCGATCCAGGCCGCCAGAATCTCCGTGTTGGCCAGGAATTGCTCGCCGTCTAGCTTGGCGTCGAGAGACAGCCGGACGGCGATGTCGGGGAACTTCGTCTTCAGGAACGCGGTGCTCGTCGAGTCGTAGGAGGCGAACGACCCGGGCCGGATCCAGTAGATCGCGATGGACAATTTGCGCGCACCGACACCCGGGCATGCGTCGAACGTTGCGACCAGGCGCTCTCGGGTGGCCTCGTTCGCGTCGGCTGCGTAGTCGACTGCCGCACGCCCGAGGTCCCACAGTGCGTCGATGTCGTGCTCTCCACGGTCCTTCTCCCAGTTGAAGAACCACGAGTTGAGATTGTTGAGGACCGGCACCCCCGCGAACGACGTGGGATACGGCGGCGCGACGCCGAACTCCTCGCCGTACGCCGCGGCGATCAGAGCGCGTGCGTCGTTGCGAATGCCGCGGTTGAACGAGCCGAGCAGAGTGAACGGGTCTATGTCGCGCACTGGACCCCTGGACCCGTCAACGCGACGGTCACCCCGCAGATACTTGAACAGCTGGGGGCGCTGGGACGCGGTAGAAGCCGCCCACATCTTGTCGAGGAGTGCAGTCCGGTCTCCGCGGAACTGCATCAGTGCGTCAGCCAACCGCGGGTAGAAATCCGACCACGAGTAGTCCGGTTTTGTGTCCGGCTGCGGCGTGGCGAGGAGATGTCCGATCTCGTCCTCGCCTGTCACGATCTGGAAGAGCGTTGTCGCTGAGCTGATTTCCTCTTGGGCTGCGTACGACAGCTCGTCGCGAGGAACAGCCTTGCGAATCCATTCCACAGGTCGCCACTGCTTGTGCACGTCGCTCTCGGGGTGGAACTCGTAGGGACCCGACACTCGGCCGATGTTTAGCGTGCTGGTCTGGCGATCCGGACAAACCACGATGTCGCCGACCTTCATGGCATGGACGAACCGATACACCGTGCCGGCCTGGTTGGGGATGCTGGCCTCGTCGATCTGTGGCATCCGCTCAGCCACCGCTGCCTTGAAGGCCTCGCGCGTGGCTCCGAGTTCCGACAGGTCGCCCATCTCGTCCCAGCCGATCCGCACGGCCTCGTCCGCGAGAGGATCAACGCTGGTCTGATTGTTGTGGATGCCCCACGTCGTAGCCATGGTGGGTAGCCTTGCCGACCCGGCGACGATCCGGAAGGCCGATCCGCAGATTCGGCCCACCACCGGGAGGGCGAACCAAGACGGGCCAGCGCACCATCGACTCCACCAGAGCGGATCACACTCCACCAGAACGGGTACTTTAGGCCCTCCAGCTCCAGCGGCATGTAACCCCCACGGATGATCGAAAACGTCCTCGCAGACGGTGCGCATGACAAGCAGTTACGGACGGATCAATGGTGCGTCTCATCGCCGCGAATGCCTGTAACGCCACGTCGACGTAACGCCGCGAATGCCTGTGACGCCACGTCGACGTCAGGCGCCCCCAAAGACTGGATCAACGATCGGCTGACCCTTGGATAGTGGCCCTGAGGCGCCAGCGCTGTCGGCCACGATGACAGGTCAGCCACTCACTTGATGAGAGTGAGTCACTCCACTTGATGAGAGTGAGTCACTCCACTTGATGAGAGTGAGTCACTCCGCCCAACGGAGCGCACCGGCCGAGGCTGCCCAATTCATTCTCGCCAACACAAGCTGAGGTGGGACCCGCCCCGGATCCGCCTACCCACGCTTTGCGGAGAGTGGAAGCTGATCTGCGGCACCCACCTGCGCAAGCTCTACCTAGAACGCTCGCCGACCCCACCGCCGCGTCCCATGGCGGGATCAGGGCGAGATCAGCGTGGATCAAGGCCTCTCCAGAAGCCGACGCGGAGGCGCGTGAACTAGCGTGGCGTCGTGACGTTGAACCATGTGAGACGCGGAAGCGGCAGTCCGCTGTTGCTCGTGCACGGTCTCGGCGCAGGGTGGCGATCCTGGATGCCCATCATCAAGGAACTGGCCGAGCACCGTGAGGTCATCGCCGTCGACCTACCTGGGTTCGGAGAAACGCCACCCTTGACCGGCGAGGTTTCGATCGCCACCCTGACCGACTCCGTCGCGAACTTCATCCGCGAAGAGGGACTGGACGGGGTTGCCACTGTCGGCCAGTCGATGGGCGGCCGAATGGTGCTTGAGCTCGCGCGACGAGGAGTCGGCGGCGACACCGTGGCTCTAGACCCGGGCGGCTTTTGGAGCGACCGCGAGCTCGCCGTCTTCAGCGCCACACTACGGCCGTCAATTGCTCTGGCCCGAGCCGTCCGAGGAAGGCTGCCGTCACTGCTCGCCACACCGGTGGGCAGGACCCTGCTGCTCGCGCAGCTGTCAGCGCGGCCTTGGGCGCTCTCGCCCGAGACCGTGCTGCCGGACGTGAGCGGGCTGGCCGACTCCCCAGCGACCGGCGCCGCCTTGGATGCCCTGACCAAAGGGCCCAAGCAACAGGGCGCCCCGGCAGGCACAGTGCCCGGCCGGGTCACGATCGGGTGGGGGCGTCGTGACCTAGTGACCGTGCCGAGACAGGCCGCACGTGCAGCGGAGCTGTTCCCCGACGCGGTGCTGCACTGGTTCGAGCGGTGCGGTCACTTCCCTCAATGGGACGCACCGCACGAAGCGATCCGACTGGTCCTGGACAGAACCGATTGAGGCCGGCTCCTCTGCCCAGGCGACCACCACACCCGCCGCCTACGCCTCAATCCACCGATTGGCCGGGCGCGGTGTGCTGATCGGGCTCCCGGGCTGAGGCTCGAATGGGGGCGTGGCTCACCGCCGCCTCGCGTGCCGGTTTCGTAACGCCCGCGGCTCGACCGGATCTCTGCCGCGGTGCCCGCGTCTTTCTGACGCAAACGTCCGTGTTGTCACGCTGACACGGAAGCACCCCGGGCTGGATCAAGGAGCCGACGGGGGTACCAGCGGCTCCTGACTCAGGACTCGATCGTCCACGACGCCGCTCGTGGGCTGGCTGTCGCCGCCGCCAACTAGGCTCGGTCGCGCACACCGCGACGTCGGCTGTGCCTTCCCAGCGCCCCCAGAGAGGTGACACCGTGAGTGACGACCCGTCGAGCACCCGACGTGCGGGAGTCTCGACCTCACCCCGGACCGCCGCCATGTGGGCAGCTGTCGACGAGGTCGTCCGCGCCCGATCGGACGAGCTCCAGCGCCCGCTCCGCGTCATCGACCTCGGAGGAGGCACCGGGGGGCTCGCCGTGCCGCTGGCCGTCTCCGGCCACGACGTCACCGTCGTCGACCCCAGCCCCGACGCGCTCGCCTCGCTCCGTCGTCGGGCCGCGGAGGCCCAGGCGTCCTCGCGGGTGAGTGCCGTCCAGGGTGACGCCGACACCCTGTCGTCCCTCGTGGGTCGTGACCAGCCCGACCTCGTGCTCTGCCACGGCACCCTCGAGTACGTCGACGACCCGGCGACCACCCTGGCCCAGGTCGCCGCCGTCCTGCCGCCCGGCGGCATCCTCAGCCTCGTCGTCCCGCAGCGCGCCGGGGCCGTGGTGGCGCGAGCCCTCGCCGGCCAGTTCGCCCAGGCCCGGGCGGCGATGGAGCGCCCCGACGGGCGCTGGGGCGACGCCGACCCGGTCCCGCGACGCTTCGACCGGGACGGCATCATCGCCCTCCTCGAGACCGCCGGCCTCACGACGACGCGAGCACACGGCATACGGATCTTCAGCGACCTCGTGCCCTCGGTCCTCGTCGACTCCGACGCCGACCGGGCGGCCCTGCTCGACCTCGAGCGGGCCGTCGCCACGCACCCCGACTTCGCCGCCCTCGCCGACCTCGGGACCTCCCTGCACGTCATCGCCACCCGAGCCTGAGAGCGGCCATGAGCCGTCGCCAGTTCAGCCTTCCGCAGCGCTCGTCGAGCGAACCTCCCGACGACACCGGGTGCACCGTCCTGCACGTCGACATGGACGCCTTCTACGCGTCGGCGACCCTGCTCTCGCACCCCGAGCTCGTCGGCACCCCCGTCATCATCGGGGGCGGCAACCGCGGCGTCGTCCTGTCGGCGACCTACGAGGCGCGCCGGTTCGGGGTCGCCTCTGCCATGCCGATGACCCGTGCCCGCCGTCTCTGCCCCCAGGCGGTCGTGCTCCCGCCCGACCACGCGCTCTACGCCGAGATCTCGGCCGGCGTGATGCAGACCTTCCGCGCGGTCACCCCCGACATCGAGCCGCTGTCGCTCGACGAGGCCTTCCTCGACGTGGCGGGCGCCATCCGCAGGCTCGGCTCACCGGCGAGCATCGGCGCACGCATCCGTGACACGGTCCACGACGAGCAGGGCATCACCTGCTCGGTCGGGGTGGCCTCGACGAAGTTCGTCGCCAAGATCGCGTCCGGGCTGGCCAAGCCCGACGGGATGGTCGTCGTCCCGCGCGACGAGGTCATCCCCTTCGTCCAGCAGCTGCCCGTGGGGGCGCTCTGGGGCGTGGGGGAGAAGACCGAGGAGCAGCTGACCCGGCTCGGGCTGCGCACCGTCGCCGACATCGCGCACACCCCCCTCCCGACCCTCGTCCGGGGGCTGGGGGAGGCGACGGGCCACCACCTGCACGAGCTCTCGTGGGGCCGCGACCCGCGCACGGTCCAGCGCGAGCAGCGCGAGAAGAGCGTCGGCGCCGACGAGACCTTCGAGTACGACATCGACGACCCCCGCGAGATCCACCGCCACCTGCTCAAGCTCAGCGACCGCGTCGCGGCCCGGCTCCGTGCGGCCGGCCTCACCGGGCGCACCGTGTCGATCAAGGTCCGCTTCGCCGACTTCACGACCATCACCCGGGCCCGCACCCTGCGCGAGCCGACCGACGGCAGCCGCGAGATCTACGAGACGGCCACGTCGCTCTACGACGCCCTCGGGCTCCAACGGGCCCGGATCCGCCTCGTCGGCGTCCGTCTCGAGAAGCTCGTCGCCGTCGAGGCCGCCCCGATCCAGGGCATGCTCGGCGAGGCCGAACACGGGTGGCGCGAGGCCGACCGGGCCGTCGACAAGGCCAGTGCGCGCTTCGGCGCGGGGTCGGTCCGCCCTGCGAGCCTGATCACCCGGGGCCAACCTTCCCCCCGGACCGATCGCGACCTATCCTGAGGTGACCAGCACCCCAGCTGGCGAATGCAACGAAACCGCGACGTCATGCGTTGTCCCTGGTGGAGGATCATCACAGGACCACGCACCGTCGCACACCGGGAGGACGCCGTGCCGCTTTCAGAGCACGAGCAGAGGATGCTCGCGCAGTTGGAGCAGGCCCTCGCCGAGGAGGACCCCAAGTTCGCCTCGAGCATGGAGGGCACTCGCCGCGGCGGTCCCACGCGTCTGCGCTGGATCATCGGCGTCACCGGTGTGGTCGTCGGCCTCGGCCTCGTCCTCGTCGGCATCAACACGACGATGTGGGTCGGTGCGGCCGGTTTCGCCGTGATGGTGGCGGCGGTCGCCTTCTCGCTCACCCCGCCGCGACGCGGCAAGCTCGCCGTGGTGCGCGACGACGGCACCGCGGGTCCGGCCGGGTCAGGGCGTCGCCAGAAGAGCGGCTCGGGGTTCATGGACAAGCTCGACGACCGTTGGGACCGGCGCGGCCGCGACGGCTGGAGCTGACCGCCGGGGGACGAGCAGCACGGCGGCGTATGCCGTCCGGGCGCCTTCCCGGGTCCCGCTCAGGTGGCGAGGACGCCGACGACCCACGTCGCGGCGATGATGACGCCGGCGCACAGCTCGATGCCCATGCTCGTCATGACGGCGACGACGGCGTGCCTGGTGCGGGCCCACGCCTGGGCCCGGTCACGGCTGCGCCCCTGCTCGACGAGGAAGATGCCGCCGACGAATCCGATGACGAAGCCGACCACCGGGATGACGAACATCCCGACGACGCCGAGCAGGACGGCGAGGAGCAGTGTCGAGGTCGTGACGCCCTGGGAGCGCAGCCGCTTGCCCGGCACGAGGAACTGGATGACCACGCCCGCGAGGTAGATCGCGACGCAGATGCCGAAGACGGTCCACGCGGTGGAGCCACCGGTCTCGTAGGCCCAGAGGAGCACCCCGACCACCGCGACGAGCAGGCCGGGGACGACCGGAACGACGATGCCGACGATCCCCACGATGATGAGGATCGCCGGCACCCAGACGCTGGTGCCCTCCGGCAGGAGGTTCAACGCGGGGTCAGACGTCGATGTCCGCCGCGGCGGGCGGCTCCGTGAGTCGGTCGCTCTCGTCCACGATGTCGGCGTGGTCGCGCAGCTTGGGCAGGTGCTCGCGCCCGTGGTGGGCGCAGAAGAGCAGCTCACCACCGACGTGGAGCGTCGCTCGCACATAGGCCTGGGCACCACAGCGGTCGCAGCGGTCCGCGGTGGTCAGGATGGGTGCCAGTGCGGTGGTCACATCGGCCTCCTCGGCTGATCTCGTCAATGGGCCCACGCGATTACGTGGGCGTCAGGCGTTGCAACAGTCAAACACGCCCAGCTCTTCCCGAGGGGGAGGCGCCCGTGATGTGACCGTTCCGATGCCAACACGAGGAATTCTTGCCCACGGGTCCGACAGCGCGCCTCGGCGGGGTCGTCAGGGGCCCCGGTTAGCCTGTGGACTCCGCCCGCACGAGCTCCCCGAGAGGACCGCATGACCCCCGCATCCACGGCCAAGAAGGTCGCGACGAGCAAGTCGTCGTCCGACTACAGCGCCCACCACCTCCAGGTCCTCGAGGGCCTCGAGGCCGTGCGCAAGCGGCCGGGCATGTACATCGGGTCGACCGACAGCCGCGGCCTCATGCACTGCCTCTGGGAGATCATCGACAACGCCGTCGACGAGGCGCTCGGTGGGCACGGTGACCGGATCGAGGTCATCCTCCACCTGGACGGCTCGGTCGAGGTCCGCGACATCGCCCGGGGCATCCCCGTCGACATCGAGCCGCGCACCGGCCTCACCGGCGTCGAGGTCGTCTTCACCAAGCTCCACGCGGGCGGCAAGTTCGGCGGCGGCTCCTACACCGCCTCCGGTGGCCTGCACGGCGTCGGCGCCTCGGTCGTCAACGCGCTCTCGGCCCGCCTCGACGTCGAGGTCGACCGCGGCGGCAAGACCTACGCGATGAGCTTCCGTCGCGGGGAGCCCGGGTACTTCCCCGACGTCGCGAGCTCGGACAAGAGCCCCGACCACGAGTTCACCCCCTACGAGCGCACCAGCGAGCTCGCCGTCATCGGCAAGTCCAAGCGGGGGGCGACCGGCACGCGCGTGCGCTACTGGTCGGACCCGCAGATCTTCCTCAAGGACGCCGACTTCGACTACGAGGGCCTCGTCGGTCGCGCCCGCCAGACCTCCTTCCTCGTCCCCGGGCTCACCCTCGTCATCCGTGACGAGCGCCGCCTGCCGGGCACACCGGGGGAGCACGGGCCGCACGAGGAGGTCTTCGTCCACGACGGCGGCATCAGCGAGTTCGCCGAGTTCCTCGCGCCGGACCCGTCCGTGACCGACGTGTGGCGCCTGCGGGGCACGGGCCACTTCACCGAGACCGTGCCGGTGCTCGACGCCAAGGGGCACATGAGCCCGCAGGACGTCGAGCGCGAGTGCGAGGTCGACATCGCCGTCCGGTGGGGCACCGGCTACGACGCCAAGGTGCGCTCGTTCGTCAACATCATCGCCACGCCCAAGGGCGGCACCCACATGGCGGGCTTCGAGCAGGCGCTGCTCAAGGTCTTCCGCAAGCAGCTCGAGGTCAACGCCCGCCGTCTCAAGGTCGGCAGCGACAAGGTCGACAAGGACGACATCCTCGCCGGGCTCACCTCGGTCGTCACCGTGCGCCTGGCCGAGCCGCAGTTCGAGGGCCAGACCAAGGAGGTGCTCGGCACCAACGCCGTGCGCGCCATCGTCGCGCGCGTGGTCGAGAAGGAGCTGACGAACGCCCTCACCTCGACCAAGCGGGGCGAGAAGCAGCAGGCGGCGATGCTCCTCGAGAAGGTCACCGCCGAGATGAAGTCGCGGATCAGCGCGCGGCTGCACAAGGAGACCCAGCGCAAGAAGAACGCGCTCGAGACCTCGTCGCTGCCGGCCAAGCTGGCCGACTGCCGCAGCAACGACATCGAGCGCACCGAGCTGTTCATCGTCGAGGGCGACAGTGCGCTCGGGACCGCGAAGCTCGCGCGCGACTCCGACGTCCAGGCCCTGCTCCCGATCCGCGGCAAGATCCTCAACGTCCAGAAGGCCTCGCTCACCGACATGCTCGGCAACGCCGAGTGCGCGGCGATCATCCAGGTCATCGGCGCCGGCTCCGGTCGCAGCTTCGACGTCGACGCCGCCCGCTACGGCAAGGTCATCATCATGACCGACGCCGACGTCGACGGCGCCCACATCCGCACGCTGCTGCTCACCCTCTTCTTCCGCTACATGCGTCCCCTCGTCGAGGCCGGCAAGGTGTATGCCGCCGTGCCCCCGCTGCACCGCATCGAGGTCTCGGCGGCGGGCGCCCGCAAGGGCGAGCTGCTCTACACCTACTCCGAGGCGGAGATGCGCCGGACCGTCGCGTCCCTGACGAAGCGGGGCCGCACGATCAAGCAGCCGATGCAGCGCTACAAGGGCCTGGGCGAGATGGATGCCGACCAGCTGGCCGAGACGACGATGGACCCACGCCACCGCACGCTGCGCAAGGTGACGATGGCCGATGCCGAGGACTCCGAGCGCGTCTTCGAGCTGCTCATGGGCAACGAGGTCGCGCCCCGTCGCGACTTCATCGTCCGGGGTTCGGCCCAGCTCGACCGCGAGCGCATCGACGCCTGACCCGCAGCACCCATCTCGCGGCGCACCGCGCGTTCGCGTTGCTCTCGGACGTGATCTGGGCCACAGTGAGCCCCTAGGCGTCCCGATTCCGGGGCCCCGGACGAGGAGGCTTGCAGATGAGTGGTCACACCGACGACCGCGGTGGCACCGGGGTCATCGACACGCCCCACCACGGAGAGCCCGAGCTCAACCGCGTCATGGGCCCGAAGCTGTTGCTCCTCTTCATCGTCGGCGACATCCTCGGCACCGGCGTCTACGCCCTGACCGGCTCCGTCGCGGGCGAGGTCGGTGGCGCCGCCTGGGCGCCCTTCCTCGTCGCCTTCATCATCGCGACCATCACGGCGTTCTCCTACCTCGAGCTCGTGACCAAGTACCCCCAGGCGGCCGGTGCGGCGCTGTACACGCACAAGGCGTTCGGCATCCACTTCGTGACGTTCCTCGTGGCGTTCGCGGTCATGTGTTCGGGCATCACCTCGGCGTCCACCGCCTCCAACGCCTTCGCCGGCTTCCTGCGCGACGGCATCGGCGCCGACTGGGTCGCCGGCAGCACCCCGCTGCTCCTCATCGCCCTGGGCTTCATGGCGCTCGTCGCGGCCGTCAACTTCCGCGGTGTCGGTGAAAGCGTCAAGGCCAACGTCGTCCTCACCATGGTCGAGCTCTCGGGTCTGCTCCTCATCATCCTCATCGGTGTGTATGCCGTCACGCAGGGCAAGGCGGACTTCTCCCGGACCATCGTGTTCGACAGCCCGAGCGACAAGAGCACGTTCTTCGCGATCACGGCGGCGACCTCGCTGGCGTTCTTCGCCATGGTCGGCTTCGAGGACTCGGTCAACATGGCGGAGGAGACCAAGGACCCGGTGCGGGACTTCCCGCGGATGATGCTCACCGGACTGGGCGTCACGGGCCTCATCTACGTCCTCGTCTCGATCACGGCCGTGGCGCTCGTCCCGGTGGGCGAGCTCGCCAACCCGGACAACGAGTCGGCGCTCACGCAGGTCGTCGCGACCGGCGCGCCGGACTTCCCGTTCGACAAGGTCTTCCCGTTCATCGGCATGTTCGCCGTGGCCAACTCGGCGCTCATCAACATGCTCATGGCCAGCCGGCTGCTCTACGGCATGGCGAAGCAGGAGGTGCTTCCGCCCGTGCTCGGCCGCGTGCACCGCAGCCGCCGCACCCCGTGGGTGGCCATCCTCTTCACCACGGCGATCTCGTTCGGGCTCATCTACTTCGTGTCGACCCAGTCCGACTCCGAGATCATCGCGGCGTTGGGGGGCACCACCGCCCTGCTCCTGCTCGGGGTCTTCACCATCGTCAACATCTGCGTGCTCGTCCTGCGCAAGGACCCGATCGACCGCAAGCACTTCGTCGCACCCACGGCGCTGCCGATCATCGGGGCGCTGGCCTGCGCCTTCATGGTGGGCCCGTGGACCGGACGCGACACGATCCAGTACCGCATCGCCGGGTGGCTGCTCGCCATCGGTGTCGTGCTGTGGGCCCTGACCTGGCTGGCCAACCGGTTCCTCTTCGCCAAGAAGACCTACATGCGCGACCCCGAGGAGCTCACGGACCCGGACCACGCGCACCACTGACCGCGCGGTCAGTGGGTGGTCAGGCCGGGGGAGCGGTGCTGGCGCGCACGACGAGCTCGGTCGGCACGACGACGTGGGTGCCCGCGTCCTCGCCCGCGCTGATCCCGAGCTGCCGGAGCAGGATCTCGGCCGCGAGCCGTCCCTGCGCCGTGACGTCCTGGCGCACCGTGCTCAGGCCGAGGACGTTGCTCAGCGCATGGTCGTCGATCCCGATGACCGAGAGGTCCTCGGGGACGCGCAGACCCTCCGCTCGCGCAGCCGCCATGACGCCGATGGCCATCTCGTCCGAGGCGGCGGCGACGGCGGTCGGCCGCTCGGGGGCGCGCAGCAGGATCCGCGTGTCGGCGGCGGCACTGTCCGCGCTCCAGTCGGAGCCGAGGATCCACTGCTTGTGCTCGGCGAGCCCGTGGCTGTGCATGACCTCGCGGAAGGCGTCGAGGCGGGCCTGGGGCGTCTGGATGTGGGCGACGTTGGAGGGGACGGCGCCGACGTAGGCGATGCGCTCGTGCCCGAGGGAGACGAGGTGCTCGGTGGCGTCCCGCATCGCCTGGGCGTCGTCGATGCGGACGTTGGGGCGGTCGGCGACAGGGGTCCCGATCGCGACCAGCGGCAGCCCGAGCCGGTCGACGAGCTCGAGCTCCTCGGCCGTCATGGGGAGGTTGAGGGTGATGACGCCGTCGACGCGCTTCCACAGCATGTTCTGTTTCAGGGGGAGGCGTCGGTCGTAGGACTCGTCCTCGAGGTCGAACAGCAGCACGTGGTGGCCGTGCTGGCGCAGCGTCTTCTCGATGGCGCTCACGACGGTCGCGAAGAACCAGCGGGTGAGGAACGGCGCGACGACGCCGACGACCTGGGTGCGACCCGAGGCCAGCGACGTCGCCGTGGGGCTGGCGACGTAGTCGAGCCGCTCGGCGACCTTGAACACCCGCTCACGGGTGTGCGGGCTCACGCGGTCCAGGCCGCGGAGCGCGCGGGAGACCGTGGCCACCGAGACCCCGGCCTCCCGCGCGACATCGGTGATCGTGCTCATCCGCCGACGCCGGTCTGGGGCTGTCATGTCAGCCCTTCAGGCCACCTGCGAGCAGGCCGCGGACGAAGAAGCGCTGCAGGGCGAGGAACACCGCGACGGGGACGATCATCGAGATGAACGCACCTGCCGAGAGGAGGTACCAGGCGCTGCCTCGGGACCCGGACAGCTCGGCCACCCGCACGGTGATCGGTGCGACGTCGGGCGTCCCACCGAGGAAGACCAACGAGACGAGCAGGTCGTTCCAGACCCAGAGGAACTGGAAGATCCCGAACGCCGCGAGCGCGGGGGTGAGCAGGGGCAGGAGGATCTTGAAGAAGATCGTCACGTGACCTGCACCGTCCACGCGGGCGGCCTCCATGAGCTCCGCTGGGAGCTCGCGCATGAAGTTGTGGATGAGGAACGTTGCCAGCGGCAGCGCGAAGATCGTGTGCGAGAGCCACACGCTCCAGTACGACGCCCCGAAGCCCAGCTTGTTGACGTAGATGTCGAGCAGGGGGATGAGGGCGATCTGCAGGGGCACGATCTGCAGCGCGAACACCGCCACGAAAAGCGCGTTGCGCCCCGGGAACGGCATCCAGGCGAAGGCGTAGGCCGCGAGCGACGCGAGGAAGAGGGGGAGCAGGACCGCGGGGACCGTGATGACGATCGTGTTGATGAAGTACTGGCTGAGGCTGGCCGAGCTGCCGGGCTCGAGGGCCTGGCGGTAGTTCTCCAGCGTGAAGCCACCGGGGTCGGTCAGCGCCGTCCACCAGCCGCTGCGGTTGATGTCCCGCTGGCTGCGGAACGACGTGACGAGCAGGCCGAGCGTGGGGGTGGTCCACAGCACGGCGATGAGCACCGCGACGAGGGAGGCCCACCGGGACTGCAGAGCGCCGGCGGCCTCGCCGGTGGACTTCTTGAGCTTCTGCTGCTTGCTGGGCGGCTCGAGGTCCGCGGGTTCGAACGACTCGGGCAGCGCGCCCGTCTGGACAGTGCTCACGGCTCAGGCCTCCTTGCGCATCTGGATGATGTTGTAGACGACGATCGGGATGACGAGGATGAAGAGCAGCACGGCCAGCGCGGCGCCCAGGCCGGGGGCGTTGTAGCGGAAGCTCTGGCTGTAGAACTCGTTGGCGACGACCGAGGTGTCGAACTGGCCGGCGGTCATGGTCCGGACGATGTCGAAGACCTTGAGCGTGCCGATGGCGATGGTCGTGAGGACCACGACGAGCGCCGCGCGGATGCTCGGCAGGGTGATGTGCCGGAACATCTTGAGCCCGGACACGCCGTCGAGGCGGGCCGCCTCGATGATGTCGTCCGGGATCGCCTTGATCGCCGCAGAGAGGATCGTCATCGCGAAGCCGGCCTGGATCCAGACCATGACGACGATAAGCATGAGCGTGTTGAGGGGAGCCTCGAGGAGGAACTGCTGGGTCTCGAAGCCGAGGCTCTTGAGGATCTGGTTGAGCAGGCCGATCTGGGGGCGCTCGGTCTGCTTGTACTGGTAGACGAACTTCCAGATGATGCCCGCACCAACCATGGAGATGGCCATCGGCAGGAAGATGAGGGCCTTCGCGAAGGCCTCACCCCGGGCCCGGTCGATGAGGATCGCGTAGAGCAGGCCGATCGCCGTCGCGAGGAACGGCACGAGGATGACCCAGAGCGCCGTGTTGCGCAGCACGAGCAGCAGCTCGGGCTGGGTGAACATCGCCGAGTAGTTCGACAGGGAGAAGCCGCCCTCACCCGACTTGCCGCGGACGGACTGGATGATCGTGAGGACGGCCGGGTAGACGAGACCGATGGAGAGGAGCAGGACGGCCGGTGCGGCGAACAGTGCGCCCTGCGCCTGCTCGCCCTTGCGGCCCTTGAACAGCGAGGCCAGGAACAGCACTCCGCCGAACACGGCGGCGAAGAACGCGACCGCGAAGAACATGAGGAAGAACTTGCCTGCGACGCTCTCGGCTCGCAGGAACGGCTCAGGGATGATTCCCGACGGTGCGACGCTCAGCACGCTCGCGACCATGACTCCACCTCCAGGGTGAGGACTGCACGAAAGGAAGCCGGGGTGGGGTGGGAATCCACCCCACCCCGGCGAGAGACCGATCCGAGGATCAGGTCAGGACTTGGGCCAGGAGTTCTCGATGTAGTCGAGGGTGGCCTTGTCGTCCTGTCCGGTGATCCAGTTGGTCATGCCCTTCCAGAACGTCCCGGAGCCGACGGCACCCGGCATGAGGTCGGACGCGTCGAACCGGAACGTCGCGCTCTCGTCCGTGAGGATCTGGGCGGAGAGCTTGTCGACCGGGTTCTTGAGCAGCTCCGGGTCGGCGTTCTTGTTCGCGGTCACGCAGCCACCGGTGCCACAGGTCGTGGCGCGCTCGTTGGCCCACTCGACCGAGGAGAGGTAGGTCTGGAAGGCCTTGACCTCCGGACGGTCGGCGAAGGCAGCGACGAACTCGCCACCACCGAGGACCGGCTTGGTGGTCTCGTCCTTGGCGGGGAGGTAGAACGCCCACACGTCCCCGTCCTCGGCGACCTTGGTGCCCTCGGGCCAGTTGGCCGCGTAGAACGAGGCCTGGCGGTGCAGGTAGCACCCGCCGTTGTCGAGGACCGGCAGACCGGCGTCCTGGAAGGACGTCGAGGCGATCGTCTTGACGTCGCCCTGTCCACCGTTGACGAACTTGTCGTTCTTGAGGATCTTGCCGACCTCGGCGAGTGCCGTGGCGACCGCGGGGTCGTTGAACGGGATCTCGTGGTTGGTCCACTTGTCGTAGACCTCAGGACCGGCGGTGCGCAGCATGACGTCCTCGACCCAGTCGGTGGCCGGCCATCCGGTGGCGTCACCGGACTCGATCCCGGCACACCACGGCTTGCTGTCGGGGTCGTCGGCGGCGATCTTGTCGCTGAGCGTGAGGAGGTCGTCCCACGTCTTCGGGATCTCGTAGCCCTTCTCCTCGAAGGCGGCAGGCGAGTACCAGACGAACGACTTGACGTTGGCGCCGAGCGCGGCTCCGTAGAACTTGCCGTCGACGGTGCCGTACTCCTTCCAGTCGGGCATGTTCTTGTCGACGTTGGCCGCGACCTCCGGGGGAGCCTCGATGACCTTGCCGGTGGCGACCATGGTCTTGAGCAGACCCGGCTGCGGCAGGTAGGCGATGTCGGGGGCGTTGCCACCCTTGACGCGCACGGGCAGCTGCGCCTCGAACTCCTTGGAGCCCTCGTACTTGATCTCGGCGCCGGTGCAGTCGATGAACGGCTGGTAGGACTTGATGTGCGGCTCGTCCTCGGGGGCGGTGATCGAGGTGTAAACCGTGACGGTCTTGCCCTTGATGTCACCGAACGCCTCGTAGGGCGCACAGTCGATCTTGGTCTTGGCGTCGCCGGATGCGCCGGCGTCGGCGCCGTCGCCTCCGTCTTCGGAGGAGCCGCACGCTGCGACACCGAGGGAGACCGCCACGAGGCTCGAGAGGAGCATCGCGGATCGGCGCTGTGATTTGTGGGCCATTGCCCGCCTCCATCTGTTGGGGGACGCACCGGGCCCTGAATCCAGGTCCTCGGCGCTGAGGGATCCGTTGGCAGTGTAAAAGCGGTTACATACGAGGGGAACGGTTTCTCCGACTTTGTCCGGTCACGATCGCGTAACACGACCGGCCCGCGGGACGGGGCTGGACGGCATACGCGGAGTATGACGGCCCACGCAGAGCGTGGGACCCGGGGGCACCTCAGCGGGGCGGACCGGCGATCCCCGTGATGATGGCGGAGGCCTGCACGCCCGAGCCGTCGCGGCGACCGGTCGCCTCGGGCAGCTCGATCGCCACCCCTCCGGCCCCGCTGGCCCGGGCCGGGGTGGCCCCGACCCACGCGAGGACGAGCGTGTCCTCGCCCTTGAGGAAGCGGTGTGCCCGCACCCCGCCGGTGCCGCGGCCCTTGGCGGGGTACTCGGCGTAGGGCGTGGCCTTGATGGCGCCGGGCTGCGTGCCGGGCAGGGCGTCGGAGGAGCCGCTGGCCGTGACGACGACCGCCTCCCGGGACGGGTCGACGACGCCGAAGAAGGCGACCTGCTGGCCGGGGGTGACGCGGACCCCGGCGATGCCGCCGCCGCTGCGTCCCTGGGGACGCACGCCGCCGGCCGGGAAGCGCAGCAGCTGGGCGTCCGTCGTGACGAACACGAGGTCCTCGTCGCCGGTGACCACCTGGCCGGCGCCGACGACCCGGTCGCCGTCCCTCAGCGAGATGACCTCCCAGTCGTGCGCCTTGGGCTGGTCGGCGGTGACGCGTTTGACGACGCCCTGGGCGGTGCCGAGCGCGAGCCCGGGCCCGTCGGCCGCGAGCGAGACGATGCTGACCGGCTCCTCGCCGCGGGGCAGGTCGACGTAGGCGGCGAGGGGGGCGCCGCCGGACAGGCTCGGCGCGCCACCGAGCGGGGGCAGGGTGGGCAGCTCGAGGGCACTGATCCGGACCATCCGGCCCCGGCTGGTCACGAGTCCGACCTCGCCGCGGGCGGTCGTGCGGACTGCGGCGACGACGGCGTCGTGCTTGGCCCGCGGGCCCTCGACGGGGATCGGGTCGTCGGTGGAGGTGCGAGCGAGCAGCCCGGTCGAGGAGAGGAGCACCCAGCAGGGGTCGTCGGTGACCTCGAGGGGCGCGGTGGAGCTCACCGGGTTGCCGGCCGACTCGAGGAGCACCGTGCGGCGGGGGGTGCCGTGCTTCTTCGCGACGTCGGCGAGCTCGCTGGAGACGGTCCGCTGGAGCAGCTTCTCGTCGCCGAGGATGGCGGACAGCTCCTCGATCCGGGTCCGCAGCTCGTCGCGCTGGGTCTCGAGGTCGAGGCGGGAGAACTTCGTCAGCCGGCGCAGCTGGAGGTCGAGGATGTGGTTGGCCTGGATCTCGGAGAGGTCGAAGACGCTCATGAGCCGGGTGCGGGCCGTCGCGGTGTCCTCGCTCGTGCGGATGAGCTGGATGACCTCGTCGATGTCGAGGATCGCGACGAGCAGGCCCTCGACGAGGTGGAGCTGCGCCTCGGCCTTGGCGAGCCGGTGGGCGGTGCGTCGTCGGACGACGTCGATGCGGAACTCGACGTAGTGGCGGAGCAGGTCCTTGAGGCCGAGGGTCTGCGGCTGCCCGTCGACGAGGGCGACGCTGTTGATGCCGAACGAGTCCTCCATCGGCGTGAGCTTGTAGAGCTGCTCGAGGACCGCCTCGGGGTTGAAGCCGTTCTTGACCTCGATGACGAGCCGGAGCCCGTGCTTGCGGTCGGTGAGGTCCTTGACGTCGCTGACGCCCTGGAGCTTCTTGCCCTGGACGAGCGTCTTCATCCGCTCGATGACCTTCTCGGGACCGACGAGGTAGGGGAGCTCGGTGACGACGATCCCGGCCCGGCGCGGTGTGATCTTCTCGATCCGCACCGTCGCGCGGGTCCGGAAGCTGCCCTTGCCCGTGAGGTAGGCGTCGCGGATGCCGTCGAGGCCGACGATCCGACCACCCAGGGGCAGGTCCGGGCCGGGGACGAACTTCATGAGGTCGTCGAGGCTGCAGTCGGGGTGCGCGATGAGGTGGCGGGCGGCACCGACGACCTCGACGAGGTTGTGCGGCGGCATGTTCGTCGCGAACCCGACCGCGATCCCGGCGACCCCGTTGACGAACAGGTTGGGGTAGGCGGCGGGCAGCACGCCCGGTTGGAGCAGCTGGTCGTCGTAGTTCGGCACGAAGTCGACGGTGTCCTCGTCGAGGCCGGCCGTCATGACGAGCGCCGCGGCGGCGAGGCGGGCCTCGGTGTAGCGGGAGGCGGCGGGCCCGTCGTCGAGCGAGCCGAAGTTGCCGTGGCCGTCGACAAGGGGCAGGCGCATCGTGAACGGCTGGGCCATGCGCACGAGGGCGTCGTAGATGGCCGTGTCGCCGTGCGGGTGGTACTTGCCCATGACGTCGCCGACGACCCGGGAGGACTTCACGTGGCCGCGGTCGGGCCGCAGCCCCATCTCGCTCATCGAGTAGAGGATCCGACGCTGCACCGGCTTGAGGCCGTCACGGACGTCGGGCAGCGCCCGCGAGTGGATCACCGACACGGAGTACTCGAGGAAGGCGTTCTGCATCTCGAGGCCGACGTCGATGTCGACGACGCGGCCGTCACCGACCGCGAGGTCGTCGGGAGGGGTGGTCGTCGTGCGCTTGGCCATGGGGCGGGGGTCTACCTCGGTGGTGTCGTGGTCTCGCGGACCTGCCGCGGGTCGATCACCGCATCCTCCCTCAGGGGCCTGACGTCCCCGACCCCGACTCGCCGAACCGCCCGTGGTGCAGGACCTCCGCGACCGGGCGCCGCCCCCGCCCGAGGGAAGGGCTCCGCACCCGCTCCGCCTCGTGCCCGAGCGCGATGACACCGACGACCCGCCGGTCGGACGGAACGGCATACGCCGCCCTGAGCGCGTCGTGACGGGACCCGGGAACGCCGAAGAACAGGGCTCCGAGCCCGGCGTCGACGGCCCCGAGCAGCACGATCATCGCGGCCATCGCCGTGTCGGTGTCCCAGTACGGGATGGGCCAGCGGTCGAGGGAGCGGTCGGTCCACCCCTTGTCCGGCTCCGCGTAGCGGTCGAGGTAGGCCGTCGGGTCGGCGAGCATGACGAGCAGCACCGGGGCGGCCGACACCCCGCTCAGCCAGGGAGAACGCGCGTCGGGCTCGGTGGCCGTGCTGTCGCGGGTCACGTCCCAGAAGCGCTCACGGTCGGCCGCGTCGGTGAGCGCGAGGACGTCCCAGCCCTGGGTGTGCCCGGCGCTGGGGGCGCGCTGCGCCAGCCGGACGAGGCGCTCGACCGTGTCGAAGGGCACGTCGCGGTCGGGCCGGAAGCGTCGCACCATCCGGCGCCGCGACACCGCGTCGATGAGATCCATGGTCGACATGGTGCCGTGCCACGATGTGCCCATGAGCGAGGACGTCGAGCTGCCACCGGGCTACCCGGTGCAGTGGGAGGCCGACGTCGTGCTCCGTGACGGCAGCGTCGGCCACCTGCGCCCGATCCTGCCCACCGACGAGGAGAAGATCCACGCGTTCCACGCGCGGCAGTCGGACGAGTCGATCTACATGCGGTTCTTCGCGCCACTGCGGCGACTCTCCGACAAGGACGTCCACCGCTTCACCCACGTCGACTACGTCGACCGCGTCGCACTCGTCATCACGGTGAGCGACGAGATCCTCGGCATCGGGCGCTACGACCGGATCGACGCGACCTCGGCCGAGGTCGCCTTCAACGTCAGCGACCACTACCAGGGTCGTGGCATCGGGTCGGTGCTGCTCGAGCACCTGGCCGCGATCGCGCAGGAGTTCGGCATCACCCGCTTCACGGCCGAGGTGCTGCCCCAGAACCGCAAGATGCTCACGGTGTTCTCGGAGGCGGGCTACGAGGTCAGCCGCAAGGTCGAGGACGGCATCGTCGCCCTGCACTTCGACATCGAGCCGACCGACCGCTCCAAGGCCGTCGCGATGTCGCGCGAGCACCGCGCCGAGGCGATCAGCGTCAGCCGGATCATGCGCCCGCGGATCGTCGCGGTCATCGGCGCCGGACGGTCCCCGAAGACGATGGGGCACCACTTCCTCAAGAACCTCCTCGAGGCCGAGTTCACGGGCGAGGTCCACCCCGTCAACCGCAAGGCGAAGGCGATCCTCGGGCGGACGACATACGACAGGATCGGTGACGTCCCCGGTCCGGTCGACCTCGCGGTCATCGCGGTCCCGGCGCCGAAGGTGCTCAAGGTCGTCGACGAGTGCGCGGAGGCGGGGGTCGCGGCGCTGCTCGTCGTCAGCGCCGGGTTCGGCGAGGGCGGGGGAGAGGGAGACGAGCTGCAGGCCGAGCTCGTGCGTCGGGTGCGCGGGTCCGGGATGCGCATCGTCGGGCCCAACTCGTTCGGGATCATCAACACCCACCCCGGGATGTCGCTCAACGCCTCGTTGTCGCCGACGATGCCCCCGGTCGGGCACCTCGGCCTCTTCTCGCAGTCCGGCGCCCTCGGGATCGCCGTCCTCGCGTCGGCAGCCCGCCGCAACCTCGGGATCTCGACGTTCGCCTCGGCGGGCAACCGGGTCGACGTCTCGGGCAACGACCTCATGCAGTACTGGATCGACGACGACGACACGCACGCCGTCGGCCTCTACCTCGAGTCGATGGGCAACCCGCGCAAGTTCTCGCGGATCGCGCGCAACCTCGGCCTCATCAAGCCGGTCATCGTCGTCCAGTCCGGCATCTCGGCGTACGGCACCCCGCCCGGGCACCGGGTCCGCCGGACGAAGGTGCGCCCGGCGGTGTTCGGCGCGATGCTCCGGCAGGCCGGGGTGGTGAGGGTCTCCAACGTCCACCAGCTCTTCGACGTCGCGCAGCTCGTCGTCCACCAGCCCCTGCCCGCCGGGCGGCGCGTGGCCATCGTCGGCAACTCGGCGGCGCTGGGTGCGCTGTCGGCCGGTGCAGTCGCCGGTCGCGGGCTCACCGTCACGCACGGGCCCGTGAGCCTGCCCTCGGACGCCACCCTCGAGGAGTTCCGGGACGTGCTGGCCACGGCCTTCGACGACCCCGACGTCGACTCGGTGATGACCTGCTTCATCCCCCCGATCGTCGCCCACGACGAGGACGTCACCGAGGCCGTGCGCGCCGCGGCCCGCGGGTCCGACAAGACCTGCGTCGCGACGTTCCTCGGGATGCGGGGCGTGGACTCCTCCACCCACATCGACGAGGGCGGCACCGGGCAGGCCATCCCGGTCTACGCGATGCCGGAGGACGCGGCCTACGCCCTCGCGAAGGCGACGAAGTACGCCGAGTGGCGCAACAAGGACCACGGCGTCCCGGTCGCCCCGGCGGGGATCAACCGGCGGGTGGCCGAGGACGTCGTCCACACGGTCCTGTCGGTGAGCCCCGAGGGCCGGCGCCTCAACCCGGACGAGACGCGGGCGCTGCTGACCGCCTACGGGATCGAGGTGTGGCCGTCCCGGCGGGTCACGACCGTCGAGGAGGCCGTCGAGGCGGCCGAGGAGATCGGCTACCCCGTGGTCCTCAAGTCGGCCGCTCCGATGCTGCGTCACCAGGGCGGGATCACCGGGGTCCGGGTCGACCTCGGCAACGCGCAGTCCGTGACCGAGGCGTGGATCTCGCTCCACGACCGGCTCTCGCCGCTCGCGGCCGGCCAGCTCGAGGTGCAGCGGATGGCGACCCCCGGTGTCGCGTGCCTCGTGTCGTCGGACGAGGACGCGCTCTTCGGGCCGGTGGTGAGCTTCGGGGTGGCGGGGCTGCCGACCGAGCTGCTCGACGACATCGCCCACCGCATCCCACCGCTCACCGACGTCGCCGTCTCGGAGCTCATCTCCTCGGTCAAGGCTGCGCCGGTGCTGCACGGGCACCGCGGCTCGACCCCGGTGCACCGCGCCGCGCTCGCCGACCTCATCGCCAGGGTGTCGGTCATCAGCGACGACATGCCGGAGGTGGTCTCGATGCGGCTCAACCCGGTCAACGCGCACCCCGGGGGAGTCGAGGTGCTCGGCGCCGAGGTCACCGTGGCACCGATGGCCCGCCGCACCGACCCGGGGCGGCGCTCGCTCACCTGAGCACATGGGCGGACGGGGCGGTCGGTGCCGTGCGGCAGAATGGCGGGTATGAAGCCCTCGTTCGACGTCCCCACCCTGCCGGTGGACCTCACCTCCGCGATCGAGCGGGCGGGCTACTACCCGGCGCTCGTCGGCGACGTCGTCTCGGCCGCGCTCGCCGGTGAGGAGGTGCGCTCGCACCTCGTCCACCTCGAGACGACGTTCGACCGCGACGTCATCCGTCGCCACGTCACCGTCCTCGTGCTCACGCCGTCGCGGCTCGTCATCGCCCACGCCGACGACCACGCCGACGAGGGCGCGGGTGAGGCCGAGGGCGCGCCCGCCGGTGTCCCCGAGCAGGAGGTCGCCACCGCGACCACCGAGAGCATCCCGCTCTCCGCCGTGCGCGGGGTCATGCTGACCCACGTCGTCGAGGACCCCCAGAACTACGTCCCCGGGTCCCTCGGTCGCGAGCTCACGCTGACCCTCGGCTGGGGCGCCGTCAGCCGCGTCGACCTGCTCCCCGCGACGTGCGGGGAGCCGGGATGCGACGCCGACCACGGCTACGACGGCACCATCTCGAGCGACGACATCGCGTTGCGCGTCTCGGCCACGGCCGACGGCGACTCGGCGCTCCAGCAGGCCATCTCGTTCGCGCACGCCCTGTCGGCCTCGCTCGGCCGGTGACGCCGAGCGCGCCGGTGCCGTCGTCCCGGGCTGCACCCGGACTCGCTCCCGCTCCGTCGTATGCCGCCGGCGGGCTCGGTGACGTCCTCCCGTCCGTCCTCGCCGCCCTGGGCGTCCCCGGCTCCGGGGCTCGCTGGGCGCTGGCACCGGCCCGCAGCGCCGTCGTCGTCCTCGTCGACGGTCTGGGCTACGACCTGCTGCGCCGCCGCGGCGGGCACGCCCCCTGGCTGCGCACCCTCTTCGCCGACGGGCTGCGGGTGGCCAGTGGGTTCCCGTCGACCACGCCCGTCTCGATGGGGTCCTTCGGCACGGGTCTGACCCCCGGATCGCACGGGCTGGTCGGGTTCGAGGTGCTCGTCCCCGGCGAGGACCGGCTGCTCAACGAGCTGTCGTGGGAGAACGGCCCCGTGCCCGAGCGCTGGCAGCCGCGCGCGACCTGCTTCGAGCGGGCCGTCGCCGGCGGCCTCGACGTCGCCCGGATCGGCCCGGCGTTCTTCGACGGGTCAGGGCTCACCCGCGCGGCCCTGCGGGGAGGGCGCTTCGTCTCCGCGAAGACCCTCGACGCCCGCGTCGACGCGACCCTCGCCCACGCACGGTCCCGCCCGGCGTCGCTGACCTACCTGTACTGGGGCGACCTCGACAAGGTCGGCCACGTCCACGGGTGCGAGTCGTGGCAGTGGGGCGACGAGCTCGAGACGATCGACCGCGCGCTGGCGCGGCTTGCGGACGGGCTGCCGTCCGACTGCTCGCTCACCATCACCGCGGACCACGGGATGGTCGACGTCCCGATGGCCAACCGCGTGGACGTCGCGTACGACTCGGAGCTCGCCGCGGGAGTGCGGCACACCGGCGGTGAGCCGCGGGCACCCCAGCTGTACTGCGAGCCGGGCGCCGTCGACGACGTCCTGGCGACGTGGCGGGCCCGACTGGGCGACGTGGCCTGGGTGCTGTCCCAGGACGAGGCGGTCTCGGGCGGACTCTTCGGTGCCGTCCACGACGACCACCTCGCCCGCATCGGTGACGTCGTCGTCGCCATGCGCGAGCCGCACGCCGTCGTCGACTCGCGCCACCACCGCCCGGAGCTGCTGGCCCTCGTCGGCCTGCACGGCTCGCTCACCGACGACGAGGTGCCGGTGCCGATGTTCCACGTCCCCGCGCGCGCGTCATAGGGTGTCGGCTCGTGGCTGAGCTGGTGTTCTTCTCCGGGACGATGGACTGCGGCAAGTCCACCCTCGCGCTCCAGATGGACCACAACCATCGGGCACGCCAGCGGGTCGGGCTGATCTTCACCAAGCTCGACCGGATGGGGGAGTCGGTGCTCTCCTCGCGCCTCGGCCTCTCGATGGAGGCCCACGAGGTCTCCGACGACCTCGACTTCTGGGACGTCGTCGTCGAACACCTCACCCACGGGCAGCGGGCCGACTACCTCATCTGCGACGAGGCCCAGTTCTTCACCGCCGTGCAGATCGAGCAGCTCGCCCGGATCGTCGACGAGCTCGGCATCGACGTCACCTGCTTCGGCATCACCGCGGACTTCCGCACGGAGCTGTTCCCCGGGTCGAAGCGGCTCTTCGAGCTCGCCGACCGGGTCCAGGTGCTCCAGGTCGCGGCGCTCTGCTGGTGCGGCGCCCGGGCGACGCACAACGCGCGCATCATCGACGGCGTCATGGTCGTCGAGGGGGAGCAGGTCGTCGTCGGCGACACGGCGGCCGCGAGCGACAGCCTCGTCGAGTACGAGGTGCTCTGCCGCCGCCACTACATGCGCCGGATGAACAGCCACGCGGCGCGCCTCGCGTCCGCGACCCCGGACGTCCTGCCGTTCGACCTCGACGTGTGCGCGGTGCCTCCGCGCGACTGACGCGGCCCTTTCCTTCTGATGTATGCCGTGTGCTCGTGGTCGTGGTCGCGGTCGTGGTCGCGCACGGGGTCTCACCACCAACGGCGTTGTCCCGCAGGCCTGGTGACGGCCTTCGTCCACGGGTGACTGTCAGTGGTCGTCGGTAGGTTTCAGGTATGGAGATCGACGAGGCACTGCGGACACTGCGGGCGTCCACCGCCGCTGTCGCGCGCGCCTTGGCCGACACGGACCTCGCAGTGCTGTCGCGCGAGCAGCTGCTCGCGGTCGTCGAGGAGACGCACCGGTCGACGAACACCCTGGCCGGCGTGCAGACGGTCGCGGTGGCGCACGTCGCCGCGGTGGAGGACGTCGTCGACCGCAACGGCGGGTGGGTGCAGCAGCACCGCGGGCTGGGGCACCGGGCCCTCGACGCCCCCGAGCTCGTCGGGCCGATGCTGGGGATCACGGAGCAGGCTGCGGCGACCCGGGTCGAGGTCGCGATCCACCAGGTGACCACGACCCCGCGGTTGGTCACGGAGATGGTGGCCGGCGACCTCGACGCGTGGAGGGCGCGGGTGGTGACGACGGAGGTCGAGGTGTGCCCCGAGGGGGGTGCGCACGCGATCGTCGACGCGCTGGTGGCGCACTACGGCGCGCGGGGCGGGTGGGACGAGACCACGGGTCCGTTGCGCGCGCGGGTGCGGCGGATGATCGCGCGGGCTCACCCGAAGCTGGTGGCGGCGCAGGCCAAGGCGGTACGGGAGGGGCGCTCGGTGCGTCGCTCGCCGGCGACGATGGGGACCGACCACTGGGAGGCCGAGCTCCCGGTGGAGCAGTCGGCCCCGATGTGGCAGGCCGTCGACACCCTGGCGCGCACCCTGCGTCGTGCCGACCCCGACCTGACGCTGGCGCAGGCCCGCGCCGACGCACTGGCCCAGCTGGTCCTGGCGCAAGCCGACGTCACCGTCCACCTCCATGCGACCGTCCCGGCAGACCCCACCGACCCCGCGACAGGGGCTCCCGTTGAGCCGGGCGCGGCCACGGATGTGACCGATGACGGCTCGCGGCTGACCGAGGTCGGCGGGTTGGGGTCGACGGTGCCCACGCTGATGGACCTCGACCGCCTCGCAGCGGGTGCGTCGCTGGTGTCGTCGACGCCGCTGCTCTGTGACCCGGACACCGGCGCCGTCGTCGGTGGCGCCGTCCCGGCGTCGTTGGCGAAGCGTGCTCGCAAGGACGCCGCACGCCGCAGCGACGGGTATGTCGTCCCGCCGGACATGGCGCGCCTGGTCCGGCTCCGCGACGGGCGATGTCGGTTCCCGAACTGCTCCACCAACGCGATGTTCACCGACCAGGACCACGTCATCGCCTGGCCCGTCGGTGCCACCACGCCCACCAACCTCATGTGCCTGTGCCGCCGCCACCACCGCATCAAGCAGCGACGTGGGTGGACCGTCCGACTCGACCCCGACGGGACCGCGCACTGGACCGACCCCACCGGCCGAAGGTCAACGACCCACCCCATCGACCACCTCGACCGCGCCACCGTCCCCCTCGCGTCCTCGACGTCACCTCCCGATGCCCCGACCAGGTGTGGCAGCGATCACGACGGGGAAGCACCGACCGGCTCAGCGGAGCGCTCGTCCCGGATGCGCGAGCTCGATGCTCGTGAGGTCCCGTCCTTGCTCGAGGACCACCTGTGGCGACAGGTCGAGCTGCTGGAACGGGACGGGGCGCCGACGCCGGTGACGCTGTGGTGGTCGCCCCGGACCACGGTGCAGCCACCGTTCTGAACCGCGTACGGGCTCCGCTGCAACGCCGAGGCCGGTGGCGGGGACGTCGGTGCGGCACGAACGCGGCTCGCCCTGCGCGGCGAGGCTCAGGGCTCGGGGTTCGCGGCCGGGCGCGCCTCCTCGTCCGCCATCCACTGGCGGTACCTCGACCGGAGGCAGTGGCCGCAGGGGCGGTACCCGGCAGCGATGGCCACGTCCTCGTCGGCGAAGAACACCCGGTGTTGGACGTACTGGCCGTTGGCGATGGAGCGGAGGGCCGTCGGGCAGTCGAGCCGGCCATAGATCTTCCCGCGCCGGTGTCCGCCGAACGTTCCGGGGACGGGTGACTGGAAGGGCCGGCGATCGTGATCCAGCAGGGTGTAGGTCTTCACACCAGCGAGTGTGCACGGCCACGGCACGTGCGGGGCTCTGGGCCGACACCCCGCATGCGTGGGTGCGGCGCGGGTACGGTCACAGCATCTCCTGGGAGGTGTGGGATGAACGCCGCCGCGGTTCTGCGCCCCGTGGTCGACGCCGCCCTCGGCACCGACCTTCCGGTCCGGGTCGACTGCTGGGACGGGAGCTCGATCGGTCCGTCGGACGCCGACGTCGTCGTCCGCTTCACGAACCGTCGAGCCCTTCGCCGCCTGGTCTGGGCTCCTAACGAGCTGGGGTTCGCGCGCGCCTACGTGTCCGGCGACATCCAGCTGGAGGGCGACCTCCTCGATGCGCTGACCCGCCTCGACCAGCTCGCCGACCCCGAGAGGGGGCCAGGGGTGCGGGTCGGCCCCGACACCCGCGCCGCCGTCGCCAGGGCGGTGGTGCGGCTCGGCGCGCTGGGTCCACCACCTCGGCCCCCGAGCGAGGAGATCCGGTTGTCCGGTCACCGTCACGACAGGGGCAGGGATGCCAGGGCGGTGTCCCACCACTACGACGTGGGCAACGACTTCTACGAGCTCGTCCTGGGCCCGTCGATGGTCTACTCCTGCGCGTACTTCGAGCGGGCACCCTCCTCCAGCTACACCCTCGAGGACGCGCAGCGCGCCAAGCTCGACCTCGTCGCACGCAAGCTGGGCCTGACCCCGGGCATGCGCCTGCTGGACGTGGGCTGCGGGTGGGGGGCCCTGATCGTCCACGCGGCCCGCGAGTACGGCGTGCGGGCCGTGGGGGTCACCCTGTCGCAGCCGCAGGCCGCCTACGCACGCTCCCGGATCGCTGAGCTGGGACTTCAGGACCGGGTCGAGGTCCGTGTCCAGGACTACCGGGACGTCACCGACGGTCCGTTCGACGCCATCGCCAGCGTGGGGATGGCGGAGCACGTCGGGCTGTCCCGGCTGGGCGAGTACGCCGCCCACCTCCACGGCCTCGTGTCACCGAGCGGGCGGTTGCTCAACCACGCGATCGCCCGCCGGCCAGGGCCGCCCGGTGACCCCCGGGGAGACCGGACCTCCTTCATCGACCGCTATGTGTTCCCCGATGGTGAGCTGCATCCCCTGTCGACGGTCGTCGACGCGCTGGAGTCGGCCGGGTTCGAGGTCCGTGACGTCGAGTCGATCCGGGAGCACTACGCGGACACGTTGCGCGCCTGGGTCGGAAACCTCGAACAGAACTGGGACGCGGCCGTTCGGCTGTCCAGCGCCGGCCGGGCGCGGGTGTGGCGCCTCTACATGGCCGGGTCGGCTCTGGCGTTCCAGTCACACCGGCTCGGCGTCAACCAGGTCCTCGCCGTCAGGCCGGGTCCCGGCGGGGCCAACAGCCTCCCCCGGACGCGGTCAGGGCTGCTCGGCGTCCCGCCGGGCTGACGGACCGAGGAACCACGTGGACGGCGTCCGGCTACGCCGCGAGGGTCGGCAGGCGGAGCGACACCACGACGGCGGCGACACAGGCGACGGCAGCCGCCACGGGCTGGAGGAACGACACCGTGAACCCCGCGATGAGGAACACCACCAGGCTGGCGCCGTAGGTCCAGCCCGCCCACCGCAGTGACGGGTCCGTGCGGGCGAACGCGCGACCGAGGAGCAGTGCCCCCGCGACGAACGTCACCGCGCCGAGAGCGAGGGCAGTCAGCAACGGGGCGCCGTACACGTCGTCATAGAGGCGTTCCGCTCCGGGCATCTCCGCGAGGAAGGCGCGGCCGATGGCGGGCTGCGCGTATGCAGCGGCGGCGAAGATGCTGGTGAACAGGACGTTCCCGAGGATCGTCAGCGCCGTGGCGACCAGAGCCGTGCCCGCGGCGGGACCACGCAGCATGAGCACCATGGCGCAGACGACCCCCACCAGCCCCAGCCCCGCTCCGAGGATGCTGGCACCCACGTGGCTCACGACGAACACGTCGGTCGTCACATAGCGCGACCAGGCCTCGAAGTCCTCGGCATGGTCCGGCTCGTGAGTGAGGGTGCTCAGTGCCAGGAGCAGGGCGTAGACCGGCAGCAGCCACACCCCGAGCGCCGCCGCCCGCCGGTTCCCCTCGCTCCTCTGTGCCGAGGACGACGTCTCAAGATGGTGGGACCGCGACCCTCTGGCGGACGTCTCCGGCTTCCTCGGGTTGGAGCGGTCACTCAGGTCCCTCGACATCGCGGGTCTCCTTCCGTGAAGGACTGACTGTGGGTGATACCCACTCAGGTCAGCGTGAATCGTGTCCGACCACCCCGGGACGAGGTACGAACCCGCATTCCGTGGCTCGAACGATCAGGGACCGGCGACGCCGTCGCGCCAGGGCCGGGGGTCGGTCCGCAGCAGCGAGTAGAGCAGCACGTCCTGGTTGCGACCGTCGTTGAAGAACGCGCCGCGGACGGTGCCCTCGAGCACGAAGCCGCACTTGTCCGCGATGCGTCGGGAGGCCGCGTTCTCCGGGACGATCACCAAGTGGATCCGGTGCTCCTTCTTGGTGCCGAAGAGGTGGTCCACGAGCAGCTGGACGGCCTCGGTCACGAACCCCCGTGCGGCGTACCGGTCGTCGTACAGCTGGTAGGAAAGCTCGAACGCATCCCAGTAGGCGACCGGACGGAAGAACTCGATGTGCCCGGCGATCTCGCCGTTGGGGGACTCGATGACGAGCATTCCCTCGGTCTTCTGCCAGAAGCCGTGCTCGGCGAACTCGCGACGGAAGGCGGTCTGCGACATGACCCCGAGCGGGAAGTACGCACCTCGGTTGCGGATGTTCGTGTGTGCGTCGTACAGCGCGTCCAGATCCACGTCGCGGACCGGCCGCAGGGTCACGGACCTACCCGTCAGCACCGGTCCAGCGTAGGCCCGGACGGGCACAGCGCAGGGGGTGATCGTCGAACACCACCCGAGACGGTCAGGCGCTGCTGCCGCCGCGGCCGCCGAACATGATGTCGTCCCAGCTGGGGACGCTGGTGCGGCCGGCCTTGCGGCCCCCGCTCTTGCGGCCACGCGGGGACGCAGTCGGAACGGCCACCGGCTCGTCCTGCGCCGGGTTCTGGTCGCCGAACTCGGCCGGTTCGTCCTGCGCGGCCGGGACGTCGTCGGCCGGGACGTCGTCCGGTTCGACCTCGTCCGTGTCGCCGGCGACCGAGTCGGTGTCCGCCGAGCCGGCCAGCGCCACGTCGTCGTCCGCCGCCGGCGATCCGGAGAGCTCGTCGTCGGAGAAGGACGCGCTCGGGTCGGACGACAGCTCGTCGTGCGCGTCGACGTCGGAGAACTCCGGAGTCGTGTCCGCGTCAGCCTCGGCACGCTCGTCGAGGTGTGCGCTCACCGGGTGCTCGCCCCGGGCAGCCGGAGGTTCAGGTGCGTCCGCGGGGTCCATGACGAGGTCCTCGAGGGGGAGGGCGTCCTCGCGCGGAGAGTCCGTGAGCGGTGTGTGGGTCGGCGTCGAGCGGCCACGAGAGCGCCCACGGCGCGAGCGGGTCGACTGCTCCCGCATCGCCGCCATGAGGTCGATGGGCTCACGAACCGACGAGGAGGACGCACGGCGCGCCGGAGTCGACGCGTCGACTCCACCTTCGGCCTCGAGGTCGAAGACCGCGTTGGCCGGGTTGGCGCTGCTCGCCACGTGCGGGGTGGGGATCGCCGAGTCGGCGCTGACCTCCTCGCTCAGCCAGCGGGCCTCGTCGTTGACGGGAATGAGCGAGCGCAGGCGCGGGTCGAAGCGCCACGACGCGGTCCGCTCACGCCCACCGGCAGGGAAGGTCACGGCAACGGTCCAGCGGCCGTCGTCCAGGCGTGCGGAGTCCCACTGCACGAGCTCGCCGCGGACGCCGCGCTCCTTGAGCCGCTCGTCGGAGCGAGACCCGAGGGTCTGCTCCGGACCGGCGGAACCGGACGCGGACCGGATGTGCCCGACGACGCAGGAGCGGGCCTGCTGGGCGATGTACTCGCGCTCGGCCAGCACCGGGCCCTCGAACTTCTGCACCTTCTGGATCGTCCATCCGGCACGGTCGGCGACCTCCTCGGTGGACAGCCCCGACCGGATGAGGGCCTGGACGTCGCGCGGACGCAGCCCCCCGTCGATCTCGATCTGGAGCTGGCCGAGCCGCGGCCGGTCGCGCCGCGCAGCAGCGCGCATGGCCTCGTCGAGGGGGGCCCGGTAGCGCTGCCCCTCGGCGTCGGACAGGAGGACGTGCTCGCCGTCCTCGTGGACGCCGATGAGGCGAAGGTCCTTCATCTGAACTCTCCCGGGCTGTGGTGCGGTCCCCCTGACTGTGCCATCCCTGACCCGCACGGCAAAGCAGCCCACGCCGGTCACGATCCCCGTACCTCACCTCGTTAGGTTGGACCCATGCCGACCACGTCCCACGACGACGCCCTCGCCCCGTACGACGCCGTGCTCCTGCTGTCCTTCGGGGGGCCCGAGGCGCCCGACGAGGTCATGCCCTTCCTGAGGCGCGTCACCGCGGGCCGGGACGTCCCCGAGGACCGCCTCCAGGAGGTGGCGACGCACTACCACCACTTCGGTGGGCGCAGCCCCATCAACGACCAGAACCGGGAGCTCCGCGCAGCCCTCGAGGCCGAGGTCGCGCGTCGCGGCTCGACGGTCCCGGTCCTGTGGGGCAACCGCAACAGCGACCCCTACGTCACCGACACCCTCCGGGCGGCCCGGGCCGAGGGAATGCTGCGCATCTGCGTCGTCGTCACCTCCGCCTACTCGTCGTACTCCGGGTGCCGCCAGTACCGCGAGGACCTGGCCGCGGCCACCGAGGGGCTCGGCGGCGCCGGTGTCGACCTCGAGATCGACAAGGTCCGCCCGTACGCCCTCCACCCCGGCTTCGTCGCGGTCAACACCGAACGCCTCGTCGAGGCCGTCGCCGACGTCCCCGCGGCCGACCTCGCCGCAGCGCGGCTGCTCTTCGTCACCCACTCGGTGCCCGAGGCGATGGACGACACCTCCGGTCCGGGCGACGGTGACGGCAACCTCTACGTCGAGCAGCACCTCCGCGTCGGCCACCTCATCGCGCAGGGGCTCGCGGCGCGCACCGGCACGACCCTCGAGCACGAGCTGGTCTTCTGCTCCCGGTCGGGCAGCCCCCGCACCCCGTGGCTCGAGCCCGACGTCAACGACCGGATCGAGGAGCTGGCCGCCGAGGGCGTCTCCACCGTCGTCGTGGCCCCCATCGGTTTCGTCTCCGACCACATGGAGGTCGTCAACGACCTCGACCGCGAGGCACAGGAGACGGCCGACCGGGTCGGCGTCCGGATGGTCCGCGTCCCCACCGCCGGCACCCACCCGGTCTTCGTCGAGACGCTCGTCGACCTGCTCCAGGAACGGGCCGCCGAGGCGCGTGACGAGGTGGTCGTCCCCGCCCGCGCGGACCAGGGCGACCTGCGACCCTCCGTGTGCGACCCGGGCTGCTGCCCGAACCTGCGCGCGGCCAAGCCCGCCCTGTGCGGCAGGGACTGACATGGACCTGACCCTCCCCGACGACGCGCTCGCCTCGGCGCTCGAGGCCCTCGCGGCCGACGTCGCTCGCTCGGCCGGTCGGCTCGTGGTCGACGAGCGACCCGACGCCGTCGAGGTCTCCGCGACGAAGTCCAGCGCCACCGACGTCGTCACCGAGATGGACCAGCGCTCGCAGGACCACCTCGTCGCCCGCCTGCACGAGGCCCGCCCCGACGACGGCGTCCTCGGCGAGGAGAGCGGGGGAGCGTCCGGCACCTCCGGGATCACCTGGGTCATCGACCCGATCGACGGCACGGTCAACTACCTCTACGGCATACCCGCGTATGCCGTGTCCGTCGCCGCCGTGGTCGGCGACCCCACGACGGCCGGAGCCTGGCGCCCCTTCGCAGGCGCCGTCTACAACCCGGTCACCGATGAGCTCTACCGGGCCCGGACCGGTGGTGGGGCCCACCTCGTCGTCGGCGACGGGCAGCGCCGCCTGGCGCCCACCTCGTGCTCCGAGCTCGCCCAGGCGCTGGTCGGGACCGGGTTCGGGTATGCCGCGCGGCGCCGCGAGAGCCAGGGTCGGCTCGTGCTCGACCTGCTCCCGCAGGTGCGCGACATCCGCCGGATCGGCAGCGCCGCGCTCGACCTCTGCGCGGTGGGGGCCGGGCTGCTCGACGCCTACTACGAGACGGGTCTCAACCCGTGGGACCTTGCGGCCGGGTGGCTCGTCGCGACCGAGGCCGGTGCGGACGTCGGAGGCTTCCACGGGCCCGGCGAGGCGCTGACCTGGGCCTGCGCGCCGGGACTGTCCGCGACCTTCCCCGGTCTCGTCGAAGCAGGGACGCGGGAGCACCTGGAGGACTAATCTCAGGCACTCGGTGGCGTACCTGCGGCTGATGGTGCACAATCACGGCTCCCAAGGGCACAAAACCATCAGTCCGTGCGTTGACTGGCGAAGCAGGGATGCCACGCACCGGCGGCTGTGCCGGTGACGGGCCACAGGACATGTGGAAAGGAGAGCAATGGCAACTGACTACGACGCGCCACGCAAGACCGACGACGAGATGTCAGAGGACTCCATCGAGGAGCTGAAGACACGTCGCAACGACAAGCGGTCCTCCAGCGTCGACGTGGACGAGACGGAGCAGGCCGAGGGGTTCGAGCTCCCGGGAGCGGACCTGTCGGGCGAGGAGATGTCGGTGCGGGTCATCCCGCGCCAGGCCGACGAGTTCACGTGTTCGCGGTGCTTCCTCGTGCATCACCGCAGCCAGCTGGCGAGTGAGAAGAACGGCCAGATGGTCTGCAGCGAGTGCGCCGCCTGAGCGAGGGCGACACCGGCCGGAACGAGCCGGAGTTCGAGATAGGGTCAGTCACCGTGACTGGCCCTTCTCGCATTCCGGTCGCCTTCCGGCGGCTGTCCGCGCAGGCCCGCACCCCGGCATACGCCGCAGAGGGTGACGCCGGAGCCGACCTCTCGGCGACGGCCACCGTGACCCTCGCCCCGGGTGAGCGTGCGCTCGTGCCGACCGGCATCGCCCTCGCGCTTCCACCCGGCACCGTCGGCCTCGTCCATCCCCGGTCGGGCCTGGCCGCGCGCCACGGGATCTCCGTCGTCAACGCGCCCGGGACGATCGACTCCGGCTACCGCGGCGAGATCCTCGTCAACCTCGTGAACCTCGACCCGACCGAGCCGTTCACCGTGCACGTGGGGGACCGGATCGCCCAGCTCGTCGTCCAGGAGTACCTCCACGCCGAGTTCACCGAGGCCGGTTCGCTCCCGGAGAGCGATCGGGGTGACACTGGACATGGATCCACCGGAGGCTTCGGCACGACGCCTCCAGCAACCTTCGAGGAAGTGACCACACCGTGAGCATCTTTCGCCGGCGCAAGGCCGACGCAGAGACCGCAGTCGAACGCGACACCGACACCGGTGCCACCGACCCGAGCGAGCAGGACGAGGCCGCGGACGACGCGGAGACCGCCGTCCCCGACGCCCCCGTCGACCGCTCCACCGGTCCGTTCGACGCCACCGAGGTCGAGGACGACGACGGCCGGCTGGACCTCGGCGCCCTCCGGCTCCACGGACGTGAGGGCATGGAGCTGCGCCTCGAGATCGACCAGGAGCAGCAGCACGTCATCGCCGCGACCGCCGTCCTCGGCGAGTCCGCGCTGCAGATGCAGGCCTTCGCCGCTCCCCGGAGCGGTGGCCTCTGGGCCGACATCCGCTCCGAGATCGCCGTGGCCATCGAGACCCAGGGCGGCACGGCGGACGTCGAGCAGGGCGACCTCGGCGCGGAGCTGCGCACCCGCATGCCCAGTGCCGGGCCCGACGGCCGCACCGTCTTCGCGCCGGCGCGCTTCCTCGGCGTCGACGGCCCGCGCTGGTTCCTGCGCGGCGTGATCTCCGGCCGCGGCGCCATCGACGACGCGGCGGCGGCCCCGCTCCTCGAGATCTTCCGCGGCACCGTCGTGGTGCGCGGGAGCGACCCCATGGCTCCGCGCGAGCTGCTCCCGCTGCGACTCCCGCAGGAGGACGCGGCGCCCATGCCGACGGCCCCCACCGACCTTCCCCCGACGTCGACGGACGACCTCAACCCCTTCGAGCGCGGGCCAGAGATCACCGAGGTGCGGTGATGGGACTCAAGGAGCGACTGCGCGACCTCGCCCGGACCGAGACCCAGCTCGAGGCCGACGAGATCCGTGAGCGGACCCTGGCCGACCCCGAGTCGGCCGTGGCCTGCGCCGGCGAGCTCGTCGACCGCCGCCCCGCCACCGTCGCGGGCAGCATCCGCTGCATCACCATGCCGCCCCGCCAGAGCGTCCCCGTGCTCGTCGCCGAGCTCTTCGACGGGGAGCGGTCGGTCAACCTCGTCTGGGTCGGTCGGCGACGCATCGCGGGGATCGAGCCCGGCGTCTTCCTCGTCGCCGAGGGCCGGGTCGCCAAGGTCAAGGGCCACGCGACGATCTTCAACCCGACCTACCAGATCGTCCCCACCAAGTGACCGCCGACAGCACGCCCGATGCCACCGCCGTGACCACGCCCGCCGAGAGGCAGACCGCGCAGACCGTCGAGCAGCTCATCCGGCACCGGCTGTCCACCGCCCTCGGCGGCTGGCGCGGCTCGTTCGAGACCGCGCTGCCGACGGTCGCCTTCATCGCCCTGTGGAGCTGGCGCCAGGACCTGCGCCTCGCCGTGTGGTCCGCGGTCGGGGTGGCGGTCGTGCTCGCCGTCGTCCGCGTCGTGCAGCGCTCCAGCCTCCAGCACGTCCTCGGCGCCGTCTTCGCGACGGCCATCGCCGCGTTCTTCGCGATGCGCAGCGGCAGGGCGGAGGACGCGTTCCTCCCCGGGATGCTGCTCTCCGGTGGCTACCTCGTCGGCACGATCGTCTCGATCCTCGTCCGGTGGCCGGTCGTCGGCTTCCTCGTCGGTGCCGGCGACCCGCGCGCCGCGGACGACCCCTTCGGCTGGCGTCGCGACTCGGGCATGATCCGGGTCTGCTCGCGGCTCAGCTGGGTGCTCGTCGCCCTGTACGCCATCCGGCTCTCCATCCAGGTCCCGCTGTACCTCGCCGCGCAGGTCGAGGCCCTCGGCGTGGCCAAGATCGTCCTCGGCTGGCCCCTGTGGATCGCCGGCGTCGCCGTCATGGGGTGGCTGCTCATGCGAGGCAGCACCCCTCAGGAGCTCGACCCGCGCCTGGTCGCAGAGCCCGAGGACCCGAGAGGACCCGCTCAGTCGTCGAGCTGACGCTTCTGACGGGTGCCGGGGCTGAGCATCGACTCGAGGTCCGCCTCGCCGTCGACGGTCGTGATGAAGAGCAGCTCGTCGAGCGGCTCGAGCGCGTCGTCGCGGCTCGGGGCGATCGGGTGCCCGCCGCGGATGATGCCGGTGAGGACGGTGTCGGCGGGGAAGGCGATGTCACCGACGCGCGCGCCGGCATACGGGCTCCCCTCGGGCAACGTCATCTCGACCATGGCCGCGTGCCCCTGCTGGAACTCGAAGATCCGGACGAGGTCCCCGACGGAGACGGCCTCCTCGATGAGCGCCGTCATGAGCCGCGGGGTCGAGACGGCGACGTCGACGCCCCACGCCTCGTCGAACATCCACTCGTTCTTGGGGTTGTTGACGCGGGCGACCGTCCGGGGGACGCCGAACTCGGTCTTGGCGAGCAGCGACACGACGAGGTTGGCCTTGTCGTCACCGGTCGCCGCGACGACGACGTCGCAGTCGGCGACCCCGGCCTCGGTGAGCGCGCTCAGCTCGCAGGCGTCGGCCTGCAGCCACGCCGCATCGGGGACCTTGGCCACCCGCTCGCCGTCGGCGTCACGGTCGATGAGGAGGAGCTGGTGCCCGTTGCGGATGAGCTCGCGGGCGATGGAGCGGCCCACGCTGCCGGCTCCGGCGATGACGACGCGCATGTGGTGTGGTCCTAGCTGTCAGCGGGTGGTGGGGGCGGCGTCGAGGACCCGCTCCGCCTCGGCGAGGCGGTCTCGGTCGAGGGCGAGGTGGACGAGGTCGCCGTCCTGGAAGACGGTGTCGGCGCCGGGGATGAGGCCCTCGCCCAGACGGCTGACGTAGGCCACGCGCCCACCCGCCGCCTTCTCGAGGTCGAAGAGGCGGTGCCCGACCCAGGCCTCGTTGATCGGCATCTCGGCGATGACGACGCGGCCGCTGGGGTCGGTGTACTCGGGCACGTGGCCCTGGGGGAGCAGCCGACGCAGCACCTGGTCGCTCGTCCACTTCACGGTGGCCACGGTGGGGATGCCGAGGCGCTGGTAGATCTCGGCGCGACCGGGGTCGTAGATGCGGGCGACGACGTTCTCGACGCCGAACTTCTCGCGGGCCACCCGGGCCGCGAGGATGTTGGAGTTGTCACCGCTGGAGACGGCGGCGAAGGCGTAGGCCTTCTCGATGTCCGCCTGCCGCAACGTGTCCCGGTCGAAACCCACCCCGACGACACGCCGCCCCTCGAAGGACGTCCCCAGCCGGCGGAAGGCCGTCTCGTCCTGGTCGATGATGGCGACCTCGTGGCCGGCCCGCTCGAGGGCTCGAGCCAGGGAGGAACCGACGCGGCCGCAGCCCATGATGACGAAATGCACGCTTCGACGCTACACCGGCGCACCCGCACCGCGTCGCGGCGCGCAGGTGCATAGAGTGGCGCCGTGAGCTCATCGGGTCGCGTCGTCAAACGCGTCATTCTCGGCCGCGCGATGCGGTCGGACCGCTTGGGCGAGACCCTTCTCCCGAAGCGACTCGCGCTCCCCGTCTTCGCCAGTGACGCCCTGTCCTCCGTCGCCTACGCGCCGGACGAGATCCTGCTGACCCTGGGTCTCGCCGGCGGCGCCCTCGCCGCGACCCACTCGTGGGAGATCGCCCTGGCTGTCGTCGTCGTGATGTCGGTGATCATCCTCAGCTACCGCCAGAACGTGCACGCCTACCCCTCCGGTGGCGGCGACTACGAGGTGGCGAGCGTCAACCTCGGGCCGCGGGCCGGGCTGACCGTGGGCAGCGCCCTCCTCGTCGACTACGTCCTCACCGTCGCCGTCTCCGTCTCGGCGGGTGTCCAGAACGCGGCGTCCGCCTTCACGTTCCTTCGCGGGCACGAGGTCGCGGCCGCCGTCACGATCGTCGTGCTGCTCACGGCGATGAACCTGCGCGGGGTCCGGGAGTCGGGCAAGGCCTTCGCCACGCCGACCTACCTCTTCATCGTCACCATCCTCGGCATGGCCGTCATCGGCTTCTTCCGACAGGCGGCCGGGACGCTCCCGCAGGCCGAGAGCGCCGCGTACGAGCTCGCGCCCGTCGAGGGCATGGGCGCCCTGGGCACGGCCGCCATGGCCTTCCTCCTCCTGCGCGCCTTCTCCTCCGGCTGCGCCGCCCTCACCGGCGTCGAGGCCATCTCCAACGGCGTCCCGGCCTTCCAGAAGCCCAAGAGCCGCAACGCGGCCACGACGCTGGCGCTCATGGGCGGGGTGGCCATCGCGATGCTCGTCTCGATGGTGGCTCTCGCCCGGTGGACCGGCGTCAAGATCGCCGAGGACCCTGAGACGCAGCTGCTGCAGGACGGTCGGCCGCTCGGGGAGGGGCACGTGCAGGACACCGTCATGGGTCAGGTCGCGAAGTCGGTGTTCGACGGCTTCCACCCGGGCGTCGTGCTCGTCTCGATCGTCACCGGCCTCATCCTCGTGCTGGCCGCCAACACCGCCTTCAACGGCTTCCCGGTGCTCGGCTCGATCCTCGCGCGCGACGGCTTCCTGCCGCGCCAGCTCCACACGCGGGGTGACCGGCTCGCCTTCTCCAACGGCATCCTCCTGCTCGCCGGTGCGGCCGCGGGCCTCATCGCGGTCTACGACGCACAGGTCACTAAGCTCATCCAGCTCTACATCGTCGGCGTCTTCGTCTCGTTCACGCTGAGCCAGGTCGGCATGGTGCGGCACTGGAACCGCCACCTGGCGCTGGAGCGGGACCGGCGGGTGCGGACGCGCATGCAGCGCAGTCGCATCATCAACGGTGTCGGCGCGGCCATGTCCGGGCTCGTCCTGCTCGTCGTGCTCGCGACGAAGTTCCTCCACGGCGCCGGCTACGCGATCGCGGCGATGGCCACGCTCTTCGCGATCATGGTCGCCATCCGCAAGCACTACGACCACGTCCGCAACGAGCTCGCCGTGGTGCCGGGGGACACGAAGGCGCAGCTGCTGCCGTCCCGCGTCCACGCCATCGTCCTCGTGTCCAAGATCCACAAGCCGACGCTGCGGGCCATCTCCTACGCGCGCGCCACCCGCCCCTCGGTCCTCGAGGCGCTCACGGTCGACGTCGACCCCGACGAGACCGCCACGCTCCAGCGCGAGTGGGACGCCCGCGACATTCCCGTGGCGCTCAAGGTGCTCGAGTCCCCGTACCGCGAGATCACCCGACCGGTCGTCGACTACGTCAAGTCCGTGCGCAGCGACAACCCGCGCGACCTCGTCGTCGTCTACATTCCCCAGTACGTCCTCGGCCACTGGTGGGAGCAGGTGCTCCACAACCAGAGCGCGCTGCGCCTGCGGACCCGGCTGCTCTTCACGCCGGGCGTCATGGTCTCGAGCGTGCCGTGGCAGCTCGCCTCGTCCGCGGGGGTCGAGGACCGACTCGACGGACCGGTCGCCGGTGACGTGCGACGCGGCGAAGGATGAGCGAGGGGACTCCGCCCGTCCCGGACCCTGCCGTGGACGCGCTCGGCGTCGGTGACGAGGTCGAGGTCGACGCGGGACCGATCGCCCACGGCGGGTTCGTCGTCGCCCGTCATGAGGGCCGCGTCCTCTTCGTGCGGCACGCGATCCCGGGCGAGCGCGTGCGGGCCCGCGTCACCGAGGGCGGTGCGGGGGACCGGTTCCTGCGCGCCGACGCCGTCGCGGTGCTCGACGCCTCACCGGAGCGGGTCGAACCGCCCTGCCCGTATGCCGGCCCCGGACTCTGCGGGGGCTGCGACTTCCAGCACGTCCGGGTCCCCGAGCAGCGACGGCTCAAGGCCGCGGTCGTGCAGGAGCAGCTGCGCCGGCTGGCCGGTCTCGACCGTGAGGTCACGGTGGAGCCCGTGCCCGGCGACGAGGACGGACTGAGGTGGCGCACCCGCACGGAGTTCGCCGTGGACGCCTCCGGCCGGGCGGGCATGCGACGTCACCGCTCCCACGACATCCTGCCCGTCGACGACTGCCTCATCGCGAGCGAGCACGTCATCGGCACCGGTGTGCTGCAGGGCGACTGGTCCGGGGAGAAGGCCGTCGACGTCGTCGCCCCGAGCGTCGGGTCGCCGGTCGTCGTCCGCGTCCCGTCCGGTGCCGACGCTGCGCCCGTCGTCACCGAACGCGTCGCCGCACGGGCCCTGTCCCGTGACGTCGACGTGAGCGCCCGTGGCTTCTGGCAGGTCCACCCCGGTGCGGCTGCCACCTTCGTCGACGCGGTCCTCGACGGGCTGCAGCCGCGTGCGGGTGAGCGCTGCCTCGACCTCTACGCCGGCGTCGGCGTCTTCGCCTCGGCACTCGCCCTCGCGGTGGGGGAGGGCGGGCAGGTCGTCGCGGTCGAGTCCGACCCGGTCGCGGTCGCGCAGGCGCGCCTCAACCTCGGGTCCACCCCGTGGGTCCACTACGTCCAGGGGCGAGTCGACCACGTCTTCGGCGTCGAGTCGACCGGTCGCGTCGCCGGCCCCCGGCGAGATCGCCGGCGCGCTGCGCCCCGCCGTCCCCACAGCGACCTCCCGCCGTCGGCCGACGTCGTCGTGCTCGACCCGCCGCGCACCGGGGCGGGCAAGGCGGTCGTCGACGCCGTGGTCGCCCTGCGACCCCGCGCCCTCGCCTACGTGGCCTGCGACCCGGCAGCGCTGGCCCGCGACACGGCATACCTCATGGGTCGCGGCTACGCGCTCGGGTCGCTGCGGGCCTTCGACGCGTTCCCGATGACCCACCACGTCGAGTGCGTCGCGATCTTCGAGCCGGGAAGCCCGTGAGGGCCCGAGCCGCTCGATGCCGCAGCGGTCCACGTGACCTCGGCGTGGGAAGGTGGACAGTGACGGCTCACCATAGTATCTTGATGTCAAGATAAATGGTCGATCAGACGCGATGACGCGTGGAAGGAGCAGGCTCGTGACGAGCACTGACAGCTTCAAGGCACACGGCGAACTCCAGGTGGGCGACAAGGCCTACGACATCTACCGCCTCGTGGCGGTCGAGGGCAGCGAGACGCTGCCGTACAGCCTCAAGGTCCTCCTCGAGAACCTCCTGCGGACCGAGGACGGCGCGAACATCACCGCCGACCACATCCGCGCCCTCGGCGGCTGGGACGAGAACGCCCAGCCCGACACCGAGATCCAGTTCACGCCGGCGCGCGTGATCATGCAGGACTTCACCGGCGTGCCCTGCGTCGTCGACCTCGCCACCATGCGCGAGGCCGTCGCCGACCTCGGGGGCAACCCGGAGAAGATCAACCCGCTCGCACCCGCCGAGCTGGTCATCGACCACTCCGTCATCATCGACGTGTTCGGCCGCTCGGACGCCTTCGAGCGCAACGTCGAGATCGAGTACGAGCGCAACCACGAGCGCTACAAGTTCCTTCGCTGGGGCCAGACCGCGTTCGACGACTTCAAGGTCGTCCCGCCGGGCACCGGCATCGTCCACCAGGTCAACATCGAGCACCTCGCCCGCACCGTCATGACGCGTGAGCTCGACGGCAGGACCGTGGCCTACCCCGACACCTGCGTCGGCACCGACAGCCACACGACGATGGTCAACGGCCTCGGCGTCCTCGGCTGGGGCGTCGGCGGCATCGAGGCCGAGGCGGCCATGCTCGGCCAGCCCGTCTCGATGCTCATCCCGCGCGTCGTCGGCTTCAAGCTCTCCGGCTCCGTGCCCCAGGGTGCGACGGCGACCGACGTCGTCCTCACGATCACCGAGATGCTGCGCAAGCACGGTGTCGTCGGGAAGTTCGTCGAGTTCTACGGTGAGGGTGTCGGGGCCGTCCCCCTGGCCAACCGCGCCACCATCGGCAACATGAGCCCGGAGTTCGGGTCGACGTGTGCGATCTTCCCGATCGACGACGTGACGCTCGAGTACCTGCGCCTCACCGGCCGCTCCGAGGAGTCCGTCGCCCTCGTCGAGGCCTATGCCAAGGAGCAGGGCATGTGGCTCCACGCCGGGCCGGACCAGCCCGAGGCCCGCTACTCCGAGCGCCTCGAGCTCGACCTGTCCACGGTCGTCCCCTCCATCGCCGGGCCGAAGCGCCCGCAGGACCGGATCTCGCTCACCGCCGCCAAGGAGTCCTTCCGCAAGGTCCTCCCGACGTACGTGTCGCACCAGGAGGGGGACGAGGGTCTCGCCAGCTCCTTCCCCGCGAGCGACCCGACGCCGCAGGGCTCGCCCGAGGGCCAGAACGGCGGCGACAAGCCGGCGGAGCAGGGCAGCGGCCTCGACCGTCCGACGCGCAGGGTCCCGATCACCATCGACGGCCAGGCGACCGAGGTCGACCACGGCATCGTCGCGATCGCCTCGATCACGTCGTGCACCAACACCTCGAACCCGTCGGTCATGATGGCGGCCGCCATGCTCGCCAAGAACGCGGTCGACAAGGGACTCACCGTCGCCCCGTGGGTCAAGACCTCGATGGCCCCCGGCTCCAAGGTCGTCACCGGCTACTACGAGAAGGCCGGCATGTGGCCCTACCTCGAGAAGCTCGGCTTCCACCTCGTCGGCTACGGCTGCACGACCTGCATCGGCAACTCCGGCCCGATCATCGACGAGGTCAGCCAGGCCGTGAACGAGCACGACCTCGCCGTCGTGTCGGTCCTGTCGGGCAACCGCAACTTCGAGGGCCGCATCAACCCCGACGTGAAGATGAACTACCTCGCGTCACCACCGCTGGTCATCGCCTACGCCCTCGCCGGGACGATGGACTTCGACTTCGACACCGACTCGCTCGGCACGGACCACGACGGCAACGACGTCTTCCTCAAGGACATCTGGCCGAGCCCGACCGACGTCGAGTCCACCATCGCCGGTGCCATCAGCAAGAAGCTCTTCACCGACGACTACGCCGACGTCTTCGCCGGTGACGAGCGCTGGCAGAGCCTGCCCACCCCCGAGGGCAACACCTTCGACTGGGACCCCGAGTCGACCTACGTCCGCAAGCCCCCGTACTTCGACGGCATGCAGATGGAGACGACCCCGGTCACCGACATCGAGGGCGCCCGCGTCCTCGCGAAGCTCGGCGACTCGGTGACCACCGACCACATCAGCCCGGCCGGTGCGATCAAGACGGAGAGCCCCGCCGGCAGGTACCTCGCGGACCACGGGGTCGAGCGCAAGGACTTCAACTCCTACGGCTCGCGACGCGGCAACCACGAGATCATGATCCGCGGCACCTTCGCCAACATCCGCCTCAGGAACCTCCTGCTCGACGGGGTCGAGGGTGGCTTCACCCGCGACTTCACCCGGGGCGGGGAGCAGAGCACGATCTTCGACGCCTCGGCCAACTACCAGGCGGCGGGCACCCCGCTCGTCATCCTGGCCGGCAAGGAGTACGGCTCCGGCTCCTCGCGTGACTGGGCCGCCAAGGGCACCGCGCTCCTGGGCGTGCGGGCCGTCATCACCGAGAGCTACGAGCGCATCCACCGCTCCAACCTCATCGGCATGGGCGTCCTGCCGCTGCAGTTCCCCGAGGGCCAGAACGCCGACTCGCTCGGCCTCGACGGCACGGAGACCTTCGCGGTCTCCGGTGTCACCGAGCTCAACGAGGGCCGCACGCCGAGGACCGTCAGGGTCGTCGCCTCCAAGGAGGGTGGCGAGGACGTGTCCTTCGACGCGGTCCTGAGGATCGACACCCCCGGTGAGGCCGACTACTACCGCAACGGCGGCATCCTCCAGTACGTCCTGCGCTCCCTCGTGAAGTAGTCCCGACCCCGTCGGGAGACGACGACGCCGGTATGCCGTGAGCTCACGGCATACCGGCGTCGTGCGTTCCTGCCGAGAGGGTCAGGACGTCGTCACACGGGGGTCAGCCCATCGTCTTCTGGCCGTCGAGCGACTCCCGGATGATGTCGGCGTGGCCCGCGTGCTGCGCGGTCTCGGCGACGATGTGCAGCAGGACCCGTCGCGCCGTCCAGCGCGCACCCGGCTCGTACCACGGGGCCTCCGGCAGCGGCTGGCTCGCATCGAGGTCGGGCAGCGTCTCGACGAGCGAGTCGGTCTCCGCAGCGACCGCGGCGTAGGTCGCGAGCAGGCCCTCGAGGGTCTCGTCCTCGGTCATCCGGTGCGTGTCCATGAAGGCCTTGACCTCCGGCGGCGGGTCGCTCCAGTCGACGCTCTCCCAGTCCACCGCGGCTGACTGCTGCGGACCGTCGGTGATGAAGGTCGCCCACTGCCGCTCGGTGGCGGCGACGTGCTTGATGAGACCGCCGAGGGTCAGCTCGCTGACCGTGGTGCGCTGCCGCGCCTGCTCGTCGGTGATGCCCTGCACGGTGAACCGCAGGAACTGGCGGTGCGTCCGCAGGAACTCGATGAGGTCGGATCGTTCGATGTCCATGACGAGACGCTACCGGTGCGCACGGACCTCGTCAGTGGCTCACCCCTTGACCCCGCCCTCGTTGGCGCCCGAGGTGAAGTGGCGCTGGAAGATGAAGAACAGGATCGCGACCGGGATGGTCGTGATGAGGGCGGCGCCGAGCTTGAGTGGGTACTGCGTCCCCGCGCTGAGCTCACCACTCGCGAGGCTCGCCAGGCCGGTGACGAGGGTGCGCTTCTCGACGTCCTGCGTGACGACGAGGAAGTGGGTGAACTCGTTCCACGATCCCTGGAACGACAGGATCGTCAGGGTGATGAGCGCGGGCTTGGCCATGGGGAGCACGACCGACCAGAAGGTGCGGAAGACGCTGGCGCCGTCGATCCGGGCGGCCTCCTCGATCGAGATGGGGATCGAGTCGAAGAACTGCTTCATGATGAAGACGCCGGCGGCGTCGACGATGAGGGGGAGGATCATCGCGGTGTAGGTGTCGTAGATGCCGAGGTAGTTGACGATGAGGAACCTGGGAAGGAGCAGCGCCACCCCGGGCACACTCATCACGGCGAGCACCGTCGCGAACATGAAGCCGCGGCCGCGGAACTTCAGCCGCGACAGTGCGTACCCGGCGAGGCTGTCGAGGAAGACCCGCAGGACGGTGACGACGGAGGCCACGAAGAAGGAGTTCAGGGTCCACAGGGGGATGGGAACCGCCGAGCCGCCCTCGAGTCCGAAGATCCGCCGCCAGGCGTCGAGGTCGAGCGGGTTGGGGATCAGACTGAGCGGGTCCTCCGTGGCTGCCGGGTTGGACTTGAACGACGTGGCGATCTGGATGAAGAACGGGTAGATGAACCCGATCGCGAACAGGATGAGCAGGCCATAGAGCACGAGCAGCTTCCACTGGGGTGTGCGGAGGGTCATTTCCTTGCTCCGGTCTGGGTGTTGGAGGCCGCGATGCTCGCCGCTCGCGCCTTGCGTCTCGACGGCACGTCACGATCTCGCAGGAGCCATCGCTGGCCGGAGGTGAGGGCGATGATGAGGGCGAAGACGACGAACGAGATCGCCGCTCCCGTGCCGTAGTCGAGAGTCGTGAACGCCTGCTTGTAGGAGAGGAACGCCGGCGTCAACGTCGTGTTGGCCGGCGCGCCCTTGCCCATGACGTAGATCTGGTCGAAGATCTGCCACGTGCCGATGAGTCCGAGGGTCGTCACGAGGAAGAAGGCCGGCTTGAGGATCGGCACCGTGACGTGACGCATCTTCTGCCACCCCGTGGTGCCGTCGAGCATGGCGGCTTCCTCGACCTCGACCGGGACGTCCTGCAGCGCTGCCAGGAACATGAGCATGAACGTGCCCGTCGTCGTCCAGATGACGAGGATGATGACGACGCACATGGCCACTGATGGCCCGGAGAACCAGTCCCACAGGCTTCGGCCGAACACCTCGGCCTGGGCGAAGCCCGGGGCCGTGTCGACGCCGACCCCTCCGGCCGCGATGTGGAACAGGCCACGCGAGTCGCTGAACCACGCCGGGCCGTCGACGCCGAGCTTGCCCAGGACCGCGTTGACCGCCCCCGAGTTCGCGAAGAGGAAGATGAAGACGACCGAGATGGCGATGGAGCTGGTCACCGAGGGGAAGTAGAAGGCGGTGCGGAAGAAGCCCTTGCCCTTGAGGAACTTGTTGTTGACGATGATGGCGAGGAAGAACGACAACGCGGTCTGGAGCGGGACGACGAAGAAGACGAACCAGAAGTTGTTGCCGATGCTCTGCATGAAGTTCTGCCGCCGCAGGCCGTCCTCGGCGAAGAGGGACGTGTAGTTGTCGACCCCGACGAACTTCGCGTTCTCCCCGCCGGTGAACGGCGAACCGTTGCCGTTCCAGCTGGTCAGGCTCACGTAGAAGGCCATGACCACCGGGATGAACAGGAAGATCCCGAGGATGACGAGCATGGGTGCGGTGAACAGCCATCCGGCGGTCGTCTCACCCCCGCGGGTACCGCCGCGGCCGGGAGCCTTCCGGCCGCGGCGGGGTGTCGTGGCTGTTGACATCGGTCACTTCCCGCCGAGGGCGGAGGTGCCGTTCTTCTGCAGGCTCTCGAGGATGGCCTTGGGCTCCTTGGTCTTCAGCTGCTCGAGATCGGTGTTGAACGCGGCCATGACCGGGTCGAACCCGGGGGCGTTGACCGGGCCCTGACCGTACTCACCACCGGCAGCGAAGGCGGCGTCGTCGGGGAACTGCTGGGCGTACTGCTGGCTGCCGTCCTTGGTCGACGGCATGACACCGAAGGCCTTGGCGAACTCCATCTGCTGGGTGGTCGACGTCAGCGTCTTGACGAGGTCGACTGCGGCGGCCTGCGCCTTGGACTTGGCGGCGATGCCCCAGCAGTTGCTGAAGAGGAGGGTGCCCTTCCCGGCGGGGCCCTCGGGGAGCTCGACGACCTTGGACTTGATGTTGGGGAAGTCCTTGGTGAGGGCGCCGCGGATCCAGTTGCCCTCGATCGTCATGGCGGCGACACCCTTGCCGAGCGCCTCGCCGCCCCAGCCGGAGTCGACCTCCTTGGCGTACTTCATCGTCCCCGCCGCGAGCATCTTCTTGGCCTGGGTGAGCCCCGCGAGGTTCTCGGCGGAGTCGGCCGTGACCTCGGTGCCGTCCTCGTTGACGACCCAGCCACCTGCCTGCCGCATGAAGACGCCGAGCCGGGCCCACTCACCGCTGACGACGAGGCCGGTGACCTTGCCGCTCGTGAGCTTGGTGGCGGCGGCCTCGAGACCGGCCCAGTCCTTGGGGATGTCGGCGTCGGTGAGGCCGGCCTTGGTCCACAGGTCGGTGTTGATGACGAGCGCCAGCGTCGAGAAGTCCTTGGGCGCGCACTGGAGCTTGTCGTCGTACGTGTAGGTCTTGACGAGGGTGTCGAGGAAGCCCGCGTCCTTGACCTGGTCGCCGTAGGCGAAGAGGTTCCCGGCCTTGGCGAAGTCGCCGATGCGAGCCGCGTCGGCGTAGAAGATGTCCGGCGGGGTCCCACCGGCGAAGCCCTGGCCGAGCTGCTGGTTGAGGTCGGAGGCGACGAGGACCTCGGCGGTGTTGCCCGTCTTCTTCGCTCAGCCGTCCGCAGCGGCCTTGACCGCCGCGGTCTCGGCGTCACCCGAGGTTCCGATGAGGATCTGCAGCTTGGCCGGTCCGGTCGACTGCTGCGGGGCCGAGGACTCCTCCTCGAAACCTCCGCCGCCGCCGCAGGCGGCGAGGGAGAGGATGACTCCTGCGGCGCAGACGATGGCGGCGCGGGAGCGGCGAGCGCGGTTGGTGTTCATGACTTCTCCTGGGTGGTGGGGTGCAGGGACGGAGGTGGATCAGGGTTGTGAGCTGGAGCCCGCAACGAGGGTCGGGGTGAGCATGGAGCCGGTGGAGTGCGCGCGACCGGTCGTCAGCTGGTCGTGGACCTGGGTGAGCAGCTCGTCGGCGATGGCCCGGTAGGGCTGGGCGATGCTGGTGAGGCCGTGGGCCCGGGCCGACTGGGAGCCGTCGAAGCCGACGATCCCCACATCTCGGCCCGGCGTCATCCCGCGCGTGAGGAGAACCTCGTGGACGGCCAGGGCGAGCATGTCCGAGGCGCAGACGACCGCGCCGCCGCGCCCGACCCGCTCGACCAGGGGGCCGGCCGCGGCGACCGCGTCGGGGAACCGCTGCTCGGTCGTGGCCTGCAGCGTGGCGTGCGACCGGTCGTGGCGGGCCGTGGCGTCGGCCCACCCCTGGCGGCGCTCGTCGCCGACGAGGGAGCCCGCGGGCCAGCCGAGGAACCCGATGGGCCCGTAGCCGCGGGAGACGAGGTGCTCCACCGCGGCGTCGGTACCCGCGCGGCCGTCGACGTCGGCCCAGGCGGTGAACGAGGGGTCGTCCCAGACCCGGCCGAATGACGCGAACGGGATCCCGTGACCGGTCAGCCACGCCGGGCGGGGGTCGTCGTGGTGGGTGTCCATGAGGACGAAGGCGTCGACGAGACGGCTCCGCCACATCTCGCGGTACTGCTCGAGGACCGGGCCGCCCCCGTCGGACCCGAACGTCACGATGTGGCACTCGTGGCGGGGGGCGCAGATGGTGAGCGAGACGAGGAACGGAGCGAGGGCGTCGCTGAGCGTGTCCGCCCCCTGCCCGGTGAGCTCCATGCCGACGGCGCCGGCCCGTTGCTGCCGCAGCGAGCTGGCGGCCGTGGAGGGGGTGTAGCCCAGCCGCTCGATCTCGGTGTGGACCCGCTGCAGCGTCTGGGGGCGGACCCGCTCGGGGTGCATGAGGGCGTTCGAGACGGTCTGGCGCGACACACCGGCGGCGAGCGCGACGTCGTTGACGGTCGCGCGGGCTCGGGCGGACGGCGGTGTCGCCATGGCGGACCTCCTCGACGGTGAGAAGCGGTGCGGCTGACGGCCTGTCGAGCGTTCACTCGAATTTGAACCTTCAAATCGCTAAGGTGCTCACTGTGACCCCCACCACGTTTGGCTGTCAAGTGATGCAGCGCGCCGATCGCGGCACCGCGGATCGAGCGCGAGGATGACCCGCTACGTGCAGCCCTGGCTCCACGAGTTCGAGATCGCGGTGCGGGGGAACGTCACCAGCGTGTCGGACCGGCACGGCGACGCCGGCCGTCCCGGCACCGGCCTGTTCGTGGACGACCGCCGCGTCCTCTCGGTGTGGGAGGTCCGCGCCGAGGGGGAGAGACCGGCGTGGCTCGCGGCGGCCAGCTCCGGCCCGACGACGACCGTCTCGACCCTCCTTCGCTCCGTCGGGGACGCGGGCGCGGACCCGACGGTGGAGCTCCTTCGCGAGCGCGTGCTCGTGGACCAGGGGATGCACGAGACCTTGACGATCGCCTCGCACGCCGCGGCACCGGTCGAGGTGCGGCTCTCGATCCGGCTCGGCGGTGACGGCGCCGACGTGGGCACGGTCAAGGGAGGCGTCTCCGGCGAGGTCCTGCCGACCCTGGCCGCGGGGGACTGCGTGACGTGGGAGGACGAACGGCACACGACGACGTTCACGGCGAACGGCGGCGCCGTCGGCCCTGACGACGGGGGCGGCACGACCTGGGTCTGGTCGACCACGGTCGTACCGGGAGGCACGGCTTCCCTGCGGACCCGCGTCACGAGCCGGCGGCGCGGCAAACCGGTCTTCGCGACCGACGCCGGCTGGCACGCGATCGACTGGGACGGCGTGGCGATCGAGTCCGCGGACCCCCGGCCCGGCCGGCTCATGGCCCAGTCGCTCGCCGACCTGCGCGGGCTCCTGCTCACCGACCCCGAGGCGCCCGGGGACGTCTTCGCCGCAGCCGGGACCCCTTGGTACCTCACGTTGTTCGGCAGGGACTCGCTGTGGACGGCCCGCTTCATGCTCCCGTTCGGCACCGACCTCGCCCGAGGGACCCTGCGCGCACTGGCGCGTCGCCAGGGGACTGCGACCGACAGCATCACCGCGTCCGCGCCGGGCAAGGTCCTGCACGAGGTGCGGCGCAGCACCTACGTCGACCCGGTGACGGGCATGCGGTTGCCGCCGGTCTACTACGGCTCGGTCGACGCCACGCCGCTGTGGGTTCGGCTGCTGCACGACGCATGGAGGTGGGGCCTGGACGAGCAGGTCGTCCGCGAGCTCGAGCCAAACCTCCGTGCCGCCCTCTCGTGGATGCGCGCAGAGGCCGGGCGCGGGGACGGGATGCTGCGCTACGTCGACGAGAGCGGCTCGGGTCTCGAGAACCAGGGGTGGAAGGACTCGGGGGACTCGATGCGCCGCAGCGACGGCACGATCGCCGACGCGCCCATCGCGTTGGTGGAGACGCAGGCGTATGCCGTCGCGGCGGCTCGCGGTGCGGCGCACCTCTTCGAGTCCGTCTTCGGTGAGTCCGGCGACGAGTGGCGCACCTGGGCCGACGAGATGACGGACACACTGCGCGAACGCTTCTGGGTCGACTCCCCGTCGGTCCGCCACCTGGCGATGGCGATCGGCGGCGACGGCCGGCCCGTCGACGGGGTCGGGAGCAACATGGGACACGTCCTCGGGACGGGCGTGCTCAGCGCCCCCGAGGCCCGGCGCACGGCGCACGCACTGACCGCCCCGGACATGCTCGGGGCGGCCGGGGTGCGCACGCTGTCACGGGACAACCCGGCATACAACCCCGTGGGCTACCACACCGGATCGGTCTGGACGCACGACAACGCCATCGCAGCTCTGGGGCTCGCCCAGGAGGGCTTCACGGACGAGGCCGCACGGGTGCTCGGCGCCCTCGTCGAGGTCGGCTCGTGGACCGGCAACCGCTGGCCCGAGCTGTTCGGGGGAGAGCTGCTCATCGGACGCCCGGTGCCCTACCCCGCGTCGTGCCGACCGCAGGCGTGGGCCGCAGCCTCCGCGGGTGCACTCGTCGAGGTGGTGCTCGGCCTCAGCGCCGACGCTCCGAACCGCACCCTCGCGATCTCCCCGATCAGTCCCGCACCGTTCGGCGCGACGACGGTGCGGGGCATCCGGGTCGGCGACGTCCAGGTGTCGGTCTCGGTGAACGCCGACGGTGAGGTCGTCGATGTGCAGGCACCGGGGCTCGAGGTCGTCATCGGGTGACCCGAGGCCACGTGGCAGGGACTATCTTTCGGACGGGGTCCGCCGTGCCTTTCCCACCTGCCGCCTCGTGAGGAGCGTTGGCGTACAGGGCAATTGGCACAAGATCGCAGTTCAGAGGGGTGGTACCGGCACGTAGTCACTCGCTCGCGTGTTCCTTTCCACCCGATGCTCTCCCGCCAGAGGTGCGCGCGACCGGGGAGGATCGAGGTCCGACGAGTTGAGGAACGGGGGTGTGTCGTGAGCGCTGTGTCGTCTCGCATCGGCCTGGTCAGGCTGGTGATGGGCGCTGCGTTCATGATCCTCGGGTTCTTCCTCGCGTCGACGACGCAAGCACGGGCCGACGATGCCGGACCTCTCGGCGTCGCCTCGGCGTCCGTCACCACGGTCGTCAGCAGCACTGCCGCAGTCGTCGACAGCGTCGTGGCGGGGTCGAACGTGGTCGCCGAAGAGCCGGTCAGGCCCGTCGAAGCCGTGGTGACCCAGCCTCTCGAGGCGGTGACCGCCGTGGTGGCCGAGCCTGTCGCGGACGTCGCGAAGACCACCAGCGCCGTGATCTCATCGACCACGTCCGCGGTGAAGCCGGCGACGGACGCCGTCGTTCGCGCTGTTGAGCCCATCGTTGCTCCGGTGACCGACGCCGTCGTCACGCCCGTCCTCCCCGTGCTCGAACCTGTCGGATCGGTGCTCGAACCCGTCGCAGCGGTGCTCGATCCCGCGGTGGGCGTCGTGAAGCCTGTGGTCGCCGTCATTCCGTCGACCCCCGTGACCGACACTCCGCGAGCGACCGGAGCGCCGATCGACGTCGAACGTGTCTCGACGGACACCCGCACCGGGACCGCCGCCGTGGTGGCGCTGCCGGCGTCCCCGGTGGCCGTCGACCGCCTCGGTGCGACGGCAGCCTCGCCCGCGGCCCTGCCCGCCACCAGCGTCGAGCGGGCCACGGCCGTCGTCCGGCCGACCGGTGCACACCGTCCGTCGGACACGCCGACGCCAGCCCCGTCGCTTCTCAGTCCCGCCGTCGTCCCCGGGTCGGGCACCGCAGGATCCGCAGGGTCCGTTGGCTCGGACGCAGCGACCGCTCCCAGCACGCTCACCCTGCCCATCAGCTCCTCTGCCGCACTGACGTCGCACACGTCGCTGCCCTGTCCGGGGCCTGCCCTGGACCCGGGCTCCCGCCCTGATTGATGCCGCTCCGGCGCCTGCTCACTGGCGCTGTTCGAGCAGTTCCCGCGTTCGCGGGCTCACCCACATCAATCACGGAAGGAACCACCATGCGCGCATCAATGAGGCGAGGGCTCAAGATCGCCCTCGTCGTCGGCGGGGGACTCGTCTTCTCCGCCCAGGCACACGCTGACGACACCACAGGAGTCGGCAGCATCCTCGGCGGCAACCAGTCCGTCGTCTCGGTCACGATCCCGGTGACCGTCGGCGGGAACGCCGTCTCGGTCATCGGCGACTCCAGCAGCAAGCAGGCGACGACGTCCGCCGCGACTCCCAGCTCGGGCGCGACCGGTGGCTCGTCGTCGACCTCGGGCGAGGATTCGGTCGCTGGCGGCAACCACGTCTCGGCGCCGGTCACCGCCCCGGTGACCGTCGGCGGGAACGCGGTCTCGGTCATCGGCGACTCCAGCAGCAAGGGTTCCGACACCACGTCGGGTACTCCGTCGGGCACCACCGGTGACACCGTCGGTGGTGGCGTCGTGACCTCCGGTGAGGACTCGGTCCTCGGTGGCAACCAGGTCGTGGCTCCGGTCACCGCCCCGGTGACCGTCGGCGGGAACGCGGTCTCGGTCGTCGGCGACTCCAGCACCGAGGGTTCCGACACCACGTCGGGTACTCCGTCGGGCACCGTCGGTGACGGCGTCGGTGGCGACGTGGTGACCTCCGGTGAGGACTCGGTCCTCGGTGGCAACCAGGTCGTGGCTCCGGTCACCGCCCCGGTGACCGTTGGCGGGAACGCCGTCTCGGTCGTCGGCGACTCCAGCACCGAGGGTTCCGACACCACGTCGGGCACTGTCGGCGACGGCGTCGGTAATGACGTCGTGACCTCCGGTGAGGACTCGGTCCTCGGTGGCAACCAGGTCCTGGCTCCGGTCACCGCACCGGTGACCGTCGGCGGGAACGCCGTCTCGGTCATCGGCGACTCCAGCACCGGAGGCAGCACGACCGACGGCTCCACCCCGCCGGTGCTGCCCGCCAACCCCACCGACCCGGTCAACCCGACCACCCCGGTGAACCCGACCGATCCCACGACCCCCGTCGACCCGACGACCCCCGTCGACCCGACGGATCCCGTGGACCCGGCCAACCCGGCCAACCCGGCCAACCCGGCCAGCCCGGCCAGCCCCTCCGGGCCGATGAGTCTCACCGACGTCGGAGGCGTTCGCGACGGAACTCCGCAGACCAGCCGAAGCGCCGGCACCGTCCGCTCCGCTCCGACCGGCGTGGTGGCGATGGGACCACCCACGGGCAACCTGGCGCAGACCGGGGCCGAGGCCAGCCTGCTGCTGGGTCTCGCCCTCGCACTGTTCGCCTTCGGTGGACTGCTCCTCATGGGCGCTCGGCGACGAGAGCTCGCAGTCTGAGGCGACTCGTTCGAGGGTCGCTGAGACACGACTCAGCCGGGTCCGGTGCGCTCCTCGCGCTGGACCCGGCTGAGCCGCGCCGAGAACCGGGGGCCCCGAGGTGACGATCGGCTGGGTGACGCCTCCGGGTCACACCGGCATACTGGGGCGATGGTGCGTGTCCTCGCCATCGCCGACGAGGTGGACCACTCCCTCGTGGGGGAGCGGCTCACCCGGATGCGACCCGACCTCGTCGTCAGCGCCGGCGACCTGCCCTGGGACTACATCGAGTCGGTCGCCTCGGCCGTCGACGCACCGGTGGTCTTCGTCCCGGGCAACCACGACCCGCTCGTCGTGACGACCACGCTCTCGCGCGGTGGGCTGCACCTGGACTCCGGGATGCCCTGTGACGCACCCCGTCCCGTCGGGGCGGTCAACGTCGACGGGCTCGTCGTCGAGGTCGCAGGACTGCGGATCGCGGGCCTCGGTGGCTGCGTCCGCTACCGGCCGGGGCCCAACATGTACTCGCAGCGCGAGTACCACCTCAGGGCTCGTCGGCTCGCGTGGCGGGCGCACGGCGGGTGGGGCCTGCGAGGACGGGGGCGCCGTGACGTCGACATCCTCCTCACCCACGCCCCACCCCTGGGGCTGGGCGACGAGGACGACGGTCCGCATGTCGGGATCGAGGCGCTGCACGGGCTCCTCGAGCGGCTGCATCCCACGTGGCTGCTGCACGGCCACATCCACCCTCACGGACACGCGCGACCCGACCGGCGAGTGGGCGGCACCACGGTCCGCAACGTCGTGCCGGTGCGGCTGTTCGAGATCGAGCGAGGCGGCGCCGACGATGGTCTCTGACACCGGCTTCCCCCGGGCCGACGCCGAGGCGGACTTCCTCAAGGTCCGACGGCAGCAACGCATGTCCGGGCTGGCCCGCAAGGTGCGGGGCGACCAGGCGCGGGTGCTGTCACTGGACGAGGTCCTCAAGGCCCTCGGCAACCGGGGGGAGCAGTCGCTCGGGGTGCAGAGCATCCCCGTCTCCCAGATCGTCGGGTCGGTGGACAAGGTGCGCGAGTTCGACCCGAGCTTCCGGCCCACGTCCGGGCGGAACCGGGCACGGTGGGAGCGTCTGGCCGAGGCGGTCCGCCGAGGGGAGCCGATCCCGCCGATCGACGTCTACCAGGTCGGCGACATGTACTTCGTGCGCGACGGGCACCACCGCGTCTCGGTCGTGCGCGCCCTCGGTGACAGCCTCATCGAGGCCGACGTCACGCGGATCCGGACGACGTTGGCGCCCGAGGGCATCCGCGGCCGGAGTGACCTGCGCGGCAAGAACCTGCGGCGCATCTTCCTCGAGCGGGTCCCGCTGGCCCGGCTCGCCCGCGCCGAGGTGAAGTGTGAGGACCCCCTCAACTACCCGCTGCTGGCCGAGATGGTGGAGGCGTGGGCGGCGCGGCTGATGTTCCGTGAGGGCACCCTGCTCACGGCCGCGCACGCCGCGGCCCGGTGGTACTGCGAGGAGTTCACCATGGTCATGGAGCTCGCCCGCGACGGCGGTTTCGTCGAGGCGCACGAGGCGGAGGGGGACGCCTACGTGCGGCTCGCGGGCACGCGCTACCAGCTCTTCGGAGAGCATGTGTGGTCCGAAGAGGTCTTCGAGCAGATCGCCCGCGCCAAGGGCAGGTCGAAGGGCTGACGGTGGGTCAGGTCGGGGCGTTCTCCGACCCCGTCTTGGCGCGGGTGACGCCCTCGAGCAGGTTGTCCCCGGTCTTGGCGTCGAAGATCTGCAGCTGCGAGGTGTCGTACCAGAGCTCCGCCTCCTGTCCCTGACGGGTGCGGGCGGCCGGGTCGAGCCGTGCGGTGACGGAGGTCCCGTCGCCGCCGTGCATGTCGTTGCCGGCGTCGGCTGCGAGGTCGTCGAGGTCGGCGGAGTGGGCGCCCTCGCCGCGCACGGTGAAGTAGGCGTAGATGTCCGAGCCCATCGCCTCGACGATGTCGATGGGCACGTTGAACCGCGCGCCTCCCTTGGCCTCGGGCACGAGCCGGGCGTCCTCGAAGTGCTCGGGCCGGATGCCGACGATGACGTCCTGGGAGCTCGACGCGGCCTTGTCGAGCGCCTGCCGGAGCTCGTCGGGCAGGGTGGCGTCGCCCAGCGACGTGGTGATCCTGCCGCCACCCTCGAGCCGTCCCGGCAGGAAGTTCATGGACGGGCTGCCGATGAACCCGGCCACGAACAGGTTGGTCGGGTGCTCGTAGAGCTCGGTGGGGGAGCCGACCTGCTGCACGACCCCGCCGCGCATGACGACCACCCGGTCCCCGAGCGTCATGGCCTCGGTCTGGTCGTGGGTGACGTAGATCGTCGTCGTGCCGAGGTTCTTCTGGATCCTCGAGACCTGGGTGCGCATCTGCACGCGCAGCTTGGCGTCGAGGTTGGACAGCGGTTCGTCCATGAGGAACGCCTTGGGGGAGCGCACGATCGCGCGTCCCATCGCCACGCGCTGGCGCTGGCCACCGGAGAGGTTCGACGGGCGCCGGTCGAGGTGCTGGGTGAGCTCGAGCATCTCCGCTGCCTCACCGACCTTCTTGGCGATCGTCCCCTTGTCGACGCCAGCGAGCTTGAGCGGGAAGCCCATGTTCTCGCCGACCGTCATGTGCGGGTAGAGGGCGTAGGACTGGAACACCATGGCAATGTCGCGGTCCTTGGGCGCCTTGTCGTTGACGACGTCGCCGTCGATGAGGAGGCGACCTTGGGTGATGTCCTCCAGCCCCGCCACCATGTTGAGGGTCGTGGACTTCCCGCACCCCGAGGGTCCGACGAGGATGATGAACTCCCCGTCGGCGATCTCGAGGTTGAAGTTGTCGACGGCGAGCGCGCCGTCCGGGTACCGCTTGACGACGTTGTCGAGGACGATCTCAGCCATGGCTGCTCCTTCGGGGTGCGTGCGGGTCCCTGCTCAGCCCTTGACGGCGCCGGACGTCAGTCCGGCCACGATCCGTCGCTGGAAGAGCAGGACGAAGATGACGATGGGGATGGTGATGATGACGGCGGCGGCGGCGATCGGCCCGGTCGGCTTCTCGAACGTCGTGGCGCCGGTGAAGTACGCCATGGCGGCGGGGACCGTGCGCGAGGCCGACGTCGACGTCAGCGAGATCGCGAAGAGGAAGTCGTTCCAGCAGCTGATGAAGACGAGGATGGCGGTCGTGAAGACCCCCGGCATCGCCAGTGGGGTGATGACCTGACGGAAGGCCTGGTAGGGCGTGGCTCCGTCCATCTTGGCCGCCTTCTCGAGCTCCCACGGGATCTCCCGGAAGAACGCGGAGAGGGTGTAGATCGCCAGCGGCAGGGCGAACGTGATGTAGGGGATGATGAGGCCGAGCCAGGTGTCGAACAGCCCCAGCGCGGTCTCGATCTTGAAGAGCGGCGTGACCAGGGCGATCTGCGGGAACATGGCGATGAGCAGTGACAGCGCGACGATCGTCCTCTTGCCGGGGAAGTCGAGCCGGGCGATGGCGTAGGCGGCCATCGTGCCGAAGATGATCGCCACGAAGGTCGCGATGAGGCAGATGCCGATCGAGTTGATGAGCGCCCGTGTGAAGTCCGGGTTGTCGAAGATCTGCTGGTAGCTCGCCCACGACGGCGACACCGGGAGGAAGTTCCCGTCGTTGAGGCTCGCGGAGTCCTTGAGCGACAGCGAGATGATCCAGACGACGGGCACGAACGCGTAGATGAGCACCAGGGTGTTGACCGCCGTCCAGGTCAGCTTCCGCTGGGTCGTCTCCTGCTGCATGTCAGCGCCTCCCGCCGTCATCGGACCCCGGGGCGGCGGCCCCGAAGACCTTGATGAAGATGAACGCGATGATGGCGATGGACAGGAAGATCAGCACCGCCATCGTCGACCCGATGCCGAGGTTGAGCCCCCGGATGAGGTTGTTGTAGCCCACCATCGACACCGACGCCGTCTCGTTCGCGCCGCCGGTGAGAACGAAGATGTTGTCGAAGATCCGGAACGCATCCAGGGTGCGGAACAGGAGCGCGACGAGGATCGACGGCTTGATGAGGGGCACCGTGATGGCCCAGAACCGCTGCCAGGCCGAGCCGCCGTCCATCGCCGCCGCCTTGTGCAGGTCCTCGGGCACGAGCGCCAGTCCCGCCATGAGGAGCAGGGCCATGAACGGCACGGTCTTCCACACCTCGGCGAGGATGATGATCGCGATCGAGGACCACTTGCCGGTGAGTGGGGCGTTGCTGCCGGCCAGCCAACCGAGGTCCTGGGTCCAGGCGAAGCGCCACGAGAAGGCCGCCACGACGGTGACGATCGCGTAGGGCACGAGCGCCGAGGTGCGCACGAGACCGCGGCCGACGATGGTGCGGTGCATGACGATCGCGAGGAGCATCCCGAAGATGAGCTCGAGGAAGGCGCTGACGACCGTGATGAACATCGTGATCCCGAACGCCTGCCACCAGATCGAGCTGGACAGGACGGTGACGTAGTTCTCGAGTCCGATGAACTCGTTGGCGTCGGGGGTGCGCAGGTCGGCGCGGTTGAGTGACAGCCACAGGGCGTAGAAGATCGGGTATGCCGTCACGGCCAGCATGATGATCACCGCGGGGGCGACCAGCTTGATCCCGAGGTTGCGCTCGGCGCGCTTTCCCTCGCTGAAGCGTTTCTTCGCGATCTCGGTGCCGTCGTCGCCGCCGGTGTTCGAGCCGTCGAGACCGCCCTCGATGACCCTGGCTCCGGCGGCCTCGGCTGCATTCGTGCTGCTGCTCACGGCAGGATCCCCTTTCCTTCGAGCGTCTGCGCGATGAGGTCACGCAGCTCGGACGTGGAGGCCTCCGGGTCGATGGAGCCCGGAGGAGAGAGGTTCGTCGAGACCAGGGTGGAGATGTTCTGGTAGAGCGGCGTCCTCGGACGTGGCACCGCGTTCTTCAGCTCCTCGAGCATGACGTCACCCATGGGGTACTGCTCCCGGAACTCGGCGTTGCTCGTGTAGATGCGCTCGAGCACCGGTGCGTCGCCGGCGTCGATCGCGGCCTTGACCTGGTGCTCCTCGTTGCGCAGGCACATCGCCGCCTCGTAGGTCTCCTCCGGGTGCTTGCTGTACGTGCTCACCGCGTAGTTCATGCCACCGAGGGTCACCTTGGGGGGCTGGCCGGCCTCGACGCTCGGGAACGTCGTGTAGCCCAGGTCGGCGGCGACCTCGGGGTTGGCGGTGCGCATCGCGGACAGGACGTAGGGCCAGTTGAGCGAGAAGGCCGACCGGCCCGCCTGCAGGTCGGCGAAGACCTCCGGCTCCTGCGCGTTGGACAGGGACCCGCTGACGAGACCGGACGTCGCGAGCTTCTTCATCAACGCGAGTCCCTGGACCGCCTTGTCGTCGAGGGTCACCTTGGTGCTGTCCTCGTTGACGAAGGTGGCTCCGTAGGCGTTGAGCACGTTGTTGATGTTGACGACGTAGCCCTCGTACTGGGCCGCGGTGAACCCGATCTGGTGGGTCTTGCCGGCGTCCTTGAGGGCCTGCGCCTGCTCGAGGAGCTCGTCCCACGTCTCGGGCGGCTCCGGCACGAGGCTCTTGCGGTACCAGAGGATCTGGACGTTGGTCGTCCGGGGGATGGCGTAGAGCTTGTCCTTCCACGTGGCCGTGTCGACAGGCGGCTGGAGCACCCCCTCCACGGCGGCGTCCTTCTTCTCGCCGGTCAGCTCGCGGATCCACCCGGCCTCGGCGAACTCGGCGGTCCAGGTGACGTCCATGCCGAGGAGGTCCATGCCGTCGTCCTTGGCGGCGAGGCGCCGGACGAACTGCTCCCGCTGCCCGTCGGCGTCGCTCGGGAGCAGGTTCCCGACGATGGTGTACCGACCGCCGGCCTCGGCGTTGCAGGCCTTGATGAGCTCGTCGAACTTCACCGCCGAGGCACCACCGTAGAGGTTGACGACCGTGCCGTCCGGACTGCTGGAGCAGGCCGCGGTGAGACCGGCGGTGAGGGCGATCGCGCCGGCGCCGGCGACCAGCCGTCTCGTTCGCCGCGTCCGGCGCGAGACCGGGATCTGGTGACTGGACATCTTGGCTCCTCCCGACCACGTCACTGTGACCTGGGTCTCACCCAATACCCAACTCCCGGACTAGCGCAACCGCTCGTCCGGATCAGCGGCCCCGACCGGGGTGGCCAGGGACACCACGTCACCGACGACGATGACCGCCGGGGACGCGACGCCGCGCGTCCTTGCGCGGTCGGCGATGTCGCCGAGGTCGCCGATCGTCACCCGCTGGGTCGGGAGGAAGCCCCGCTCGACGACGGCGACCGGGCAGTGGGTCGGCCGCCCCTGCGCGATGAGCTCCCGGGCGATGTCGGCGAGCATCGAGACGCCCATGAGCAGCACGAGCGTGTGGTCCGATCCGGTGGGGAGAGAGGGGATCTGCTCGTGTCCGGTGACCATCGTGAAGGACTTGGCGAGGCCACGGTGCGTGACCGGTATGCCGGCCGCAGCCGGGACCGCGATCGCGCTCGTGACGCCGGGGACCACCTCGACCGCGATGCCGTGAGCCTCGCAGGCGAGGCGCTCCTCGCTGCCGCGGCCGAGGACGTAGGGGTCGCCACCCTTGAGGCGCACGACGCCGTGGCCGCGCTCGGCCTCCTCGACGAGGATCGCGTTGATCCGGTCCTGGGGCACGGGGTGGTGGTGCGGGGTCTTGCCGACGTCGATGACCCGCACCGACCGGGGGAGTCTGGAGACGACGCCGCGCGGGGCGAGGCGGTCGACGACGACGACGTCGGCCGAGGCCAGGAGCTCGTGGCCGCGCGCGGTGAGGAGCCCGTCGCTGCCGGGCCCGCCCCCGACGAGGGCGACCCACCCGGTCTCGCGGGGGCGACGGCGGCGCAGGTCGATCCCACCGCTGCGCAGGGCGAGGTCGATGCCGTCCCGGACGGTGGTCGCGAGGCGCGGGTCCCCGCCGGCGTGCACGGCGACGGTGACGACGCCGTCGGGAGTGGTGACGTCCGTGCGCGCCAGGACGCTGGCCCTCGTCGCGGAGGCGTCGGTCGCGTCGACGCACCACACGCGCAGCGCGGCGGCGTCCGTGCGCACGGCCTCGTCCACGTGGGGATCGCCGGCGGCCGTGTGCACCAGCCAGGCGTCCTCGAGGTCGACGGGGCCCGCGTAGTCGCGCTGCACCCACTGCACCCGGTCCGCACGGCCCGACAGGGCGTCCGCGACCTCCTCGCACACCCACGGGGCGACGATGCGCACGAGGGCGCCCTCGTCGAGGAAGGCGTGGAGACGACGTCCGCTCACCGGCCCACCGCCCACCAGCACGACGAGACGGTCGGTGAGGTCGAGCGCCACGGGCAGGCTCATGGGGTGCCGGCCATCCCGGCGGCCACGGTGTTGCCGTCGGCGGGGTCGATGACGAGAAACGCGCCACCGGCGCGGCTGCGGGCGTAGTCCTCGATCGGCAACGGCGAGGCCGTGCGCAGGACGACCTTCCCGATGTCGTTGAGCGAGAGCCGGTCCGACGGCTCGGTCCGGAGCGTGTCGAGGTCGAGCCGGCCGTCGATGGCCCGGACGATCGCGGGCACGGTGCGGGACCGGTGCTTGACGAGGACGCGGGCGCCGGGACGCAGGTACGTGTCGCCGAGCCAGCAGAGGACACCCGTGAGGTCCTGGGTGAGGGACGGCACGTCGTCGGCGGCGACGAGGGTGTCACCACGGGAGAGATCGACCTCGTCCGCGAGCCGCAGCGTCACCGACCGCCCCGCGGCCGCCTCGGCCAGCTCGGCCTCGCCGAGGTCGATGCCGACCACCGTCGTGCGCTGTCCGGAGGGGAGCGCGACGACCGGGGTCCCGGTCGCGACGACCCCGGAGGTGACCTGGCCGGCATACCCGCGGTAGTCGACGTGGCGTGGGTCGCGAGCGGCGCCCTGCGGCCGGATCGCGAGCTGGACCGTGAAGCGGAACGGCTCCTCGTCCGCCTCGGCGCTGGGGGAGAGGGTCTCGAGGAGCCCGAGGAGGCTGGGGCCGGCATACCAGGGCGTGTTCGCGGACGGCTCGACGATGTTGTCGCCGAGCAGGGCCGAGACGGGCACGGCGTGCGCGTCGGCGATGCCGAGCTGCCCGGCCACCTCGCGCACGTCGCGGCTCACCTGCGCGAAGACGGCCTCCGCGTCGTCGACGAGGTCGATCTTGTTCACGGCGACGACGACGTGCGGGACCCGCAGCAGGGCGGTCACGGCGAGGTGTCGCCGCGTCTGCTCGGCCACGCCCTTGCGCGCGTCGACGAGGAGGACGACGACGTCGGCGGTGCTCGACCCGGTGACGGTGTTGCGGGTGTACTGCACGTGCCCAGGGCAGTCGGCGAGGATGAACGACCGCTCGGCCGTGGCGAAGTAGCGGTAGGCGACGTCGATGGTGATGCCCTGCTCACGCTCGGCGCGCAGACCGTCGGTGAGGAGGGCGAGGTCGGCGGCGGTGAGGCCGCGGTCGCGCGAGACGCGCTCGACGGCGGCCAGCTGGTCGGCGAGCACGCTCTTCGTGTCGTGGAGGAGGCGGCCGACGAGGGTGGACTTCCCGTCGTCGACGGAGCCGGCGGTGGCCAGGCGGAGCAGGGTCGGCATCAGAAGTAGCCCTCCTTCTTGCGGTCCTCCATGGCGGCCTCGGACATCCGGTCGTCGGCCCGGGTGGCCCCGCGTTCGGTGAGCGTCGAGGCGGCCACCTCGACGACGACGTCGGCGACGGTGCGGGCCTCGCTGAGGACGGCGCCGGTGCACGACATGTCACCGACGGTGCGGTAGCGCACCGTGCGGGTCCGGACGTCCTCGCCGTCGCGCGGCCGGGAGTGTGGGCCGACGGCGAGCCACATGCCGTCGCGCTCGAACACGTCGCGCTCGTGGGAGTAGTAGAGGCCGGGCAGGTCGATGGCCTCGCGCTCGATGTAGCGCCAGACGTCGAGCTCGGTCCAGTTCGAGATCGGGAAGACCCGGACGTGCTGGCCGGGGGCGTGCCGCGGGTTGTAGAGGTTCCACAGCTCGGGCCGCTGGGTGCGCGGGTCCCACTGGCCGAACTCGTCGCGCAGGCTCACGACGCGCTCCTTGGCGCGGGCCTTCTCCTCGTCGCGCCGGCCGCCGCCGAAGACCGCGTCGAAGCGGTGGCTCGTGATCGCGTCGAGCAGGGGGAGGGTCTGGAGCGGGTTGCGGGTGCCGTCGGGCCGGTCCCGGAGGCGTCCGTCGTCGATCCAGTCCTGGACGCTGGCCACCTCGAGGCGCAGGCCGAGCCGCTCGACGGTCGCGTCGCGGTAGTCGAGGACCTCGGGGAAGTTGTGGCCCGTGTCCACGTGCAGGACGGGGAAGGGGATCGGCGCCGGCCAGAACGCCTTGGCGGCGAGGTGCAGCATGACGACGGAGTCCTTGCCCCCGCTGAAGAGCAGCACCGGGCGCTCGAGCTCGCCGACGACCTCGCGGATGATGAGGATCGCCTCGCTCTCGAGGGCGTCCAGCTGGTTCAGGACGTGCTCGTCGTGCGTCACGGTGTCGTCCACCGCCGGGCGGGCGGTCACGGGGGCGCTCATGTGTGGATCCCGCACTCGGTCTTGGACAGCCCGGCCCAGCGGCCGGACCGGGGGTCCTCGCCCGGGGCGACCCGCTTCGTGCAGGGCTCGCACCCGATCGACGGGTACCCGTCGGAGAGAAGGAGGTTCACCGGGACCGCGTGGGTGATGGCGTATGCCGTGACGTCGTCGAGCGACCACGTCACCAGGGGGTTGACCTTGACGAGGCCGTGCTTCTCGTCGAAGGTCACGAGCGGGGTGTGGGTCCGGGTCGGCGCCTCGTCGCGGCGCACCCCGGTGACCCAGGCCTCGTAGCCGTCGAGCGTCCGGGCCAGCGGCTCCATCTTGCGCATCGCGCAGCAGGACACCGGGTCGCGGTCGTGGAGGCGGGGGCCGAACCTCGCGTCCTGCTCGGCCACGGTCAGCTCGGGCATGACGTCGACGACGGTGACGTCCAGCTCGTCGGCCACCCGGGCGCGGGTGCCGATGGTGTCCGAGAAGTGGTAGCCGGTCTCGAGGAACAGGACGTCGACGCCGGGCGCGTGCTGCGAGACGAGGTGGGGGAGGACGCCCTCGGCCATGCTGCAGGCGACGGCCAGGGTGCCGGGGAAGGTCTCGGCCGCCCAGCGCGCGACGCCGACGGCATCGGTGTCATCGAGGAGGGAGCCCTCGACGGCCAGGGCCCGCAGCTCACCTTCGCTGCGCCGGGTGCTCCGGGTGGTGGCGGTGCTCATGTCAGCTCCTCATCGGTGGCGCGGTGGGCCCACGTGGCGAACGACTCACCGGCGGTGCGCTGCTCGACGAACCGGCGGACGACCCGCTCCACGTAGTCGGCGAGGTCGGCCGACCGCACCTTGAGGCCGCGGACCGTCCGTCCGAGACCGGCCTCGTCGCGCTCGGGGGAGGCGAGTCCCCCGCCCAGGTGGACCTGGAACCCGGGCACGTGCTCGCCGACGTCCGTCGTCGTGATGAGCCCCTTGAGGCCGATGTCGGCGGTCTGGATCCGGGCGCACGAGTTGGGGCACCCGTTGACGTGCAACGAGATCGGCGTGTCGAGCTCGATGCCGGCCAGGCGCCTCTCGAGCTCGGCGATGACGACCGTCGCGGTGTCCTTGGTGTCGACGAGCGCGAGCTTGCAGTACTCGATGCCGGTGCACGCCATCGTCGAGCGGCGGAACGGACTCGGCCTGGCCGTGAGCCCGAGGCCCTCCAGGCCGGTGACGAGGTCCTCGACGCCCGCCTCGGGGACGCCGAGGACGACGAGCTTCTGGTGGGCGGTGAGCCGCACCCCGTCGCCACCGACGCGGTCGACGAGGTCCGCGAGGCTGGTGAGGATGGTTCCGCTGACGCGTCCCACCGTCGGTGCGGCCCCGACGTAGAAGCGGCCGTCCTTCTGGGCGTGGACGCCCACGTGGTCGCCGGGACCCTTCGCCGGTGCGGGCGCCGGCCCGTCGGGCAGGGCGCGACCGAGGTACTCGGTCTCGAGGATCTCGCGGAACTTCTCCGGGCCCCACTCGGCGAGGAGGAACTTCAGGCGGGCCTTGGTGCGCATCCGGCGGTAGCCGTAGTCGCGGAAGATCGAGACGACGCCGTGCCAGACATCGGGGGCGTCGGCCTCGGACACGAAGACGCCGAGGCGCTCGGCGAGCCGTGGCGCGGTCGAGAGGGCACCGCCGACCCAGAGGTCGAAGCCGGGGCCGAGCTCGGGGTGGACGACGCCGACGAGCGAGACGTCGTTGATCTCGTGCACGACGTCCAGGCTCGGGTGCCCCGTGATGGCGGTCTTGAACTTGCGGGGGAGGTTGGAGAGCTCCTGGTCGCCGAGCCATCGTGACGTGATCTCGCGGATGACCGGCGTGGGGTCGATGATCTCGTCGGCGGCGACTCCCGCGACGGGCGAGCCGAGGAAGCCGCGGGGGGTGTCGCCGCAGGCCTCGGTCGTCTGGAGCCCGACGGCCTCGAGCCGACGCCAGATCTCGGGGACGTCCTCGATGGCGATCCAGTGGTACTGGATGTTCTGGCGATCGCTGATGTCGGCGCTCTCGCGGGCGAACTCGGTGGAGATGACTCCCAGGACGCGCAGCTGGTCGGGGGAGAGGAGCTGTCCGTCGGTGCGGACGCGGAGCATGAAGAAGCGGTCCTCGAGCTCGTGCGGTTCGAGCGAGGCGGTGCGCCCGCCGTCGATCCCGGGCTTGCGCTGCGTGTAGAGGCCCCACCAGCGGAACCGGCCGTGGAGGTCGTCGCCGGAGATGGCGTCGAAGCCGTCGCGCGCGTAGATGGTCTCGATCCGCTCGCGGACGTTGAGGCCGTTGTCCTCGGCCTTGAACGCCTCGTTGGGGTTGAGCGGCTCGCGACCGTCGACGGCCCACTGGCCGTTGGACCGGCCGGTGCGAGGCGGCCGCAGGGCGCGGCTGCCGGAGGCGACGCTCGTCATGGGTCCTCGATCCTCAATAGGGTTGAAACGTTGATGGGAAGCATAAGAGCGAGTTATGGCTTAGGTCTCGGGCGGTCCACGATGTGGCCCACGACCCCGGGGCCTGCCCGGCGGGGGTGGGCCGGGCTAGACTCGAACGCATGTTCGACAACCCGCCGCCCCCGTTGCGGCGGGCCGCCAGCCCCGGCGCACCGGGCGGGGCCCGCAGCGGTCCGCCGGGGTGGCCCGCTCGGGTGCCGCCGCCGGGCGCGCCGGGCTGGCAGATTCCGGCGGTGGGCTGGCTGCTCGACCACTGCCCGTCGGAGTACCGCATGTATGCCGTGTGGCGCCGCCACCCGCTCGCCCTCGCGTGGGTGACCACGCACCACCTCGACGGTCAGCTGGGAGCGATGCGGACGGCATACCGGGGTCTGCGGGTCGACCTCGCGGACCACGTCGAGCCGGAGGGGGTCGCCGCGGCGCTGGCCGCCCTCGAGGCCGAGGGCGCCCGGCTGCTCGCGGCCCGTCGGGCGGCCGGGCTGTTGCTGGAGGCCATGCAGGGGCACGCGTTCGTGCCGAGGTTGTGAGAGTTTCCTCACGGGCCGGTGAGGGTTCGCCCGGAGAGCCCTGCCCGAGCGGGCACGCCCCCGGCCAGCACCTAGACTTGTGCGGATGGACCACGGCAGCGAGAGGGAGAGCGTGTGAGCGTGTTGGAGCGCATCCAGGGACCTGGTGACCTCACGGACCTCACCCGACCCGAGCTGGCGACCCTGGCCCAGGAGATCCGGACGTTCCTCGTCGACGAGGTCTCCCGCACCGGCGGTCACCTCGGACCCAACCTCGGGGTGGTCGAGCTGACCATCGCGATCCACCGGGTGTTCGACAGCCCGTCCGACGCCGTCGTCTTCGACACCGGCCACCAGTCCTACGTGCACAAGCTGCTCACCGGGCGCCACGACTTCTCCGGGCTGCGCAAGCAGGGCGGGCTCTCGGGCTACCCGAGCCGGGCGGAGTCCGAGCACGACGTCGTCGAGAGCTCGCACGCCTCGAGCTCGCTCTCGTGGGCGCACGGCATCGCGGCCGGGCGCGTCGTCACGGGTCAGCGCGACCGGCACACGGTCGCGGTCATCGGGGACGGCGCGCTCACCGGCGGCATGGCCTGGGAGGCGCTCAACAACATCGCCGCCGAGTCGGACCTGCCGCTCGTCATCGTCGTCAACGACAACGAGCGCTCCTACGCGCCGACCCGCGGCGGGCTCGCCGACCACCTCGCGACGCTGCGGACGACCCGCGGCTACGAACGGTTCCTCGACTGGGGCAAGTCGGCGCTGCACCGCACCCCCGTCGTCGGGGGAGCGATGTACGAGACCCTCCACGGGATGAAGAAGGGGATCAAGGACATCGTCGCCCCGCAGGGGCTCTTCGAGGACCTCGGGCTCAAGTACGTCGGCCCGGTCGACGGTCACGACATCGCGGCGCTGGAGCAGGCGCTGCGGCGGGCGCGCGCCTTCGGGGGGCCGGTGCTCGTGCACGCGATCACCCAGAAGGGCAAGGGCTACGACCACGCCATCAACGACGAGAGCGACCAGTTCCACGCGGTCGGCGTCATCAACCCCGAGACCGGTCTGCCCCTGGAGATCTCCGGGCGGAGCTGGACCGAGGAGTTCAGCGACGCCCTCGTGGAGCTGGGGGAGGAGCGCGAGGACATCGTCGCCATCACCGCGGCGATGATGATCCCGGTCGGGCTGGACGCGTTCTCGAAGCGCTTTCCGAAGCGGACGTTCGACGTCGGGATCGCCGAGCAGCACGCGACGACGATGGCCGCCGGGCTGGCGTATGCCGGCCTGCACCCGGTCGTCGCGATCTACGCCACCTTCCTCAACCGCGCCTTCGACCAGCTCCTCATGGACTGCGCCCTGCACCGCGCCGGCGTGACGTTCGTCCTCGACCGCTCCGGCATCACCGGACCCGACGGCGCCTCGCACCACGGCATGTGGGACATGTCGCTGGTCGGGATCGTCCCGGGACTCCACCTCGCGGCGCCTCGGGACGGGCAGCAGATCCCCGCTGCGCTCCGTACGGCGGTCGACATCGCGGACGCGCCGTCGGTGATCCGCTTCCCCAAGGGGTCGGTGGCCGACCCGATCGGGGCGGTGCGCAGTGTCGCCGGGGTCGACGTCCTCATGGAGCCGGACGAGGGTGCGGTCGACCTCCTCCTCGTCGGGGTCGGCTCCATGGCCGCGACGGCGCTCACGGTCGCCGACAAGCTCGGCGCCGAGGGCCTGCGGGTGCGGGTCGTCGACCCGGTCTGGGCGCTGCCGGTCAACCCGGTGCTCGACGAGCTCGCCGGCGACGCCGGCCGGGTCGCGGTGGTCGAGGACAACTCCCTCGCCGGCGGTATCGGCTCACACGTGTCGACAGCCCTGCGCGACAGGGGGATCGACGTCCCCATCGACCTCTTCGGGCTGCCGCGCGAGTTCCTCGACCACGGCTCCCGGGGTCAGGTCCTCGACCGTGTGGGTCTCACCCCCGAAGCGATCGCCGCCCGGCTGCTCGCCTCCAGCCGCCGCTGACCGAGGCCGCCTCTCGGCTGCGGGGTCGCAGGCACTCGACAGGACCCAGCCCGTGGGAGCAGGGTGGGCACCGTGCCACGCATCCCACCTCCCGCAGTGGCCGTCGGGGCTGCCCTGGTCCAGCGGGCGCTCTCGGACGGAGCGCGCCCTCCCACGAGGAGTCGCAGCGCTGCAGCGGCCGCCATCTCGCTGGTCGCCCTCTCGATGGCCGGTGCGGCAGCGAACCGATTCCGCCGCGCTGGCACGACCACCGAGCCGTTCCAGCCCGGGCGCGCGACGGTGCTCGTGACCGGCGGCGCCAACACCGTCAGTCGCAACCCCATGTACGTGGGGATGGCGGGACTGCTGCTGGCGCACGCGGTCGGGCGGGGCTCGTGGGCCGCGCTCCTCCCGCTGGTCGGCTTCGTCGGCTTCATCGACCGCGTCCAGATCCGGGCGGAGGAGACGGCGCTCCTCGAGAAGTTCGGGCCGGCATACGAGGACTACCGGGCCACGACGCCTCGCTGGGTCGACCGGAGGTCTCTCCGCATTGCCTGACCGACACGCGGCCTCCCCCTATGCTCCGCCCATGGCCCCTGAACAGTCGTCCACCAGTCTGGGACGTGTGCTGGACGCTGCGGAGGCCGCCTCGCCGGTCGATGCCGTGGAGGCGGTGACCAAGGAGCTGGGCAGGGCGGTGGGCGCCACCGAGGTGTCGTTCCTCATCGTCGACCAGTCCGGGCGCGCCCTGGTTCGCCTCTCGCACATCCCCCTCCAGCACGCCGACGACGCCGCGGACGCCACGCCGCGCCTGACCGGCGAGCGGCGCGACGCCGGCGAGCGGGCCATGGTGGTGCCGCTGGACGGGGGCCCTGCCGAGCAGGCGGTGCGCACCCAGACCGTGCAGGTGTCGGCATCGGAGACCGAGCCCGGGTCGGGGTCGCCACAGTGGACGGTCCTCGCCCCCATGACCGAGCGCGGGGAGGTCATCGGCCTGCTCGAGCTCTGTGTACCGCAGGCACCGGACACTGACGCCCTGGCGGAGATCGCCAGACTCGCGCACCTGCTGGCGTTCGTGGCGATCGCGAACCGGAGACACACGGACGTGTACGAGTGGGGCCAGCGCAGCCGTCCGTCGAGCCTGTCCGCGGAGATCCAGCAGCGGCTCCTCCCCGGTCCGCGAACCTGCGAGGCAGGGGCCTTCACCCTCGCGGCATGGTTGGAGCCGGCGGCAAAGATCGCCGGGGACACCTTCGACTACAGCCTGGCCCGGGACGTCCTGCACCTGTCGATGACGGACGCGATGGGACACGGAGTCGGTGCTGCCCTGACGGCCACGCTGTGCGTGGGGGGTCTGCGCGGCGCACGACGGCAGGGCGCGTCACTGCTCGAGCAGGCGTCGGCCACCAACGCCGCGCTGGCGGGTCACTCGGCCGACAACGCGCTCGACGACTTCGTGACCGGCCTCATCGGACGGTTGGACCTGCGCAGCGGTGAGCTCGAGCTCGTCAATGCCGGACACGTGGCTCCGTTCCTGCTGCGCGCAGGGGTGGTCACCACTCTCGCGCTTCCCGCCGACCCCCCGTTCGGACTCTTCGGCGACACCCGCTTCCGCAGCACCACGACGGCACTGGAGCCCGGGGACCGCGTCGTCCTCGTCACCGACGGGATGCTCGAGCGGAACGCCGCGGGCATCGACCTGTCCGTGGCCATCGCGGAGACCGCGGACCTGCACCCCCGCGAGGCGGTCCGTCGACTCGCGGACAGCGTCCTGGATGCCACCGGGCACGCCCTCGAGGACGACGCCACCGTCATGCTGGTGAGCTGGCACGGCGGGCATCACCGCAGGCGGAGCACCTTCGCCGGCGCCGACTCGCACCGCGCCAGCGACCCGCTGGGCTGACGGCCGTCGGTCCCGACGCCGTCATCCCTTGGTCCACCGGGTGGTTCCTGGGGGGTGTCAGTACTCGGGCACCCAGGTGGGGGCCGGAACGCCGTTGCCGGTCAGGTCGTCGCACCGGACGTACTGGGTCCCGGCACGCTGCAGGAGGCAGTGCTGCACGGAGGTCCCGATGTCGGTCACGGTCCTCGGCCCGGGTTCCGGCCGAGCGAAGGCCGCTGGGGTCGCGGAAAGGAGGAGGAGTGCACTCGTCGCGGTGGCCACCACAGCGGTGCGCTGGATGAGTGCGGATCTGGTCGTCACGGAGATGGACATGGCGGAGTCCTTCGGGGTCGGGTGGTGGGTGAAGGGTGGTGCGTGGGATGCGGTCGGGCCGCGGATCAGGGGAGGGCGCGAAAGCCGGTCACACGGGAAGTCGCCGCTCCCGCCCGGGGGTTGACACGGGATGACCAGAACCTCCGTGAGGGGCACGATGGTTCTCGCGATGCGTGGTCCTCGGGAGACCGTTCGGCCGACGCGGATAACTCGAACTCGCGAACGCCTCGTGTCAACCCTGGGAGTGCTCCGGCGACCTCTGCTCAGAGGCCGATTCTTGGAGGCGGATGTGAACGACGGCGATCACTCGGCGACGGCACTGCACCCCGGCACCACGCTCGACCGGGACGTGGTCCTCGAGCAGCTCTTCCGGGACCACTACGCGAGCCTGGTGCGGCTCGCCTACTGCCTCATCGGTGACCGGGCCGCCTCCGAGGACGCGGCGCAGGAGGCCTTCGTGTCCCTGCACCGCCACTGGGAGGGGTTGAGGAGCTCCGGGGCGGTGGTGGCGTACCTGCGCCGGGCGACGATCAACCAGTGCCGCACCACTCAGCGCCGGCTCATCAGGGGAAGGGGTGCCCTGGCGCGGCTGCCTTCCCGCGCGGACACCGCGAGCTCGGAGGACTCCGCCGTCGAACACGACGAGCTGCGCCGGCTCGCTGCGGCGATCCGCGCACTGCCGGCACGGCAGCGCGAGGTGCTCGTGTGTCGCTACTTCCTCGAGCTGAGCGAGGTCGCGACCTCCGAGGCCCTGGAGATCGGTGTGAGCAGCGTCAAGCAGCACGCCCACCGGGCCCGAACCGCCCTGCACGCCATGATGGGAGAGAGCAGATGACCATCGACGACCGGGCCATCGAGAGGGCGTTGACGGCGCTCGCCGATGACGGGTACGCCACCTCGACGAACGTCGACCCGGCCTACCGGGAGTTCGTGGCACGCACCTCCCGGGCCGAACGGCTCAGGCACGTCACCCGCTGGGCCGTCGCAGCCGTCGTCGTCGGGATCCTGGCACTCGGAGGCATCCTCGCGTTCCAGCAGGGTGGTGACCGCGATGGTCGCGACCGGCTCCAGCCCGCGACGCCGAGGCCCAGCACGACCCAGCTGATCTCCCCGACCGAGCTCGTCGGGACCTGGCTCGTGGAGGCCGACTCGCTCTTCGGCGGGTTCCCGTGGTTGTGGACCTTCAACGCCGACGGGTCGGGATCGGGAAGCCCGAACGCGAACACCACGGAGAACACGTGGGTCTACACGCTGAGCGGAAACAGCATCGGCGCACGGGATCGTCCTGGAGGCTGCGCCTACTCCTGGGTGGTCTCCCGGTACGACGCAGGCTCCTTGACTCTCGAGGTCCTGAACCACTGCGGCAACCTCGGTGACGACATCACGCTGACGCGACTGTCCCCGGCCTCGCCCGCGGGTTCGGCGATCGCGATGCCGTCCATGACCGACGCCACACCACTGCGGGACGTGGCGGATGCCGGCGGGGTCTGGCTCATGCGGGGGACCGGGATGCTCCTGGCCATCGAGGCACGCAACCCGGCGTTCGCCACCTACCGGTTGGACGACCAGGGATCGTTGGCCAGCGACCCGGTCGACCGAGGCACGGTCGCCCTCGATGCGACCGGAGACCTGACCCTGGTCAGCACGAACCCCCCACCTCACGGATGCGCCGCCTCCCGCCCCGGCGCCCGCCTGACCGGCGTGGTGGTGACCCCGCTCGGACTTCAGGCCCGGCAGGGTGTGGAGTCCGTCTGCATTGACGCCGACCTCACGACCTCCTGGATCCGGGTCGCGGCGCGCTGAGGCCCCGGCGGGCGCACGCATCCAGCGCTATCGTTTCGGCTGTGACGCTCACGCTGCGGCAGATCACCGCGGCCAACCTCGAATCCGTGCTCGCGCTGCGCACGACGCCCGAGCAGGAACGCTTCGTGAGCTCCGTGGCGGACTCGATGGAGGAGGCTGCGGACTGCCCGGAGGGCAACCCTTGGTACCGAGCCGTCTACGCCGACGAACTGCCGGTGGGGTTCGTCATGGTGAGCTGGGACGTGGAACCCCGGCCTCCCGACATCAACGGGCCGTGGTTCCTGTGGAAGCTCCTCATCGACCACCGGCACCAGCACCAGGGCCATGGCCGGGAGGTGGTTCGCCAGGTCGTGGACCTCGTGCGTGCCCACGGGGGCACCGAGCTCCTCACCAGCCATGGGCAGGGCGAGGGTGGGCCCGCCGGTTTCTACGCCCGGCTCGGCTTCACCCCGAGGGGTGACACGGACCCCGACGGCGAGATCATCCTGCGACTGGACCTCACGACTGACCACCCACCGGTAGGAGCCGTCATGACCGACACGCACCCGACGGGGCAGGGGCTGGACGTTCCACGCGTCCTCGCGGAGCTGACGCTGGAGGAGAGGGTGTCGCTCCTCGACGGCGAGGACTTCTGGCGCACCACCGCGATCGAGCGGCTGGGCGTCCCGTCCCTGCTCGTGTCCGACGGTCCGCACGGGCTGCGGACCCAGCAGGAGGGCGGCGACCATCTCGGTCTGACCGGCAGCGAACCCGCGACGTGCTTCCCCCCGGCGTCGGCGATCGCCTCGAGCTGGGACACCGACCTCATGCGTCGGGTCGGCGAGGCGCTCGGTCGCGAGAGCCGCGCCCTCGGCGTCTCGGTGCTCCTCGGCCCGGGCATCAACATGAAGCGGTCGCCGCTGTGCGGCCGCAACTTCGAGTACCTCAGCGAGGACCCGCACCTCGCCGGGGAGCTCGCGACCGCCCTCGTCATGGGCGTCCAGTCGCAAGGGGTGGGCACGTCCCTCAAGCACTTCGCCGCGAACAACCAGGAGACCGACCGCATGACGGTCTCGGCCGACGTCGACGAGCGCACCCTGCGCGAGATCTACCTCCCGGCCTTCGAGCGCGTCGTCACCGGAGCACGGCCCTGGACGGTGATGTGCTCCTACAACCGGATCAACGGCGTGTACGCCTCCGAGGACCCGTGGCTGCTGACGACCGTGCTGCGCGAGGAGTGGGGGTTCGACGACCTCGTCGTGTCCGACTGGGGCGCCGTCAACCGCCGCGACGCTGCCGTCGCCGCCGGGCTCGACCTCGAGATGCCGTCGAGCAGCGGCGGCGGAACCCGGACGGTCCTCGATGCCGTCCGCTCGGGCACGCTCGCCGAGGCGGAGGTCGACCGGGCCGCAGAACGCGTCCTCACGCTGGCGGACCGTGCCCTGCGGGGACTCACCGTCCAGGTCGACCCGGTCGATGTCGACGCGCACCATGCGCTCGCGAGGGACGCCGCGACGGCCAGCGCGGTGCTGCTCAAGAACGACGGCGGACTTCTGCCGCTCGACCCGGAGGGCGCCGGCTCCGTCGCCGTCATCGGCGAGATGGCCCGAACCCCGCGGTACCAGGGCGCCGGCTCCTCACAGGTCAACCCCACCCGTCTCGACTCCGCGCTGGACGCGCTCACCACCTCGCTCGGTGGTCGACGCGACGTGGTCTTCGCTGCCGGGTACGTCGTCGACGCCGACTCCGGTGACGAGGCCCTCGTGGGCGAGGCAGTCGCCGCGGCATCGGCCGCTGACGTCGCGCTCGTCTTCCTGGGGCTACCACCGTCGTGGGAGTCGGAGGGGTACGACCGCTCGACCATGGACCTGCCCACCGCGCAGGTCGAGCTGCTCGGGGCGGTCGCGGCCGTCAACCCCCGGGTCGTCGTCGTCCTCTCCAACGGCGGAGCCGTGACCGTCGCACCGTGGCAGCACCACGCCCGAGCGGTCCTCGAGGGGTGGCTCCTCGGTCAGGCGGGCGGCAGCGCCACCGCGGACCTCCTCCTGGGCGTCACGGACCCCTCGGGGCGCCTCGCCGAGACCCTCCCGGTCCGGTACGAGGACAACCCGACGATCGGCGCCTTTCCCGGCGAGCACGGCCACGTGCGTTACGGCGAGGGCCTGCTCATCGGGTACCGCTGGTACGACGCCCACCGGCTCCCCGTCTCCTACCCCTTCGGGCACGGGCTGTCGTACACGACGTTCGCGTACACCGGTCTCACCGTCGACGTCGTGGACCCTGCCGGGCCTCGCACCGAGGTCCGGCTCACGGTGACCAACACCGGCACCCGCGCGGGCACCGAGACGGTGCAGGTCTACGTCGCCGACCGGCACGCCAGCGTGTACCGGCCGGATCAGGAGCTGCGCAGCTTCACCCGCGTCTCCCTCGACGCCGGGGAGTCCGCCGAGGTGGGCCTCGTCCTCGACCGCCGCGCCTTCGCGTTCTGGCACACGGCGCTCGGGCGATGGGTCGTCGAGGGCGGCACGTTCGACGTCCGCGTCGGCGCGTCGTCCCGGGACGTCCGCCTGTCGGCCACCGTCGACCTCGAGGGTGACGACCTCGCACCGCCGCTCACCCCCGATTCGACCGCCGACCAGTGGTTCGCGCACCCCGAGGGAGGGCCGTGGCTGCACCAGGCCATGGGGGACAGCGAGTTCGCCCGGCTGATGGCCGACCCCCGCAACGGTGAGATGTTGCGCGCGGTGCCGTTGGTCCGCCTCACCCGCATGCCCGGCTTCCCCGTCACCGAGGAGGAGGTCGGTGTCGCCGTCCGTCGACTGCAGCAGCAGCCCTCCTGAGGGTCGCTCGACGCCGGTCACACGAGTTCGGTCACGGCGGTGGCCACGAGGTCGGGTCTCTGGTCGACGAGCAGGTGGCCGGCGTCCTCCACGACGTCGAGTCGCGCCCCGATCCTGACCGCTGCCTCGGCGAGGCGGGCCGGCCGGAAGAACACGTCCAGCGCTCCAGCCAGGATTCGGACGGGTCGCCCGCGCCAGCGGTCCAGCACGTCCGACGGGAGGGGGCCGGGTGCACCCGTGGTCCGGGTGCACCTCGCGACCACGGTCATCCAGTCGACCATCGGCTCGAGGCCCGGGTCACCCGAGGCACCTGCCATGAGGTCGACCAGCCGCCTGGACCGGGCGGGGGAGGGCCGCAGCAGCCAGGCAGTGCTCCGTCGAAGCACCAAGGGGGTGAGCCTCACCCGGGCAAGGCCGGCCGGGCTGACGAGCACCAGCGCATCGACATCCGGTGGGTCCACGGACAGGGCGGCTGCGGCCCCCCGGGAATGACCCATGAGGACGAGCCGCGCACGAGGGTGACGGTGCCTGACGTGCCGGACGACCTCGCCCGTCCACCGGCCATAGCCGGCGACCTCGTCGGGTGGCCGGCCCGCGGCGCTCAGGCCGGGCTGTCCGGGCAGGTCGGCGCACACCACCCGGAAGCGACCACTGAGCTCCGTGAGGACGGTCGTGCTCACCGCCGCGTTGACGTTGGTGCCGGGCAGGTACAGACACACGACATCCCCGGGAGCTCCGGCCCACGTCAGGTGCGTGCGGCCCAGGCTGGTCTCGACGTGGTCGGTGTCGTGTGGGACGTCCCACACGCCCAGGCGTCGTCGACACCACTCGCGGACCTGCCTGGCGTGGGCCGGGGACCGGTACAGGTCGCTCACGCCTCATCGTCCGTCCGTGCGGTCAGGTCGACGCAGGGCTGGGCGGGGTCGTCCGACGGTGTGCCGCTCATGTCCTCCTCGTACCCAGCAGGACACGCGCACCACGCCCTCGGCTGTGCTGTCATGGGTCGAGGGAGGCGACGGCCATGACGAAGTACGACCACCTGTACCGCCTCGGGATCACGCCGTGGGAGGGCTACGCGGCCGCGGCGGCGGACAGCATCGCGACACTCCTGGACCGGGAGGAGAGCGAGCGCGACCGTCCTCCCGGTCGGGCCCTCGACCTGGGCTGTGGCCGCGGTCAGTACACCTCGCTGCTCGCGGGACGTGGCTGGGCGGTCGTCGGTGTCGACAACGTCCCGGCCGCGATCGAGGAAGCCCGGCGCAGGGACACGAGCGGCGCCACCCACGTCGTGGCGGACGTGACGGACCTGCGCGTGGCCGACCTCGGCACGTTCGACTTCTTCCTCGACGTCGGCTGCTTCCAAGGTCTCGACGCACGCCAGCGTGACGCGCAGGCCCGGGGTGTCACGGCCCTGTCGAATCCCGGAGCCACCCTGCTGCTCCTTGCCTTCGGGCGCACGGCACTGCGTGCGCTCGTGGAAGGGGTCTCCCGGGACGAGGTCGAGAGGGCGTTCCGGGAGTGGGAGCTGCTCACCGTCGAGCCCGCGACCACCGAGGGCCTGGGCTGGCCGATGAACCGGACGCGTCCTCGGTGGTACCGGCTCCGCCGTCGCGGAGGCGGCGCCACCGCGTGACCTGCGGGTCCCGCCCGCACACCGATCCGGGCGGGATGTGGTGCCGGAGCCCATGCTCGGTCGGGGGCGGGCGGCATACGGTCATCGCCTGGGGCGGCACCTTCGCGGCCCCCGGCGCGGAAGGTGAGCGAGTGCGAGTGGACCCGGCCTTCACCGTGCAGGTCGAGACGGGAACGCTCGCGGTCCACGACCTCATCCCCGGTGCGGCGCGCTCGGACGTGCCGGTCGTCCTCGCCCTGCACGGCATCACCGCCAACGGGCTCGCCTGGCAGGCCCTGGCCGACGAGCTCGTGCGACGCCACGGCGTCGGCACCGTGCGGCTGCTCGCCCCGGACCTCAGAGGGCGTGCGGCGAGCCGCGACGTGCCCGGCCCCTACGGGCTGGCGGTCCACGCACAGGACACGCTCGCCATCGCCTCCGCGTTCGGTGGGCGTCCGATCCTCGTCGGCCACTCGATGGGCGCGTTCGTGGCCGCCCTCGCCGCGGCGGAGGACCCCGACCGCTACCGCTCCCTCGTCCTCGTCGACGGGGGACTGGCCTTCCCGACGCTGGCAGGGCGCGACCCCGACCACGCGCTCTCCGCAGTCCTCGGGCCGGCGATGGCGCGGCTGTCCATGGTCTTCGACTCACCCGAGGACCACCTCGCGTTCTGGCGTCGCCACCCGGCCATCGGGCCGCTGCTGGCCGGCCCCACCGGGGGGTGGTTGCAGCGCTACCTCGAGCACGACCTCGTCCAGAGCGGCGACGGCTGGCGCTCGAGCTGCGTCCTCGACGCCGTCCGGGCCGACGGACGCGGCGTCCTCTCGGACCCCGATGCGCACACGGCCGCCCGACGCGCGGTCGAGGCCGGCGTGGACACCCAGCTCCTCTTCGCCGAACGGGGGCTCCTCGACGAACCGCAGGGCCTCTACGACGAGACCCGGCTGCGAGCGCTCGACCCGCCCGCGGGACTGCGCACCAGCGAGGTGGCGGGCTCGAACCACTACTCGGTCATCCTCCAGCCGACGGCGATCACGGCGCTGGCCGACGCCGTGGACGGTCAGCTCGCGACGAGGTGACGCAGGCGGAGCGCGAGCTGCAGCTCGAGGGCGCGCTCCGGTGACTGCCAGGCGTCGCCGACGAGGCGGCTGATCCGCTCCAGCCGCTGCGCCACGGTGTTGGTGTGCACGTGCAGCCGCGTCGCCGCGTGCCGCGGGCTGGACCCCGCGAGGAAGTAGGCCTCGAGGGTGCCGACGAGGTCCGTGCCCCGCGACGCGTCGTAGTCCACCAGCGCGCCGAGGACGGAGTGGACGTATGCCGCGACCTCGGGTCGGGTGCCCACGATGAGTCCCGCGAAGCCCAGGTCGGCGGCCGAGGCCCCGTCGCCGCGACGCCCGAGGGCGACGAGCGCCTCCGCGGTGCGCAGGGCCTCGGTGTGCGCTGCGGCCAGGTCCTCGAGGAGGCGGCCGGCGCTCGCGCCCGCCCCCTCGCTCACGGGTCCGGCGGCGCCGACGGTCACCACACTCGTGCGGGAGAGCCGCTGAGCCAGCTCGGCCGCCGCGGGTCCCGGGTCCGTGCCGGGGACCAGGGCGACGGCGTGGCCGTCGACCTCGCCGACGAGACCGAGGCCGCCCAGGGCGGCGTTGACGGCGAGGACGAGCGAGCGTGCCGGGCCGCCGTCGTCGCGGCGCACGACGAGCAGGCAGCTGGGTTCGCGCAGGTCGACGCCGAGCGAACGGGCCGCGGCGGAGAGGACCCCGAGGTCGCCGTGCCCACTCACGAGACCGGCGACGACGTCGGTGCGCTGCTGCTGGCGGGCCTCGGCGCGGTTGCGCTCACCGAGGAGGACGAGGGCGGTGACGACGGCCGCGCGCTCGACGGTGCGTTGGTCGGACTCGTCCATCGTGGAGACGTCACCGATGACGAGGTAGCCGATCCGCGTCTCGGTCGCGCTGATCGCCACCGCCCAGACGTCGCCGATGCGGGTGAGCCGTGCGCCCTCGGCCCGGTGCACGACCTGTTCGGCGAGGTCGTGCAGGGTGTCAGCGGTCGGTGGGGAGGCGCCGGCCACGCTGCGCAGGACACCGTCCTCGTCGAGGAGCAGGGCCCACCCACCGAGGAGCTGGGTGAGCGACTCCGTGAGGTCGTCGACCCCGCCACCCTCGAGCACGATCTCCGCGAACCGGTCGTGGGCGGTGGCCGCGCGCTCGATGCCGGCGGCGTACTGGTGGACCCGCTCGGTGGCCTCGGACAGGGCGGCCAGGGTCCGGGCCGAGTCCTCGGCGGCGCGCACCTGGACGATCGTCACCGCAGCCAGTGCGGCCAGCGAGCCGAGCAGGGCCACCTCGTCGTGGGTGAACGGTCGCGGCGTGCGGTTCGACGCGAAGAGCACGCCGACGAACTCGTCCTTGACGATGAGCGGCGTTCCGCAGATCGCGACCAGGCCCTCGTCGCCCACGGCGCCGTCGATGGAGCTCGTGTGCATGAAGCGGGCGTCGGCGAAGTAGTCGGCGGTCCAGTACGGCTTGCGTGACTGGGCGACGAGCCCACCGAGGCCGGAGCCGAAGTCGAGGCGCACGACCTGGAACTGCGCGGACACCGAGCCCGCGGTCGCCCGCATGTAGGTGTCCTCGTTGGTCGGGTCGTAGAGCGTGAGATAGGCGACGTCGGTGCCCATGAGCGCGCGGGCGCGCCGGACGATCGCGTCGAGGACGACGGACGGGTCGGTCATCGACGCGAGCTCACGGGCGGTGTCGACGAGCGCGGCGAGCTGTTGCTCGCGTCGGCGCTGGACGTCGAAGGCGCCGGCGATGCGCATCGCGAGGTCCCGCGCGTGCGGGTCGACGTCGATCGCGGCGAGGTCGGCGGGCGACGCGCCGGAGGCGAGCGACTCGAGCAGTCGCGTGCCGGCGTCGACGGTGTCGGGCATGAGGGCGATCCTAGGGCCCCGTGGCACGAGCCGCATGGGCTGCGCATCCATGAGACACGCCGGACGATGGTGTCCGAGGACATGGGTGGGGTCCGCTGGTCGCCCTATGGTGAGGCCTCATCGCCTGCAGAGCCCTCTGCACGGTGACGCACGAGGAGGTGCTTGGTGACGACTGGCGCATCGACGTCCGCGACCGCGACGTCCCCGACGTCCCCGGGGTCCGTGTCGACACCGTCGACGATCCTGCGGACCGTCGACCTGACGAAGGACTTCCGCGGCTTCACCGCCGTCAACGCGGTGAGCCTCGATGTCGCCGAGGGGACCATCCACGCGCTGGTCGGCCCCAACGGCGCCGGGAAGACGACGCTCTTCAACCTGCTCACCGGCTTCCTCACCCCGACGTCCGGGCAGATCCTCCTGCGCGGCGACGACATCTCCGGCCGGCAGCCCGAGGAGATCGCCCACCTCGGTGTGGCCCGGTCCTTCCAGATCACCAGCCTGTTCGAGCAGATGACGCTGCTCGAGCACCTCGAGCTGGCGCTCGCCTCGCCGACCGGACTCGGGTACAAGTTCTGGACGTCGCGCAAGAGCCTCGGCCGGTTCAAGCAGCGCGGGATGGAGCTGCTCGCCGAGGTCGGCCTCGCCGACCGCAGCGGTGTCACCGCCGGCTCGCTCGCCTACGGGCAGAAGCGCGCCCTCGAGATCTCCCTCGCCCTGGCCAACGACCCCGCGCTGCTGCTGCTCGACGAGCCGACGGCCGGGATGGGCCTCGAGGACGTCGACCGCACGATCGCCCTCGTCAAGAAGGCGTCGGTGGGTCGCACCGTCGTCTTCGTCGACCACAACATGCACGTCGTCGGGTCCCTCGCGGACCAGGTGACGGTGCTCCAGTCCGGCGAGGTGCTCGCCGAGGGGACCTACGACGACGTGAGGAACGACGAACGTGTCATCACGGCATACCTCGGAGAGTCGGGAGGCGAGCATGGCTGAGCGGCTGCTCACGGTCGACACGCTGTCGGCCTTCCACGGCGAGGCGCAGGTGCTGCGGGACGTCTCCATCGACGTCTCCGTCGGCGAGGTCGTCACCCTCGTCGGCCGCAACGGCGCCGGCAAGACCACCCTGCTGCGCTCGATCATGGGTCTGCACAAGAACACCCGTGGGTCGATCGCGCTCGACGGCACGACCCTCGACGGAAAGTCCGCCGACAAGCGGGCCCGGCTGGGGATCGGGTGGGTCCCGGACGACCGGGGGATCTACGCGACCCTCACCGTCGAGGAGAACCTCAGCCTCCCCCCGGTGGTCGACAAGGACGCCTCGTGGAGCCTGGACCGGATCTACGAGCAGTTCCCGGTCCTGCGCGAGCGACGCGACTTCCCGGGCACCAAGCTCTCCGGTGGTGAGCAGCAGATGCTCGCCATGGCGCGCCCGCTGCGCGCCGGGTCGCGGCTCCTGCTCCTCGACGAGCCCAGCGAGGGCCTCGCACCGGTGATCGTCAGCCAGATCGGCCAGATCATCCGCGACATCCGCAGCCAGGGTGTTGCCGTCCTGCTCGTCGAGCAGAACGTGAAGTTCGCCTCCACGGTGGCGGACCGCCACAACCTGCTCGCCCAGGGCGAGGTCGTCGAGAGCCTCGACAACGACGCGTTCCAGTCCCGCACGACCGAGCTCCTCCAGCACCTCGGCATGTAGCCGAGCGCACCACCGCTCACGCACGACCAGCACCTCACACACCACCACCATCGACCGCCGGTTTCGGCAGACCACACCCCAGGAGGGGAAAATGCGACACACCCGAATGATCAGCCTCGCGGCCATGGTGGCCGGCTCCGGCCTCGTCCTCACCGCATGCGGCAGCAGCGCGGGCGGTGGGCCCGCCGCCGCCTCCGGCAAGATCAGCGACGACAAGATCGTCCTCGCCGTCCTCAACGACCAGTCCGGCGTCTACAAGGACCTCTCCGGCCCCAACTCGGTCGAGGCCGTGAAGATGGCCGTCGAGGACTGGAAGGCCAAGCACAAGGACGACGCGGTCAGCAAGAACATCGAGGTCGTCACCGCGGACCACCAGAACAAGCCCGACATCGCCAACACCAAGGCGCAGGAGCTCTACGACCGGCAGAAGGCCGACATCATCCTCGACGTCCCGACCTCGTCCGCGGCCCTGGCCGTCGCGACGCAGGCCAAGACGAAGAAGAAGGTCTACATCAACATCGGTGCCGGCACGACGGCGCTGACCGGCGCGCAGTGCAACAAGTACACCTTCCACTGGGCCTACGACACCTACATGCTCGCCAAGGGCACCGGTGGCACGCTCACCAAGGACGGCGGCAAGAAGTGGAACGTCGTCTACCCCGACTACGCCTTCGGTCAGGACATGACCAAGTCGTTCGAGGGTCAGATCACCGCTGCCGGTGGCGCCATCGGCCAGAAGGTCCCGACCCCGTTCCCGAACGACAACTTCGCGACGTACATCACCAAGGCCGCCGCCGACAAGCCCGACGTCATCGGCACCATGCACGCCGGTGGTGACCTCATCAACTTCGTCAAGCAGTACAACCAGGCCGGGATCTCCGACCAGATCAAGCTCGCGGTCGGCCTGATGTTCATCACCGACATCCACAGCCTCGGCGCCGAGCAGTTCAAGGGCGTCACGTTCACCGAGGCCTGGTACTGGAACTTCGACGAGCAGAACCGCGCCTGGGCCGACAAGTTCCAGGCCAAGACGAAGACCCGCCCGTCGTTCGCGCACGCCGCGAACTACTCCGCGGCCTTCAACTACCTCGAGGCCGTCCAGGAGGCCGGGTCCGACACCGGTGACGACGTCGTCGCCAAGCTCGAGGGCAAGAAGATCAACGACTTCTTCCTGCGCAACGGTGAGGTCCGCGCCGCCGACCACCGCGTCATCCACGACGCGTACCTGGCCGAGGTCAAGCCCGCCAGCGAGGTCAAGGAGGAGTGGGACTACGAGAAGATCGTCGCCACCATCCCCGCGGCCGAGGCCTTCAAGCCGGTGGCCGAGTCCGGCTGCTCGATGTGACGTCCCCACTCCACCGGTTCACCAGAGGTCACTGAGGTAGGCGATGAGTGCATTCATCCAGTACACGCTGCAGGGTCTGGCGACGGGCGGGTTCTACGCCCTCGCCGCCCTGGGGCTGGCGGTCATCTTCGGCGTCATGGGGGTGGTCAACTTCAGCCACGGCGCCATGTACATGCTCGGCGCCGTCGGCTCGGCAGTGCTCCTCGACGTCGCTGACGTGCCGTTCTGGGGTGCACTCGTCGTCGTCCCGGTCCTGCTGTTCCTCTTCGGGATCCTCGTCGAGCGGCTGCTCGTGCGGTGGCTCCTGGCGCTCGACCCGCTGTACAACTTCCTGCTCACCTTCGGCCTCACGCTGCTCATCGTCGACCTCGTGAAGCGCCGCTACGGCGTCTCCGGGTTGCCGTACGAGCTCCCCGCCGGGCTGGAGGGGCGGGTGACCATCGGTGGTCTCAGCCTGTCGAGCTACCAGCTGTTCGCGGCCTTCTTCTCGGTGGCGCTCTGCATCGCGGTGTGGCTGCTCCTCACCAAGACCCGCATCGGCATGATCGTGCGGGCCTCGACCGAGGACGCCGAGCGCACCCGTGCGCTCGGGATCAACGTCGGTCGCTGGGTCACCCCCGTCTTCGGCTTCGGCATCGCCCTGGCCGGCGTCGCGGGTGTCCTGGCGGCCCCGTTCCGCGCGATCACCGCGGACATGGGCAGCAACTTCATCATCATCCTGTTCGCCGTCGTCGTCATCGGCGGGCTCGGCTCGATCCTCGGCGCGGTCATGGCCGGGTTCCTCGTCGGGCTCGTCGAGGCGTACGGCCAGGCCTACGCGCCGTCCTACGCGCAGGTCCTCATCTTCGTCCTCATGGCCGCGGTCGTCCTCGTCCGCCCGGCAGGACTCTTCGGCCGCGAGGAGGCCTCATGAGCGCCCAGCTCACCGAGACGACGCACGTGGAGACGGCGGCGTCGTCCGCCCCGGACCGCAGGCTCAACCCGTTCGTGCGGGCCGGCCTGCTGCTCCTCGCCCTGCTCGTCGTGCTCGCCCTGCCCTGGTACATCTACCCGCCGGTGGCGATGGACATCGTCGCCTGGGGCCTGTTCGCGATCTCGATCGACCTGCTCCTCGGCTTCACCGGACTGCTCAGCTTCGGGCACGCCGCGTTCTGGGGCACGTCGGCCTACGTCACCGGCCTCATCGCCATCAGGTCCGGGCTGCCGTTCCCGGTCGCGATCCTCGGTGGCGCCGTGGTCGCGATGCTCATCGCGGTGCCCACCGGCTACCTCGCCGTGCGCCGGACCGGCATCTACTTCGCGATGGTCACCCTGGCGTTCGCCCAGATGATCTTCTTCATCGCCAACCAGGCGCGAGACCTCACCGGAGGTGAGAACGGCCTCCAGGGGATCCCGAAGTCGTTCTTCGGGATCGAGACGGTCGAGACCGACCCGTTCTACTTCTACTACGCGGCCCTCCCGCTCATCCTGCTCGGAGCGTTCATCGCCTGGCGGACCGTGTCCTCGCCGTTCGGCCGGGTGCTCCTCGCCATCCGCGACAACCCGGCCCGAGCCCGCGCGCTCGGCTACGACGTCGAGCGCTACAAGATCATGGTGTTCGTCATCTCGGCGGGCATCGCCGGCCTCGCCGGGGGAGTGTTCTCGGTCAGCCACGGGTTCGCCTCGCTGCAGGAGCTCGTCTGGCAGACCTCGGGCAAGGTCGTGCTCATCACCGTGCTCGGGGGCATCGGCACCCTGTGGGGTGGCCCCCTCGGCGCCGCCGTCGTGGTCCTCCTCGAGGACTACCTCGCCTCCTCGGGCTTCAACGGCATCGGCATCATCACCGGCTCGATCTTCGTCCTCATCGTCCTGCTCTTCCGCAAGGGCATCTGGGGCACCGTCGCGGACCTCGTGGCCAGGATCCGCAGCCGCGGCAGGACGCCGGGTCGACGCGATGCTTGAGGGCCGCACCGCCCTCGTCACCGGTGCGGCCAGCGGCATCGGCGCGGCGATCGTCGAGCGCCTCGCCGCAGCCGGCGCCCACGTGCACGCCGTCGACGTCGCCGCGGACGCCCTCGACGGCCTCGTCAAGCAGGTCGGCGTCGAGCACGTCACCCCGTGGGTGATGGACCTCTCCGACCTCGACGGGCACGACAGCCTGCCGACCGACATCGACGTCCTCGTCAACAACGCCGGCATCCAGCACGTGGCCCCGGTCCACGAGTTCCCCGTCGAGGAGTTCGAGCGGATCCACCGGATCATGCTGCTCTCCCCGTTCCGGCTCGTGCGGGCGTGCCTGCCCCACATGTATGCCGCGGGCTGGGGTCGCGTCGTCAACGTCTCGTCCGTGCACGGCCTGCGGGCGAGCCCGTTCAAGTCGGCCTACGTCTCGGCGAAGCACGGTCTCGAGGGTCTGAGCAAGGTCGTCGCCCTCGAGGCCGGCGACAAGGGCGTCACGAGCAACTGCGTCAACCCGGCCTACGTGCGGACTCCGCTGGTGGAGAAGCAGATCAGCGCGCAGGCCCAGACCCACGGCATCCCGGAGTCGCAGGTCCTCGCGGAGGTCATGCTGACGCCGGTCGCGGTCAAGCGGCTCATCGAGCCGTCCGAGGTCGCCGACCTCGTCGCGTTCCTCTGCGGGCCGTCGTCGGCCTCGATCTCGGGAAGCTCGTTCACGATGGATGGTGGCTGGACCGCTCACTGACTGACGCGCGGGGCTGTCGCCCTCACACGGCGATGCGCCGCAGGTCGTCGCCCGCACGTGTCTGTTCGCCGCAGTCCCATCCGCGCCTCGCGCGCTGCGCGCACTCCGCGCTCCCGCCAGGCCCAGCCAGCGGCGAACAGACACGTGCGGGCTCCTCCGCCGGGTGGCTCGGCTCGGGTCTGTTCGGCTCGGGGTTTCTGCTCAGGCGCGGCGGCGGCTGGAGGTCACGGTGAACTTGGCGGTGCGCTGGACCTGTTTCGTCGAGCCGATGATCTTGTCGAGGATCGGGCGGTAGTTCTGGGGCGTGTTCCAGACGCACCAGAGCTCGCCGCCGGGCGCGAGGACCCGGGCGACGTCGGCGAAGAGCCGCTCGGCGAGCCCCGAGTGCACGGCGGCGCCGACGTGGAAGGGCGGGTTGAGGACGACGAGCTGCGCCGAGGCGTCGGGCTCGGTCTCGAGCGCGTCGGCCCGGACCACGTCCACCCGGGCGGCGACGCCGTTGGCCTCCGCGGTCGCGACGGTCGACCTCACGGCCGCGGACGACTGGTCGGTGGCGAGCACCTGCAGGTTCGGTCGGGCGAGGGCCAGGGCGGCGGCGACCACGCCGCTGCCGGAGGCGAGGTCGATGGCGCGCTCGGCCGCACGCATGTCGGGGATGTGCTCGAGCAGGAGCCGGGTGCCGATGTCGATGCCCGTCCCGGCGAAGACGCCACCGTGGCCGACGACCGTGAGGCCCAGATCCTCGTGACGCTGACGGTGCGGCCAGTCGCCGGCGACGTCGCGGCGGGGCGTGGTGGCGTGCAGGACGCGGGACTTCTGCCGGGCCAGGCTGGCGTTCACGTCGCCGAACGACGCCGCGAGGACCTCGTTCATGTTGCGCGTCATGTGCTTGACCCGGCCGCCGGCGACGAGCCGGACCTCCGGGTGGGCATGGGCGGCCACGAGCTGGGCGACCTCGTCGAGCTCGTCGAGCGAGCGCGGGAGCTGGAGCAGGACGAGCCGTGCGCCGTCGACGAGGGTCGCGTCGAGCGGGTGGTGCTCGAAGGGCAGGGCCTCGCCGTCCCGGCCGATTCCGCGACGGGCGGCGTTGGCCGCCAGGGCGCGTTCGCCGAGGACACCGTCCTGGTGCACGCGCACCCGGGACGCCCCGAGGGCGACGGCACCGAGGGTCAGGGCTCCGTGGCGGTCACCGATGACGACGACGTCGTCGCGACCGTCGGGCAGTGGCCCGGCCTCGTCGAGGACGAGCCGGTCGCTCGCGTCCCAGGCCTGGAGGTTCGGTGCCTCGACGTCCGGCCAGCGGCGCAGGTCGTCCCAGTCGTCCAGCGAGGTGGTCGTCACGGTCAGATGTCGCGGAAGATCTCGATGGTCGCGCCGAGGGCGTTGAGGCGCTCGGCGAGGTCCTCGTACCCGCGGTTGATGACGTAGACGTTGCGCAGCACCGAGGTGCCGTTCGCCGCGAGCATGGCGAGCAGCACGACGACACCCGGGCGCAGCGCGGGCGGGCACATGACCTCGGCCGGGCGCCACTTGGCGGTGCGGCCGGTGATCATCACGCGGTGCGGGTCGAGCAGCTGCACCTGGGCGCCGACCTTGGTGAGCTCGGTGAGGTAGATCGCCCGGTTCTCGTAGACCCAGTCGTGGATCATCGTCGTGCCCTCGGCGCAGGCCGCGATGAGCGCGAAGAAGGGGAGGTTGTCGATGTTGAGGCCGGGGAACGGCATCGGCGCGATCTTGTCGATCGGCGCGGTGAGCTGGCTCGGCAGGATCGTGATGTCGGCGAGCCGGGTGTGGCCGTTCTTGGCGAGGTACTCGTCGGAGATCTCGTACTGCAGGCCCATCCCGTCGAGAGTCGCGAGCTCGATCTCGAGGAACTCGATCGGGGCGCGCTCGATGGTGATCGAGGACTCGGTGACGACGGCCGCGGCGATGAGGCTCATGGCCTCGATCGGGTCCTCGCTGGGCGAGTAGTCGACATCGACGTCGATGGAGTCGCGGCCCGTGACCGTGAGGGTCGTCGTGCCGATGCCCTCGATCGTCACGCCGAGCTTCTGGAGGAAGAAACAGACGTCCTGGACCATGTAGTTCGACGACGCGTTGCGGATCACCGTGGTGCCCGGGTGCAGGGCCGCGGCGAAGAGCACGTTCTCGGTGACGGTGTCGCCACGCTCGGTGAGGACGATGGGCTTCTCGGGCCGCTTGCTCTTGTCGACCTTGGCCTCGTAGAAGCCGTGCGTGGCCGCGACGTCGAGGCCGAACGACTGCAGGGTCGTGAGGTGCGGCTCGACCGTGCGCGTCCCGAGGTCGCAGCCGCCGGCATACGGCAGGGAGAAGGAGTCGAACTGGTGCAGCAGCGGTCCGAGGAACATGATGACGGTGCGCGTGCGGCGGGCCGCGGCGATGTCGATGCCGTCGAGGTCGAGGACGGCCGGCGGGATGATCTCGAGGTCGCTCGTGCCCTCGAGCCAGCGAACCTTGACGCCCATCGAGGTGAGCACCTCGATGATGCGGTTGACCTCCTCGATGCGCGCGAGGTTGCGCAGGGTGGTGCGGCCCTTGTTGAGCATCGCGGCGCAGAGCAGGCCGACGGCGGCGTTCTTGCTCGTCTTGACGGGGATGGAGCCGGACAGCTTCGCGCCGCCGACGATCCGCAGGTGCTGGGGGCCGCTGTGGCCCAGGGAGACGAACTCGCTGCCGAGGGTCTCGCCGACGCGGGCGAGCATCTCGAGGCTGAGGTTCTGGCGGCCCTGTTCGATGCGGGCGACGGCGCTCTGGCTCGTGCCGAGCTTGTCGGCGAGCTCGTTCTGGGTGAGGCCCTGATGGCGGCGCGCGTCCCGGATGAGGGTGCCGATACGAGTGAGGTAGCTGGACTCAGTCATGCGATCCAGCGTATGTCACATATGAGATATCGCAAGTGTGCTGGTCAGCCGGGTCTGCCCTCCGCACGGGCCGGAGCGGACGGCATACGACCCTGAGGAGGTATGCCGCCCGCTCACCTCACGCGGGGACGCTGGCCACGCCGGGCGGCAGGAAGCGGGACCCGGTGACCTTCTCGGAGACGCCCTCGCGGTCGAGCAGCGGGGTGACCCCGCCGTTCCAGAACTGGAAGCCGGCGCCCGTGATGAGCGCGAGGTCGATGTCCATCGGGGCCTGGGCGACGCCCTCGTCGAGCATCATCCGGATCTCCTCGGCGAGGACGGAGAGGACCCGCTCGCGGACCTGGGTGACGTCCAGCTCGACCGGGTTCGCGGGCGCGATGTGGGCCGCCTCGAGCGCGGGGTCGACGACGAGACGTCCGTCGACCTGCTGGTAGTAGCCGGGCCTGCCGAGCTCGACCATCTTCTTGAGGTTGGGCGAGACGTGGAACCGGTCGCCGAAGGCGCGGTGGAGCGTCTCGCTGTTGTGCAGCGCGATCGTCGGGCCGACGAGGCCGATGAGGACGAACGGCGGCATCGGAGCGAGCCCGGCCAGGGCCTTCTCCGCCACGGGGACGGGCGTGCCCTCGTCGACGATCCGGCTGAACTCGCCCATGTAGCGGGCGAGGAGGCGGTTGACGATGAACGACGGGCTGTCCTTGACGAGGATCGTCGTCTTCTTCAGCGCCCTTCCGGTGGCGAAGGCCGTGGCCAGCGAGGCGTCGTCGGTCTGGTCGCCCCGGACGATCTCGAGGAGCGGCATGACGGCGACCGGGTTGAAGAAGTGCAGACCGACGACCCGCTCCGGGTGCTGCAGGTCGGCGGCCATCTCGGTGATCGACAGCGAGCTCGTGTTGGACGCGAGGACGCACTCGGGCGAGACGACGGCCTCGACCTCGGCCCACACCTGCTTCTTGACCGACATCTCCTCGAAGACCGCCTCGACGACGAGGTCGGCGTCGGCGAAGCCGTCCTTGGAGGTCGAACCGGTGACCAGGCCGGTGAGGTGGTTGGCGCGGTCGCGGCCTATCTTGCCGCGCTCGAGGGACGTCGCGATCTCGGCGTGGACCCAGGCCACGCCCTTGGCGACCCGGTCCTCGTCGAGGTCGGTCATGACGACCGGCACCTTGAGGTTGCGGGCGAAGAGGAGCGCGAGCTGGCTCGCCATGAGGCCGGCACCGACGATGCCGACCTTGGTGACCTTGCGGGCCAGGGCCTTGTCCGGGGCGCCGGCCGGGCGCTTGGCCCGCTTCTGGACGAGGTCGAAGGCGTAGAGGCCGGCGCGCAGCTCGTCGGCCATGAGCAGGTCTGCCAGCGCCTCGTCCTCGGCGGCGAAGGCTTCGTCACGCGTGGCGGTGCGGGCTGCCTCGACGAGGGCCAGCGCCCGCAGCGGACCGGGGGAGCGGCCGGCCGTCTTGGCGAGCACGAGGCCCTTGGCCGCCTTGAGCGCGGCGGCCCACTCGGCCTCGTCGCGGCTCACCACGGGGCGCTCGACGGTGGTCTCGCCGCTGACGACCCTGCCGGCCCACGCGATGGACTCCTCGAGGAAGTCGGCCGGCTCGAGCAGCACGTCGGCGATGCCGAGCTTCGCGGCGGCCGGACCGGAGAGCATCCGGTTGGTGTTCATCGGGTTCTCGATGATGACCTTGAGCGCGTTCGCCGGGCCGACGAGGTTCGGGAGCAGGTAGCAGCCGCCCCAGCCCGGCACGAGGCCGAGGAAGGTCTCCGGGAGCGCGAGCGCGGGAACGCCGGCGCTGATGGTCCGGTGGTCGCACGACAGGGCCAGCTCGACGCCGCCGCCCATGGCGGCTCCGTTGACGAACGCGAAGGTCGGGACGGGCAGGTCCATGACCGACGCGAACGCGGCGTGGCCGGCCCGGGCGATCTCGAGCGCCTGCTCGCGGCTGCTCACCGTGGGGACGCCGGAGAGGTCGGCGCCGACGGCGAAGATGAACGGCTTGCCGGTGATGCCGACGGCCTGGATCTCGCCGGCCTCGGCACGGCGACGGAGGGTGCCGACGACCTGCCCGAGGGCGGCGATGCCCTCGGGGCCGAAGGTGTTGGGCCGGGTGTGGTCGAGGCCGTTGTCGAGGGTGACCAGGGCCAGCGTCCCGGCGTCACCGGCGAGGGCGACGTCCTGGACGAGGGCGCGGGTGACGACCTCGCCGCGCGGGGCGCTGGTGGCGGTGACGGTGGTGGTGGGGGTGGTGGTCGCGGTCATGTCAGGCCTCCGTGCCGTAGTCGGCGTGGTGCGGGTTCTCCCAGATGACGCTGCCGCCCATGCCGATGCCGATGCACATGGCGGTGAGGCCGTAGCGGACGTCGGGGTGCTCGGCGAACTGGGCGGCGAGCTGGGTCATGAGCCGCACGCCCGAGGACGCGAGCGGGTGCCCGGTGGCGATGGCGCCGCCGTACTCGTTGACCCGGGGGTCGTCGTCGGCGATGCCGAAGTGGTCGAGGAAGGCGAGCACCTGGACGGCGAACGCCTCGTTGAGCTCGAAGAGGCCGATGTCCTCGATCGACAGGCCCGCCTTGGCGAGCGCCTTCTCCGTCGCCGGGACCGGGCCGATGCCCATGACCTCGGGTTCGACGCCGACGAAGCCGAACGACACCAGCCGCATCTTCACCGGCAGGCCGAGCTCCTCGGCGGCCTGCTCGGACGCGAGGATGCAGGCGGTGGCGCCGTCGTTGAGGCCGGCCGCGTTCCCGGCGGACACGCTCCCGTGGGGGCGGAAGGGCGTCTTGAGACCGGCCAGCTCCTCGACCGTCGTGCCGGGGCGCGGCGGCTCGTCCATCGTGGCGAGGCCGAAGCCGCGCTCGGAGTGGCGGGTCGCCATGGGTACGAGGTCCGGCTGGATCCTGCCCGCGTCGTAGGCCGCAGCGAGCTTCGCCTGGCTGCTCACGGCATACGCGTCGGAACGCTCCCTGGTGAGCTGCGGGAAGCGGTCGTGCAGGTTCTCGGCGGTGTTGCCCATCGACAGGGCGGACTGGTCGACGATCTTCTCGGCGAGCAGGCGCGGGTTGGGGTCGATGCCCTCACCCATCGGGTGGCGGCCCATGTGTTCGACGCCGCCGGCGATGGCGACGTCGTAGGCGCCGAAGCCGATCGAGGACGCGACGTTGGTCACCGCGGTCATCGCGCCGGCGCACATGCGGTCGACGGAGTAGCCGGGGACGGTGTTGGGCAGCCCGGACAGGAGGGCGGCGAGGCGGCCGAGCGTCAGGCCCTGGTCGCCGATCTGCGTCGTGGCCGCGATCGCGACCTCCTCGACGCGGTCCTTGGGAAGCTGGGGGTTGCGCTTGAGCAGCTCGCGGATGCAGCGGACGACGAGGTCGTCGGCGCGGGTCTGGGCGTACATGCCCTTCTCCCCGGCCTTGCCGAACGGCGTGCGCACGCCGTCCACGAAGACGACCTCATTCAGGGTGCGGGGCACGGTGGGCCTCTCTGGTCGGAGCAGGGGTGGTTGCTCGTCAGGCTACTAAGCGAGCGCTCACCTGCGTCACCCTTCCCGCCGTGAGAGCCGTCACCCCCCGGTTGCGTGCGTCCGCAAGGGTGGTCGAGAAGCCGACCAGGGTTGCGGACGCAACGCGGCGGGGCGGGACGGCATACGGCAGCGTCCGCAAGGGTGGTCGAGAAGGTGACCAGGGTTGCGGACGCAGGAGGCAGTGCGGCAGTGCGGCAGTGCGTCAGGCGGGGTCGGGGTGGGTCTCGAAGGCCTTGGCCAGCAGGGGCGCGACGACGTCGGCCTGCCACTGGCGGACGCCGTGGCTCCTCAGGGCGTCGGCGAAGCCCTCGACGTCACGGGCGACCGGGGGCCGCCAGACGACCCGGCGAAGGGGGTCGGGGGAGCAGACGTTCTCGACGGGGATGCGGTGCTGCTCGGCGAAGGTCGTGAGGTCGGTGCGCACCTCGTTGAGGCGGGCGGCGGCGACGGGGTCCTTGTCGGCCCAGGACCGGGCCGGCGGCGGACCGTCGGAGCGCAGGGTGCGAGGCGGCAGGTCGGCCTCGTCGATGGCCGACGCGCGCTTGACCGCGGCCACCCACTGGCGGCCGTAGCGCGCGATGGCGCGGTGACCGCGCGGGAGGTCGTCAGTCGACATCGGGGCCTGCGTCGCGATCGCGATGAGCCCGGCGTCGGGGAGGATGCGGCCGGGGGAGGTGTCGCGGTCCTGGGCGATGTCGTCGCGGGCGTACCACAGCTCGCGCACGATGGCCACGCCGCGACGGCTGCGGATGGTGTTGAGGCCGCTGGTGCGCCGCCACGGGTCGACCCGCTCGGTCGGCTCCCAGTGCAGCAGCGCCTCGAACTCCTGGCGGGCCCACTCGGACTTGTCCTGCAGGGCGAGGTCGACGCCCATGAGGTTGCGCAGCTCGGTGAGCACCTCGACGTCGAGCGCGGCGTAGCGCAGCCAGGGCTGGGGCAGCGGCCGGGTCGACCAGTCGACCGCCGAGTGCTCCTTGGCGAGGGCGAGCCCCAGGTAGTGCTCGACGACGGCGGCGAGTCCGACGCGGGGGAGCCCGAGCAGCCGTGCGGCGAGCTCGGTGTCGAAGAGCTGGCGCGGGCGCAGACCGACCTCGGCGAGGCAGGCGAGGTCCTGGGTCGCGGCGTGCAGGATCCACTCGGCCCGGCCGATGGCCTCGTCGAGCGGAGCCAGGTCGGGGCAGGCGATCGGGTCGATGAGCCACGTGCCCGAGCCCTCGCGCCGCACCTGCACGAGGTAGGCGCGCTGGCCGTAGCGGTAGCCGGAGGCGCGTTCGGCGTCGACGGCGACCGGACCCTCACCGGCGGCGATCGCGGCGGCCGCCTCGGTCAGGCCGCGCTCGGTCTCGACGACGTGCGGGACGCCGTCGGCCGGCTCGTCCAGCGGCACGGAGGGCGGGGCCGTCGGCTCGGCGGGCGCCTCGGGTGAGTCCACTGCCTCCGTCGCGTCCTGACCCGCGGAGACGGACGAGTCGGAGACGGACGTGTCGGAGACGGGCTCCTCGGAGACGGGCTCCTCGGAGACGGCGGACGCGGTGGTGGGCTCGCTCATGTCAGCGTCGCGGCCCGGGCAGGGCCACCACGCCCTCCGGCAGCGGCGGCAGGCCGGCGATGGTGCACAGCAGGTCCGACCACGCGAGCAGGTGCGCTCCCGCGTCGGGGCCGATGGGCGTCCACGACGCGCGCACCTCCATCTCGACGCTGGCCGGGCGGTCGGCCAGCGCGGCGAAGCTCTGGCTCACGACGCGGGTGACGGTGCCCGCCTCGGCGGTCGCCTGCACGCCGCGCATCGCGAGGGAGTCCATGAGCCATGACCAGCCGACCTCGCCGAGCAGCGGGTCGGCGGCCAGCTCCGGCTCGAGCTCGGCCCGCGCGAACGTCACCGCGCGCCACTGTCCGCCCCACGGCTCGGGCGCCGACGGGTCGTGCAGGAGGACGAACCGGCCGGACGCGAGCTCCTCGTCGTCGTCGGCGGCGCCGAGCACGTCGGCGGTGAGGGCGACGGCATACGGGGCGATGCGCTGGGGAGCCGGCACCTCGGTGATGCGGACCTCGGGACGCAACCGCGCGTGCCGGAGGGCCTCGAGGGCCTCGGTGAACTCCGGGGACTCGCGGCCGGGAAGGGAGCGTGTTGCCACCCAGAGAGCGTATGCCGGTCGGCTGGGTCCGTGGGTGAGGCCACGCCGCACGTCACCCCTAGGCTGCGCCCATGCTCGCCGTCCTCGCCCTCGCCTCCTCGGCGGTGTGGGGGACCTCGGACTTCTTCGGCGGGCTCGTCGCCAAGCGTCTGCCCGCCGTCGCCGTCGTGGGGACGACGCAGGGGCTCGCCTTCCTCGTGCTCAGCGTGGTCGTCCTCGCACGGCTGGCCCTGGGTCACCCGCCCGAGCGGGGCGAATGGGTGGGGTGGGCGATGCTCGCCGGGGTCGCCGGGTCGTCCGGCCTCGTCGCGTTCTACACGGCGCTGGCCAGCGGCACGATGGGCGTCGTCGCCCCGATCGCGTCGATGGGCGTGCTCGTCCCGGTGACCCTCGGCGTCGCCTCGGGGGAGGCGCCGTCGCCGTGGGTGTGGGTCGGGATCGTCGTCGCCGTCGTCGGGATCGTCCTCGCGTCCGGGCCGGAGCTGTCCGGCGAGGTGTCGGCGAGGCCGGTGGTCCTGGCCGGTGTCGCGGCGGCGTGCTTCGGCATGGCGCTGTTCGCGCTCGACCGGGGGGCACGCGACTCCCTGCTCATGACGCTGTGGGGGATGCGGTGCACGTCGGTCGCCGGGTTCGTCGTCGCTGCCCTCGTGCTGCGCTCGGTCGGTGGCGTCCGGGTGCGCGACCTCGTGCCGTTGACCCTCATCGGGTGCGCCGACCTGCTCGCCAACGCCCTGTTCGCGACGGCGTCGTCCCGGGGGCAGGTGAGCATCGCCGCGGTGCTGGGGTCGCTCTACCCGGTGGCGACGATCCTGCTCGCCCGCCTCGTCCTCAAGGAGCGGCTCCGGCCGATCCAGGTCGCCGGTGTCGCCTGCGCCCTGCTCGGGGCCGCCGTCATCTCCCTCTGATCCGCCGCCCCCTTGCGTCTGCGGATGCGGTGGCTCCAGCCACCACATCCGCAGACGCAAGGGGGTGGTGAGAGGATCACGCGGTGATCGCCGACAGCCCGCTCGTCCTTGCCGCCACCCGCCAGCCCGTGCCGCACACCCCCGTGTGGTTCATGCGGCAGGCCGGCCGCTCCCTGCCCGAGTACCGCGAGCTGCGTGAGGGCACGGCGATGCTCGAGGCCTGCCGGACGCCGGACCTCGTCACCGAGATCACCCTCCAGCCCGTCCGCCGGCACAAGGTCGACGCCGCGATCTTCTTCTCCGACATCGTCGTCCCGCTCGCAGCGGTCGGCGTCGACGTCGACATCGTCCCGGGCACCGGACCCGTCGTCCCCGCGCCGTTCCGCACCCGCGCCGACCTCGACCGCCTGCCGGACCTCACCCCCGACGCGATCCCCGACATCACCGAGTCGGTGAGCCGCCTCGTCGCCGAGCTCGGCGCGACCCCGCTCATCGGCTTCGCCGGGGCGCCGTTCACGCTGGCGTCCTACCTCGTCGAGGGGGGCCCGTCCCGCACGCACGAGCACACCAAGGCGCTCATGCACGGCGACCCGCAGCTCTGGAACGACCTGTGCGAGCGCCTGGCCCAGATCTCCGGTGCCTTCCTCCGCGTCCAGGTCGAGGCCGGTGCGAGCGCCGTCCAGCTCTTCGACTCCTGGGTCGGCGCGCTGCCCCGCGCCGACTACGTCACCCACGTCCAGCGCCACTCCGCTGCCGCGCTCGCGGCCGTCGACGGACTCGGGGTGCCGCGCATCCACTTCGGTGTCGGCACCGGGGAGCTGCTCGACCTCATGGGCGAGGCCGGCGCCGACGTCGTGGGGGTCGACTTCCGCGTCTCGCTCACCGACGCCGTCGCCCGGCTCGGTGACGCGTATGCCGTCCAGGGCAACCTCGACCCCGCCCTCCTCGGCGCCCCGTGGGAGGTCGTCGAGGCCAAGGTCCGCTCGATCCTCGACGCGGGGCGCGCCGCCCCGGGGCACATCTTCAACCTCGGCCACGGTGTCCCCCCGCACGCCGACCCCGACGTCCTCACCCGGATCGTCGAGGTCGTGCACGAGCACTCAGCCCGCTGAGGCCGAGGGGGGCGTCCCGCCGGGGTGGGCGAGGGCCGGCACGGCGCCGACCCGTCGGCGCCGCCACCACATGACGGCCGGGACGCCGACCAGTGCGCCGGCGAGGGCGAAGGGCAGCACGGCGCCGAGGGCGGTGGCCAGGACCGACAGCGACGACAGGAAGGCCGCCCACCCGGACCGCAGGCCGGACAGGAACCCGCCCGCCGTCACCGGCTCGAAGTCGTCGGTCGAGAGCGAGATGGAGATCGGCGACATCGCCACCGCGTCCTTGAGGTTCGCGAGCTGAGCGGTGAGGGCGTCGAGCTCGGCCTGGCGCCGGGACAGCTCGTTCTCGAGGGCGACGAGGTCGCTGATGCTCTTCGCGGTCGCGAGGAGGTCGCGGATGCGGCCGACGCTCTCGGTGAGCGACTTCACGCGCGCCTCCGTGTCGACGTAGGTCGCCGTGACGTCCTCGCTCGAGCTCGACCGGAACTGCACGTCGCCGACCTTCTCGATGAGCCCGATCGTCGACTCGAGCGAGCTGGCGGGCACGCTGATGGTGATCGACCCGGCGGTGTCGGCGCCCGTCCCTCGCGGCGAGTACAGCTCCTCCGCCACGACTGCGCCGCCCTGGCTGGTGGCGATCGAGCGGATCCGCTCGGCGGAACCGCGCAGCGAGCCGACCTTGAGCTGGAGACTGGCACGACGGACGAGCTTGTCGCCGGTGCCGACCCGGATGCTGTCGGGTGCGACCTCGACCTTGGCGCCGCCCGCGAAGCCGGCCGTGCGGTCGCCGTCGGTCGGCTGCGGGGCGACCTCGGACTGGTCGACCGCCGCCGATCCGCTGGTGTCGCCGCCTGCCTCGTCGGAGGCCCCGGCGCAGGCCGTGAGGCCGCCGAGACCGAGCAGGGCGGCGAGGGAGAGGGCGGTGAGACGGCGACGCCCGGAGGGGGACCGGCGAAGGACCGAGGTGCGCATGATGCTCTCCACTTCTCGGGGCGGACCCCGGCTGCTGCGGTTGTCGAGGCTTGGACGACGCGTGGCCGTCACCCGGTTCCTCGGTGCGGGTCACGACTTGGTGACGCCCGGTGAGAGAGTGACGAGGTGACCGACGCGAGCCGCCCCGAGCCCACCGTCGTCGTCGTCGGCGGGGGCCTCGCCGGGCTGACCGCCGCCCGCGACGTGATGCTCGCCGCACCGGGCACCCGGGTCGTCGTCCTCGACGCCGCCGACCGTGTGGGCGGCAAGCTGCGTCGCGCCGAGGTGGGCGGCCACCTCGTCGACGTCGGGGCCGAGGCCGTCCTCGCCCTGCGGCCCGAGGCCACAGCGCTCCTCGCCGACCTCGCCGACCCCCACGACGTCGTCACCCCGACGACGACCTCGGCGCGCGTGTGGTCGCGAGGAGCCCTGCACCCGCTGCCGCGCACCCGGGTCGGGGTGCCGTTCGCCGACTCCGTCGTCGCCGGGCTGCTCGACGAGGCCGAGGAGCGCCGGATGCGCGCCGAGACCCCCGCGCCCGAGGTCGGTGACGACGTGTCCGTCGGGGAGTACGTCGGCGCCCGGCTCGGTGACGCCGTCGTCGAGCGGCTCGTCGAGCCGATGCTCGGCGGGGTGTATGCCGGTCACGCCCGTCGGCTGTCCCTGCGCGCGACGATGCCGGGAGTCTGGGAGATCGCGAGCCGCCGCGGGTCGCTGCTCGAGCCACCGCCGGCCACCTCGGGGAGCTCGTCGACCGCGTCGTCCGCGGGCGCCGCGTCCCGGCCGCCCTTCGCGGGGCTCGTCGGGGGAGTGGGCCGGCTCGCGGACCTCCTCGCCGAGGACGTCGAGCGGCGCG
>NZ_AVPL01000109.1 GCF_000768695.1 Knoellia aerolata DSM 18566
CGCGCCGGCCGCCCGGGGCTCGTCCGCGGCGGGAGCGTCGGGTGTGGAGGAGTCGGCGGCCTCGGGGTCGGCGTCGGGCGCGCCGCCGACCTCCTGCCGGGGGAGGGTCTCGGTGTCGCCCAGGGGCACCGGGAGCGCCTCGGTCGGGGGGTGGGTGACCGGGATGGTCTCGGTCACCGCCCGGTCGGACCCCGGGCGGTGCATCACCCGGGTGGGCACGTCGGCCTCGGGGTCGATCTCGTGGGTCTCGGTCTCGGTCTCGGAGTCGTCAGCGGCACCCGCATCGGTCTCGGCTCCGCGGACCGGGGCGGCGAGGGTGCGGGTGTCGTCGTCCCCGTGGTCCGCAGCCTCCGGAGGCGTCGCCGCGACCGGCGACAGGGCGGCGGGCGTGAGCGCGGGAGGCGCCGGCGGAGCCGCCGCCGTGGACAGCCGGGGGTCCCGGGCCGCCGTCGTCGTGATCGTGGACCGGCCCGCGACCTGCCGGGACGGCCACGGGGCGACCTGCCGGGCGAAGTCTCCGGGGGAGGTCGGCCCCTGGTCCTCACCGAGGGTCAGCCGGCACAGCGTGTCGAGGTCGCGCGGCACCCCGGCGGCGATCTCGGACGGCGCGGCCACCCCGCCGAGCAGGCGCGGAGCGGACCCGAGCGAGGTCTCGTCGGCGCCGGGCCACAGTCCGGTGAGGCCGGCATACGTGAGGGAGACGACGCCCACGGCGTCGCGACGGGAGGCGACCTCGGACTCGAGGTCGTCGAGCTCGGCGAGCGCCGCGCTCGTGGCCACGCCACGCAGCCGAACCTCGCCGTCGATGGTGCGCAGCACGTCGTCGGGGCGCAGGTCGAGGTGGTGCAGGCCGCGCTGGCGGGCGGACTCGAGGGCGGTCGCGACCTCACCGACGATGCGTCGGACCTCGTCGGCGGGCAGGCCACCCTCCTGGACCAGCTGGGTGAGGGTGCGGGCCCCGGCACCGTCGGCCTCGACGACCCAGGCCAGACCGGCCTCGCGCCCGACGTCGAGCACCCGCTGGAGGGAGGGCGCATCGAGCCCGGCGGCACGGCGGGCGGCGTCGAGGAGGGCACTCGCGCGGTGGTCGCGCTCGGGGAGGCAGAGGACGACGACGGAGCGACCCAGGGTCGTGTCGTCAGCGGTCCAGCGCTCAGCACCGTGGCGCTGCTCGATCCTGCGCTGGGTGGTGTACCGCCCGTCGAGGGTGGTACCGGGTCCGACGCCCTCCAACGGGTGCCCCTTCCGATCGGGTGTGGCGCCCATCCTAGGCGGGCCCACCGGCCATCCCCCGGCTCAGTCTCCGGCGAGCCGCTGCCAGGCCAGGCGGGCGATGCGCCGCTCGTTCGGGAAGGTCAGGTGGCGGTGCGCGTCGCGCAGGAGGAACCACGCGACGTCGATCGCCTCGTGGTCCGGGTCGTTCTCGATGGTGAGGTTCCCACCCACGGCCTCGAGGAGGTAGTGGTGGACGTACTTGTGGATGCGCCGGTCCCCGACCGCGAACCAGTAGTCGATCGTCCCGAGCTCGATGAGGACCTTGCCCTCGATGCCGGTCTCCTCCGCGACCTCGCGGGCCGCGGTCTGGGGCAGCGTCTCGGCACCCTCGATGTGGCCCTTGGGGAGGCACCACTCGATCCGGCCGGCGCGGTTGCGCCGCGCGATGACGGCGATCCGGGCCTCTCCGTCGTGCACGTCGACGACCACGCCACCGGCGGAGCGCTCCTCCACGGCAGGGAGGCGCCGGGTGACCCGGGGCGGCTCTGCGGTGGCATGGCTCATGGCGTCACTGTAACCACGACGACTGGACACCTACTCTTGTCACTCGTGTCACCCTCCCCGCCGTCCGCACTGCTTATGCAGCAGGCCGTTGCCCGTCTCGCACCGGTCCTGCCACTGCTCACCGACCTCGGGGCGTGCTTCGCCCGGGCGGGTCACGAGCTGGCCCTCGTGGGTGGCCCCGTGCGCGACGCGTTCCTCGGGCGGACCCCGCCCGACCTCGACTTCACGACGAGCGCGTCGCCCGACGAGACCGAGGCGATCCTGCGCGCCTGGGGCTCCGCGACGTGGGACCTGGGCCGCGACTTCGGGACGATCGGGGCGGTGCGCCGCTCCGGCGGGGTCGAGACGACGGTCGAGGTGACGACCTACCGCGCGGACGCCTACGACGGGGTGACCCGCAAGCCGGTCGTCGCGTTCGGCGAGTCGCTCGAGGGGGATCTCGTGCGGCGCGACTTCACCGTCAACGCCATGGCGATGCGGCTCCCCTCGCTCGAGTTCGTCGACCCGTACGGCGGGCTCGCCGACCTCGAGGCCGGGGTGCTCCGGACGCCCTCCGCCCCGGAGGTCAGCTTCGGGGACGACCCGCTGCGGATGATGCGGGCGGTGCGCTTCGTCGCGCAGCTCGGTCTCGTGCCCGCACCCGAGGTGTATGCCGCGATGCAGGCGATGGGGGGCAGCCTCGACATCGTCTCGGCCGAGCGGGTGCGCGACGAGCTCGTCAAGCTCCTCATGGCACGCGAGCCGCGGGCCGGGCTGGAGCTGCTCACCGACAGCGGGCTCGCCGCCCACGTGCTGCCCGAGCTGCCGGCCCTCAAGCTCGAGGTGGACGAGCACCACCGCCACAAGGACGTCTACGACCACTCGCTCATCGTCCTCGACCAGGCCATCGCGCTCGAGGGACCGGCCGACGCCCCCGCGGAGTCGGTGCCGGGGCCGGACCTCGTCCTGCGGCTCGCGGCGCTGCTCCACGACATCGGCAAGCCGGCGACCCGACGGTTCGAGCCCGCGGGCGGGGTGAGCTTCCACCACCACGAGGTGGTCGGCGCCAAGATGACGGCCAAGCGGCTCAAGGCGCTCCGCTTCGACAAGGACACGGTCAAGGCGGTCTCGCGGCTCGTCGAGCTGCACCTGCGCTTCCACGGGTACGGCGACGGGCAGTGGACCGACTCGGCCGTGCGTCGCTACGTCACCGACGCCGGGCCCCTGCTCCCGCGGCTGCACCGGCTCACCCGGGCGGACTGCACGACCCGCAACTCACGCAAGGCCCAGCGCCTCTCGCGCACCTACGACGAGCTCGAGCGCCGGATCGACGTGCTGCTCGAGCGGGAGGAGCTGGCCGCGGTCCGTCCCGAGCTCGACGGCAACGAGATCGCCTCGGTCCTGGGGATCTCGCCGGGGCCGGTGCTCGGCCGGGCCTACAAGTACCTGCTGTCGGTGCGCATGGACGAGGGGCCGATCGGCAAGGAGGCCGCGGCCGACCGGCTGCGCACGTGGTGGGCCGACCAGCCCGAGTCGCGGTAGCGCCGGGTCCGGCTGCCGAGCCGACCGGGGAGAACTCCCCATCGCGGCCCGCGCAGCACGGGGATAGGGTTGTTCGGTCCATGCAGAGCGCCGCGACCCGGGCTCTCCACCAACCCTCCCGGAGGTGGCCCGATGCCCATGGTGGGCCATCCCAGCGCAGTGAGCCCCGCGCTCCCGCGCATCGAGCTCGACCTGCCCGCCGAGTGGGTCGCCGAGCCCGGTGGCGACGCCCTGTTCCTCGCCCAGCACGAGAGTGCGGGTGCGCACGGACCGCGGCTCACGGCATACGTCCACACGTCGCGCGAGGTGAGCACGGACCACCTCGTCGATGCGCTGGCAGCCGAGGCGACGGCCCACGACGGGGGTGAGGCAGACCCGACGTTCGAGGTCGAGATCGACGAGCGCGTCTGGACCGGGCTCAACGTGTCGTGGTTCGAGGACGGCCAGCCGGTCCATGTCGTCCATCTCGTCACGGCCGTCGACGGGGGCGGGGTCACCCAGCACGTCCGGCTCACCGGCCGCGTCGCGGGTCCCGACTCCGAGCGCGACTACGAGACCGTCCAGCAGATCCTCGAGAGCGCGGTCGTCACGCCGGCGGGCGGCGGCGGGTGAGCCGCCACCACGCCTCGCTGACCGGGCCTGAGGTGCGCATCCGGCACGGTGCGGCGACCCACGTCGGGCTCGTCCGCGACCACAACGAGGACAGCCTCCTCGCCGAGGGCCGGGTCTTCGTCATCGCCGACGGGATGGGCGGCCACGCCGCGGGTGAGGTCGCGAGCGGCATCGCCGTGCAGACCCTCGGCGAGCTCAACACCCGCAGCCGGGTCCGGTCGGAGGACGTCGTCGCCCTCATCCGCACGGCGAACCGCCGCATCCTCGAGTCCGCCGCGCAGAACCCCGAGCAGACCGGCATGGGCACGACGCTCGCCGGGCTCACCGTCGTCGACGCCGGCGGGGCCGACCACTGGCTCGTCTTCAACGTCGGCGACTCCCGTGTCTACCGCTTCCTCGGCAACCGGATGAGCATGGTCACGCAGGACCACTCCGAGGTCCGCGAGATGGTCGACGCCGGGCTCATCACCGCGGAGGAGGCCCTGCGGCACCCGCTGCGCAACATCATCACGCGCTCGCTCGGCACCGACCCGGGGCCCCACGCCGACGTCTGGGTCTTCCCTCCGCACCCCGGCGAGCGGTTCGTCCTGTGCAGCGACGGACTGTCCAACGAGCTCGACGACCGCACGATCATGGTGGCGCTCCAGCGCCACGACGACCCCCAGGAGGCGGCGGACGCCCTGTGCCATGCTGCCGTCGAGGCGGGGGGACGTGACAACATCAGTGTCGTCGTCGTGGCCTTCGACTCGGACGAGGACGACGGCGACGAGGCCGACACGGCTCCACGCCACACCCTGTTGCCGACCTGAGGACGACACCGTGAGCAGCACCGAGGTCACCACCCAGACCCCGCGGGGGTGGGTCGCGCTGTCCGCCGCCGAGCGCCACCTCGTCGTCCAGGGGTCCGCCTCGGTCGCCGGAGCGCTCCGGGGCGCCCTCGACGCCGGGCTCGTCCCCGTCCTCGACGCCCTCGGCCGCGACGGCCTCGGGGGGCTGCCGGACTTCGCCCTCGTCGACACCTCGGGCGCGCAGGCGCGCGTCGTCGTGCGCGGGGCGGGGCTGGTCCGCGCCGACGGGTCCGACGTGAGCGCCGACGGTCGGGTGCCGTGGCGGGACCTCGACGTCGAGGCTGCGGTCCTC
>NZ_AVPL01000110.1 GCF_000768695.1 Knoellia aerolata DSM 18566
CGATGACGTCGTCGTCGACGAGGTCGAGCCCACCGGCGTCGACGAGCACCGGCTCACCCGACGCGAGCGCCCGCCGGGCGACCTCGAGCTGCGCCGGCGCAGCGTCGTCCGTGGCGTCGACGTCGAGCCCGGGTCCGACGACCCACGCCTGGACCCGACCCTCGCCGTGGACCGCCTCGGGGACCGCTGCACGGACGAGCCCCGTGGGGGTGGGCGTGCCGACGTAGCGGACCATGCCCGCACCGGCCTCGACCGCCGCCGTCACGGCGAGCACCGCCGCACCCGAGAAGGCCTCCCCGCCCGCGACGACGCCGACGACGCCCCGCGAGTACTTGTCGTCCTCGGGACCGGGCACCGGCCACAGGTCGACGACGTCGTCGAAGGTGAGCCGCACGACGGCCGGCGGGGCCTCGAGGGCCAGACCGATGTCGACGACCGTGAGCAGGCCGCACGCCTGCTCCGTCGGCGGCAGGAGGTGCACCGGCTTGGCCACCGAGAAGGTCACCGTCTCGTCGGCGAGCACCCCGTCGGGGTCGAAGCCGGTGCCGTCGGCGGCCTGGCCCGAGGGCAGGTCCACGGCGATGACGTGGGCGTCGTCGGGGATGGCGGCGACCCACGCCGCCGCCGCGGCGGGCAGGCCCGGCCGGCCGCCGAGACCGACGATGCCGTCGAGGACGATGTCGGCCTCGGCGACGTCCTCGAGCGCCTCGGCGCCGGAGACGATGACCACACCGGCGGCCCGCGCCGCCTCCAGCGCGCCCGCGTGGACGTGCTCGAGGTCGAGGGCCGCCGCACAGCTGACGCCTGCCTCGGCGAGGTGCGCCACGGCATACAGGGCGTCCGCGCCGTTGTTGCCGGCGCCGACGAGGGCGACGACGGTCTCGGCGTTGAGCTGGTCGACCCGTGCCGCCACCACCTCCACGAGACCCCGGACCGCCCGGGCCATGAGCTCACCGGAGGCGAGCTCGTCCGCGAGCGCGGCCTCGGCGGCATACACGTCCTGAGCGGACCAGGCCTCGATCACGGTGGCTCTCCTCCGACGACGGGTGGGTCAGGACTCGGCGATGACGACGGCGGAGGCGACACCCGCGTCGTGGGACAGCGAGACGTGCACGGTGCGCACGCCCAGCGCCTCGGCCCGGGTGGCGACGGTGCCCCGCATGACGACGTGGGGGCGGCCGTCCTCGCCGCGCTCGATCGTCGCGTCGGTCCAGCACAGGCCGACGGGAGCGCCCAGCGCCTTGGCCAGCGCCTCCTTGGCCGCGAAGCGTGCCGCGAGCGAACGCATGGGCAGGCCGCGCTCGACCTCGGTGAACAGGCGCGTGCGCAGGCCCGGCGTGCGCTCCAGCGTCTCCGCGAAGCGCGCGATGTCGACGACGTCGATCCCCGTCCCGACGATCATCGGTCGCTCATCACTCGACGGTGACGCTCTTGGCGAGGTTCCGCGGCTGGTCGACGTCGAGGCCCTTGGCGGTCGAGAGGTGCAGGGCGAAGACCTGCAGCGGGACGACCGTGAGCAGTGGCTGGAGCAACGGTGAGGTCTGCGGGACGCGGATGACCTCGTCGGCGAAGGGCACGACGTCCTCGTCACCCTCCTGCGCGATGACGATGGTGCGGGCCCCGCGGGCGCGGATCTCCTGGATGTTCGAGACGACCTTCTTGTGCAGGTCGTGCGGGCTGTCCGGGCCGGGAACGACGACGAAGACGGGCAGGCCCGGTTCGATGAGCGCGATCGGGCCGTGCTTGAGCTCGCCCGCGGCGAAACCCTCGGCGTGGATGTAGGCGAGCTCCTTGAGCTTGAGCGCGCCCTCCATGGCCACCGGGAAGCCGACGTTGCGGCCGAGGAAGAGCACCGAGCGGGTGTCGGCCATGAACCGGGCGATCTCCCGGACCCGGTCCATCGTGCCGAGGAGGTCCTCGATCTTGGCGGGGACCTCGTGCAGCTCCTTCATCACGGCCTGGGCGTCGTCGGCGAACGCCCCACCGCGCAGCTGCGCGAGGTAGAGCCCGAGGACGTAGCACGCGGTGATCTGCGCGAGGAAGGCCTTGGTCGAGGCGACGGCGATCTCCGGGCCGGCGTGGGTGTAGAGGACGGCGTCGGACTCGCGCGGGATCGTCGAGCCGTGCGTGTTGCACACCGAGATCGTCAGGGCGCCGAGCTCGCGGGCGTGCTTGACCGCCATGAGCGTGTCCATGGTCTCGCCGGACTGGCTGATCGAGACGACGAGGCTGCGCTCGTTGACGATGGGGTCGCTGTAGCGGAACTCGTGGGCGAGCGCGACCTCGACGGGGATGCGGGTCCAGTGCTCGATGGCGTACTTGGCGACCATGCCGGCGTAGGCGGCGGTGCCGCAGGCGACGACGGTGATGCGGTCGACGTTGCCGAGCTGCTCCTCGCTGATGCGGAGCTCGTCGAGGACGAGGCGGCCGGTCTCGTCGGTGCGGCCGAGGAGGGTGTCACCCACGGCGTGCGGCTGGTCGAAGATCTCCTTCTCCATGAACGTCGCGTAGCCGCCCTTCTCGGCGGCGGCGGCGTCCCAGGTGACCTCGTAGGCCTTGCCCTCGGCGGGCGAGCCGTCGAAGCCGATGACCTCGTGGCTGTCCGGGGTGATCGTGACGATCTGGTCCTGGCCGAGCTCGAGGGCGTGGCGCGTGTAGCCGATGAAGGCGGCGACGTCGGAGCCGAGGAAGTTCTCGCCCTCGCCGAGGCCGACGACGAGCGGGCTGTTGCGGCGGGCACCGACGACGACGCCGGGCTGGTCGGAGTGCACGGCGAGGAGCGTGAAGGCGCCCTCGAGTCGGCCCACGACCTGGCGCATGGCCGAGGTGAGGTCGCCGGTCTCGTCGAACGCGCGGCCGACGAGCTTGGCCGCGACCTCGGTGTCGGTCTCGCTGCGGAACTCCGTTCCCTCGGCGAGGAGCTCCTTCTTGAGGGAGTGGAAGTTCTCGATGATCCCGTTGTGGATCAGCGCGAGCTTGTCGTCGTTGCCGCCGTGGTGCGGGTGGGCGTTGCCGTCGGTGGGGCCGCCGTGGGTGGCCCAGCGGGTGTGGCCGATGGCCGTGCGCGACGGGCTCAGCGGGCTGGCCTCGAGGGCGCCACGGAGGTTCTCGAGCTTGCCGGCGCGCTTCTCCGACTCGACCCCGTCCGCGGTGACCATGGCGATGCCGGCCGAGTCGTAGCCGCGGTACTCGAGCCGCGCGAGGCCCTCCATGACGACGCCTTCGGCGCGCGCGTCCATGGTCGTGCCGACATATCCGACGATTCCACACATGGCCGCCAGCGTAGTGGCTCGCCCGCTCCACCCCGAACCGCCGGACCGCGCGCCCGGGACGGCGTATGCCGTCCGCTCGCCGCCGCGTGCGCCACAATGGCGCGCGTGTCTGTCACCCCCGCAGCTCCCGCCCCCGGGCCGGAGCCGACGGCGCCGCTGCCGTCGCCCTACCTCGACCTCACGAGAGAGGCGTGGGCGGCTCGACGCGACGACCAGCCGCTGAGCCTCACCCCCGACGACATCGCCCGGGTCACCGGGCTGGGCGACCGGGTCGACCTGCACGAGGTCGAGGAGGTCTACCTCCCGCTGTCCCGGCTGCTCGCCTTCTATGTCAACGCCACCGCCGGGCTGCACCGCGTCACGACCGACTTCCTGGGGGAGCGCCCGGCCAAGGTCCCGTTCGTCATCGGGGTCGCGGGCTCGGTGGCGGTCGGCAAGTCCACGACGGCGCGGGTCCTGCGCGAGCTGCTGCGCCGCTGGCCGCAGACCCCCCGGGTCGACCTCATCACCACCGACGGGTTCCTGTGGCCCAACGCCCACCTCGAGTCACGCGGCCTGCTGGAGCGCAAGGGCTTCCCCGAGTCCTACGACCGTCGCGGGCTCCTGCGCTTCGTGGCCGACGTGAAGTCGGGGGTGCCGAAGGTCTCGGCGCCGGTGTACTCGCACCTCTCCTACGACATCGTGCCGGGCGCGGAGATCGTCGTCGACCAGCCCGACGTGCTCATCGTCGAAGGGCTCAACGTCCTCCAGCCCGCGACGGTGCGCTCGGACCGCAGCACCCGCCAGGTGCTCTCGGACTACTTCGACTTCTCGGTCTACGTCGACGCGCCGGTCGACCAGCTGCGCACCTGGTACGTCGAGCGGTTCCTCCGGCTGCGCGAGACGGCCTTCGCCGACCCGGACTCCTACTTCCACCGCTACGCGGCGCTCACCGACGACGAGGCGCGCGAGACGGCTGGAGGGATCTGGGAGCGGATCAACGAGCCGAACCTCGTCAAGAACGTCCTGCCGACCCGCGACCGCGCGACCCTCGTGCTCACCAAGGGCGGCGACCACAAGGTCACGGGCATCCGCCTGCGCCGTCTCTGACGAGCCGTCTCCGACGAGCCGGTCGGACCGCGGGCGGGCCGGGCCCCCTCAGTACCAGTGCGGGTAGCGGTCGTTCCAGAACTCCCACGCGCCGCAGGGGCTGCCGTAGGACTGCTCGATGTACCAGAGGCCCCACGTGATCTGGGTGATCGGGTTGGTGCGGTAGTCCGCGCCGAACTTCGCCATCTTGCTGGCGGGCAGGCTCTGCGGGATGCCGTAGGCACCCGACGACGAGTTCTCCGCGGTGTGCTTCCACGCGCTCTCGCCCTCCCACAGGAGGTTGAGGCAGCGCCACTGGCTCTCGCCCCAGCCGTGGTCGGCCAGCATCGCCCTCGCGGCCGAGCGCGGGTCGGCCTGCGCCGCGGCGACCGCAGACGTGCGGGCCTTGTCGCGGGCGACCTTCTGGGCGGCGGCGGCGCGCGCCTTGGCGAGGGCGGCGGTGCGCGCCT
>NZ_AVPL01000111.1 GCF_000768695.1 Knoellia aerolata DSM 18566
GACGACGCCGGGTCCAGCGCGCGGATCGAGGAGTTCTCCACGTCGAGCTCGCGCTGGATGGTCGCCGTCCGCATGGTGTCGGAGGGGGTGGACGTGCCCCGGCTCTGCGTCGGCGTCTACGCCACCTCGACGTCGACCCCGCTCTTCTTCGCCCAGGCGGTCGGCCGGTTCGTCCGCGCCCGCAAGCGTGGCGAGACGGCGTCGATCTTCCTGCCGTCGGTGCCGTTCATCCTCGCCCACGCCGCGTCGATGGAGGTCGAGCGCGACCATGCGCTGAGCCGCCCGAGCGACGCCGACGGGGAGGCGTCGATGTGGGCGGAGGAGGAGGGCCTGCTCGCCGCCGCCAACCGCACCGAGCGCACGGTCGGCCTCGAGGACGAGAGCTTCGAGGCGCTGGAGTCGGACGCGCACTTCGACCACGTCGTCTTCGACGCGCAGCAGTTCGGCCTTCACGCCGAGGTCGGGTCGCAGGAGGAGCAGGACTACCTCGGGCTCCCCGGGCTCCTCGAGCTCGACCAGGTCTCGGTCCTGCTCCACGAGCGGCAGGCCAGGCAGTCGAAGGCCCCCGGGCGCAAGGCTCGCACCGAGGCCGCCCCGGTGTCGGCGCACCGGGCACTCGCGGCCCAGCGCAAGGAGCTCAACGCCCTCGTCGCGGCCTACGCGAAGAAGAGCGGCGCCCCGCACGCCAACGTCCACATGGAGCTGCGCCGGGCCTGCGGTGGTCCGGAGCTGGCGGCGGCGACGTCCGACCAGGTCGGGGCCCGCATCGACAAGGTGCGGCTCTGGTTCGTCGGGCGGCGCTGACCCGACCGGGGTCGGGCGTCAGTCGGTGCCGCGTCGGGACGCCGCCTCGACGAGCGGGCCGGTGCGGTGGTCGAGGTGAGTCACGAGGCACATCGAGGTGTTGGCGCGCAGCACGTGCACGTCGTCGATGATCTCGTCGATGACCCGGCCGAGGTCGGCGTTGTCGCGGGCGACGATCCGCACGATGAGGTCACCGGCGCCGGTCGTCGAGTGGATCTCGAGCACCTCGGGGATCGCCGAGAGGTGGGCGACGACGGGCTCGTGCCCCTGGCGCTGGCGGATCTCGAGGGTGCAGAAGGCCGTCACGGGGTAGCCCAGCGCGGTCGGGTCGATCTGCGGCCCCATCGACGCGATGATCCCGCGCTCCTGGAGACGGTCCAGCCGTGCCTGCACCGTGCCCCGGGCGACGCCGAGCTGGCGGGAGGCCCCCAGCACGCCGACCGTGGGCTGCTCGGTGAACAGCGCGATGAGGCGGGCGTCCAGCACGTCGATGCCATCGGGTCGGATCATGGGCACAGTGTCGGTCCTGACCCCCATCGACGGCAACATCATGCGCAGACTGCGCAGCGCGGCGGCATACCGTTGCACATCCTGCGCGAGTCAGACACCCTGCAACCATGACCGACACCACGACGTCCGCGCCGGCGAAGACCGCCAGCCACCTCGACCTCACCCCGCAGGAGAGCGAGGCCGGCCTCGACCTCGACCAGCTCAAGCAGCTCGTCGGTCTCGTCGAGTACGACGAGAGCACCGACCGGTTCCCCGTGACCGGCTGGGACGCGATCGTCTTCGTCGTCGGCAACGCGACCCAGGCCGCCCAGTACTACCAGTCCACGTGGGGCATGGAGCTCGTCGGCTACTCCGGCCCCGAGACCGGCAACCGCGACCACAAGGCCTTCGTCCTCAAGTCCGGCTCGATCCGCTTCGTCCTCAAGGGGGCCGTCAGCCCGGACAGCCCGCTCATCGCGCACCACGCCGCGCACGGTGACGGCGTCGTCGACATCTCCCTCGAGGTGCCCGACGTCGACCGGTGCATCGCCCAGGCCAAGGCCGCCGGCGCCCGGGTCGTCCACGAGCCCGAGACCCTGTCCGACGAGCACGGGACCGTCCGGGTCGCCGCGATCGCGACGTACGGCGAGACCATCCACTCGCTCGTCCAGCGCACCATCGACGGCCAGACGTATGCCGGCCCCTACCTCCCCGGCTACGTCGCCCGCACCTCGACCTTCACCAAGCGCGACGGTGCGCCCAAGCGCCTCTTCCAGGCCCTCGACCACATCGTCGGCAACGTCGAGCTCGGCAAGATGGACGAGTGGGTCACCTTCTACAACAAGGTCATGGGCTTCGTGAACATGGCCGAGTTCATCGGTGACGACATCGCCACCGACTACTCGGCGCTCATGTCCAAGGTCGTCGCCAACGGCAACCACCGGGTGAAGTTCCCCCTCAACGAGCCGGCGATCGCCAAGAAGCGCAGCCAGATCGACGAGTACCTCGACTTCTACCGCGGCCCGGGCGCGCAGCACCTCGCGCTCGCGACCAACGACATCCTGCGCAGCGTCGACGAGCTGCGCAAGGAGGGGGTGGAGTTCCTCGACACCCCCGACGCCTACTACGACGACCCGGAGATGCGCGAGCGCATCGGCCAGGTCCGGGTGCCGATCGAGGAGCTCAAGGCCCGCAAGATCCTCGTCGACCGCGACGAGGACGGCTACCTGCTGCAGATCTTCACCAAGCCGCTGGGCGACCGCCCGACGGTCTTCTTCGAGATCATCGAGCGGCACGGGTCGCTCGGCTTCGGCAAGGGCAACTTCAAGGCCCTGTTCGAGTCGATCGAGCGAGAGCAGGACAAGCGCGGCAACCTCTGACCCACGCGTGACCCCGGAGGCGGGGTGCGCCCGGATGACCACTCTCCGGCGCACCCCGCCTCCGGCGCGTCCGGGGCCGGCCCGGCACGTGGCGTCAGGGGTGTTGACGGTGACGTCAGAGTGGTGCCATCATGACGTCATGGAACTCAGCCGCTACGTCGACTCCCTCCAGCGTGAGCTCGCCGTCGCGGCCGCGACCGGTGGGCCCGAGGTCGAGGCGGTCGCCGAGCGGCTCGTCGCCCCGCTCGACTCCGCACTGCGCCTCACCCTGCAGGAGGCCGTCGTCGACGCCGCGGCCGAGATCAGCCTCGCGCTGGCCCCCGGGTCGGTCGACGTCCGCCTCGCCGGGCGCGGGCTGGCCTTCGTCGTCACGCCCTCGGCGTCGGACGCGACGCCGCCCCCGTCCTCGGACGGCTCCGCCGGGGGTGAGGACGACGCCGAGGGCGGGACCTCCCGCATCACCTTCCGGCCCTCGGACCGGCTCAAGGCCGACATCGAGGCCGCCGCCGCGCGGCAGGGGCTGTCCGTCAACGCCTTCCTCGTCCGCACCCTCACCGCCGCGGTCCGCGGCGGCGCCACCCCGACGTCGTCGGCCCCGGCGGCGGTGACCGCGACGCCCAGCGGCGGCCAGCGGCTCTCCGGCTGGGTCCGGTGACCCCGCCGTGCCCGCCCGCCACCTCACCCAGGAGCACACCGTGAGCACCTTCGACACCCCCGCACCGATCCGCGCCCGCGTCCGGCAGCACGCCGGGAGCCTGCGCGCGGTCGCCTCGCCCTCCGAGCACACCACCGTCACCGTCACGCCGTCCCGCCCGGACCGCCCCGGGGACGTCGAGGCCGCGCAGCGCACCCGCGTGACCCTCGTGGACGGCGTCCTCGACGTCACGGTGCCGCGCGACCGCGGCCTCGGCGCCATCTGGCGGCCGGCGTCCGTCGACGTGCTCCTCGAGCTCCCGTGCGACTCGCACCTCGATGCCGAGACCGCCGCCGGGGACCTCGAGGCGTCCGGTCGCCTCGCGGACTGCCGGCTCAAGACCTCCGCGGGCAACGTCCGCGTCGAGGAGGCCACCCGCGCGCACCTGCGCACCTCGGCCGGCAACGTCGACGCGCGCCGGGTCAGCGAGGAGGCGGACCTCAGCACGAGTGCCGGCAACGTCGGCCTCGGTGAGGGCAGCGGTCACACCACGCTGCGCGCCGGCTCCGGTGACATCACCGTGGGCCGCAGCGCGGGCCGCCTCGACGCGCGGACGGCATACGGGCAGATGCGGGTCGACTCCGTGCGTGAGGGCGCGCTGAGCCTGGCCACCGGCTACGGCACGATCGACATCGGGGTCCTCGACGGCACCGCCGCGAAGCTCGACGTCTCGTCGGAGCACGGTCACGTCCGCAGCGAGCTGCAGCCGGCGGCCGACGGCCCGGGCGAGGCGGAGCCGACCGCGTCGATCACGGCGGTGACCAGGTACGGCAACGTCACCATCCGCAGGGCGCTGTCGTGACCGCCGCCGCCACGGCCACCCCGACCCCCGCAGCGATCTCGGTCTCCGGGCTGCGCAAGTCGTTCGGCGAGGTCGACGTCCTGCGCGGGGTCGACCTCGAGGTCGATGCCGGGAGCATCGTCGCCCTCCTCGGCAGCAACGGGGCCGGCAAGACCACCCTCGTGCGGATCCTCTCCACGCTGCTCACGGCCGACGCCGGCCGCGCGAGCATCCACGGGCACGACGTCGCCCGGGACGGCGCCGGGGTGCGCGCGACGATCAGCCTCACCGGGCAGTTCGCCGCCGTCGACGACGTCCTCACCGGCCGGGAGAACCTCGTCCTCGTCGCCCAGCTGCGCCACCTCGACGACCCGGGCCGGATCGCGGACGACGTCCTCGAGCGGTTCTCGCTCACCGACGCCGGCGGGCGGCGCGTGTCCACGTGGTCCGGCGGCATGCGGCGCCGGCTCGACGTCGCGATGAGCCTCATCGGGGACCCCCGGGTCATCTTCCTCGACGAACCGACGACGGGGCTGGACCCCCAGGGCCGCCTCGAGGTCTGGGAGTCCGTCACCGAGG
>NZ_AVPL01000146.1 GCF_000768695.1 Knoellia aerolata DSM 18566
GACGGTCGCCCGCCGTTCCGCCGCGAGGGCGACGCCCCCGCCCGCCGCGTCGCCGACCCCGTGCGTCGTGACCGCCACGAGGGCCGTCGCGCCGACGAGCGTCGCCACGACCTGCCCGAGCAGCCCCGCACCTTCGAGGAGGCCGAGGCCGAGCGCGCCCAGGCCGACACCTGGGTGAAGTACGAGTCCAAGAAGGCGACCGGCCCCACGGACGTCACCGAGGACAACGGCTTCGCCGCGCTGGGTGTCGACGCGCGCCTCGTCGAGCGGCTCGCCCGCGACGGCATCTCCGCACCCTTCCCGATCCAGACCGCGACGATCCCCGACGCGCTCGCCGGCCGTGACGTCCTCGGCCGCGGCCAGACCGGCTCCGGCAAGACCCTCGCGTTCGGCCTGCCGACGATCACCCGCCTCGCCGACGGCACCAGGCCGGCGAGCAAGCGTCCGCGATGCCTCATCATGGTCCCGACCCGTGAGCTGGCCATGCAGGTGAGCGACGCCCTCGAGCCGCTCGTCCACGTCACCGGGCTGCGCCACAAGCTCGTCGCCGGTGGGCTGTCCTACGACCCGCAGGTCCGGGCCCTCGCCAAGGGCATCGACATCCTCGTCGCCACGCCGGGTCGCCTCGCCGACCTCATCGAGCGCGGCGCCGTGGAGATGGACGACGTGCAGGTGACGATCCTCGACGAGGCCGACCACATGGCCGACATGGGCTTCCTGCCCGAGGTCACCGCGATCCTCGACAAGGTCCCTTCCGGTGGGCAGCGACTGCTCTTCTCGGCGACCCTCGACAAGGGCGTCGACGCGCTCGTCGACCGCTACCTCACCGACCCGGTGACGCACTCGACCGAGGACGTCACCGCCAGCGTGACGACGATGAGCCACCACATCATGCTCATCGACCCCAACAACAAGAAGCAGCTGACCGCCGAGCTCGCCGCCCGTGACGGGCGCACCGTGGTCTTCGTGCGCACGCAGCTCGGCGCCGACCGCATCGCCCGCGAGCTCCGTGAGAAGGGCGTCCTCGCGGCGGCCATCCACGGCGGGCTGTCGCAGAACCTGCGCAACCGGGCGCTCGGCGCCTTCCGTGACGGGTCGCTGCCCGTCCTCGTCGCCACCGACGTCGCCGCCCG
>NZ_AVPL01000118.1 GCF_000768695.1 Knoellia aerolata DSM 18566
CACGTCGACGACATCGGGCTCGTCCTCCAGGCGGACCCGCCCGCGGACCACAAGGACTACCTGCACCGCGCCGGCCGCACCGCGCGCGCCGGGGAGAAGGGTGTCGTCGTGACGTTCGCCCTGCCCCACCAGAAGCGCACCATGGCCCGGCTCGCGGAGCAGGCCGGCCTCGACACCGTGCCCGTGCGCGTCGTCCCCGGCGACCACAACGTCGAGGCCGCGGGCGGTCGTCAGCCGTCGGGCGTCCCGATCCCCGACGAGCACTGGCAGCCGCTCATGGAGGCCAAGGCGCAGCAGCGCGGCCGTCGTCCCGGTGGCCCGCCCCGTCGTTTCCAGGGCGCCTCGCGCAGCCACCAGGGTGGCCAGGGTGGGGCCCGCGGTGGGGAGCGACGTGGCTCCGGTCGGCGTGCAGAATGGAACCGTGACCGCTGACCGCACCACGGGACGGCTCCTCGTCTCGACGCCGCACCTCGACGACGGGGTGTTCCACCGCAGCGTCATCCTCATGCTCCAGCACGACGACGACGGCGCCCAGGGGGTCGTCCTCAACAAACCCCTCGGGGCCGAGGTCGACGCGGTCCTGCCCGGGTGGGGCGAGCACATCGCCTCACCGCAGACCCTGTTCCAGGGCGGCCCGGTCCAGGTCGACTCCGCCCTCGGGCTCGTCACCGTGCCCCGCGAGGTGGGGCTGCCGCCCGGGAGCCAGCGGCTCTTCGGGTCGGTCGCGATCATCGACCTCGACACGCCTCCGCTGCTCGTCATGCCCGAGGTCGGTGGCCTGCGGATCTTCGCCGGGTACGCCGGGTGGTCCGCCGGGCAGCTCGAGGGCGAGCTGCGTCGCGGGTCGTGGTTCGTCGTCGACTCGGTGCCGGGGGACCTGCTCACCGCCGACCCCGAGCACCTGTGGTCGCAGGTCCTGCGCCGCCAGGGCGGCGAGCTCGCGTTCGTCGCGTTCTTCCCCTCCGACCCGGATCTCAACTGAGCCACCGTCCGTGTGAGACGCTGGTCCGGTGAGTGAGCCGCAGCCCCCGCAGAGTGACCCCCGGACCCCGGAGCCGCAGCCGTCCCGCCCGTCGACGCAGACGGCCGTGCTCGAGCGCGAGGAGACCATCCCCCAGCTCCAGGAGCCCGGGGACCACGAGCGGTTCTCCCACTACGTCCGCAAGGAGAAGATCCTCGAGTCCGCCCTCTCGGGGGAGCCGGTGACGGCGCTCTGCGGCAAGGTGTGGACCCCCGGTCGCGACCCGGAGAAGTTCCCGGTCTGCCCGGTCTGCAAGGAGATCTACCAGGGTCTGCGGGCACCGCAGGACGGCGAGGACTGAGTCCGAGGCTGGTCCGCGCCGTGCCCGACCGTGACCCGGTCAGGGACGCGCAGGCACGGCGGGCCCTCCCGCAGGTCCGCGCCGAGCGGTAGGTTCTCCCCACCACGGGGCCGCGGGGGGTCCCACCTGAGGAAGGGACCCGTCCATGTCCGCTCGAATGCTTCGCCCGTCCGCCGTCCTCGCCGCGGTCGTGCTCGGTGCCGCCGCCGTGGGGTTCGGCGCCGTGGGGGCGTCCGCCGTCCCCGTCGCCTCCGACGGCCCGGCCGGCGTCGCGTGCCTGTCGGCGGGGGACTCCGCCGTCGAGGCCCGCGACGCCCGCACGACGCTGCGAGGACCGCGGGTCAAGGACCCACACGACGTGCCGTCGTGGCAGGCGCAGGCGATGGAGGCCCGGCTCGCCAGGGCGCTGTCGGCCAAGAGGCTCAGCGGCGGGTCCGCGACCGCGGCGCGCACCGCCTCGGGGGCCGCCGCGTTCACCCCGACCGTCGTCAGGGTCCACTGGCACACCATCACGAGCGGCTCGGTCGGCGCCGTGAGCCCGGCCCGGATCGCCAGCCAGGTCTCCGTCCTCAACACCGCGTATGCCGGGTCCGGGTTCTCGTTCACGCTCGCCAGCACGACCACGACGAACAACGCGACCTGGTACACCGCCCTCGAGTACGGCAGCACCGGGGAGCGGGCGATGAAGACCGCCCTCCACGTGGGCGGCAAACGCGACCTCAACATCTACACCGCCGCCCTCGCCGACGGCCTGCTCGGCTGGGCGACCTTCCCGAGGACGACCGTGGACCCCATGGACGGGGTCGTCCTGCTCGACACCTCGCTCCCGGGCGGGACCGCGCCCTACGGCCTCGGTGACACCGCCGTCCACGAGGTCGGGCACTGGCTCAACCTGCACCACACCTTCCGGGGCGGCTGCTCGAGGATCGGCGACTACGTCAGTGACACCCCGCCGGAGTCGAGCCCCGCCAACGGGTGCCCGACGGGCCGCGACACCTGCACCCTCGCTGGCCTCGACCCGATCCGGAACTTCATGGACTACACGCACGACTCGTGCATGGACCACTTCACCCCGGGGCAGCGCACGCGGATGCAGAACTCCTGGCTGGCCTTCCGCGCCGCCTGAGGACGTCCGCAGACCCCAGCACACTTCCGAGGGCCCGTCCGTGAGGCGGGCCCTCGGCACGTCGCCCGCGAAACCTCGTTAACCTTGCGGAGCCCATGAGTACCTCTGCCGCCAGCCACCTCAGTCCCGCCTTCCCGGAGCGGGCGGCGTGGGGTACCGCGGCGAAGCTGCGCGCGTGGCAGCAGGAGGCGCTGACGGCCTACCTCGACGCGGACGCCAAGGACTTCCTCGCGGTCGCGACGCCTGGTGCGGGCAAGACCACGTACGCCCTCCGCATCGCCGCGGAGCTCCTCGAGAGCGGCGAGGTCGAGGCGATCACCGTCATCGCCCCGACCGAGCACCTCAAGACCCAGTGGTCCGAGGCCGCCGCGCGCGTCGGGATCCAGCTCGACCCGAGGTTCTCGAACTCGACGGCGGTGCACAGCCGCGAGTACGACGGGGTGGCGCTCACCTACGCCCAGGTCGCCTCCCGCCCGGACCTGCACCGGCGCCGCACCGAGTCCACGAAGACCTTCGTCATCCTCGACGAGATCCACCACGGGGGGGACGCCCGCAGCTGGGGCGACGCCATCCGCGAGGCGTTCGACCTCGCCACCCGTCGGCTCTCGCTCACCGGGACCCCGTTCCGCTCCGACACCAACCCGATCCCGTTCGTCCGCTACGAGATGGACGAGGCCGGCATCCTGCGCTCGGCGGCCGACTACACCTACGGGTACGCCGCCGCCCTGCGTGACGCCGTCGTGCGACCCGTGCTGTTCCTCGCCTACGGCGGGGCGATGCGATGGCGCACCAAGGCCGGGGACGAGATCGCGGCCCGCCTCGGCGAGCCGATGACCAAGGACCAGACGGCCCAGGCGTGGCGCACCGCCCTCGACCCCAAGGGGGAGTGGATCCCCTCGGTCCTCGCCGCCGCGGACAAGCGCCTCACCGAGGTGCGGCGCCACGTGCCCGACGCCGGCGCGCTCGTCATCGCCTCGAACCAGACCTCGGCCCGGGCCTACGCCCGCATCCTCGAGTCGATCACCGGCGACAAGCCCACCGTCGTGCTCTCCGACGACGCCGGGTCCAGCGCGCGGATCGA
>NZ_AVPL01000112.1 GCF_000768695.1 Knoellia aerolata DSM 18566
GGTGTCAGTGAACTCGTGGCACACCACAAGCGCGAGGACGGTTCGCGAACCGGATCGTGCACGTGGTGTCCGCCGTCAGCCCGGCACGACGACCGCTCCGGGCGGCCGTTTTCGCCGGGGCCCACACCCTTTGCTATCGTTGCGCAGCGCGCCGACGCAGCACCATGTCGGCGCCTTTCCCCTGTAGCTCAATTGGCAGAGCAGCCGACTGTTAATCGGCAGGTTGTTGGTTCGAGTCCAACCGGGGGAGCAGAGGCCGAAGGGCCCGGATCATCGCGATCCGGGCCCTTCGTCGTGTGCTGCGGGTCAGATCGTGTCGTCGACGACCGCACCCGGGAGCGGCACGGCCGTGGCGCCGCCTGCGGTCTTGCCACGCTTGTTGATCCGCCGCTCGATCCGACCGGCGATGAGGGTGAGGCCGTAGTTGAGCAGGATGAAGAGGATCGCGCCGACGATGTAGGCCGGGATGACGTTGCCGTAGGCCGTGCCGACGTTCTTCACCTGGGACAGCAGCTCGATGTAGGGCAGCGCCGAGCCGAGCGCGCTGTCCTTGAGGATGACGACGAGCTGGCTGACCAGCGCCGGGAGCATCGCGGTGAGCGCCTGGGGGAGCTCGATCGAGCGCAGCGACTGGGAGCGGGTGAGCCCGACCGAGAGCCCGGCCTCGCGCTGCCCCTTCGGCAGCCCGAAGACTCCCGAGCGGACCAGCTCGGCGATGACCGAGCCGTTGTAGAGCGTCAGGGCGATCACGGTGGCCGCGAAGGCGTAGTTCTCGGCGCCGAAGAGGTCACGGGCCGCGATGAAGTAGAAGCCGAAGTACATCATCAGCAGGACCGGCACCGCGCGGAAGAACTCGACGACGACGCCGCAGACCCACCGGACGGGGGCGAGGTGCGAGAGCCGGCCGGTGCCGAAGACGAGCCCGAAGGCGACCGCCCCGACGATGGACACGGCCGCCGCCTTGATCGTCGACCAGAGGCCCGGGACGAGGTACTCGGTCCACACGTCACTCGTCGCCAGCGGGCTCCACAGGGAGCCCTCGAGCTGGCCCTGCTGTTCGAGCTTGCGGAGCACGAGGAAGGCGATCCCGAAGACGAACACGCCGCCGATGAAGGTCAGGACGAGGTGGCGAACCCGAGCCTTGGGGCCCGGTGCGTCGAAGAGGACGTTCTGGGTGCTCATCGCTTCACCGCCAGCCGCTGCGACATCCACGTGAAAAGCAGGCCCGTGGGCAGGGTGAGGATGACGAACCCGACGGCGAAGATGAGGAACACCCCGAGGGAGGCGGTCTCGTTCTCCATGATCTCCTTCATCAGCCCGGAGGCCTCGGCGACACCGATGATCGAGGCCACCGTCGTGTTCTTGATGAGAGCGATGAGGACCGAGCCCAGCGGTGCGATGGCACCGCGGAAGGCCTGCGGCATGATCACCTGCGTCAGGCTCTGCGCGAAGGTCAGGCCGATCGAGCGCGCGGCCTCGGCCTGGCCCAGCGGCACGGTGTTGACGCCGGAGCGGAGGGCCTCGCACACGAACGCCGCGTGGTAGACGGCCAGGCCCACGATCGCCCAGCGGATGTTGTTGTCGCGGATCGACGTGGCCGACTGCTCGTCGGCGAGGCTGACCTGCAGGATGTAGAGGATGCCGAGCGAGCAGAAGACGAGGATGAGCGTCAGCGGGGTGTTGCGGACGATGTTGACGTACGTCGTCCCCGCCCACCGGAGCACCCCGACGGGGGAGACGCGCATGACCGCGAGGATCGTGCCGATGACCAGGGCGCCGATGGCCGAGAAGAAGGCCAGGTAGATCGTCATCCAGAAGGCGTCGAGGACGTCGTAGTTCCTCAGGATCTCACCCATGGGTCACCCTTCAGGTGGGTTGGAGCGGCCGCGGGTGCCGCCCGCCCACCCGGAGGTGAGCGGACGGCATACGCGATGGTTCGGGACGTCCAGCGTCAGGCGCAGGCGTCCGGGGTGGGCGGGTTGTTGGCGCCGGCCTTGTAGCCTGCCGGGCCGAGGTTGTCGTCGATCGCCTTCTGCCAGGCGCCGTCCTTGATGGCCTTGTTGATGGCGTCGGTGATCTTCTTGCAGGTCTCGACGTCACCCTTCTTGAGGCCCACGCCGTACTTCTCCTCGGAGAAGGGCTTGCCGACGACCTTGAACTTGCCCTTGAACTCCGCCTGGGCGGCGTAGCCGGCGAGGATCGTGTCGTCCGTCGTCAGCGCGTCGACGCCCTTGGTGGAGAGCGCGGGCAGGCACTCGGAGTAGGTCGCGAACTCCTGGAGCTGGACGCCGGGGTACTTGTCCTTGACCTTCTGCGCGGACGTCGAGCCCTTGACCGAGCAGAGCTTCTTGCCGGTGAGCGAGTCGGGGCCGGTGATGCTCGTGTCGTCGGACCGGATGAGGAGGTCCTGGCCGGCGATGAAGTACGGGCCGGCGAAGCTGACCTTCTCCTTGCGGGCGTCGGTGATGGAGTAGGTCGCGAAGATCATGTCGACCTGGCCGGTCGAGATGAGGGTCTCGCGCTGGGGCGAAGGGGCCTGGACCCACTCGATGTCGGCCTCGGCGGTGCCGAGCTCCTTGGCGACGTACTTGGCCATGTCGACGTCGAAGCCGGTGACGTCGGTGCCCTTCTTGAGGCCGAGGCCGGGCTGGTCGAACTTGATGCCGATCTTGAGCTTCTTGCTGCTGGTGGTCGCGCCCCCGTCGCTGGCGGCGCCGTCACCGCCGTCGTCGCTCCCGCAGGCGCTCAGGCCGAGCGCGAGCGCCACGGCTGCGCCGATGGCACCGATCCGTCGTGCATTCATCTGGTGTTCCTCCTGTGGTGGCGGCACCGAGCGTGCCTGGATGTGGAGACGTGGAGTCGGTGGGTCCTCAGTGCGTGAGGATCTTGGCGAGGAAGTCCTGCGCCCGGGCACTGGTCGGGTTCGTGAAGAACTCCTCCGGGGTGTTCTGCTCGACGATCTGGCCGTCGGCCATGAACACGACGCGGTTGGCCGCCTTGCGGGCGAAGCCCATCTCGTGGGTGACGACGATCATCGTCATCCCGTCGCGGGCGAGCCCGACCATGACGTCGAGGACCTCGTTGATCATCTCGGGGTCGAGCGCCGACGTCGGCTCGTCGAAGAGCATGACCTTCGGGTTCATCGCGAGCGAGCGGGCGATGGCGACGCGCTGCTGCTGTCCGCCGGAGAGCTGCGCGGGGTACTTCTGGGCCTGCTGGGCGACGCCCACCCGCTCGAGCAGCTCCATGCCGCGCTTCTCGGCCTCGTCCTTCTTCTGCTTGCGGACCTTGATCGGCCCGAGCGTGATGTTGTCGAGGATCGTCTTGTGCGCGAAGAGGTTGAAGGACTGGAACACCATGCCGACGTCGGCGCGCAGCTGGGCGAGCGCCTTGCCCTCCTCGGGGAGGGTCTTCCCGTCGATGGTGATGGTGCCGGACTCGATCGTCTCGAGCCGGTTGATGGCCCGGCACAGCGTCGACTTGCCCGAGCCGGACGGCCCGATGACCACGACCACCTCGCCCTTGCCGATCTCCATGTCGATGTCCTTGAGGACGTGGAGGTCGCCGAAGTGCTTGTTGACGTCCTTGAGGACGACGAGGGGCTCAGTCATGAGCGGAAACCTACCGCCCCGGGTGCGCTGCGACGCGGGACTGCGCCGATGCGACACCGATTCGCAACGTCTCGACGGGTATGCCGTCCGCCCACCGCTCGCAGGTAGGCTCGGCCCCGCTCGAGGGGCGGTAGCTCAGTTGGTCAGAGCAGCGGACTCATAATCCGTCGGTCCTGGGTTCAAGCCCCAGCCGCCCCACTCTGACTGTGTATGACTTCGCCTGATGTTTGACGGTTGGGCTTCACCTGATGCCTGACAGTGTTCCGGGTGATGGTTGACAGCTGCTTCGGCTGATCCTTGACACTCCCTCGATGAGGGAGATGAGTGTGGCTGAACAGCGTTACAAGGCTGTCCTGGCTGTCATTGGTGACGGCCGGACCATCACGGAAGTCGCGTCCGCGTGGTCGGTGTCGCGGCAAACCCTGCACCAGTGGCTGACCCGCTACGAGGAAGGTGGGCTGGAGGCCCTCTCGGACCGGTCCCACCGCCCGGACTCGTGCCCGCACCAGATGAGCGCCGACATCGAGGTCGCGGTCCTGGAGCTGCGTCGGATCCACCCCGGGTGGGGGCCGCGCCGGATCGTGTTCGAGCTGGCCAAGCAGGACACGACCGCATCGGAGTCGGGGGTGTACCGGGCGTTACGACGCGCGAACCTGATCGACCCCTCCGCCCGGCGACGGCGACGGGAGGACTGGAAACGGTGGGAACGCGCCCGACCGATGGAGCTGTGGCAGATGGACGTCGTGGGCGGGATCGGGGCGTGTCAAATGGTCTGTGTAAGAGGT
>NZ_AVPL01000113.1 GCF_000768695.1 Knoellia aerolata DSM 18566
CCCCCCGCGTTCGAGGGAGGCCACTGCGTGCACGGCATCCGCAGGGTGATGCGGGCGGACTCAGGCCCTCGAAACCGGTCACCCACGTGCTGCCGACCACGGCGTGACCCGCTTTTAGTGGCGGCCGCACTTGTCCAACGGCTACCCCTACATCGAGGCCGCCTTTGAGACGTTGGGGACGCCGGGTCTTCACTCACGAGTTCGGTTCATGGCTGACGCCCGAGCAGCATGGGAGATGTGCTTCAGCTACTGCAACGGGGCCCCCACTGCGGGATCGGGCTGCACGCGCCGGCCCGGGTTCCGCTAACGCCCCGCGACCCAGGTCCCGCGCCCCGCGGCAGATCACCCTTGGCATCGCGTACGCCGCGCACCACGGGCACTTTCGACACCGACGCCCAGCACCACCGAAAACTGCCCACCGCCATGTGGCTCAACCAACTCTCACAGAGCCCAATTCAAAGCGCCTGAACGCGGTCCTTGTCAAACAGCTTGGCACCTTCCGAAGAGGGAAGGCTCAGGCATTACAGCAGTGCGCACCGTGGCCGTGACGGACAGCGGTCGACTGTCCGTGGTAGGCGCAAGGGGGTGTCAGGACTCTGGCGAGCGCTCGTTGGCCGCCCCCCCCTCGGGGCGATCCCACATCGGGATCGCCCCACTCCACCTCGTGTGATCCGTGGCTAGGCGGTCCAGCTGAAGGATCCCGGTGCGGATCCCGCAGGTCGGCCTGTTGGAGCCGACATACCGTGCACGAGCGGGGTCCTCGCGGTTTCGATCCGCGATGGGCTCGACCTCGTCGCTTCTTTCACGACCGTTCTTTCACGACCGTTCTTAGCACCGTTTGCCGCTGAGGAAGCATACCGAGCAATTGGTCGATTACCGTCGCCGTCATGCGGCCGAGGGGAGCCGGGTCCGAGAAGATGGTTTCTGCTGTCACGCCGGGCGGGTGAGGCGGTGCCCCGGCGGAAGGCCGCGTTGCCCATTCGGCGAGCTCCCGCAGCGGAATATGGCGCAGAGCGGCAACCTCGGCGAGATTGACGGAGCCGCTGAGGAGAGGGTCGGCGGACCAGGCAAGGACGGGGTCGACGAGAAAGCCGCTGCGCGGGAGCGCCATTGGCGCCAGCAGTCCTATGACCTGCACGCAGTGCGGGTCCAAGCCAACCTCCTCTTGCGCCTCACGGAGGGCGGCGGCCACCGGGTCGCCGCTGTCACACTGGTCCAGCGCGCCACCGGGAAAGACGAGCTCGCTGGGGTAGTCCTTCAGATCGGCGGCGCGTTCGGTCAGGAGCACGCGTGGTCCGTCAGGCCCGTCGCTGAGCAGTACCAGGACCGCCGCGGGCCGGAGCCATACAGGCCGCCCGGCTCGTCGAGCCGATGTCCCCGACGTTCCCGCTCGGGCGAGCAGTTGGCTCAGCCAGGTGGGACGCGAAGGCGGCTGCGGTATGTCATCTGCACCCACTGCGAACGGCACGGGGGTGAGAGGGGGCTCCGATAGCCAAGTGATCGCCGCGGAACGCACGTTCAATAGCGCGACACCCGGTCCGGAGTCGCGGGGTTGTACCAGGCGACTCTGTTGGCCGAGCCCGGGGTGTCCGAACAGGGCCCGAGCTGGGCGTGCGGCGATGCGGTCCGTGCCATCGGCCCACTCACCGGGGTTGTTCGCTACCGCGATGAAAGCTTGGTTGGCCCCGACAAGGTGCGCGACCGGACCGCCGAACGGCATCAGGGTTTCGCTCATGGCAGGAACGAGGATGAGATTCGCGCCGGCTTCGGAGAGCGCGTTGCCGGCCTGGGGATTGAGCAGGTCGCGGCAGATCGCGATTGTCAGGTGCCAGCCGTCAACTGTGGGGTAGATGCGCAGTTCCGGCCAGCCGTCGGGTTGGATGTCTTCCACAACCGGCCGGTCCGCTGGGGAGTACTTGTCATGGGTCAGCGGCTGCTCGTGTCCGCGGACCCACGCGATAGCGGTGTTCCGTCGTCTGCCTGGCGCTTGATCGGTGCCTGTCTGCCGGTGGTAGCTACCGGCGACGAGGACACGGGGCCCGTCGGGCCGTTGCACCCACTCGCGCAGCCCCATGGCCAGTCCTTCTGTGACAGACAGCTCCGGCAGCACCACGATCGAGGCCCCGGCGGCGGTCGCCCGAGCCACCAGGCGGTCGATCTCGGTGCGCTGCCGACCCAGATCTCGGGGGCGAACCGGGAACCTGCCTTCCTGGGTGCCCTGTGTCAGGTCGAGTTCGCCCAGGCTGCCATTGGGATGACAGGTCGCGACCACGGTGTCAGCTGTGACTACCCCAGCCAACGTGTCGAACAGGCTGTAGTCGAAGACGACCCGGAACTGCACAACCCATTCACCGGCAAGCCGGACATGCCGGGTCTCGTCAAGCCGGTGCGCGAGCCGCCACGGTGGGGAGGTGGAGCGCATCGTCGTCACCTCGCGCAGGTCCGGGCTGTCGAGGGGAACCGGGTCCCCGACCCCGGGCTGGTACGGGCTGCGCCGCTGGAACCAATGCGCGAACGTGTGTCCGTAACATTCGTCGATGAGCTCTGCGAGGGCGCGTGCGATGAGGACCGGCGGGATGTCGTCGGCCTGATCGAAGGCTACGACGAGCGCACGCCGGACGGGCGGTTCGAGCACTGCCGTCGTTCCCGGCAGCGGCAGCTCCTCGGCCACCTTGTTCACCAACACCGTCACCTTGCGAACGGTCCGCGTATCTCCAGATCGCTCCCACAGGACCCGGTGCTCGTCGCGGCACAGGTGCAGAAGATGAGTGAGGGTGACAACTGGCTCGACCTCGTCACGGATGGCGGCCAGCATCGCGGCAATCCGATCAGATGGCACCGACAGCTGCGCCACGCACGGGGCACAGGACGCGCCCTCGGACCCACATGGGTCGCTCTGCAGCTCGTGCGGATCGCTCCCGCCCCGGCCGGTCACGTTCGGCGTTCGGCTCAGTGCCACTCTCCGCATCACGCGGCACCTCCCAGGCTGACCAAACTGGGGTTGCTGATGACACGAGAGCCGGCGTCCGGAGTCACTACGGCCATGACCGCTGGAGCCAGCACGTCGGCGATTCGGGAGTAGCCGGCCTGGGACGGGTGGAATCGGTCCCAACTAACGAGGGATGAATCCGTGAGGAACTCACGGCCCAGCCGCCCCCTGACGTCCACGAGGTTGACACCCCCGCCTGCCTCGAGGACCGCTCGTCGGTGTATCCGCCCGACCAGCGCTGCTCGGGTCCGCAGAGCTGCACGCAGAAGGGGGGGGACAGCGCGCATGGCTCCGAACTCGGGCAGACTGCTCATCACAACGGGCGCACCGATGCTGTGCAGGCGCGACAGCACAAGGGCCGTGTCGCCGGCGAGTCGGCGCGTCCGTGACATGTGCGTCACGTCGTTGGTGCCGACGAGGAGCACGACCACGTCGGGCTTCCCCAAATCGAGCGCCAGCTGTTTGATCAAGACGTCATGGGTCCGCGCGCCGGCTTGAGCGTGACTGATCACATGCACGGGTCGGCCAGTAGACGCGGCCACCCGCTGCGCGATCAAGGCCGGAAGGGCTGCGGCCGGCCGTGTCACGCCCACTCCTGCCATGCCGGAATCGCCCAGTGCCCGCAGCTCGACCGGCTTGCCGCCGGCAAGAGTCGGGTCCTGCGGGACAACGGTCAGGTCAATCACTCCCGGGTGGTTCGCTCGGCTCCGGTAGCGCCGGCGCGCCTCATGCAGCTGAAGCAGGCTCACCCCGGCTGCCGCCGCGGTGACAGCGAGGAGGAAGAGCACAGAACCCCCGCCGACACCCGCACTACGGCCTCGTGCGCGCGCGGCGCCCTGTTCGCGTGATGCCCACCTAACTGTTTGCCGGTCACTCATACAGCCACCATGGCGCCTGCAGATGTCGGATCCCGGGTGGTCGGATCAAGTTCACGTGAAGACCTTGGTCCCTCATCGACCCGCGCACCAGGACCTGACCCCATCAGCCACCTAACCCAGCCCGTCCGCCCCACCGGTTCGCCCGCACGAACGAACAGCAACCCGCTACGGCAGTGTTCGAGATCCCGAGTTTTGCCGAGCGGACCGCGGCTGACGATGTCGCTACATCCCGGAGAGGCTGAAAGAGCGACGCCAACTTCTTATGAGGCATCGCGGGCCGATGGCGACCG
>NZ_AVPL01000114.1 GCF_000768695.1 Knoellia aerolata DSM 18566
GAAAGCCCACCAACCCACGGGACGCAATCACGAAGAGCGTGTGGCTCGCTGCCCGTGTTCGGGCGCTATGAGCGCCCTGTCTTGGGCAACCGTCGTCGCGTTTCATCTCTTGCGATGTCTCGCTCCATCGCCTTCGCCGCCTCATCCGCGGCCGCTATGAGCCTCTTGATGCCCAGAATGGTCAACTCGCCGGACTCCAACGCCTTCTGGGCCTCGTCGACCTTGCGTCGCAGATCAACTGCACGGGAGATGTAGTAGTGGCCCGGGCGGAGATACTCCCCGCGAGTTCGTGCCCGCCATACCCGTTGGGCTTCGCGGTTCTGTCTCCGCAACCGCGCTTTGGCGCATGGCGTGCAGTAAAGACTGCGGGGCGTCGCCACCGCGGCCTGGCATGCCTGAGATCGACAAGTGCGCTCCGCAGGCAATCCGTCCGAACCACGAGACATCCCGCGATCCTACCCGCCACCTGCGCAGATAAGAGTTCTTGTCAGCGGCAGGACGGACCTGTCTGGAGCAAATCCGAACCTAGTCCTGTGAGCAAGGGGCTCCCGCCCCGAGCAATGCGAGCCACAGACAGTCCCGGTGGGCCGCACGAATTTCAGACGTGGAGTTCGTACCGGCCCATTGAGTGCAGGCAACGACGCCCGTACGTTGCATGTAGCAGATGCGCTACATGCAAGGACATGGAAAGAGGGGCGCTGCCAGGCGCCCCTCAATCCCGGCCCGCTCACCGAAGCAAGCCAGCCAATGGTTCGAGCACCACCTCGAACCTCACCGGATGTCTCACAGAACAGGCCCACCCGATGTCTTCGTCACCCAGTATGGAACCGCTCCCGGACACGTCCAAGACTTCGGTCGGACGGATCGGACGGGTCGACTCAGCCCGCCGCGTCTTCGGAGCCGACGCTCGCGCAGTCCTCGACCGGGCCGCCGGTCACTACCAAGACCCGCAGCCGACCGAGCCCGCAACCGCCGCGACCCCTCCCACCTCGGCCGAGACCGAGCAGGACACTGGGTGCGTCGCGAATCAGGGCGGGTCTGTCACCACCGATGACGCAGGGAACGCCGCCCCGGCCAACGTTGAGAGCCCCGCAGGCGTCGAGGTCGCCATCGACCTCGACCGCGAAGAGCACCTCCGCAAATACTGCCCGCAGATCGCCGTGACGGTGCGCCAAGACGTCAAGGACGCAGTCGTCGCGCTCATGCTGGCCGTCCCATACGTGACTCGTCGGTCCGACAACTCCCTGCTGTCGCACATCTACCACTACGCCGCGTACATGCACGCCAAGGAGGGCCGGTTCGATCCCAACGAGCACCTGACTGACCGGTGGATTGCCCAGTACTTCCACGACCGCCGCGACGAGATCAGCCTCAAGAGCGCCGCCACCGTCCGCTCCGCCCTCCACCGGATCCGTGCCGGTGCGGGACACACCGCAAAGAAGCGCACCTTCGGCCGGTCCAAGTCCCTGCGCCCATACAGCCCCACCGAATGGACCAACCTCCGCTCCCGCGTCACGGCCCTCAACGACCAGACCCTCAAAGAGGACCTCACCCTCCTCCTTGACCTCACCGGCGAAGCAGGCCTCCGGTCCTCTGAAGCCGTTCAGGCGGAAGGGTTCTGGATCTCCGAGTTCCTGGGCGTCACCCTCATCACCGTCCCCGACGCCGACGGAGTAGTCCGCGAGGTCCCGGTCTTCGGAGACGCCGCCACCCGCTTGCTGGCCCTCAAGGACACCAAGGGATACCTCCTCACACCCGGAATCAGTCAACGCACCAACGTCATCACCCGCATCCGCGTTCGCGCCGACCGCCACCCCGGACTACAGGGCTTCCGCGCAATCCGCGCACGCAACACGTGGCTCAGCGCCCTCCTCACCAGCGCCATCCCCTACTCGACCGTCTGCTTCATCGCCGGAATCCACCCCGGCAACAACACCCCAACCGACCTCCTCGGACACATCAAAGCCCCAGCGATCACCACAGCCATCGCCGACGTCTCCGCCGCCCGCCCCAACTGACCCCGCCCCCCTCACCCAGAACGGAAACCACACCAGCCATGATCGCCAGCATCCGCGGCCGGATCCGCCCCACCAACATCGACGGCGTCCTCGACCGCATCATCCCAATCATCGACAAGTCCAACATCGCCCCCACCCTCACAGGCTGGGCACAGCCCAAAAGCGCCGCAGGAGCACCCCGAAAGTACGGCAGTTACACCGTTCGCGGCGTCCTCATCGTCATGTTCCAGATCGCCTACGCAGAGCGCCCCATGTCCGTCGCCGAACTCTTCAAGACGATCTGGTTCGACTACAACGACGCCCAACTCGCCAAGATCGGAATGGGAGACCTTCGCACCCCACAGCGCATCCACGCCATCGCCACCAACGAACGCGCCGAACGCGCCGAATACCAACGGCTCTGGGACTTCATCAAGACAATGTTCGCCCCCATCGACGACACCCCAATGCCCGCCAACCGTCGCCACACCAAGGACGAAGCCAAGACCGCACGCGCCGCCGCCTCACTCAACCTCAAGGACCAGACCGACCGCCGCCGCACCCTCGTCAACGACCTGATCGCCGCCACCATCGACCCCACCATCCTCGACGGCTGGCGCGGAGACATCGCGATCGACGAACACGTCGTCAACACCGCCACAAACTCCTACCAGTACTTCGCCGACACGTCCCGCAGCAAGCACGGCGGCGCACCCATGGCCTCCTGGTACCCCAAACAGAACCGCGTCGGCAAAGGCTGGCACGTCGGCCTGACCCGCATCATCTCCACCTCCCGCCCCTACGAAAACCGCGTCCCCACACTCTGCCTCGCCATCGATGTCCAGCAAGCAACCGCCGGAAACGTCGCAGCAGCGCTCAACTGCATCGACGCCATGACCGAACGCAACCTCCGCCCCAACAAAGGACACAAGGACCGCCAGTACCTCGTCACCGACATGGGCTACAGCCGCAGCACCGGCTTCAACGTCAACGCCCTCAAGCGCGGCTACACCCTCCTGATGAACCTGCCCAAGAACGAACGGCACTTCCGCGACCTCGGACCCGCCGCCGACCCCACCGGCAACGACTCCGGCCCCTACCTGTTCAAAAGCGCCATCCTCTGCCCCGGCGCCCACCGCCTCACCCAGCAAACCATCCTCAACCCCCCAGGAGACGACGCCGACCTCGCCACCCTCCGCGCCTTCGCAAAGCAGGAAGCCGCCATCGCCGCACGCACCATGCCACTCAACGGCCACCCCAAGATCGAAGTCCTTCGTCCTGCCGGACGACCCAAAGCAGGAGCCGCCCCCGCCCCCACCGTCATCAAACTCCAAGTCCAGTGCCCCGCCGCCGCAGGCAAGATCCGCTGCCCCCTCCTGGGCCAAGACCACTACACCGACCCCACCAAGCAACACCTCCCCGAGATCGGCACCGACGCACCGTTCGACCACCCGCCCAAGGTCTGCCGCTCCCAATACACCACCCTCACCCTCACCCCCGAGCAGTACCGCCAGTACCAGCCGCTCATGGCCGGATCCTGGGAGCACGCCGACTGGATGGCATCCAACCGGTCCCGCGACGAAGGCTTCAACGCCTACCTCACCCGCAGCGAAGGTGGACACCTCCAAGACCGGAGCGTCTACGCCCGCCGCAACCCCAACATCACCATCACCATCGCGCTCGGCGTCGCCACCGCCAACCTCAAAGCCCAAGGCGCCTGGCATGCCGCCATCCGCCGCAACAACGGCCAGATCCCCAAAGAAGCCCGCGCCCACATCAAGGCCCGCCGCGACAACCTCCTCGCAGCCGCCTAACCACCCAACCCCTGAAAGGGCCGGAACCGCGTGTAGCGGTCCCGGCCCTTTGGCGTCCCCACGCAAGCGATACCCGCTGACGCAAAACGCCAATCCAAAACACCCTCAAAACGCTGGTCCTCAGACGGCCCCACCCTCGGACAGGCGGGCCCGAACCCGCACTCACGAAACCGTCCAAGGGGACTGCTGCACCGATAGG
>NZ_AVPL01000115.1 GCF_000768695.1 Knoellia aerolata DSM 18566
GGTCGAGTTCGCGACCACAGTTGCGGACGGTGGCGTCCCCAGGGCGGCTACCCGGCCGGCTCGGCGACGGCGGAACGGAACTGGGCGGCATACAGGTCCGCGAAGGCACCACCGCGCGCGAGCAGGTCGGCGTGCGAACCCTGCTCGACGATCCGGCCGTCCTCCATGACGAGGATGAGGTCGGCGTCACGGATCGTCGACAGGCGGTGTGCGATGACGAAGCTCGTCCGGTCCTGGCGCAGCGCCGACATCGCGTGCTGCACGAGGAGCTCCGTGCGGGTGTCGACCGAGCTCGTCGCCTCGTCGAGGATGAGCAGCGCCGGGTCGGACAGGAACGCCCGCGCGATGGTGATGAGCTGCTTCTCGCCGGCGCTGATGTTGCCGGCCTCCGCGTCGAGCACGGTGTCGTAGCCGTCGGGCAGCGAGTGGACGAACCGGTCGACGTAGGTCGCCCGCGCCGCCGCGAGGACCTCCTCCTCGGAGGCGTCGGGCCGGCCGTAGGCGATGTTGTCGCGGATGGTCCCGCCGAAGAGCCACGTGTCCTGCAGCACCATGCCGATCTCGCGGCGCAGCCCTCGCCTACTGAGGTCGGTGATGTCGACACCGTCGAGCGTGATGCGGCCGGAGTCGAGCTCGTAGAACCGCATGATGAGGTTGACCAGGGTCGTCTTGCCGGCACCCGTGGGGCCGACGATCGCTACCATCTGGCCCGGCTCGACCGTGAGGTCGAGGTGCTCGATCAACGGGGTCTCGGGCGCATAGGCGAACGAGACGTCCTCGAACTCGACGCGGCCGTGCGGGTCGTCCAGCACCGTCGGCGACGCGCTCTCCGCCTGCTGTTCCGGGGCGTCGAGGACGTCGAACACCCGCTCGGCGGATGCGACCCCGGACTGCAGGAGGTTCGCCATCGAGGCCACCTGGGTGAGCGGCTGGGTGAACTGGCGCGAGTACTGGATGAACGCCTGCACGTCACCCAACGTCATCGAGCCGCTGGCAACCCGAAGCCCGCCGACGACGGCGATGACGACGTAGTTGAGGTTCCCGATGAACATCATCGTCGGCATGATGATGCCGCTGATGAACTGCGCACCGAAGCCTGCGTCGAAGAGGTCGTCGTTCTTGGCGCGGAAGGCCTCACGGGCCTCCTCCTGGCGGCCGAACACCTTGACGAGCTGGTGTCCGGTGAAGGTCTCCTCGACGATGCCGTTGAGCTCTCCCGTGGACTTCCACTGCTGCACGAAGTGCTTCTGGGAGCGCTTGCCGATCGCCGCGGTGACGAGCATCGAGACAGGGATGGTCACGAGCGCGATGACGGCGAGCAGCGGTGAGATGTAGAGCATCATCGCCACCATCGCGACGACGGTGAGGAGGGAGGTGAGCAGCTGGCTCAGCGTCTGCTGCAGGCTCTGCGCGACGTTGTCGATGTCGTTGGTGACCCGGCTGAGCAGCTCACCGCGGGGCTGGTTGTCGAAGTACGGCAGCGGGAGCCGGTTGAGCTTGTCCTCGACCGAGGACCGCAGCTCGAAGATCGTCCGGTTGACCGCGCCCGTGAGGATCCAGCTCATCGCCCACTGCAGCAGGCTCGCGACGACGTAGATCGCGAGGACCACGAGGAGCACCCGCCCGACGGCCCCGAAGTCGATCCCGGCGCCCGGCACGAGGAACGGCATGCCCTCGACGAGGTCGGCGAACGTCCCGTTGCCGTTGAGCCGCAGGTCCGCGACCGCCTGGTCACGGCTCACCCCGGCGGGCAGCTGGCGCCCCACGACACCCGCGAAGATGAGGTCGGTCGCGCGCCCGAGGATCTTGGGGCCGACGGCGTTGAGGGCGACACTGGACACGGCGAAGGCGAGGACGGCGTACAACGACGTCCGCTCGGGTCGCAGGAGGCCGAGCAGCCGTTTGGCCGAGGGACGGAAGCTCGCGGGCTTCTCCGCCGGGATCCCGATCGCCATCGGGCCGTGCCGGTTCGTGGCACGGGACCCGGGGCCACGACGCGCCTCGGCGGCCTTCTCCTCGGCCGTCTTCACACCCTCGCTCATGCCACTGCCTCCTCGGCGCTGCGCTGGCTCTCGACGATCTCGAGGTAGGTCGGGCAGGTCTCGAGCAGCTCGTCGTGGGTGCCGGCACCGACGACGAGCCCGTCGTCGAGCACGACGATGTGGTCGGCGTCGATGATCGTCGAGACCCGTTGGGCGACGACGACGACGGTCGTATGCCGGGTCACGGGCCTCAGAGCCACGCGCAGCCGCGCGTCGGTCGAGAGATCGAGCGCGGAGAAGCTGTCGTCGAAGAGGAAGACGTCCGGCTTGGCCACGAGCGCGCGGGCGATGGCGAGCCGCTGGCGCTGGCCGCCGGAGACGTTGGTGCCGCCCTGCGCGATCGCCGACTCCAGCCCGTCGGGCATGGCCCGCACGAAGTCCTCCGCCTGGGCGATGCGCAGCGCCTCCCACAGCTCGTCGTCGGTGGCCGCCGAGTCGCCGTAGCGCAGGTTGGACGCGACCGTCCCGGTGAAGAGGTACGGCTTCTGCGGGACGAGGCCGATGCGCGACCACACGTCCTCCAGAGTCGCCTCGCGGATGTCCACCCCACCGAGCAGGACGGCGCCGCCGGTGACGTCGTAGAGGCGCGGGATGAGCGAGATGAGCGTCGACTTGCCCGAGCCCGTGCTGCCGATGATCGCGGTGGTCCGGCCCGGCAGGGCGGTCAGCGAGACGCCTTGGAGCACGGGCACGTCGGCGCCGGGGTAGGCGAACTCCACCCCACGCAGCTCGACCGACGTGCCGCCGGCCGGGAGCGGCACCGGGGCGCTCCGCTGGACGACGGTGGAGTCGGTGTCGAGGACCTCCGCGATGCGCCCCGCCGAGACCGTGGCCCGCGGGATCATCATCGACATGAAGGTCGCCATCATCACCGACATGAGGATCTGCATGAGGTAGGCCATGAAGGCCGTGAGCTCGCCCACCTGCATCTGCCCGCTGTCGACACGCTGCGCCCCGAACCAGAGGACGGCGACGGTCGAGGCGTTGAAGATGAGCATGACGATGGGGAAGACGAGCGCCATGAGGCGGCCGACCGCGAGGGCCGTGCCGGTGTACTGGGTGTTGGCCTCGCCGAAGCGGGCCCGCTCGTGGTCCTCGCGGACGAAGGCGCGCACGACCCGGATGCCGGTGATCTGCTCGCGCAGGACGCGGTTCACCCAGTCGACCGACTCCTGCATGAGGCGGAAGTTGGGGATCATCCGGCGGATGACGAGGGCGACGCAGAGAGCGAGCAGGGGCACGGCGACCGCCACGAGCCAAGAGAGGCCCACGTCCTCGCGCAGCGCCATGACGATCCCGCCGACCATCATGATCGGCGCCGACACCATCATCGCGGCGCCCATGAAGACGACCTGCTGCACCTGCGTGACGTCGTTGGTGTTGCGGGAGATGAGCGTCGGCGCCCCGAAGCGCGACACCTCCTGCGCCGAGAAGTCACCGACCCGGGCGAAGACACCGGCCCGCAGGTCCCGCCCCATCCCGGCCGCGGTCCGCGCCCCGAGGTAGGTCGCTGCCACGGTCGCCGCGATCTGGACGAGCGAGACGGCGAGCATCCACATGCCGGCGGAGACGATGAACGCGGTGTCCCCCTTGGCCACACCCTCGTCGATGATCCTGCCGTTGAGGCTGGGGAGGTAGAGGGACGCGATGGTCCCCACGAGCTGGAGGAGGACGAGGGCGACCAGTGTTCCGCGGTAGGGCCGAAGGTAGTCACGCATGAGTCGGATCAGCACGACGCGGCCCGTCCCTTCGCGGCCGCGGCGGCGGTGGTGGCCGCGGCGGCGGTGGTCGCGGCGGCGGTGG
>NZ_AVPL01000037.1 GCF_000768695.1 Knoellia aerolata DSM 18566
ACCAAGGGCGAGCCCGAGGTCACCGACGTCGTCGTCAGGGACGGCGCCGGTGAGGACGAGCTGCTGCGTCTGGTCAGCGGCGTGGAACGCGAGTCCGAGCACCCGCTCGCGGGAGCCATCGTCGCGTATGCCGTCAGCCGGGGTGTCGCTCCTCCGGTCACCTCGGACTTCCGGAACGTTCCGGGACACGGGGCCGTGGCCACCGTCGACGGCCACCGGGTCGTCGTCGGCAACCGCAAGCTCATGACCCAGGAAGGCATCGACGTCGGTCCGCTGCTGGCTCGACGCGAGGAGCTCGCCGCCAGCGGCCGCACCGCGGTGCTCATCGGCGTCGACGGACGGGGCGCGGGGGTCATCGCCCTGGCCGACGCGGTCCGCGAGACCTCCGCGCAGGCGATCCGCGAGCTGCACGAGCTCGGCACCGAGGTCGTCATGCTCAGCGGCGACAACCAGGCCACCGCCGAACGCATCGCGAGGCAGCTCGGCATCGACACGGTCATCGCCGAGGTGCTCCCCGGCGACAAGGCCGCGAAGGTCGCCGAGCTCCAGGCCCAGGGCAAGAAGGTCGCCATGGTCGGCGACGGCGTCAACGACGCACCCGCCCTGGCCCAGGCGGACCTCGGCATCGCGATCGGCGCCGGCACCGACGTCGCCATCGAGACCGCGGACCTCGTCCTCATGCGCTCGGACCCACTCGACGTGCCCATCGCACTGCGAGTCGGCAGAGGGACGTTGCGCAAGATGCGCCAGAACCTCGGCTGGGCCGTGGGCTACAACGTCATCGCGCTGCCGATCGCAGCGGGCGTGTTCGAGCCGTCCCTGGGCCTCGTGCTCCGGCCGGAGGTCGCGGCACTGTCGATGTCCGGATCCAGCGTCATCGTGGCCGTCAACGCGCTCATGCTCAAGCGCCTACGGCTCCCAGCTCCGCCGCAAGGCGGTGACGCCACGAAGCGTGCACCCCAGCTGGCCGAGTCGGCTGCTCGCCACGGCGGCTGACGCGTACCCCGATCGGGTTCTGAACCGTCCTTCGCTATGGACGCCATGCACGTCGCTGGGGGACGCTGGACCCATGGTGGTGCGCCGTCGGGATCAGTGGCCTTGAGCGTGCGGTCGCGCAGGCCGGCCCCCTGCAGAGGGGGCCGTCAGCGGAGCCCGACACGTGGACAGCGCTCCTCCAGCAGGGCGACCGACCTGGTCGACGAGGACATGAGCCGCAGCGAGGCGGGGCAGGTCACGGCGTGCGTCGACAGACCCGCGGTCGGCTGAGGAGAATGCCGTGGCAGATGCACCTCGACCGGACACGAACCGCCGCGGCCTCATCACCGGCGTCGCGTTGGGCATCGCTGCGCTGCTGACTCTCGGTTTCCTCCTCGGGACCACGGTGGATGCTCTGTCGCAGCCCACCGGGGCCCGCCCAACTCCCGTGGCCGCGAGCGAGTCACCGACACCGACGGTCGCTGACATCTACGACCGGGACCGTCGCGTCCATGGTCGTCATCACCGCAGACCGGAACCGGCTGGGCAGCGGCGTGGTCGCCAACAGGAACGGGGAGATCCTCACCGCTGCGCATGTCGTGAGTGGCGCTGGCACGATCCGCGTGACCTTCGCCGATGGCACGGAGACCACGGCCACGGTGGCGTCGTCCGACGAGGCGTCGGACATCGCCACGCTGATCCCGGGCGACCTCCCCGAGACGCTCGTCCCCGCGACCCTCGGCGGCGCCGTCGAGGTCGGGGGCCCGGTCGTCGCCATCGGCAACCCGCTCGGACTCGCCGCAAGCGCATCCGCGGGCGTGGTGTCAGGCCTCGACCGGCGGGCCGACACGGCCGACGGCACGTTCGCCGGGCTCATCCAGTTCGATGCCGCCGTCAACCCCGGCAGCTCGGGGGGGCCGCTGCTCAACGCGGGCGGACTCGTCGTCGGGATCGTCGTCTCGATCGCCGACCCGGGCAAGGACAGGGCCTTCGCGGGCATCGGCTTCGCGGTCCCGATCGGAACCGCTCTCGGCGGAGACGGGCCGGGCCCACAGATCTGACCTGACCACCACTGAGGAGTCGACATGACCGTCCCCACCGGAGCCGCCCGCAGGCCGGGTGCGAACCCGTTCGAAGAGGTGCTCTTCGAAGTCAAGCGCACCATCGTCGGTCAGGACAGCCTCCTCGAACGGATGGCGGTCGCCCTCCTGACGGGTGGACACCTCCTCGTCGAGGGGGTGCCCGGGCTGGCCAAGACGTTGGCCGTGCGTACGCTCGCTGCCGCCATCGGCGGCCAGTTCCAGCGGATCCAGTTCACGCCGGACCTGGTGCCCGCCGACCTGACCGGCGGACGGGTCTACCGCCAGAACACGGGCGAGTTCGAGACGACCAGGGGACCCGTCTTCACCAACCTGCTGCTGGCCGACGAGATCAACCGCGCCCCGGCCAAGGTGCAGAGCGCACTGCTCGAGGTCATGCAGGAGCGCCAGGTGACCATCGGGCGCGAGACGCTCGCCGTCCCGACGCCGTTCCTGGTCCTGGCCACCCAGAACCCGATCGAGTCGGAGGGCACGTATCCGCTTCCGGAGGCCCAGGTCGACCGCTTCATGATGAAGGTGGTCGTGGGATATCCGAACGCTGCCGAGGAGCACGCCATCGTGCAGCGGTCGATCGAGCCCCCTGCCGAGCACGTGCCGATGCTCACCCTCGAGGACCTGGCCGCGATGCAGGCCAGGGTCGGCGGGACCTACGTCGACCCTGCCATCGTCGACTACGCGGTCCGACTCGTCACGGCGACGCGCTCACCCGCCGCCGTGGGCCTCGGGGACCTGGACCGCTACGTGACCTATGGCGCCAGTCCGCGCGCCACGATCGCCCTCGTGGCGGGTGCCCGGGCCCTCGCCTTCCTCCGCGGACGCGACTACGTGCTGCCCCCCGACCTCGGCGACCTGGCGCTCGACGTGCTGCGGCACCGTCTCGTGCTCTCGTACGAGGCGCTGGCCGACGACGTCGACGCCGACACCGTCGTCACCCGTGTCCTGGGCTCGGTGCCGGCCCCACGAGTCGTGCTCCAGGGGGCCTGACTCTCGTGGTCACGGCGCCCGAGCGCCTGCTGCTCCGCCTGGAGTGGCAGGTCCTCCGCCGCCTCGACGGCAGGCTGAACGGCGCCTACCGCACCCACCACCGTGGTGGCGGCGTCGACCTGGCGGGGCTTCGCGAGTACGTCGACACCGACGATGCCCGCCGCATCGACTGGTCGGCCACCGCCAGGGTGGGCGAGACGCTCGTCCGCGAGTACAACGAGGACCGCGACCTCACGGTCTGGCTCGTCCTCGACCGCTCCGGGTCCATGGGCGTGGGAGCCGAGGGCCGCACGAAGCGCGACGTCCTGACCGAGCTGGCCCTGCTCCTCGCCCGACTCTTCGCGCGCCCGGGCAACCGGGTCGGGGCAGTTCTCTACGACGGTGCCGCGGCCAGGGTGGTCACGACCGGGACGGGCCGGGCCCAGGCGCTGCGCATCGGACGGGAGCTCCTGCGGGAGACGAGGGTGGTCACGACCACCACCGACCTGGCCGGAATGCTGGAGTCGGTGGCGGTGCCGGCGCGGCGGCGGGCCCTGGTCGTCGTCATCTCGGACTTCATCGGCAGCGGTCCGTGGACCCGACCGCTCGCGATGCTCGCGTACCGCCACGATGTGGTCGCGCTGCGCATCGTCGACGCGGCCGACGGCGCCATCCCCGACGTGGGACTGCTGGTCGTCGAGGACGCCGAGACCGGGGAGCAGGTGCTCGTCGACGCGTCGGACCCGGTGTTCCGAGCCGGCATGAGCAGCGCGGTGGCCGCACGCGATGCCGAGGTGAGCGGCGTGTTGCGCCACGTCGCGGTGCCGCTGCACCAGATCCGCACCGACCAGGACCTCGTCGACGCGCTGGTTCGTCTGGTGGCCGCGACGCGGTGGAGACGGTGATGGACCTCACCACCCCGTGGTTGCTCCCGATGGGAATCCTTGCGGTCGTGGCGTTGGTCGTGGGCACCGTCGTCACCGGGCGACGGCGGGCGCGGGTGCTTGTCCTGGCGGGCGTCCCCGGCGGCGCGGCCCCGACACCGGTGCCCGCAGGTCGGTGGCTGTCCTTCAGCGGACTGGCGGTGCTCGCCATCGCGATGGCGGGCCCGACGGTCGACGTCCCGACACCGCGCTCCGCCGGCACGGTCATCGTGGCCATTGACGTCTCCCAGAGCATGACGGCCACGGACGTCGCCCCCAGCCGGCTGCACGCCGCCAAGCGGGTGGCCACCACTCTCATCGAAGCGCAGCCCGACAGTGTGGACATCGGTGTCGTGGCGTTCGGGGCCGGGCCGTTGAGCGCCGGCGAGCCGAGTGCGGATCATGCCCTGGCCGCAGCAGCTGTTGCGCGCCTCACCCCCTCGGGGGGCACCTCGCTCGCGGGGGCGATCCTCGGCAGCCTCTCGGCCATCACGGGGAAGGCGGTGGTCCTGCCGGAGGAGGGCGCCCCAGCGCCGGAGCTGGGGTACTGGAGCTCGGCGACCGTCGTCCTGGTCTCCGACGGCGAGGCGGTGGGTGAGGGGGACGCGGCCGTGGTCGCGGCCACGGCGCTCGCCCTGACCGCGGGCGTGCGCATCGAGGCGGTCGGCGTCGGGACGGCGGCGGGTACCACTGTCGACGCCGACGGCTACACCCTCCACACCGCGCTCGACGAGGACGCACTCACCGAGATCGCCGAGACCACCGGCGGCGAGTACCACCCGTCGTCCGAGGTGGCCGACGTCATGGACCTCGCCGACTCCTTGGACCGTCGACTCACCGTGACTCAGGAGCCCCTTCCTCTCGCAGGCCCGCTCGGTGGCCTTGCCGCCGTGCTGCTCACCCTGGGCTCGGCCCGTGCCTTGATTCGCCAGGGAAGGCTGATCTGATGGCGCTGTCATGGCCGTGGGCGTTGCTGGTCGTCGCGGTCGTACCCGCCCTGTTGGCCCTCCAGTGGTGGCGGGCACGGCGCCGCAAGCGTGGCGCGGTGCTCGTCTCGTCGGTCGCCCTGGTGCGCTCGGTGCAACCGGGCACCACGAGGTGGCGCAGGGTGGTTCCCCCGGCCCTGCTCCTCCTGGCCCTGGTGGCGCTCGGGGTGGCCGCGGCTCGTCCTCATCGGGAGGCCAACGTCTCCTCCACCGCAACCACCATCCTGCTCGCGATGGATGTCTCCAGGTCGATGTGCTCCACCGACGTCGACCCCAACCGCCTGCAGGCGGCCCAGCAGGCAGCCATCGACTTCATCGAGGCACAACCCGAGGGTTCGCGGATCGGGCTGGTGACCTTCGCCGGTTTCGCCACCGTGGCGGTCCCGCCGACCGACGACACCGAGGCCCTCGGGCGCGCCGTCGAGTCGCTGGTGACCGGGCGGGGCACCGCGATCGGCCAGGGCATCCTCACGTCCATCGATGCCATCGCCGAGCTCGACCCGTCCGTCGCTCCCACCGGTGCGGACGTCCCGGACAGCGCGACTCGGGACGACGCCGCGGCCGTGATCGTGGTCCTGACAGATGGCTCCAACAGGAACGGAGTCGACCCGGCGACGGCAGCGGAACAGGCCGCCGACCGGGGGATCCGCGTGTACACGATCGGATTCGGGAGCGAGGTGCCGGCGCCCAGCGTCTGCAACGCCGACCAGGTCGTGCCCGGCGGGGGCTTCGGCGCCGGGCCAGGGGGCCTGGGCGGGCGCGGGGTGGACCGGTCGATCGACGAGGAGACCCTCCAGGGGGTGGCTGATCTCACCGGCGGCACGTACTACCGCGCCGAGAGCGCCGACCAGCTCACCGACGCGCTCGCCGACCTTCCGCAGCACATCGCGACCGGGAAGGAGTCCGTCGACGTCGCCGTCTGGTTCGCCGCTCTGGCCGGTGTGCTCGCCGCCGGGGCCTTCGCGATGGCGACCTGGCTCGACCGGGCCCGGTGAGGACTTGCTGCGGCCCCTCACGGCCCACCCTTCGGAGGGCCACAACTCACCAGGGCTCTCCCTCATGGTTCGCTCGGCGCCACTATGTGGGAGCACGCTCGGTCGTCGAGGCCAGCAGGCGTCGGGCTCGACGACCCAGGTCACCCAGGTCCACTCGCCCCTCATCGGCTGCCGCCGCGAGCCGGGCAGCCAGGTCCAACGCCTCGTCGAGCTCAGGTCCGAGAACGGCGGCCTCCTGCCCCACGTCGCGCAGGATGGTGCGCTCCGTCCTCGAGGCGATCAGCGGTTCGGTCACTCCGTCGATCCACACCCGGGTACGGCGACCATCACGTCGTTCCTCGCCGTCGATGCGCTCGAGCGCGAAGATGCGATCGGCGCGCGCGAACTTGCCGAAGCCCAAGGCCACCATTCGTGTTTCCGACGCCACGGGGACATCCTGACATCGGTCACCACGCTCGTGGTCGCGACGGACAGACCGAGGCTGTCAGGTCAGCCGAAGGTTCCCCCGACACCGCCGAGCAGCTCCAGTGGGTTGATGCCGAGCTGATGCAGGAGGGCGGCGTGCTGGTCGGTGTCCACGACCTCTGGCAGCTCCCGCTCGGCGCGGTCGGCCAGGTCGTCCTCACCTCGACCCCGAAGCTGATCGACGATCTCCTGCCGGTCGATTTCCACGTCGACACCCTTCCGTAGCCGTCAGTGCCTCACCCAGACTGCCCCATGATCAACCACGCGTGAAGCCCCGACGGTGCGGGCTGAGCCTCAACTGGCCTGCCGCTCGCCGCTTCGCCATCCTGGCCGTGGGCCGGCCACGCTCCGCTGCCGAGCAGGTGAATCCCCGGACACCGGGTGCGGCCCGGGCGTAGCCTCCGAAGGGTCGACGGAGTCCCGGCCGTGACCCTCTGGTCCGTCCGTTCGGCACGTGACCCGCGGCCCGCGGGTCGAGAAGGTGTTGCGGACGATGAACCCTCGCCGTCGCCGGCGTGACGTCACCCAGGCCCCGACGCAGCCGACCGTCGGCGTGCTGCTCATGGTGGCGGCGCTCGGGGTGGCCGCGCTCGTGGGCGTCTCACCGCTGCGGTCGCCGGCCGAACCCGCCGGCGACACCAGCGGAGGGTTCTCCCTCGAGCGGGCCCGCGACGACCTCGCGGTCGTGGCGGCGGCGCCCCACCCGATGGGCACCGCCGAGCAGGCGACGGTCGAGGCCTACCTGGTGCGAGAGCTCAGGGCCCTGGGGCTGGAGCCGGAGGTGGACTCGCGCAGGGTGACGATGGCCCCGGATGCGCCCCGCTCGGTGTGGACCGGGACCGTCCGCAACGTCGTGGCGCGGCTCGGGGGCGTGGGGCCCGGCGCGGACCAGGCCGTCCTGCTGGCGGCGCACCACGACTCCGTCCCGACGTCCGCCGGCGCCGGTGACAACGGCGCCGGGGTCGTGAGCGTCCTCGCCGCGATGCGTTCCCTCACGGCGGGACCACCGCCCCGCAACGACGTCATCGTGGCCTTCGTCGACGGCGAGGAGCACGAGATGCTCGGTGCGCTGGCGCTGGTGGAGTCGGCGGAGTGGATGAGGGATGTGCGGGTCGTCGTCAACACCGAGGGGGTCGGGAACGCCGGGCGGGTCACCCCGGCCCTGACGAGCCCGCGCAACGGATGGGCGCTGCGTCAGTACCTCGACGCGGCCCCCTCGCCCATCGTCCACACCGCGTTCGCCGCCCCCCTCAACGCCACCGGTCAGGGCGCCGACCTCGGCCGCTACCAGGAGGTCGTGCCCGCGGGACTCGAGCTGGTGGTCGTGGGTGGCCTCCCGGCATACCACTCAGGACTCGACACGGCAGCGGCCATGCACCCGGGAACGCTCGCCGAGTACGGCACCACCGTCGTCCGCCTGGCGGAGCGGCTGGCGACGACCGACCTCGACACCGTGCGAGCACCGAACCTCGTCGCCTTCACCCTGCTGGACGGGCTGACGGTGGCCTACCCCTCGACGTGGTCCCCGCCGCTCGCCGTGCTCGCGGCGCTCGCCGTGGCCCTGACCGTCGGGGTGGCGACGCGACGCGGACGCGTCGCCGCGCGTCGCGTGGTCCTGTCGTGGCTGGTCCTCGGGGTGGCCGGCCTCAGCGGCGTCCTGGCCGCCACCGCGCTCTGGCTCGGCGCTCGGGTCGTCGACCCCCGGCTGTCCGACGCGGTGAACGGTGGGGTGCACGACCGGACGGCCTACGTCCTGGCCGCCGTCGCCGCCGGCGCTGCCGGCGTCCTCGTCGTCGTGTGGCCGTTGCGTCGTCGCAGCTCGGCACTGGAGGTCGTGGCCGGCGCGCTGGTCGGGTCGGCGCTCGTGGCGCTGCTCCTCGCGGCGGTGCTCCCGGACGCGGCGTATGCCGTCACCTGGCCGCTGCTCGCGGCGACGGCGGGGTTCGCGTTCCTCGTCACCGGGGAGCGGTCGTCGCGGGCGGTGCAGACGGCCGTCACCCTGGCTGCCCTGCCTGCGGTGCTCCTCCTCAGTCCGCTCGTCGCCCTCTACTTCATGCTGTCCGCCCGGTTCGAGCTGATCCTCCCGGTCGCCACCCCGTTGCCGATGCTGTGGGTGGTGCTGGGCCTGACCGTCGTCGTCCCCCTCGTCCTCGTCGGACGAGAGCGGGTGGGCTGGCGTCCGGCGGCGGCGACGGGCGCGCTGGCCGTGGCCGCAGCAGGGGTCGGCGTGGCGACGAGCGCACTCGGCGGTGCACCCCGTCCGAGCCTCCTCGTCCACCACGTCGACGCGGACGCCGGGACGGCACGGTGGGTGGCATTGCCGCAGGAGCTCGATGCGCACACGGGACAGGTCGGCACGACCGGCTGGACGCCGACCCGGTTCGAGGCGTCGCCCTTCCACCAACCGGGCGCGACCCGGCCGGGACTCAGCGCCCCGGCCCCGATGAGGTCCGGCGCCGACGTGAGCCCGCCCGCGGTCACCGTCACCCGCGACACCACGACCCCGGCAGGGCGGGAGCTCGTCGTCGACGTGGCACCCGGTGCGGGCCGGTACGCGGTCACCGTCGACCTCCGCAGCGCAGGCGGAATACGGTCGGTCGCCGTCCACGGGGAACGCCTCGACGAGGCGACCTCCGGGTCGCCGAGCTCGGTCCGTGTCGTGGCCTTCAGCCCGGGAGAGGACATTCCGCTCCGGTTCACCGTGCCGACGGGGGCGGACGTGCAGCTGGCCCTCGCGGCCTACACGACCGGCTTCGACGGCTCGCCCGCCGTGCGGCCCCGCGGCACCGGCCACACCACCGCGGTCCACGAGGTGCCTGACGGCGTCCTCGTCACCTCGGTCGTCGACCTGCGGGACCCGTCGTGACGCGGACACGGTGATGAGCATGGACCGGACCGGACCGGCCAGGGTGCGGACCGTGGGGGAGCGGCGGCTGCTCGAGAGCTTCGCCGCCGTCCCCCCGGGCGAACGCGTGCGGCTGGCCAAGCGCACGTCCAACCTCTTCCGCGCCCGGGAGGGCACCTCGACACGCGGGCTCGACACGAGCGGACTGACCGGCGTGCGCGTGGTCGACGCAGGCACCCTCACGGCCGACGTCGACGGAATGTGCACGTACGAGGACCTCGTCGCCGCAACGCTGCCGCTCGGGCTCGCGCCGCTCGTCGTGCCCCAGCTGCGGACCATCACCGTCGGCGGGGCGGTCACCGGTCTCGGGATCGAGTCGACGTCGTTCCGCAACGGGTTGCCGCACGAGTCCGTCCTCGAGATGGACGTCCTCACGGGTGCCGGCGAGATCGTCACTGCCACAGCGGACAACGAGCACGCCGACCTCTTCCGCGGCTTCCCCAACTCCTACGGGTCGCTGGGCTACGCGACGTGCCTGCGCATCGAGCTCGAGCGTGTGGGTACCTGTGTGGAGGTGAGGCACGTCCGCTTCCACGACCTCGACGCCCTGTGCGCCGCCATCGCCGAGGTCGTGGCGACGAGATCGCACGAGGGCGAGGAGGTCGACCACGTGGACGGGGTGGTCTTCTCCCGCGACGAGGCGTACCTCACGCTGGGTCGTCACTCCGACCGGACCGGACCGACCAGCGACTACACCGGGCAGCAGGTCTACTACCGGTCGATCCAGCACGACGGCCCCTCTCCACGGCGCGACCTGCTCACCACTCACGACTACCTCTGGCGCTGGGACACCGACTGGTTCTGGTGCTCGCGCGCCTTCGGGGCCCAGGACCCGCGCGTCCGGCGGTGGTGGCCGCGCCGGTGGCGCCGGTCGAGCGTGTACTGGAGGCTCGTGGCGGCGGACCGGCGCGTCGGGTTCTCGGACCGCCTCGAGGCACGTCGGGGCAACCCGCCGCGGGAGCGGGTGGTCCAGGACGTCGAGATCCCGCTCGGGCAGACCGCGGCCTTCCTCCACTGGTTCCTCGACGAGGTGCCGATCGAACCGATCTGGCTGTGCCCGTTGCGTCTTCGCGACCATCAGAGGTGGCCGCTCTATCCGCTCGAGCCCGGACGCACCTACGTCAACGTGGGGTTCTGGTCGACCGTGCCGGGGCCCGGACCGGGCGAGGAGCTGGGCGCCACCAACCGCGCCATCGAGCGCCGTGTCGACGAGGTCGGCGGCCACAAGTCCCTGTACTCCGACTCCTACTACTCCCGGTCCGACTTCGACGCCCTCTACGGCGGGGACGCGTATGCCGTGCTGAAGGCCACCTACGACCCGGACGGGCGGTTCCCTCACCTCTACGACAAGGCGGTGCGACACGCATGAGCCACACGACCGATGAGATCCGCACGGTCGCCGACCTCGTCGACGAGGTGGTCGTCGGCCCGCTGCCGGTGCGGGTCACGGCCTACGACGGGTCGAAGACGGGGCCGGACAGCGCCCCGCGAACCATCCACATCGCCAACCAGCGAGCGGTCGCCTACCTCGCCACCGCGCCCGGGGACCTCGGCATGGCCCGCGCCTACACCACCGGTGACCTCGTCGTCGAGGGCGTGCACCCGGGCAACCCCTACGAGGCCCTGGTCGACCTCGAACGTGTGCACTTCCGCCGCCCGGACCCGCGGCTGCTCCTCGACCTCGCGCGCATCGTCGGGCCACGCAACCTCGCGCCCCCGCCCCCGCCGCCGCAGGAGGCTGTGCCGAGGTGGCGGCGGGTGGCCGAGGGCCTGCGCCACTCGTACGGGCGGGACAGCGAGGCGATCCGCCACCACTACGACGTCTCCAACCACTTCTACGAGCAGGTGCTCGGCCCGAGCATGACCTACACCTGCGCGGTCTTCCCCGACCACGACACCGGGCTCGACGAGGCGCAGGAGGAGAAGTACCGCCTCGTCTTCGAGAAGCTCGCGCTGCGTCCCGGTGACCGGTTGCTCGACATCGGCTGCGGGTGGGGCGGGATGGTCCGGTACGCCGCACGGCGGGGGGTGCGAGCGCTCGGCGTGACACTGTCCGGTGAGCAGGCGGCGTGGGCACAGGTCGCCATCGCCCGCGAGGGGCTGGGGGAGCTCGCCGCCGTCCGGCACGAGGACTACCGCCACGTCGCCGAGACCGGGTTCGACGCCATCTCCTCGATCGGCATCACCGAGCACATCGGGGTGCGCAACTACCCCACGTACTTCGACTGGATGCTCCACCACGTCAAGCCGGGAGGGCTCGTGCTCAACCACTGCATCACCAGACCCGAGAACCGGGCCAAGAGCGTCGGCCGGTTCATCGACCGCTACATCTTCCCCGACGGCGAGCTCACCGGGTCCGGCCGGATCATCACGACCATGCAGGACAACGGTTTCGAGGTCGTGCACTCCGAGAACCTGCGAGAGCACTACGCCCTCACCCTGGCGGCCTGGGGCGAGAACCTCGTCGAGCACTGGGCCTCCTGCGTGGCCGACGTGGGGGAGGGGACGGCGAAGGTCTGGGGCCTCTACCTCGCGGGCTCGCGTCGTGGCTTCGAGCGCAACGTCGTCCAGCTGCACCAGGTGCTGGCCGCGAGGCCGGTGCCGTCCCGACTCCCGCAGGTGCCGCTGCGCCAGTGGTGGACCTCGTGAGGGCTGCCGCGGGTGACGACCGCGGCGTAGCGTCTGGACGCATGGACCGGAACCGGTGGATGTCATGAGGGTCGTCGTCGTCGGTGCAGGGCTGGCCGGGGCGAACGTCGTCGAGGAGCTGCGCGAGCGTGGGCACGAGGGCGAGATCGTCCTCATCGGGGCGGAGCCGCACCTGCCCTACGAGCGGCCACCGCTCAGCAAGGACGTCCTCCTCGGGAAGAAGGAGACCGGTGACGCCACCGTGCACGACGCCGACTGGTACTCGGAGCACGACATCGAGGTGCACACGGGCACGGAGGTCACGTCCATCGACCGGGAGCGCCACCTCGTCGTCACCAGTGCCGGCGAGCAGCCGTACGACGTGCTCGTCCTCGCCACCGGGTGCGAGCCTCGGCGCCTGGCCCTGGCGGACGGCTCCGGCCGGCCGGTGCGGTACCTGCGGACGGTGGAGGACTCCGCCGCGGTCAAGCAGGCGCTGACCGACGGGGCGAACGTGGCGATCATCGGTGCGGGCTGGATCGGTCTCGAGGTGGCCGCCGCGGCACGGCTGGCCGGCGCGCAGGTCACCGTCCACGAGATGGCCGCGCTTCCCCTGGTGGGAGTGCTCGGTCCCGAGGTGGCAGAGCGGTTCGCCCAGCTGCACCGTTCGCACGGCGTCGACCTCCGCCTCGGGGTCACGGTGACCGCCGACGACCTCGCCGAGGCAGACGTCGTCGTCGTGGGCGTGGGGGTCCTGCCGCGCACCGCCCTCGCGGAGGCGGCGGGGCTCGACGTCGACAACGGCGTGCTCGTCGACGCCCACCTCCGGTCCTCCGACCCGGACATCCTCGCCGTCGGCGACATCGCGAACCACCTTCACCCGGTCCTGGGCCGGCGGTTGCGGGTCGAGCACTGGGACACCGCGATCAAGCAGGGCAAGGCGGCGGCGGCGACCATCCTCGGCGCCGACGAGCCCTACACCCGCCTGCCGTACTTCTACACCGACCAGTACGACCTCGGGATGGAGTACTGGGGCAGTGTCGGCCCGGACGGCTACGACCGCGTCCGGACCACCGGCGACTTCAGCGGGGCGTTCCGCGCCTGGTGGATCCGCGACGACGTCGTGGTCGCGGCGATGCAGGCCAACGACTGGGACGCGGCGGACGAGATGCGTGCCAGCGTCGGCCAGCCGCCGCCCGCGGAGTCAGGCCCGTGACGAGGCGTCGCTGAGCAGCCACACGGCATACTGCGCGTCCGGCGGGCGCAGGTCGTAACCGCCCGCTCGCAGGTCGACGCGCAGGCCGGCGGCCTCGACGTCGAGGACGAACTCCTCCGGCGGGTAGGCGCGGCTCCCCGCCGGGCCCCCGGTCAGGTGGAAGCCGATGAGGAGGCGACCGCCGGGAGCGAGCAGCCCCCGCAACGTGCCGAGCGCCCGTCGCTCGGTGCCCTCCGCGAGCAGGATGAAGACGTTGCCCACGGAGAGGACGAGGTCGAACTCGGCGGGTCGGCCGCGCGCCGCCAGCGCCTCGGGCGAGAGCGCGAGGATGTCGAGCGGCAGCAGGCCGACCCCCGGGTAGGTGCGCTCGGCCTGGTCGACGAGGGCGAGGTCCGGGTCGACGCCCGTGACCTCGTGTCCGCGCTCCCGGAGCGCCGCCGTGACCCGGCCCATGCCGGCGCCGGCGTCGAGCACCCGGGCACCTCGGGGCAGCAGTGCATCGGCCAGCCGGGCCTCGCCGTCGACGTCCTCACCGCGGGCGACGAGGTCGGCGAACCGCCGGCCGTAGCCGAGGTGCGCCTCGCCCCCGAGGGCCCAGCGGGTGGCGGGCAGCTCGCTCACGCGGACCCCAACGGCTCGAGCAGCCCCGGTGCGCCCAGCCACGCGTCGGGGATCGCGAAGGCGTCCACGAGCAGCCGGGCGTGCGGTGCGAGGTCCTTGCACAGGACCCCGACGCCGCGGATGACACGCTTCGAGGCGGTGGGCGTCAGGCGTCCGTGCTCGAGGTACCAGGCACGGTGGCGCTCGATGGTCGAGAGGGCGAAGAGGTCGGTGACGTCGTCGAGGAGCTCGGCCACGGGTCCCTCCTCGCACGTCTCCACCGCGGCGCACATCGCCTCCAGCAGCACCCGGTCGATGTGCGCCTCGGCGGCGGCGAGCAGGTGGTCCTGGGCGTTGTTGAAGATCCGGAAGGCGTCCGTCGGCTCGGCCCTGGCGGCCTTCGCCAGCCTGAGGGCCACCCCTTCGAGCAGGTGCTTCTCGCGGTCGAGGAAGAGCGAGAGCTGGCGGCCGCGGTGCCGTTCGGCGTCGTCGTCGTCGGTGCTGGGTGCGCGAGCCATGAGCCGCGAGATGAGCCCGGCAGCCGGCGTGCGCTCGAGGATCGACGACGCCGTGAAGCGCGAGGCGAAGGCGATCATGGCGCGCGGCGAGTTGTCCTCGAAGGTCTCCTGGAACTCGGTGAGCAGCCCCTTGGCCACGAGCTGGAGCAGGACGGTGTTGTCGCCCTCGAACGTCGTGAAGACGTCGGTGTCGGCCTTGAGGTCGGTGAGCCGGTTGCTCGCCATGTAGCCGGCGCCGCCGCAGGCCTCGCGGCACATCTGGATGGTGTCGGTCGCGTGCCGGGTGGCGACGGCCTTGATCCCGGCGGCGCGCGCCTCGAGCTCGCGCTGGTGCTCCTCCGGCGCGCCACCCTCATGGCCCGCGACCTCGTGCATCATCTCGACGAGGTCGTTCTGCGCGAGCATCAGCGCGTAGCTCCTGGCGATGGCGGGCAGCAGCTTGCGCTGGTGCGCGCGGTAGCTCATCAGGGTGAGCTCCTCCTCGCCGTCCCCGGGGGCGGCGAACTGCCGCCGGTGCAGGGCGTACCTCGTGGCCAGGGTGAGCGCCGACCGGGTCGCGGCGCCCGCCCCGCCGGCGACCGAGATCCGGCCGCGGACCAGGGTGCCGAGCATCGTGAAGAAGCGACGCGAGGCGTCGTCGATCGGCGAGCTGTAGGTGCCGCCGGCATCGATGTCGCCGTAGCGGCCGAGCAGGTTCGCGCGCGGCACCCGCACCTCGTCGAACTCGAGGGTGCCGTTGTCCACGCCGGGCAGTCCGCCCTTGGCGCCGTTGTCGCCGATGGTCACCCCGGGCATCGGGTGCCCCTGCCCGTCGCGGATCGGGACGAGGACGCAGTGGACCCCGTGCCCCTCACCGTCGGCGCTGACCAGCTGGGCGAACACCGCCGCCATCCGGCCGTCGCGCGCCGCGTTGCCGATGTAGTTCTTCTGCGACCCGGGGGTCGGGGACCTGACGACGATCTCGTCGGTCCCGAGGTCGTGCGTCGCCGTGGTCTCGAGGTGCTGCACGTTGGACCCGTGCCCGGTCTCGGTCATGGCGAAGCAGCCGAGGAGGCTCCCGTCGACCATGCCGGGCAGGTATGCCGTGTGGTGCCGTTCGGTGCCGAGGTTGGCGATGGCGCCCCCGAAGAGGCCGAACTGCACACCGGCCTTGACGAGGAGCGACAGGTCGCCGTGGCCGAGCATCTCGAAGGCGGTGACGGAGGCGCCGAAGTCGGCGCTGCCGCCCATCCCCGTGGCGAGCCCGGCGCTGGCGAAGTCCTCGCCGGTCAGTGAGAGCAGCTGGGCGGTGGTGAACGCACGGTGCTCCTCCATCGACAGGCGCTCTGGCGGTGGAGCGAACCGCATCGGGTCCTCGTGCTCGCGCAGGCGACGACGCACCTCACCCCAGCGTCCGTCGAGGATGCGGGTCAGGGCGGGGGCGAGGTCGTCCACGGTCACTCCTGGGGGCTGTCGGTGTCGGTGGTCACGGGGAAGACGGCGGACAGCCCGCCCCAGATGAGCTCGGTGAGGTGCTCCTTGAGCATCTCGCGCGACGTCCCGGAGCCGGCAGCGCCCGCGCGCAGCCAGTCGTCGCCGGCGGCGCGGACCATGCCGACCACGGCGTGGCCCCAGGTCGGTGCCGGGTCGGTGCTGCGCCCCGCGGCGCCCAGCGCGACGGCGATGAGCCCGCCGATCTGTACCGCGATCGACTGGCTCACGCTCCAGGCGAGGTCGATGGTCTCGGTGCGCTCGGACGGCGGCACGAGCGGGGCGGCGACGATGAAGCGGTAGACCTCGGGGTCGGTCTCGACGAGCGACAGGTAGGCGTCGACGGCGGCGGCGAGCACGTCGCGCGGCGCCGTCGTGGGCTCGGTCTGCCCGTCGGAGAGCGCGAGGACGTCGCCGACGGCCCGGCTGATGTCGCGCAGGATGCTCGCGTTGACGCGTTCGGCGACGGCGCCGTAGAGCCCGGCCCGGTCGGTGAAGTGCCGGTAGAAGACGGTCTTCGAGGTGCCCGCGAGGGCGGCGATGTCGTCGATGGCCACGCTGGCGCCGCGGCTCCGGATGGCGCGCAGGGTGGCCTCCACGAGCTCGGTGCGGCGTTGGGCGCGGTGCTCGTCCCAGCGGCTGCTGCGCCCGTCCACGGGTGCCTCGGCGGCGGGAGCGGGGCGCCCGTCCGGCTCGGGCCTCGTGGTGCTGGTCACAGGTCGGACCGTAGCAGGCGCGACCGGGTACCTGCTACCGTCAGTACCGGATATGTGTCGCATCCCACGCGGCCCGCACGACCCACCTCTCGACCCCTTCCAGGAGCCCACGGTGACCCCAGCCAGTCCCCGCCGCGCCGCAGTCCTCGGCGGTAACCGCATTCCCTTCGCCCGCCAGTTCGGGCCCTACGCCAAGGCGTCCAACCAGGACATGTTCACGGCCGCGCTCGAGGGGCTCGTCGCACGGCACGGCCTCGCCGGGGAGCGTCTCGGTGAGGTCGTCGGTGGCGCCGTCATCAAGCACAGCCGCGACTTCAACCTCACGCGTGAAGCGGTCCTCGGGTCGAGCCTCGCACCGCAGACGACGGCATACGACGTCCAGCAGGCCTGTGGGACCGGGCTCGAGAACGCCATCCTCGTCTCCAACAAGATCAAGCTCGGGCAGATCGAGTCCGGCATCGCCGGCGGCGTCGACACCTCCTCGGACGCGCCGATCATGGTGAGCGAGAAGCTCCGTCGCAAGCTGCTCCGTCTCAACCGGGGAAGGACGACGCTCGACATGGCCAAGGGTGTCCTCGCGATCCGGCCCGGAGACATCGGCATCGAGACGCCGGCCAACACCGAGCCGCGCACCGGGCTGTCCATGGGCGAGCACATGGCGATCACCGCCAAGAAGTGGGGCATCACCCGCGAGGCGCAGGACCAGCTCGCCGCAGCGAGCCACCAGAACCTCGCCGCGGCCTACGACCGCGGCTTCTTCGACGACCTCATGACCTCCTACCTCGGCCTCGCCAAGGACCAGAACCTGCGCCCCGACTCGAGCGTCGAGAAGCTCGCCGCTCTCAGGCCGGTCTTCGGCAAGGGCGAGAACGCGACGATGACGGCCGGCAACTCGACGCCGCTCACCGACGGCGCGTCCGCGGTCCTGCTCGGCTCGGAGGAGTGGGCCGCCGAGCACCACCTTCCCGTCCAGGCGTGGTTCGTCGACGGCGAGGTCGCCGCGGTCGACTACGTGCACGGTGACGAAGGGCTGCTCATGGCCCCCGCGTATGCCGTCCCGCGCCTGCTCGCCCGCAACGGGCTGACGCTGCAGGACTTCGACTACTACGAGATCCACGAGGCCTTCGCCTCCACCGTCCTCTCGACTCTCAAGGCGTGGGAGGACGAGGAGTTCTGCACCGAGCGCCTCGGCCTCGAGAAGCCGCTCGGACCCATCGACAGGTCGAGGCTGAACGTCAACGGCTCGTCGCTCGCGGCCGGCCACCCCTTCGCCGCCACCGGCGGCCGCATCGTCGCGACCCTCGCGAAGATGCTGCACGAGAAGGGCCCGGGCAGCCGTGGCCTCATCTCCATCTGCGCTGCCGGTGGGCAGGGCGTCGTCGCGATCCTCGAAGGAGCCTGACCATGGCGTTCACCTACGGCCAGCTCGTCAGTGGCGGAGTGGGCAAGCAGCTCGCCACCACCCTCGGCCTGCCGCGCCCGGCCCGGCTGCGTCGCCACCAGCTCGGCGGCTCCCTCGTCCCCGGGGCCGTGCTCGTCGCCGGTCACGGTGACGCGCCCGTCGCCGAGCGGGTCCGCCACCTGCTCGAGGACGCCGGGGTCCAGGTCGCGTCCCTGCCGTCGACGTCGGTGGTCGGTGTGGTCCTCGACCTCACCGCCATCGAGACTCCGGCCGACCTCGAGACCCTGCGCTCCGTCCTCGGCCCGGCCCTCAGGACGCTCGCACCCACCGGACGCGTCATCGTCGTGGGCCGACCGCCCGAGGGCACCGGCTCCGTCTCCCAGGCCGCGGCGCGCCGCTCTCTCGAGGGGGTCGTCCGCTCGGTCGGCAAGGAGATGCGAGCCGGGGGGACCGCCAACCTCGTCCTCGTGGACGACGGCGCCGACGCCGGCGTCGACGCGACGGTGCGCTTCCTGCTCTCCGGCCGCTCCGCCTACGTCTCCGGACAGGTGTTCCACGTCGGCCGACCGGTCGGCGAGCTCGTCGCCCCGGCCGACTGGGACCAGCCGCTCGCCGGCAAGGTCGCGGTCGTCACGGGTGCCGCCCGCGGCATCGGTGCGGCCATTGCCGACACCCTGGCCCGCGACGGGGCCACGATCATCGCCGTCGACGTGCCCGCCGCCGGTGGGCCGCTCGCCGAGGTCGCGAACCGGCTCAGTGGCACGGCCCTGCAGCTCGACGTCACGGCGGAGGATGCCGGCGCCAGGATCGTCGAGCACGCGCAGGCCCGCCACGGCGGCTTCGACATCGTCGTCCACAACGCCGGCATCACCCGCGACAAGCTGCTCGCCAACACCGACGCGGACCGGTGGGACGCCGTCCTCCAGGTCAACCTCCTGTCGATCCTGCGGATGAACGAGGCACTGGTCCCCGCCATCCGCGAGGGCGGCCACATCGTCCATATCAGCTCGATCGCCGGGATCGCGGGCAACCGCGGGCAGAGCCACTACGCCGCATCCAAGGCCGGTGTCATCGGGATGACCCAGGCCCTGGCCGCCGACGACGCCGTCCTCGCCAAGGGGATCACCGTCAACGCGGTCGCACCCGGCTTCATCGAGACCGAGATGACGGCCGCGGTGCCCTTCGCGACCCGTGAGATCGGTCGGCTGACGAACTCGCTGTCCCAGGGCGGTCAGCCCGTCGACGTCGCCGAGACGATCGGCTACTTCGCCTGGGACGCCAACCGCGCCGTCACCGGCAACGTGGTCCGGGTCTGCGGCCAGATGCTGCTGGGGGCCTGATGCCGAGCACCGAGACCTTTCGTGAGGCGCCCTCTCTCGCGAGGGTCTTCGTCAGGGCGGCCGTGGCCGGCAAGAAGTCCGGCACGACCCTGCCGGACACCGAGCTGGTCCTGGCAGGGCACGAGGTCGACCGCGGGCGCCTCATGGACTACCAGCGGCTCTGCGGCTTCGCCGTCGACGACGCGCTCCCGCACACCTACCCGCACCTCCTCGGCTTCCCCCTGCAGGTCGAGCTCATGGGTCGCTCCTCGTTCCCGCTGCCGCTCCCCGGCCTCGTGCACGTCGAGAACACGATCACCGTGCGGCGCACGATCACCGCGTCCGACGTGATCGACGTCGCCGTGCACGCCGAGCACCTGCGGGACCACCCCAGGGGCCGTCAGGTCGACCTCGTCACCGAGGCCAGCGTCGAGGGTGAGCCGGTGTGGAGCGGACGCAGCACCTACCTCGCCCGAGGCAAGGGCAACCCCGACGCGCAGCGCGGGGCCGAGGCGCCGTCCCTGCCCCGGGGGTTCCCTGCCGCGCAGTGGTCCCTGCCCGGTGACCTGGGTCGGCAGTATGCCGCCGTGTCCGGTGACGTGAACCCGATCCACCTCCACGCGCTCACCGCGAGGGCCATGGGCTTCCCCAGGGCGATCGCCCACGGCATGTGGACGTCGGCGCGCGTCCTCGGCGCCCTCGGGCGCCGGGCGAGCGGACCGAGCACGTCCCACGTGTGGTTCAGGAAGCCGGTGCTGCTGCCGGGCCGGGTGGACCTCCTCGTCGACCGGAGCGGACCCCTGCTCGTCGCCGGGCTGCGCTCCGCCCGCACGCCCGAGGTCGAGCACCTCGTCCTGACGCTCGAGACCGCCTGACGTCACGCCGAAGGTGCTGGGGTGAAGCCGAACACCCGCCCGTAGAAGGCCAGCTCGCGGGTGACCGAGTCCTCGATCGCCTCGGCCGCACGGAACCCGTGGCCCTCCTCCGGGTACATCACGAGGTCGACGTCCTTCCCGGCCGCACGCAGGGCCGCGGCCATGCTCTCCGCCTGTGCGGGCGGCACGACCTCGTCGATCCCGCCCTGGAGCAGCAGCACCGCCCCCTGCACGGCGTCGAGGTGGTGGATGGGGGAGCGCTCGACGTACAGGTCCTTCGCCTCCGGGTACGGACCCACGAGGCGGTCGAGGTAGCGCGACTCGAACTTGTGGGTGTCGGACGCCAGTGCCTCGAGGTCGGCCACCCCGAAGTAGCTCGTGCCCGCGGCGAAGGCGTCGCTCGTCGTGAGGGCCCGCAGGACGGAGTAGCCCCCGGCGCTACCGCCGCTGATGGCGAGCCGGTCGCCGTCGACCAGTCCGGCGTCGGCGAGCGAGCGGGCGCCCGTGACGACGTCGTCGATGTCGACGACCCCCCACCGCCCGAGCAGCCGGTCCCGGTAGGCCCGCCCGTGTCCGGTGCTGCCCGAGTGGTTGACGTCGAGGACCGCGAAGCCCCGCGTCGTCCAGAACGCTCGTCCGAGCTGCAGCCCTGCCTCGGCCCGGGCCGTCGGCCCGCCGTGGACGAAGACGAGCAGCGGCGGCAGCTCCCCGTCGGGCCCCACCGCCTGCGCGTGCCCCGGCGGGAGGAAGACGCCGTGCACGTCCAGGCCGCCGCTGTTGGTCCAGCTCCACGCCTGCGGCGCGGTGGCGTATGCCGGGTCGAGACCGTCGTCGCGGCTGCGCCGGAGCGTCGTGACCGGTCCACCGATGCGTCCGCGGACGACGACGGGGAGCTCGGTGGGGGTGCCGACCCGGACGACGATCTCGTCACCCACCGCCTGGAGGTGGTCGAACTGCACGCCCGGCACACCGGCGTCGGCGAGGTCTCCGGTCTCCGGGTCGAGGACGCCGAGGCGACCGACCCCGTCGGCCCACCAGTGCACCAGCGCGCGGCCGTCGTCGAGGAGGGCGTAGTCGCCCATGCCGAGGACCCACTGTGGCTGCATGAAGTCCGACTCGGTGCGGTGGACCGCCTCTGGTCCGGACCCGCCGTCGCGCATGAGGTTCCACCAGCCGGAGGCGTCCGAGACGAACCACAGCGAGCCGTCGGGTGCGAAGCGGGGCTGGCCGACGCTCACGTCCTCGTCGGCCGCGACGACCTCCCAGGCGCTCGCCCCGTCCGACGCGGCACCGGCCAGCACCGCTCGCCGCAGGGTCGTCGTGTCCCACGGCATGTTCGGGTGGTCCCACGTCACCACGGCGAGCTCGAGGCCGTCGGGGGACAGGGCCGGGCGGCCGACGAAGTCGGTGCCCTCCCAGATCACCGTCCCGCCGTCGGCGTTGTCGTCGTCGACCGAGAGGCGCACGAGCGTGTTGACCGGCTCCCCGTCGCCCGAGTGGTCCTCGCGGACCGCGAGGACGAAGCCGTCCGCGAGGACGAGCCCGCCGTAGCGGAACCCTCCCTCGGGCGTGATCGCGCGCAGGGACCCGTCGGCCGCCACGACGTGCACCCTGAGGTCCGGCATGGTCGTGACGACCACGGTCCCGGAGCGGACGGCATACGCGCCGCCGCCGTACTCGTGCACCCGGGAACGGACGTTGACCCCCTCGCCCACGACGTCGTCCACCGCCCCGGTCGAGCCCACGTGGCGGACGAGGACGACGCGGCCGTTCTCCCAGGGTCGCGACTCGAGCCAGTAGGTGTCGGAGCCGTCCACGCGCACCTCGTCGAGGCCACGGGTGGCGGCGGTGAGCGCGGCGGGGGACAGGGGCGAGGGCCAGGAGCCGAACGGCAGAACGGTCATGACGACCAAACTAGACCGCGGACCCGCGACGGCTGGCGCGCGGCGCTGCCCCCGACGTACCGTCGCCGCATGGTGAGCCTGGCCCGTCCGCACGTCCGATACCAGCAGTCCTACCTGGCGGCCTCCGACGAGTTCCTCGCCGCGGGGGACGAGCAGCACGGCGGCATCCTCGTGTGGCCGGCCGACGAGACCTTCCCCGGCGTCGAGTTCACCCGCGACGGGCTCGCGGACCCGGAGGAGTTCGAGCGCTTCGTCGCCAACCGGATCGGTGACGAGGACCCGGACTCGCCGCGCCCGTCCGGCTGGGTGGCGTGCACCTACCTGTGGATGGTGGACGGCGACGAGTACGTCGGGGCGATCTCGCTGCGGCACAGCCTCGACAACCCCTTCCTCGCCGAGCTCGGTGGCCACATCGGCTACAGCGTCCGGCCCTCGGCCCGTCGGCGCGGGCATGCGGTCGACGCCCTGCGGCAGGCGGTGGTGCTGGCAGGTGGGCGGGGGATCGACCGGGTCCTCGTGACCTGTGACGAGGACAACGTGGCCTCGGCGCGCACCATCGAGTCCGCCGGCGGACGCCACGAGGACACCCGGCAGGGGCGGCGGCGCTACTGGATCGTCCCGGGCCGCTGAGCCGCGCCGCCCTCAGATGCGGTGGTGCACCCACACCCCGGGCTCGACGTAGACGGCGTGGTCGTGCTCGACGCTCACATGGACGGGGTTGAGCGCGAACGGCACCTCGACGTCGCCTGTCTCGTCGAACGGCAGCCCCGTCCAGGAGCGCCACTCGGCCAACGTGCCCGAGATCGTCATCGCGCGCGGGCAGACGCCCTCGATCGTGGCGCCGACGCGAACGTGCAGCCGCAGCCAGGGGTCCTCGGGGAGGCCGTCGTCGCGGAGCCCCGCGAGGTAGTCACTCATGGGCAGCCGCGGGCGCCGGTGCTTGCCGTTCGGCCGCACCGGTGCGACGAGGTCCGAGAATCCCAGACGAGCGGCGTTCTGCCGCTTGGCCTCCAGCATGACTGAGGCCAGCCCGGTGCCCTGGAGGTCGCTGCGGATCGCGACCTCGAGCCCCGACACGTGAGTGGGGCTGCGCCCCGAGAGCTCGTCGAGCCACGCCCAGCGGATGACGCCGTCCCAGCCGTCGTCCGGGAGCCGCGGCCGCCCGACGGCGTCCCCCATCGCGAAGGGGACCGAGTGGGACTTCGCCACGAGGCGTCCCGGGTCGGCAGCGTCCCACGCGACGAGGGTCCACGCGGCATACGTCGTCGTGGCCCGGGAGTAGTAGAGGTCGCCCATGGGGTCGTGCCGCATGAACTCCGGCCACGTGTCGTCGAAGTCGCGGAGGAGACCCGCGAGGTCGGGTCGGTCGGTGAGGCTGGCGACGACGAGGTCCATGCCTGTGACCGTCCCACACGTGAGCCCGGTCGCGCCCGCGTTTTCCCTCAGTCCCGGTCTGCGGGGGCGCCGCTCATCGGCTCGTCACCCGGCGCCACGCGTGCAGGGCCAGGCCGGGCACGGCGGCCACGGCGAGGATGCGCAGGACGACGTCCCAGGCCAAGGAGGTGGTGCCGAGGAGCGACTGGAGCGGACCGGCATACACCGCGGCGACGAGGAGACCGCCGGCCACGAGCACCGCCAGGTCGAGGGTCCGGGCAGGCATGCCGCCACGGTTCGCCCGGGGTGCCCGCAGCGCGAGTGCGACGCCCAGCTGGCCGGCGCCGAGCGCCAGGAAGATCGCCGTGCGGCGCTGGTGCTCGTCGCCCTCGGCGAACCCGCCGACGACCAGCGCCATCAGGGTGAGTCCGAGGGTGACCGCGACGAGCCGGGCCAACGCCCTCCGAGGGAAGATCGGCTCGGCCGGCGCTCTCGGCGGCCTGGTCATCTCGTCGGAGCTGATGGGCTCGGACCCGAAGGCGACACCCACGAAGCCGTGGGTGAAGAGGTTGATCCAGAGGATCTGCGCGGGCAGCAGCGGGAGGGTCAGCCCCACCGTGAAGCCCCCCAGCATCACGCCCACCTCGGCCAACCCTCCCGAGACGGCGAACGCGAGGAAGGACTGGATGTTGGCGTAGATGCGCCGCCCCTCCTCGACAGCGGCCGTCACCGAGGCGAGGTCGTCGTCGGTGAGGACGAGGTCGGCGGACTCCTTGGCCACCTCCGTGCCGCTCCGCCCGGCCGCCACGCCGATGTCCGCTCGTCGCAGCGCAGGGGCGTCGTTGACCCCGTCACCGAGCATCGCCACGACCTCGCCGCCACCCTGGAGGGCTTCGACGACGTCGACCTTCTGGTCCGGCTTCACGCGGGCGACCACGGTGAGCTCGCGACAGCGCTCGGCGGTGAGCGCGTCCGGAGTGACCCCGTCCACGGGGAGCACGTGCGGGTCGGTGATGCCGACGCGCGTCGCGATGGCCTGCGCGGTGCCGGCGTGGTCCCCGGTGACGAGGACCACCCTGATGCCCGCCTGCCGGAGCCCGCTCACGACGTCCGCGGCCGTCGCGCGGGGCGGGTCACCGATGCCGACGAGCCCGGCCAGCCGCCACGGGTGCCGGTCCATGCGGTCGGCGACCGCGAGGACCCGCAGCCCGGAGGCGGCCAGCTCGGCCGCGGCGCCCATCGCGGCGGTGACGGCGACATCCGGTGCCAGCGCCACCAGCACCGACTCCGGCGCTCCCTTGCGCACCTCGAGCTCGTGGCCGTCCGCATCACGGTGGGTCGTCGTCATGGTGCGCGTGTGGTGGTCGAAGGGGCTCTCGGCCGTGCGGGGCCAGACCGTCCGCCAGGACTCCGGAGGCGGACCGGCCTTTGCCCCGAGGGCGAGCAGGGCTCCTTCGAGGGGGTCCCCGAGCACCGTCCAGTCGTCCTCGTCCTCGTCACGGCGCAGCTCGGCGTCGTTGCAGAGCACCACGTCCCGCAGCAGGCGGTGCAGCTCGTCGTGGTCCTCGCAGAGGCGACCGTCGGAGCCCGCGATGGTTCCCGCCGGGTCGTAACCCTGGCCCGTGACCTCGAGTCGCTCCCCGTTCAGCCAGACCACCTGGGCCAGCATGCGGCCCTCGGTGATCGTGCCGGTCTTGTCGGTGGCGACCACGGTGACCGACCCGAGCGTCTCCACGGCCGACAGGGTGCGCACGACCGCGTTGCGCCGCGCCATGCGGTGGGCGCCCAGCGCCAGGGCGACGGTGACGACGGCGGGAAGCGACTCCGGCACGGCGGCCACCGCGAGGCTCAGACCGACCACGACCATCTCCGTCCACGGCCGTCCCTGGACCAGCCCGATGCCGACCACGAGCGCGGTCAACGTGAGCACGAGGGCGACCAGCGCGCGGCTCAGGGAGGCGAGGCGTCGTTGCAGGGGTGTGGGTCGCACCCCCGTCGTGGCGATGAGCTCCGCGATCTGCCCGATCCCGCTCGCCGCCCCCGTGCGGGTGACGAGGACGGTGGCGCTGCCCCGGGTCACCCGGGTGCCCCCGATCACCTCCTCGCCGGTGGCGTGAGGGACGGGCAGCGACTCACCGGTGATGGGAGCCTCGTCGAGCTCGAGCTCACGACCGTCGACGACGACGGCGTCGGCCGGGACGATGTCGCCCGCGAGCAGCTGGACCACGTCACCGGGGACGAGCTGGTCCGCGGGCAGCTCCTCCGTGTGCCCGTCACGCCTCACGCGCGCGGTCGGGGCCACGAGCCTGCGGATCTCGTCCATGGCGCGTTCGGCGCGGAACTGCTGGACGACACCCGCGGTGGTGTTGAACACGACCACGGCCATGATGATGATGGTGTCCGGCCAGTCGCGCAGCATCGCGGTCACCGTGGATGCAGCCAGGAGGAGCAGGATCATCGGGTCCCGCAGCTGGTCCAGCGCGCGGCCGAGCACTCCCCGGCGTGGTGGCTCCGGTGCCCGGTTGGGCCCGACCTCGGCCAGGAGCTGGTGCGCCTCGTGGGTCGTCAGCCCGTCGGGCACGATGTCGAGCGGCACGGACTCCTCCAGCGCGGGTGGTGAGGGGACCAGTCAAGAGCGCGAGGCCGTCGCCGACGAGTGCCGAAGGTCCCCCCGCCGGGAGCGAAGGAGCTTGTGCAGGGCGTCGGCCGCGACGAGCGCCACCGCCCCGGCCAGCGCCCAGCCCCAGCCCGCCGCGGACGGCCACGCGCCGCCGAGCAGCGCGGCCACCGGAGCGACGCCGAGGAACACGAGGAGGAGGCCGAGCTCGGAGCCCACCGCCAGCAGGAGGGAGGGGTTGCCGGCGACCCCCGAGCGCCACACCGGCACCGTGTCGCTCCGGCACGCGAACGCGTTGGACATCTGCGCGAGTGCGATCGTCGCGAAGGCCGTGCCCGACGCACCCGCCAGGAGGGCGGCACCGGGTTCCTCGCCCCAGCTCCACCCGCCCCCCACCAGCACGGCGGTGAAGGCCACGAGCGCCGCCGCGGCCTCGGTCGGCCCCAGCACCCCGAACGCACGGAGCAGGAGTCGACGGTCGACCAGCGTGCGGGAGCGGCCGCGCCCGTCCATGACCCGGCGGCTGGGTGGCTCCGCGCCCAGCGCGAGGGCGGGGAGCATGTCCGTGCCGATGTCGAGCGCCAGCACCTGGAGCACCCCGATCGCGAGCGGGAACTGACCACCACTCAGCGCCCAGGCAGCGAAGGGGGCGAGCTCGGCGACGTTGTCGGTGAGGTGGTAGGTGAGGAACCGCCGGACGTTGGCGAAGGTCGCCCTCCCGAGCTCGACGGCGGTGACGATGGTGCCGAAGTGGTCGTCGAGGAGCACGAGGTCCGCGGCCTCTCGGGCGACGTCGCTCCCCGAGGCGCCCATCGCGACGCCGACGTCCGCCTCACGCAGCGCCGGGGCGTCGTTGACGCCGTCACCGGTCATGGCGACGACGTGTCCGCGGTCACGCAGCGCCCTGGCGATCCTCAGCTTGTCCCCGGGCGTCACCCGGGCGACCACGACGCCGTCGGCCCGGTCGAGCGCGACGCCGAGGGCGTCGTCGTCCTCCGGGAGCTCGCGGCCGTCCAGCACGACGCCTCCGGCGTGGAGGAGCCCGATCTCCCGGGCGACGGCCTCGGCGGTGCGGGGGTGGTCCCCGGTCACCATCGCGAGGCTGATGCCGGCACGGAAGCAGGCGGCGACCGCCCCGGCGACGTCCGGTCGAGGGGGGTCCTCCAGCCCGAGCAGCCCGAGCAGCTCCAGGTCCCGCTCGAGTGCGTCGGGCTCGGTCTCCCCGTGCCACGGCCGTGACGCGACGGCGAGCACCCGCAGCCCACGCCCCGTCATCGCGGCCAGCGCCCGTCTCGCGGCAGCCTGGTCCCCGGAGCAGTGCTGCAGCACGTGCTCCGGTGCGCCGAGGGTCTGCACCTGCTCGTCGGTGACCACTGAGCTCATCATCCGCTCGGGCGTGTAGGGCGCACTCGCCAGGACCGGCACGCTCGTCAGCGCCGCACCGGCACGCAGGGCGGCGCAGTAGATGGCGGCCTCCATCGGCTCGCCCTGCGCGTGCCACTCCCCGGACCGTTCCTCCACCCGGCCGGCCACGCAGCGCGTCGCCGCCCCCGCCACCCGGCGGACGGCCCGGCGGTCCTCCTCGGACGCCCCCACGATCCCGGTGGGCTCGTAGCCCGACCCCGTGACGGCCACCGTTCGCCCCGGGGTCCACACCGTCACCACGGACATCCTGTTCTGCGTGACGGTCCCTGTCTTGTCGGTGCAGATGAACGTCGTCGCACCCAGGGTCTCGACCGCGTCGAGGCGCCGCACCAGCGCCTGCCGGTGAGCCATGAGCTGGGCACCGCGCGCGAGCGACAGCGTGACCGTCGGCAGGAGCCCCTCCGGAACCAGGGCCACCGTCACGCCCACGGCGAAGAGGAAGGCGCTCGTCGGCGCCAGCCCCAGGGCGAGACCCCCGAGGCCCAGCGCGGTGCCGGTGGCGCAGGCGACGAGGGCGACGACACGGACCACTCCCGCCAGCTCGACGGACATCGGGCTGGGTGGGCGGGTGGCCTCCGCGGCGAGGTGCGAGATCTCGGCCAGCGTCGTCCGTGGACCCGTCGCCGTGACCAGGGCCTCGCCCTCACCCTGGACGACGAACGTGCCGGCCATGAGCGGGTCACCGTCGACGTGGGTGACCGGTTCGCTCTCGCCGGTGACGAGGGACTCGTCCACCCGCAGGCCTCGTCCGGCCAGCACCTCGTGGTCGGCGGCCAGCCGGTCACCGGCGGTCAGCTCCACGACGTCGCCGGGGACGAGCTCCTCGGCGCCGAGGCTGTGGACGCGCCCGTCCCGGCGGACCCGCACCCGAGCCGGCATCATCGCGCGGAGGCGTTCGGCGGAGCGGTCCGCGCGGCGCTCCTGCCAGAACGCGAAGAGCGCATTGAGGACCACCACCACGGCGATCGCCCCGGCCAGCGCGGGCAGGCCCCCGAGCAGCGCCAGTCCGGAGGCGACGATGAGCAGCAGGGCCAAGAGGTGCGTGAACTGGCCGGCCAGCTCCCGCCAGGGGGAGGGCCCACGTGCGGTCGGCAGGGTGTTGGGCCCGACGTCCGCCAGCCGACGTGCGGCCTCCTCGGACGTCAGCCCCTGCCGGAGCCCGACGGGATCCCGGACACGCTCCACCCAGCCAGCGTGGGACGGAGCCCCGGCACGGCCACAGGGCCGAAGGTCACGGGTCCGCGGGTGCGGGCCGCGGTGTCCGTGGGCGCCGCGGTCCGTCGGTCAGGGTCGGTCGACGGCCATCTCGCCGAGCTCGGACCACCCGGTGCCCGGCACGGTCGCGTTGACGACTCGCGGGGTCGCGGCGAGGTACGGCGGGAGCTCTCGCTGCGCCGCGCGGAAGTGCTCGGAGCCGACGTGGGCCGCGCCCGCCTCGTCGTCACGGAAGGCCTCGACGAGCACGTACTCGCTGGCGTCGTCCAGGCTGCGGGACCAGTCGAACCACAGGCACCCGTCCTCCGCGCGGGTGGCCTCGGTGAACGCCCGGGAGATGTCGGGCCAGCGGTCGGCGTGCTCGCGCCGGACGGCGAATCGGGCGGTGATGAAGATCAAGGCTGCTCCTGCGCGGTCGGGGTGGTGCCGGTCGCCCGACCCTACCGAGCAGGCCGGAACTGCGTCGCGCGAGCGATTTTCGGGCGGATAGCATCGGTGTGCCGTCCCGCACCCGAAGCGGACGGCATACCTCCCGCAGTCCCCACCCCAGGAGATTCCACCGTGTCGTCAGCCCAGATCACCCTTCACGTCGCCGGAGACGAGCGATCGGTGGCGGCGGACACGACCGCGGCGGAGCTGTTCGAGGGGCAGCGCGACGTCCTCGTGGCCCGCGTCAACGGGGAGCTGCGCGACCTGGCCCACGCGCTCGCCGACGGAGACGTCGTCGAGCCGGTGACGGCGCAGGAGCAGGACGGGCTGGACGTCCTGCGGCACAGCGCCGCCCACGTCCTCGCGCAGGCCGTGCAGCAGGTGCACCCGGAGGCCAAGCTGGGCATCGGACCGCCGGTGCGCGACGGCTTCTACTACGACTTCGACGTGGCCGAGCCGTTCACGCCCGACGACCTCAAGGCCCTCGAGAAGGTCATGCAGAGGATCGTCAACGAGGGCCAGGCCTTCGTCCGGCGCGAGACCAGCGACGAGGCGGCCCTGGCCGAGCTCGCGGACGAGCCCTACAAGTGCGAGCTCATCGGCCTCAAGGGCGGCGCCGCTGCCGAGGCCGCCGAAGGCGCCGACGTCGAAGTGGGCGGCGCCCAGCTGACCATCTACGACAACGTCCGTCGCGACGGCACCCGGGCCTGGGGCGACCTGTGCCGGGGCCCGCACGTGCCGACGACCAAGGTGCTCGGCAACGCGTTCAAGGTCATGCGCAGCGCCGCCGCGTACTGGCGCGGCTCCGAGAAGAACCCGCAGCTCCAGCGGATCTACGGGACGGCCTGGGCGAGCAAGGACGAGCTCAAGGCCTACCTCGACCGCCTCGCCGAGGCCGAGAAGCGCGACCACCGCAGGCTCGGTGCCGAGCTCGACCTCTACTCCTTCCCCGAGGAGCTGGGTTCTGGCCTGCCGGTGTTCCACCCCAAGGGCGGCGTCATCAAGCGCGAGATGGAGGACTACGTCCGTCGGCGCCACATCGAGGAGGGCTTCGAGTACGTCGGCACACCGCACATCTCCAAGGAGTCCCTGTTCCACACCTCCGGCCACCTGCCCTACTTCGCCGAAGGCATGTTCCCGCCGTTCGACCTGGACGGGACGGACTACCGGCTCAAGGCGATGAACTGCCCGATGCACAACCTCATCTTCCGTTCCCGTGGACGCTCCTACCGGGAGCTTCCGCTGCGGCTGTTCGAGTTCGGTTCGGTCTACCGCAACGAGAAGTCCGGTGTCGTGCACGGCCTGACTCGCGTCCGAGGCCTCACTCAGGACGACTCGCACTCCTACGTCACCACCGAGCAGGCCGGCGACGAGATCAAGCACCTGCTCGACTTCTGCCTCGGTCTCTTTCGCGACTTCGGCCTCGACGACTTCTACCTCGAGCTGTCCACCCGTGACGAGGAGGGCGACAAGAAGGACAAGTTCATCGGCACCGACGAGCAGTGGGCCGAGGCGACGTCCGTCCTCGAGCGGGTGGCGACCGAGTCCGGTCTGGTCCTCGTGGCGGACCCGGGCGGGGCCGCCTACTACGGCCCCAAGATCTCGGTGCAGGCCCGTGACGCCATCGGCCGCACCTGGCAGCTGTCGACCATCCAGTACGACTTCAACCAGCCCGAGCGCTTCGGCCTCGAGTACCAGGCGAGCGACGGCACCCGGAAGCAGCCGGTGATGATCCACTCGGCGAAGTTCGGCTCGATCGAACGGTTCATCGGCGTCCTGGTCGAGCACTACGCCGGCGCGTTCCCGGTGTGGCTCAGCCCCGTCCAGGTGCTCGGCGTGCCCGTCGCGGACGAGTACAACGACTACCTCTGGGGCGTCCTCACGCAGATGAAGGCCAAGGGCATCCGGGTCGAGCTCGACGAGAGTGACGACCGCTTCCCCAAGAAGATCCGCAACGGGAGCAAGTCCAAGGTGCCGTTCATCCTCATCGCCGGCGAGGAGGACCGCGCGGCCGGAGCCGTGTCCTTCCGCTACCGCGACGGGTCGCAGAAGAACGGCGTGCCGGTCGAGGACGCCATCGCCGAGGTCCTCACCGCGGTCGAGACCCGCGCCCAGGTCTGAGGCGGGCGTGCCGCCGGTGATCCGCCTCGCGGAGCCCCGTGACGCCCTGGCCGTGGCGGCACTGACGCTGCAGGACGACCGGGAGTGCGGCGCGACCGTCCAGCCGGGCTTCCTCGACCGGTTCGCGGACGCCTGGCTGGCCGACCACGACCGGGTGACCCTCCTCGCCGAGGCCGACGACGGCCGCCCTCTCGGCGTCGTCACCGCCGCCGTCGTGACGAAGCTGCCGAGCTCACGACGCCCCGACGGCCGGTGGCTGCACGTGTCCCTGCTCTTCGTGACGAAGGACGCGCGCGGCGCCGGGCTCGGGGCCGCGCTCCTCGGTGCCCTGCGCGACTGGGCGCTGGCGCACGAGGTCGGGCGGATGCAGCTCAACGCCGCCCCCGGGGCACGCTCGCTCTACACCCGGGCCGGCTTCGGGCCACCGACGGACGCGCTCATGGAGTGGCGCGCCGACGGTCTCGGGTGAGCGGACGGCATACGCCGCGGAGCGTTCCTTCCTTGACATGGGGGCCGGCCGTCACGGGCTCCAGACCATGCGGACGTCCGGCTCGCCCTCCTCGTTGTCACCCTCGGTCCACTCCACCGGCACGAACCCGTGCCGCTCGTAGAACCTCACGGCCCGGGTGTTGCTCTGGAAGGCCCACAGCTGCAGCCCCCGAGGAAGCCTCTCGCGCGCCAGGCGGAGGAAGCGCGCACCCAGGCCACGCCCGGTGTGCGGCGCCGCGATGTACAGGTGCGCCAGCTCATCGGGCTCCCTGAGCGCAAGGAAGCCGACGGCACGGTGCTCCACCTCCGCCACCCACACCTCGCACTGGCGCAGCACGACCTCGCGCATGAACGGCTCGACGGTGCTCCGGTCGTGCGGGATCATCGGGATCTGCGGCGACGACTCCGATCGCACGCGCCAGTACAGCTCAGCCAGGGCAGCGGCGTCGTCGGGGGTTGCCGGACGCACCGTGGGGGCGCCCGGGTCGGTGCTTCTCACCATCGCTTCATAGGATCACAGGATGAGCGACGCACTCGAGCCCGACACCAGCTTCGCGGGGGTGCCGGACGGGTTCGACCGGCTCTGGACGCCACACCGGATGGCCTACGTGACGGGGGAGCGCCCCTCGACCCACGCGGGGGACGGGTGCCCGTTCTGCGCGGCGCCGGGTCGCGACGACGCCGAGGGCCTCATCGTCCAGCGGGGCGTGCACTGCTACGTCGTCATGAACCTCTTCCCCTACAACCCCGGCCACGTCCTCGTCTGCCCGTACCGGCACGTCTCGCTCTACGTCGACCTCACCGACGAGGAGACGACCGAGTTCACCGACCTCACGAAGACGGCGATCCGTGCGCTGAACGAGTCCTCCGGGCCGCAGGGCTTCAACATCGGCATGAACCAGGGCGAGGTCGCCGGCGCGGGCGTCGCGGCCCACCTCCACCAGCACATCGTGCCGCGCTGGGGCGGCGACATGAACTTCCTGCCCGTCGTCGGGCAGACCAAGGCGCTGCCGGTCCTCCTCGAGGACGCGCGGCGCCGGCTCGCGGAAGCCTGGCCGGTGCAGTGACGTCGGGCCATTAGGCTGACCGCACCATGCTCAACAAGTACGCGCGCCCGTTCTTCACGAAGCTGCTCACCCCGCTGGCCTCGGTCCTCCTCAGAGCCGGGGTCAGTCCTGACGTCGTGACGATCGTCGGCACCCTCGGGGTGAGCCTCGGCGCGCTGCTCTTCTACCCGCGCGGCGAGTTCCTCATCGGCACCCTCGTCATCACGGCGTTCGTGTTCTCGGACACCGTCGACGGGATCATGGCCCGCCGCTCTGGCCGTTCGAGCACGTGGGGGGCCTTCCTCGACTCGACGCTCGACCGCGTCGCCGACGCCTCCGTCTTCGGTGGGCTCGTGCTCTTCTACGCCGGCGGGCAGAGCGTGCGTCCGGGCGGCGCCTTCGAGGTCTCCGCGGGGCTCATGGCCGCCCTCGCCCTGGCCTGCCTCATCCTCGGGATGGTCGTGTCCTACGCCAGGGCCCGCGCCGAGGGGCTCGGCATGACCGCCAACGTCGGGATCGCCGAGCGGGCCGAGCGCCTCGTCGCCGTCCTCGTGACGACCGGTCTCGTCGGGTGGTTCCTCCCGGAGGTCTTCCTCACCGTGGTGCTCGCGCTCCTCGCCCTCGCGAGCCTGGTCACGGTGGTCCAGCGGATGCTCGAGGTCCGCCGTCAGGCCCTCGACGTCGCGTGAGCGCGCGGGCCGGGGACGCCGTCTCCCGAACCACCGACGCGGTGACCGTGGCCGGCTTCCGGGTCGGCTGGTCGCTCATCCGCCGTATGCCGGAGGGCGCGGCCCATGCGCTCTTCGACCGGATCGCCGACCTCACCGTTGCCCGGGGCGGGGGAGCGCGGCTGCGCGCCAACTACGCGACGGTGCGACCCGAGCTCGACGACGCCGCGCTCGACCGGCTCGTCCGTGACGGGATGCGGGCCTACATGCGGTACTACTGCGAGGCGTTCCGGCTGCCGGTGCTCACCGCGGACGACCTCGCGGCGCGGGTGCGGGTCGAGGGCGACGGTCCGGTCCGGGAGGTGCTCGCCGACGGCGGGTCGCTCGTCTGCTTCCTCGGCCACCTCGGCAACTGGGACCTCGCCGGGGCCTGGGGCGCGGTGCACCTGGGGCCGGTCACGACGGTCGCCGAGCGCCTCGAGCCCGAGAAGGTCTTCGAGGAGTTCCTCGCGTTCCGCACCGGGCTCGGCATGACCATCCACCCGCTGACGGGTGGGGACCCGCCCTTCCCGCTGCTGCGGCAGGCGGCCCGGCGCCGTGGCCTCATCCCGCTGCTGTCCGACCGCGACCTCTCCCGCGACGGGGTCGAGGTCGACTTCTGCGGTGAGCCCGCTCGGATGGCAGCCGGCCCCGCGGCGCTGGCCCTCGCCGAGCGGCGCCCGCTCTTCCCGGTCTCGATCCGGCACGAGCGCACCGGTCACCGGTGGGGCATCGTCATCACCTTCCACGACCCGGTGGTCGTCCCCGAGTCCGGGACCACGCGGGCCAAGGTGACGGCCATGACCCAGTCGTGTGCCGACGTCCTCGGCGAGACCGTCCGGACCCACACCGCCGACTGGCACATGCTCCAGCCGGTCTTCACCAAGGACCTCGACCTCGCACGGCTCGCCCGGGCCGGTGGCGCATGAGGATCGGACTCGTCTGCCCCTACGCCTTCGACGTCCCCGGCGGGGTCCAGTTCCACGTCCGCGACCTCGCCGAGTTCTTCACCGCGCAGGGTCACGACGTCTCCGTCCTCGCGCCGGTGGACGACGGCGGGGCCAGCCTGCCGGCATACGTCACGTCGTGCGGCCGGGCGGTCCCGGTGCGCTACAACGGGTCGGTCGCGCGGCTGACCTTCGGGCCGGTGACGTCCTCGCGGGTGAGCCGGTGGCTGGAGGAGGGCGACTTCGACGTGCTGCACCTCCACGAGCCGGTGACGCCGAGCGCCTCGCTCATGGCCCTGTGGGCGTCGTCGGAGCCGGTCGTCGCGACGTTCCACACGTCCAACATCCGCTCCCGCGCCATGCACGCCGCCAACCCGTTGCTGCGCCCGTCGACCGAGAAGATCCGGGCCCGCATCGCCGTGTCCGAGGAGGCCCGCCAGACGGTGCGTCGCCACCTCGGCGGTGACGCGTACATCATCCCCAACGGCGTCGACACGCACCGGTTCGCGCCCGACGGCGCGGTGACGCGCTGGACGGGGACCCCGGAGCGGCCCACGCTGGCGTTCCTCGGCCGCATCGACGAGCCGCGCAAGGGACTCGACGTCGTGGTCGCCGCCATGCCAGCCGTCCTCGACGCCCTCCCCGGTGCCCGCCTCGTCGTGGCGGGCCCCGGCGACGTCGACGAGATCGCCGAGTCCCTCGACCCCCGGGTGCGGGCCGCGGCCGAGTTCCTCGGTGCGGTCTCCGAGGACGACAAGGTGGCCCTGCTGAGGTCGGCCGACCTCTACGTCGCGCCGCACACGGGCGGTGAGAGCTTCGGGATCGTGCTCGTCGAGGCGATGTCGGCGGGTGCGCCGGTGCTCGCCAGCGACCTCGAGGCGTTCGTGGCCGTGCTCGGCAGCGGGCCGGCCGGGCGCACCTTCCCGGTGGGGGACAGCGCCGCCCTCGCGCGCGCCGTCGTGGAGCTGGTCGGCGACCCCGGCGAACGGCAGCGACTCAGCGACCTCGGGCTGCGACGGGCCCGGTCCTTCGACTGGGGAGTCGTCGCGGAACGTGTCATGGCGGTGTACGAGACCGTGATCGAGGGCGCGGACAGCTCCCCGGTCGAGCCCGCCCTGCGCGCCGGCCTGCTCGGGCGGCTGCGCTGGCCGATGAGAGGTGAGGCGTGATGGACATCCTGCAGATCGCGACGACGGTGGCCCTCGTGCTGCTCGCCGTGGCCTGGTACCTGTCGTACTCCGCCTCGCGGCTCGACCGGCTCCACGCGAAGGTCGAGGGTGCGGTGTCCGCCCTCGACGCCCAGCTCGTCCGGCGCGCCGAGGCCACCCTCGAGCTCGCGACGAGCGGGGCCCTCGACCCCGCGACGTCGCTGCTGCTCGCCGACGCCGCGAGCGAGGCGCTCGAACGCCACACCCACCAACCGCTGAGCCACGACCCGCTGGAGGGGCAGACCTTCGCCGGTCGCGAGGACACCGAGACCAACCTCACCGAGGTCCTGCGGGCGGTCCTGCAGGAGGACACGGTCGCCGCCCTCCGTGCCGACGTCGAGGGTGTCGGCGCCGACGGGCTGTCGCGGGTGGAGGCGAGTGCCCTGCGCGTCCAGCTGGCCCGCCGTTTCCACAACGACGCGGTCCGCGAGGTACGCCGGGTCCGGACCAAGTGGGTGGTCCGGCTGTTCCGTCTCGCCGGTCACGCGGCTCTGCCTCACCGGGTCGACTTCGACGACGACCTTCCGCCTGCAGTGGTCGACTGAGACCGCTCTAGACTGGCGCGCATGAGCGACTCCCGCACCCCCGCCGCAGCCCCCACGACCACCTCCCACACCGGCACGACCCGGGTGAAGCGCGGCATGGCCGAGATGCTCAAGGGCGGCGTCATCATGGACGTCGTCAACGTCGAGCAGGCCAGGATCGCCGAGGACGCCGGTGCCGTGGCCGTGATGGCCCTGGAGCGGGTCCCCGCCGACATCCGCGCCCAGGGCGGCGTCTCCCGCATGTCCGACCCCGACATGATCGACGCCATCATCGAGGCCGTCTCGATCCCGGTCATGGCCAAGGCCCGCATCGGCCACTTCGTCGAGGCCCAGGTCCTGCAGTCCCTCGGCGTCGACTACATCGACGAGTCCGAGGTGCTCACCCCCGCCGACTACGCCAACCACATCGACAAGTGGAACTTCACGGTCCCGTTCGTCTGCGGCGCCACCCACCTCGGCGAGGCGCTGCGCCGCATCACCGAGGGCGCGGCGATGATCCGCTCCAAGGGCGAGGCCGGCACCGGTGACGTCTCCAACGCCACGATGCACATGCGCAAGATCCGGGCGGAGATCCGCCGCCTGCACGGGATGGCCGACGACGAGCTCTACGTCGCGGCCAAGGAGCTCCAGGCGCCGTTCGACCTCGTCAAGGAGGTCGCCGTCGCCGGCAAGCTGCCGGTCGTGCTCTTCACCGCCGGCGGTATCGCCACCCCCGCCGACGCCGCCATGATGATGCAGCTCGGCGCTGAGGGCGTGTTCGTCGGCTCCGGCATCTTCAAGTCGGGCAACCCGACCGAGCGCGCCGAGGCCATCGTCAAGGCGACGACGTTCCACGACGACCCCGACGTCATCGCCAAGGTGTCGCGTGGCCTCGGCGAGGCCATGGTCGGCATCAACGTCGACGAGATCCCCGAGCCGCACCGCCTGGCCGAGCGCGGCTGGTAAGCCCGAGGGGGGCGTGCACAACTCGCCAATTCCCCTCCTGCGGTACAGACACGCCGTGTGTGTCGCGTACCGGAGGGGAGGAATTGGCGAGTTGTGCGCGGGGGAGGTGGGTCAGTGGGGGATGCGGTGAGCGTGCGTGTAGATGCTCATCCGGCGCCCCCGGGCAAACCCGACGAGGGTCACGCCCAGCCGGTCGGCGGCCTCGATCGCCAGCGACGACGGCGCCGACACGCACGCCAGCACGGACACCTCGGAGACGGCGGCCTTCTGGACGATCTCGAAGCTGGCCCGGCTCGACACGACGAGCAGCGCGCCCGCCGTCTCGATGCCGAGCACGAGCGCACCACCGAGCACCTTGTCGACGGCGTTGTGGCGCCCGATGTCCTCGCGCACGATCGCGAGGTCGTGCGCCCCC
>NZ_AVPL01000116.1 GCF_000768695.1 Knoellia aerolata DSM 18566
GCCCCCGGACAGCGGCTCGCCGACCGCGCAGCATTCTGGCTCGTCCTGGTCGCCCTCATCGGTGGTGTCGGGACCTTCCTCGTGTGGCTGGCCGTCGGCGCGAGCGTGCAGGTCGCCCTCCTCTTCGCCATCACGGTCGTGGTCATCACCTGCCCCGACGCCCTCGGCCTGGCCACCCCGACCGCGATCATGGTCGGGACCGGCCTGGGCGCCCAACGTGGGGTGCTGTTCAAGAACGCCACCGCTCTGGAGTCCGCAGCCCGCATCGACACCGTCGTCCTCGACAAGACCGGCACCCTGACCAAGGGCGAGCCCGAGGTCACCGACGTGGTGGTCGCCGACGGCACGGACGAGGACGAGCTGCTGCGTCTGGTCAGCGCCGTGGAGCGCGAGTCCGAACACCCCCTCGCGGGCGCGATCGTGGCGTATGCCGGGGAGCGGGGGATCGCTCGCCCCGCCCCCTCGGGCTTCCGGAACGTTCCCGGACACGGAGCGGTCGCCACCGTCGACGGCCACCGCGTCGTCGTGGGCAACCGCAAGCTCATGGCGCAGGAAGGCATCGACGTCGGCTCGCTGCTGGGTCGGCGCGAGGAGCTCGCCGCCAGCGGCCGCACCGCGGTGCTCGTCGGCGTGGACGGGCAGGGAGCGGGAGTCATCGCCCTGGCCGACGCGGTCCGGGAGACCTCCGAGCAGGCGATCCGCGAGCTCCATGAGCTCGGCACCGAGGTCGTCATGCTCAGCGGCGACAACCAGGCCACCGCAGAGCGCATCGCCCGCCAGCTGGGGATCGACACGGTCATCGCCGAGGTGCTCCCGGGTGACAAGGCCGCGAAGGTCGCCGAGCTCCAGGCGGAGGGCAGGAAGGTCGCCATGGTCGGTGACGGCGTCAACGACGCTCCCGCGCTGGCGCAGGCGGACCTCGGCATCGCCATCGGAGCCGGGACCGACGTGGCGATCGAGACCGCGGACCTCGTGCTCATGCGATCGGACCCGCTCGACGTGCCCATCGCCCTGCGAGTCGGGCGCGGCACCCTGCGCAAGATGCGCCAGAACCTCGGCTGGGCCGTCGGATACAACGTCATCGCGCTGCCCATCGCGGCCGGTGTCTTCGAACCGTCCTTGGGCCTCGTCCTGCGGCCAGAGATCGCGGCGCTCTCTATGTCCGGGTCCAGCGTCATCGTCGCCGTCAACGCCCTGCTGCTCAAGCGGCTCCGTCTCCCCGCCCCGGCGCAGACCATGGCAGGCGCCAAGCCCAGGCAACCCGCAGCCGAGCCCGCCGTCCACCACGGCGGCTGACGCGAATCCGATCAGTCGTTTAGCCGATCAGCCGCCCCAAGGCCATCTTCACTAAACCTTCAGGAAATCCTGATCATAGGCCCATCGTCGCACCGCATGCTGGAGACCGGTGCGCACCTGACCTCCCTTACCGGGTGCGCACCACCACGATCGAAAACGCAACTCAAGGAGCAAACTCTCGTGCACCTCAACAAGCGGTACCCCATCCTTGCCGGGCTCGGCATCACGGCCGTCCTCACGCTCAGCGCCTGCGGGTCGGACGACGCCGGGTCCGCGGCGACTGGTGGTATGGGCTCCATGTCGTCGAGCACGTCCGAGACGGCTGACGCCGGGCAGAAGGGCGACGTCATGTTCGCGCAGATGATGATCCCGCACCACAAGCAGGCAGTCGAGATGGCGGACCAAGCGCTTCAGAAGGACGCTTCCCCGAAGGTGACGGAACTCGCAGAGCAGATCAAGGCGGCGCAGGGTCCTGAGATCGAGACCATGACGACATGGCTCGAGGAGTGGAAGGCGCCCATGACGGCGGAGCAAGGTCATGGGGGACACGGCGGGCGTGGCGGCATGATGGACGACGGAGACATGAAGGACCTGTCCGCAGCAAGTGGTCCGGCCTTTGACAAGATGTGGCTCACGATGATGGTCGAGCACCACGAGGGAGCCGTCGACATGGCGCAGGACGTTCTCAAGACGACCAGCAACCCTGAGGTCAAGGAGATGGCCCAGGCCATCGTCGATGGGCAGAACAAGGAGATCGCCACCATGAAGGCCCTCCTCTGACAACCCGCCAGCACGCACACCGACGACCTCGACCCGAAAGGCTTCAATGCGCTGGCCGGCACACCATGGCACCCGCGCGATAGTTGCGGCGGCCAGCTCGCTGGCGATACTCGCGGGGTGTTCGGCGAAGGCCAGTGACGAAGCAGACCAGGCGCCAGCCGTCTCAGTTGGCGCCACCGGGGCCGCGCTACCGTCGGCGCACGTCCATGGGGTCGGCCGAGACCCTGGGGATGGTGCGCTTCTGCTGGCGACGCACGAAGGCCTCTTCCGGTACGGCGCCGACGGCCCCACCAGAGTGGGCCCGATCGTTGACCTCATGGGGTTCACCATCGTCGGTCCAGGTCACTACTTCGCCTCGGGCCACCCCAACATGGTCCGCGATCTCCCTCAGCCCATGGGCCTCATCGAGAGCACCGACAGCGGCAAGACCTGGACAGTTCTCTCCCGCGGCGGACAGTCGGACTTCCACACCCTCACGCAAGCCGGTGACACCCTCATCGCATTCGACGGACAGCTCCGACGCACGAGTGACCACCGAACCTGGTCAACTGGCACCCTCACGGGAGAACCACGAACGCTCTCCTCCGACCCGGAGGGCGAGACCGTTCTCGCGACCACCGAACGTGGTCTGTTGAGGTCCAACGACCGGGGCGCCACTTGGGCGCCGATCGTAGGCGCACCACTGCTGCTGCAGGTTGCTTGGGGAGATGCCCGGTCGGTAACGGGCGTCACCCCTGATGGTGCTGTGGCGATAAGCCAGGACGGCGCGCAGACGTGGCGGATGACGGGCGCGACGGTCCCTCCCCCACAGGCGATGAGCGCCAGCATGACCAAGTCGGGCTTCGAAATCCTTGTTGTGACCGAGAATGCCCTGTTGGGATCAGCGGACGGAACCAGGTTCGCGCCTGTCAGTCGATAGCGGCAGAGCCATAGTGCGGCTCAGACGCTTGACCGTTACTGGCTGGGTCCGGCTGACAGGTTTCAGTTCGCGGGTCGCATCGAGATCGGGCTCAACTAACCGAGCGCGTGGAAACGGCCCAATAACGGCCTTCGTTGCATCCTGCGTCAACCCGGCCGCTGGTTGGCCTGTGCCACAGCGGTCACCTCCCTTGGGTCAGTACGTCAAGGTCCTGCGGCGTATGCCGTGTGCGCCGACGTTCTGCGTCAGAGGTAGTTGCGCGGGTCGACGAACTCGCCGTCCTCATAGACCTCAAAGTGGAGGTGGCAGCCGTTGGACTTGCCCGTGGAGCCCTCGTAGCCCACGACTTGGCCGCGCTGCACGCTTCCACCCCGGGTGCGGATGCTCTCCATGTGGTTGTACGTCGTGACGAGGTGGACGCCGCCGATGACCCCGTGGTCGATGACGACCCGGTTGCCGTAGCCGCTGTTGAAGCCGGCATCGATGACGACGCCGGAAGCAGCCGCTTTGAGGGGCGTCCCGCACGGGGCGGCGTAGTCGCGGCCGCTGTGCAGTCGCCAGACGCGGTCGATCGGGTGGAAGCGCATGCCGAACTCCGAACTGATCCAGCCCTCGGTCGTCGGCGCGCTGAGCGGGCCGCTGCTGGCGGGCAGGGCCGGGGGTGCGGGGGGGCGGGT
>NZ_AVPL01000117.1 GCF_000768695.1 Knoellia aerolata DSM 18566
AATCGAACCGATGACCTATTCATTACGAGGTCGTTCCTGAGTAACCGCCACTGCCCTTTGCGTACCTCTACGTACTCCGCGGTGACGGTTCATAACGGGTGATTCGAGCCGCTTCGCGAAGCGACGGGGGCACCTCGGGGGCACGCTTGCCAGGGACTGCGTCGTCCCGATCCAGGCCGCAACTGCTTGAGCGGTCGCAGGGTCAAGGGTGGCCTCAGGCCATCGCGTAGCGACGCTCTGCGCCCTTGATGCGGTGACCGCTCGAGCTGACGATGGAGGCCGGGTCGACGCGGAGACTTAGCTAGCTGGCGGACCGCACTCCCGAGGACGGCGCGTCAGCGCCGCCCGCAGGGCGTGGCCGAGCGCAGCGAGGCCCTTGATCTCTAAGAGGTCAATTCATCAATTGCCCGCGGCTACGCCACGCTCCGCGGGCAGCGGCGCTGTCACGGTGCGAGATCATGTCGGAATGCAGATGAGGGCGTCGCCAACGCCAGAGATCGAGTCCGCGCTGGACGAGGTAGAGAGACAGGTTCGCTCGATGCGCAGGAGCGAGCTCGTGGAGACAGAACCTCACGAATGGTCCATTGGCTCCGTATTCGTTGAACTGCGAGTCGTTGGCGATGAACCGCTCTCTCTGGAACTACTGGCCAGCCAAGGACTTGTGCACAGGGCCTTGGCCACACGCACGGTCACGCTGCACCCCGAAACTCGGATCGCAGACCCTGCGCCCGTTGGCGTCCAATGGTCGCGGGAGGCCGTGGAGGGCGCCCGGGTTCTCACGCTCAGAAACGTCGGATCCACGATCGGAGGGATATGCGCAGCACTCATTTTCGGGGGTCTCGCAGTTCTGGCTCTGCCACGTCCCTCGCGTCCCACAACGGCCGACGATCTCGCTCCCCACGAGACGGTGGCCATCGCAGCGGCCCTCTGCCTCGTCACACTCGCCATTGTCAGGACTCTTATCAGCCCGTCAATCAAGGTCAGCGGACCAGTCGCGAGGGTCCGAAACCCGGTATTTGACTACTTGGTTCCCTTGAGCCACATCGATCGGTTGGAGTGGGGATGGCTCGAGTTTGCCCGAATGATCGCGAAGTCAAGGTCGCTCACTCTCGCAAGCATCGAGCGCACTCTGAGCGGAAACGGACTCGAGGAGATGGCGCTGCTCAACATGGCGGTTGAGCACGCCAAGGCGCAACCCGTCGATGGTGAGCCCAGGCGAATCGATCGTCGGCTGCGGTTCTGGGATTGGCCCACTGCGGCTTGGCTCGTCGGCTGGATCCTCTTCTTCCTCTCGTGGACTCTTGACCTTCGATAGCCGCCCAAGTGCAGCGATTGCGGAGCCTGACCTCTGAGGCGGTCCGTCCAACTGGACGGAACAGCCCTCACGCCACCCTGTTGGCGTAGCGCTGGCGGGCAGCCTCACCGGACGTGCCCACCAAGCCGCCTATCGCGGCCCAGGACAGGCCAGCTTCTCGCGCGCCCTTGATCGCCTCGAGCATGTGTCGCTCAGCCGTGGAGCGCTCGGCGACCGCGCCCCGGAGCCTGGTTACTGCGTCCGCGTTTAGCTCGTCGGACGCGCGCGGCTCATAGTCCTCGAAACGTGCAGCCAGCTCATCGGCGTGCTTGAGAATCTCGTCGACCGACCGTGGCATGGACATCACCTCAGGAACTTCTCGCGGGCACGCATGGCGTGGACGATGACCACACCAACGTCGCCCTGGACGACACCGACCGCGATGACCGCAGCCGCAGGGCCTGCGCCCACGATCATCGTGAACCCGTCACCCAGATCCCAGACACGGATCGGGTTCCGGTACGCGTGGCCGATCTCCTCTTCGCCCAGACCGTGCTTCAAGGCGGACTGCGCCACGATCGGATCCACCGACTCTCCTCCAAGATAACTTGTCGCCCGTCGATGGTCCATCTTGAGGACGTTCCGGGACGTTGCGCCCTCTCGAGGACGTCCCGAAATGTCCTGCGGTGGGGTGGAAACGTCCCTCGACGCCACGGTCTCCTTGTTGGACGACGTTGCCCAGTGAAGGAGCCCCACCATGACTGCCATCGACGAGTCGCCCGCTCAGCCCCCCGAACATGCGCGAGCCTGCGCTCTTGCTACGGACCTACACCACGAGTCTGCACCGGCGGCTGGTCGCGCCGCCCGAGGGCAGGAGCCTCCTGTGGACAACTCGTTCGGCAATCGGCATCCGGGACGGCCTTCAGGGGACGAACAGGCACCTTCACCTACACGACCGTCGAAACGAGCGACTCACCTGCGGGGGCACGTCGCCTGTGGACAACTCGTTCGGCAATTCTCGGGAGCGGCACACACTGGCCACGGAGGTGGGCGTCATGCGTGAGCTCCTGACCGTCGAGGAGACGGCCGAGCGACTGCGGGTCTCGGTCCCGACGGTGCGCTGGCTCCGCCAGGAGGGGAAGCTCCCCAAGGCCTATAAGGTCGGGCCGCGAGTCCTGTGGGACCCCCAGGACCTCGACGCATGGCTCGAGGGCCAGCGCGACCCGGACTGGTCGCCGTGAGCATCACAGCGGATCGTGCGCGGCGAGACCGTCCGCTACCGGGCGAGGGTCAAGTCGCACGGGCGGGAGGTCGCCACGAGGGTCTTCACACGCAAGGGCGACGCCGTGGCATGGGAGCACGACCAGCGCCGCAGCCTTCGCGCCGGAGAGTGGATCGACCCCCGACGCGCCCGCATCCCGCTCGCCCGTCTCGAGTCCGGATGGCGAGAGTCGCGGCAGGGACTCAAGCGCAAGTCGCTCGAGGCCGACCTCTCCGCATGGCGTAACCACGTCGAGCCGAAGTTCGGCGATACACCCTTGGCCTCCATCACCCGCGCCCAGATCGAGCAGTGGGTCGGCTCGCTCATCGCCGGCGGCGTCGCCCCGGCGACGGCACGCCGCTACCTCGCCACCCTCCGGTCGGTCCTCGCCTTCGCCGTCGCCGACAACAGGTTGACCCGCAACCCTGCGGTCGGCATCCGCGTCTCTTCGACCCGTGGCGGTCGCCGCGAGGGCCAGTTCCTCACGCACGCCGAACTCGACGCACTGGCCGACGCGTGCCGCGGCACCTACGGCGACGTCGTGCTCGTCCTCGGCCTCTGCGGACTCAGGCGGGGCGAGCCGGCCGGTCTCAAGGTGGCCGACACCATCCAGGTCCCCGGCCCTGGGCTGCGCGTCCAGCGCACCGTGCTCGCCTCGAGCGCTGATGGCGCTCTCTACGAGGACACTCCCAAGACCGGCCGGGTGCGCACTGTCCCCCTCCCCCAGCGCGCCGCAGACGTCATCTTGAACCGCGCCGAAGGCAGGACCGCCACCGACTGGATCTTCGCCGCTCCAGCCGGCGGACCATTGAGCGAGTCGAACTGGAAGCGCTCCGTCGCCTGGGCCGCCGCGACCGAGGCGATCGGTCGCCCCGGCCTGCGCGTCCACGGCCTGCGCCACACGTCGGCCTCGCTGTGGCTCGCGTCCGGTGCCGACCCCAAGGTCGTCCAGCGCGTCCTGGGGCACGCGTCCGCCGCGATGACCATGGACCTCTACGGCCACCTCATCGACCAGAACCTCTTGGCCGCCGCGGACCGGATCGGGGGCACAACGGGGGCACAGGCACCGGGCCGGGGCATGCAGAAGGCCCCCGGGAGGGATCTCC
>NZ_AVPL01000119.1 GCF_000768695.1 Knoellia aerolata DSM 18566
ACGGGGTCCCTTTTCAGCCGACGTTGACAATGTACAGGTCCAGGCGTTTCGCGGGGGGGGTCCCCGGTGGGTAGAGCACGCCCTCCCAGTGGTCATAGCTCCATCCCGAGGTTCCGATCCGCGCCACGACAACAGAATCTCACCAGGCCTGTGGCGCCAACCCTCGGGAGAGCTGGCCCCAACGCTTGCGTGTCCGCACCGCAGCCCGACAACACGAGTCGCCGCTCGGCGGATCACACTTTTGATAACCGACAGGCGGCGACGGGATGATCCACGTAGGACCGGCGTCCGGCCGACCACGTGGCGAGAGGGCGTGCCCGCGGCAAGGTGGTCGTCGCGGTAGCTGCCTGGTCCTGGGTCGAGTTGGGTTGGTTGCTCAGGTGGTTGCCGGGGCCGCCACTTCAGAACCCACCGTGGGTCGCGGCGTTGGGACCGGCAGCTGCTCGACGAGGTAGGCGAGGGCGTCGGTGGCCGACCAGCCCTGGGGGTGGCGGCGGATGAGTTCCTTGGCTCCCTCGAGGTCCTCGCCGAGGGTGACCAGGGCCGGTTCGTCGTAGCCGTCCTTGCGGTGCTGGCCGATGCCGATGGTGGCGGTAAGGCCGTTGCACAGGCACTTGCGGCCCTCGGTGTCCTCGACGGTGCCGCCCTTCTTGACGTACATGTGCACCGGCTCGCCGGCGCAGCGGTAGCCGATCGTGCCGTTGGCGCGCTCGAACGGCTGGCGCAGGTAGGACAGGTCGCACAGCCGGGTGCGGTCCTCGTAGACCTCGGCCTGGCTCACCGTGTCCTCCAAGGTGACCACCTTGAACGGGAAGCCGGTCGGGCTGGCCCGCGGGTCGTTGCGCACCGTCAGGTCGCCGGCGCGTAGCCGGTCGAGCACCTGCTCGCGCGAGGCGTCGGTGATCCCGGAGTCGCAGCACAGCGCGAAGAGCGTGCCGACCTGCACGCCGACGGCACCGGCCCGCACCGCAGCCGCCACCTGGTCGGGGGTGCCGTAGGCCCCGGCCATCCAGAACGGCAGGCCGATGGCCGCCATCTTGTCCAGGTCGGCCTCGTCGCGCGCTCCGTAGACCGGCTCGCCGTTGTCGTCGAGCTGCAGCCGGCCGCGCGGCGGCGCGGAGTGTCCCCCGGCCGGGGGGCGCTCGACGACGAAGCCGTCGGGGCGGATCTCCGCGTCCCGGTTCATGTACGAGGCGAGCTGGTCGAGGGAGACGATGGCGAGGAAGTCGGGCCGGGTCAGCTCGGGCAGGTCGGCGCCCAGCAGGTCGCGCGGGTCGACCTGCACGAAGCGCTGGAGGGTGCCGCCCGCGACGTCGACCGGGATCCGGCCCACCTCACCAGCGGCGAGGGAGCGCAGCAGCTGGGGTACCTCGCGCGGGATGCCGGCGCCCATGAGCACGTAGTCGACGCCGCCGAGCATCGCCCCGAGGATGGCGGTCGGTGTGGCGAGCTGGATCTTCTCGAGGCAGTTGACACCGACGACGCCGTCGTGGCCCTCCTTGGCGAGCCATACCTCGGCGAAGTTGCCGACGACCGCGAGCTCCTGGCCGGCCTGGGCCGTGTGCATCATCAGCTTGGGCAGCGGCTTGTACGGGGTGTCGGGGTCGCGGCCACCCTCGACGAAGTAGGTGTCGACCACGCGCTGCGCCATGGCCCGGCCGGGGAAGTGGGCGAGCGCCCGGCGGTAGTGGCCGCCCGGGTCGCCGTCCTGCAGGCGGCGGGCGATCACGGCATCCATGGCAGTGCCGGAGACGACCCCGAGGTGGCCGGTGCGCGACACCTCGCGAGCCAGGCGCCACCCGGACACGGCCACGCCCATACCGCCCTGGATGACCGCCGGGCGGGCGCGGTGCGCCGCGTCCGGGTCAGCGGGGAGGGTCTCGGTCAGCAGAGCGGCCATGGTGCCACCTTCGTCGTCGGGAAACCTACGCTACCGTAGGTTTCGTTGCCGTAAGTTACGGTAGCGTAAGTTTGCGTTGGCTGTCACGCCTGCCCGGAGACGAAGCCTCGGTCCGCTGATCCCATGTTGTCTGCATCGACGGCATCGAAGGCATCGACGCATCGACTGCCATGACTGCATCGGCCTGCGGCCAAGCTGGGCTTCCAACTGGATGAACCTCGCCTTTTGGTCACCGCCCGCTCGTCCTTGGTCCTTCGAGCACAGATTAGGTGTCAACCGAACCTTCAACAGCAGTCCTATGGCGTAGCCGTATGGCGGCGGAGTGGGCTAGCTCGACCTCGCCAAGGAAAGACCTTGCGAGCGAGGCTCAGCCCGTTGGTGTCACAGACGGCGCGACAGGGCGAAGAAGTTGTTCGAGGCGAAAAGTCACCTAGTCTGCCTTGTCCAATCCACCACTCGACGACCGGTTATCGGACCGCCGGTACGGCCGCGAACGCAACTATCGCAACAAGTGCTACGGCGCGAACGGCGCGGCGCGCGCCGGCCGTCGACCGCAATCATGGTCGATGCCGTCGGGGGCTCGCCCGCCGCGAACCACCACGTCTGCAGGCCCCGGGTCCGCGGCGGCGGCACCTCGAGCAGCCCGCCCACGGCCTCCGGGCCGACCGCCACCACGGCCGCGCGAGCCGCCAAACGCTCGCCACCGGCCAGTCGGAGGACCGCGCTGGACACCCCGCCGCTCACCTCGACGACCGCCTCGCCCAGCCGGAGGTCGGCCCCGGCCCGCACGGCCGCGGCAGCCAACTGCTCGGGCAGCGCCCGGATGCCGCGTGCCGGCAAGCCAGGCACACCCAGCGCGAACATCCGCACAAGCAGCTTCGCAAAGGCCTCCGAGGTCTCTCCCCGGTCCTCGGCGAGCACCCCAGCGAGGAAGGGCTCGATGACCTCATCGCGCAGCGGGCCAGCCAGCCCCACGCGGTCCAGGCCCTCGCTCAACGACCGATCCGGGCCGTCGACCACACGGCGCGGGGCGGCCAGCGCCGGCCCCGCCCAGCGCACCATGGCGGCCACACCCCGAGGGGTGAGCAGTCCGCTACGCAACGTCGCCAACAGACCCGCCGAGTTCCGCAGCGGATGCGACAGCTCGGTGAGGCCGCGCTCGCGGCGGACGAGCACCCCGGCACCGAAGGGCCGCAGCTCAAGGGCATCGAGGTCCACCCACCGGCGAACCGCCGGGTACGCCGGGTTGAGCACCTGGAACCCTCGGTCAAGGAGGAAACCATCTACCGTGTCGGTGCGCTCGCGGCCGCCGACTGCCTGCGCCGCCTCGACGACGACGACCGAGCGGCCCGCCTCCGCAAGCCGCCATCCGCAGCGGAGGCCCGCGAGCCCTCCACCCACCACGACCACCTCGGTGTCCACCACGGTTGCGACCATAGACGCCGCACCTTCGGGGTGAAGGTCTGTTGAACGTCGAGATGGCGGATCGCGAGAACAGCTCTCACATAAATGGCTCATCCCAATCGGGGG
>NZ_AVPL01000121.1 GCF_000768695.1 Knoellia aerolata DSM 18566
GGTTGTCACCTATTGGTGCAGCAGTCCCGACAGGACACTCAAGGTGCTGAAGCAAGGCCCCTATTGGGTCACGACGCGTCGCCGATGATCGCGGTGTGGATGGCAGGTCGATAGGCCGACAGATCAACGCGTTGGCAGGCCGAGGCCGCCAGTCGTACGACGGGTCAGGCCGTTAGCTGTGACCGCCAGTCGTAGCTCGGGTCAAGCTCGGGACCTGCCATCCACGACCCCATGATGGACTGAGTGTCGTACGAGTCGCCCTTGGACCCGACGGAGGCGATGATGCCGAGTTCTTCGAGGCGCTCGGTGTAGCGAATGGCGAGGTACTGAACGCCTCTGTCGCTGTGGTGGATCAGCCCGGCGAGGTCGTGGCCTTCGTGTTGTCGTGCCCAGATGCCCTGCTCGAGGGCATCCAACGCCAGGTCGGTGCGCAGTGACGCCGAGACCCGCCAGCCGACGATCCGGCGGGAGAACAGGTCCAGGACGAATGCGACGTAGACGAACCCGACCCAGGTGGGGACGTAGGTGATGTCGGCGACCCAGCGGGTGTTGGGTGCCGCGGCGGAGAAGTCCCGGTTCAGGGCGTCCTCGGGACGGTGATCAGTGGCGGGGATCGTGGTGCGCGGCTTCTTGTGGTCGCCGGCGGTCGCGCCCCGCAGCCCGAGGGCTCTCATGCGGCGGGCCACGGTGCATCGCGCCACCGCCGGGTAGGTGTCCCCGGTCGGTGCACCGTGCTCGTCGAGGAGCTGCTGCCGGTTGAGGGCTTTCCACATCTTGCGGACCCCGTACACCCGGTAGTTGTCCTCGAACAGCGCCACGATCCGCTCATCCAACGCGGCGTCGGTGACGGCCCGGGGCGAGGGCGGTCGCGTCTTGGCGGCGTAGTAGGTGCTCGGGGCGATCTTGGCGTCCGCGTCGGTCAGGACGGTGCAGATCGGCTCGACCCCGAACTCCTCCTTGTGCTGGTCGACGTAGGCGATCAGCGTGTCGAGGGGCGGTCGAGCTCCGCCGCGAAGAAAGCCGACGCGCTCTTGAGGATCGCGTTCGCCCGGCGAAGCTCACGAACTTCCCGCTCCAACGCCGTGATCCGGGCGACCGGGTCCTCGGTCACCTCGACCGCTCGAGGAGACCGGGCACCAGCGACACCGTTACGGAACCAGTTCCGCAGTGTCGCGCCCGGGATCCCGAGCTGGTCGCCGACCTGGGTACACACGCGCTTGTGCGACAGCCCAGGGCTCTCCTTCAACGTCTCCTCAACCATGCGAACGGCGCGTTCACGCAGCTCGTCGCTGTACTTCCTTGGTGCAGGCATGACTCCAGCCTCCCTGAAGAGGTCACGACCCTCCACCAAACCCGGGGCGGTTCAGTGCGGCCGCCAAGAGCAGCACCACCTTCTCGACCAGCCCGGTGTCCTGGGAACCAAGCACCATTGTGAATGCACCTGCGACGAGGACGCCAAGCAGCGCGAGCAGCACCTGCGCCAACCGCACGACGAACGTCATGCAACGACGCTACGCCGCAGCGAATCGCGTTGGAATACTGCGCGCGAGCTTGCGAGTAGGTGTGTCGCTGCGCCGCCTATCGCTCACTAGGGGCAGGGCGTGGAACGCTCACTGTGTCGCCCGCCTGCGGCGGGCGTGGTCGATCTCGACGTGCACCGCAGGCATGTCGTGTCCTCGTCTGGGGAGCAGCCAGGTGGCTGCCAGGCAGTCCGGTACCCGCGCGCAACGATGCACACCGACGTCGCGTTCGCACCGTCGGTTCCTTGGAACAAGGCGATCGTCGGGTTCTTCCCGCCCCGTTCCCGGTGACTGCCGCTTTGCTCGGCGATCGGGTGATTACTCGGCGAACGGCGCGAGCCGGATGGCTGCAGCGAATGCGCCGTAGCGGTGCAGGAACCGCGCTCGCCCCTCCGGGACAGGGGCCACCTCGGCTCGGAACGCCTGCGTGAAGACGTCCTTGAAGCCCTCGCGCGGGTGCAGCGTCACGGTGTCGGACCGCACGGTGTCGGGAATCCGCGACGGACGAGCTCTCCGTACGACGGCGAAGCGTCCAAGTCCCTGATCGCCTCATGGAATACCCCCTGGGGGTATAACGTTGTCTTGAATGACGGTGAGTGTCGAGCCGACCGACGGAGAGGTGTTGTCATGAGCCAGAGGACCGTCCTGCAACTGGGGGGCCTGCACTGGGCCACCTCCGCTCACGCCATCGAGTCCACGCTGACCCGTCGGCACGGTGTTGAGGCGATCGAGGCCAACGCGGCGAACCAGACCGCCACCGTGACGTACGACCCCGGGGTCACGTCAGTGGCGGAGCTCGCGGGGTGGGTTCGCGACTGCGGCTATCACTGCTCAGGTCGGTCGGTGCCGGACCACATGTGCGAGCCGATGGGAGAGCCCTCGACGGGCGACGCGGCCCACCCGGACCCCCACAGCCGGCAGGCCAGACAGCCCAGCACTCACTCCCCGCACGAGATGATGGGCCACGGGGGACACGCAGGCATGTCGATGGACGACATGGTCCGGGACATGCGCAACCGCTTCCTTGTCGCCCTGGCGTTCACCGCGGGGATCACGTTGTGGTCGCCCATGGGTCGGGACATGCTCGGCTTCGACGCGCCGACGCCGTTCGGGCTGCGCGACGACGTGTTCGCCCTGCTCTTGAGCCTGCCGGTCGTCTTCCACGCCGCGTGGATCTTCTTCGACGGGGCCTGGCGGGCGCTGCGCAACCGCACCCTCGACATGATGGTGCTCGTCGCCGTCGCGGTCGGCGCGGGCTGGCTCTACAGCGTCGGCGTCACCGTCACCGGCGGGGGAGAGGTCTTCTACGAAGCCGCCGCGATGCTCACCACGTTCGTGCTGCTCGGACACTGGTTCGAGATGCGTGCTCGCGGAGGCGCCAACGACGCGATCCGTGCACTCATGGACCTGGCACCACCCAGGGCCACGGTCCTGCGCGGCGACGAGGAGGTCGAGATCCCCACCGCCGAGGTGGTCGTGGGCGACCTCGTGCTGATCCGCCCCGGTGGCAAGGTGCCGGTGGACGGGACGGTGCAGGACGGCATATCAGAGGTCGACGAGTCGATGGTGACCGGCGAGAGCATGCCGGTGGGCAAGTCACCCGGCGCCGAGGTGATCGGCGCCTCGATCAACACGACGGGCACTCTGCGGGTCCGCGCCACCAAGGTCGGCTCGGACACGGCGCTGGCACAGATCGTGGCCCTGGTGCAGGAAGCCCAGAACTCCAAGGCCCCCGGACAGCG
>NZ_AVPL01000122.1 GCF_000768695.1 Knoellia aerolata DSM 18566
CGCCCCGCCGACCGGCACCACCGCCGGCGCCAGGGGTCCGCGCCGTGCCGGGCCGGCCCGTGTCGCGGCCGGTCCCGCCCGGGACCCCCGGGTCGCTCTGCCCAGAGCGAACATGAGCGGCCTCGGCTCAGGCGTGGAACACCGCGTGGGGGTGCCGCGTTGGACGGCATGACACACCTCGCCGCTGCACGCCGCACGTCTCATGTGAACTGGGGCGTCCGGCATACAGGCAGCGGGGATAGCATCGAGGTGACTTAGAAATCAGGTAGGAGCCAGCTATGTTCGAACGGTTCACGGATCGCGCCCGCAGGGTGGTCGTCCTCGCCCAGGAAGAGGCGCGGCTGCTCAACCACAACTACATCGGCACCGAGCACATCCTGCTCGGTCTCATCCACGAGGGTGAGGGAGTCGCGAGCAAGGCCCTCGAGAGCCTCGGGATCTCGCTGGACGCCGTCCGCGAACAGGTGCAGGAGATCATCGGCCAGGGCCAGCAGGCCCCGACCGGTCACATCCCGTTCACCCCCCGCGCCAAGAAGGTCCTCGAGCTGTCGCTGCGCGAGGCCCTCCAGCTCGGGCACAACTACATCGGCACCGAGCACATCCTGCTCGGCCTGATCCGCGAGGGCGAGGGCGTCGCCGCCCAGGTCCTCGTCAAGCTCGGCGCCGACCTCGGTCGGGTCCGCCAGCAGGTCATCCAGCTCATCTCGGGCTACCAGGGCGGCAAGGAGGGCGCCACCGCCGGCGTCGGCCAGGGTGGCCCCGCCGAGGGTGCCCCCGCCGGCTCGCTCGTGCTCGACCAGTTCGGTCGCAACCTCACCGTGGCAGCCCGCGAGGGCAAGCTCGACCCGGTCATCGGGCGTGAGAAGGAGATCGAGCGGGTCATGCAGGTGCTGTCCCGCCGCACCAAGAACAACCCGGTGCTCATCGGTGAGCCCGGCGTCGGCAAGACCGCCGTCGTCGAGGGCCTCGCCCAGGACATCGTGCGCGGCGAGGTGCCCGAGACGCTCAAGGACAAGCAGCTCTACACGCTCGACCTCGGTGCGCTCGTCGCCGGCAGCCGCTACCGCGGTGACTTCGAGGAGCGCCTCAAGAAGGTGCTCAAGGAGATCCGCACCCGCGGCGACATCGTGCTGTTCATCGACGAGATCCACACGCTCGTCGGTGCCGGTGCGGCCGAGGGCGCGATCGACGCCGCGTCGATCCTCAAGCCGATGCTGGCCCGTGGTGAGCTCCAGGTCATCGGTGCGACCACGCTCGACGAGTACCGCAAGCACATCGAGAAGGACGCCGCCCTCGAGCGCCGCTTCCAGCCCATCCAGGTGGCCGAGCCGACGCTGGCCCACGCCATCGAGATCCTCAAGGGCCTGCGCGACCGCTACGAGGCGCACCACCGCGTCTCGATCACCGACGGCGCGCTCGTCGCGGCGGCCAACATGGCCGACCGCTACGTCAACGACCGGTTCCTCCCGGACAAGGCCATCGACCTCATCGACGAGGCCGGCGCCCGGTTGCGCATCCGCCGCATGACCGCACCGCCGGACCTGCGTGAGTTCGACGAGAAGATCTCGATGGTCGTGCGCGAGAAGGAGTCGGCCATCGACGGCCAGGACTTCGAGAAGGCCGCACGCCTGCGCGACGACGAGAAGAACCTGCGTCTCGAGAAGCAGAAGCGTGAGACCGAGTGGAAGTCCGGCGACCTCGACGTCGTCGCCGAGGTGGACGAGGAGCTGATCGCCGAGGTCCTCGCGGCCTCGACCGGCATCCCCGTCTTCAAGCTCACCGAGGAGGAGTCCTCGCGGCTGCTCCACATGGAGGACGAGCTGCACAAGCGGGTCGTCGGCATGAACGACGCCATCAAGGCTCTCTCGCAGGCGATCCGTCGCACCCGCGCGGGCCTCAAGGACCCGCGTCGACCCGGTGGGTCGTTCATCTTCGCCGGGCCCACGGGTGTCGGCAAGACCGAGCTCGCCAAGACGCTCGCCGAGTTCCTCTTCGGTGACGAGGACGCGCTCATCCAGCTCGACATGTCCGAGTACAGCGAGAAGCACACCGTCTCGCGCCTCTTCGGCTCACCTCCCGGCTACGTCGGCTACGAGGAGGGCGGCCAGCTCACCGAGAAGGTGCGGCGCAAGCCGTTCTCGGTCGTGCTGTTCGACGAGGTCGAGAAGGCCCACCCGGAGATCTTCAACAGCCTGCTGCAGGTGCTCGAGGACGGCCGCCTCACCGACTCGCAGGGTCGGGTGGTCGACTTCAAGAACACCGTCATCATCATGACGACCAACCTCGGCACGCGGGACATCTCCAAGGGCGCCCTCGGCTTCTCCGCCGGCCCGGACACCCAGAGTGGCTACGAGCGGATGAAGAACAAGGTCACGGACGAGCTCAAGCAGCACTTCCGCCCCGAGTTCCTCAACCGCGTGGACGACACGATCGTCTTCCCGCAGCTCACCCAGGACGAGATCATCCAGATCGTCGACCTCGAGATCGCCAAGCTCGACAAGCGGCTCAAGGACAAGGACATGGGCATGGAGCTCACGCCCGCGGCCAAGACGCTGCTCGCCAAGCGCGGCTACGACCCCGTGCTCGGTGCACGCCCGCTGCGTCGCACCATCCAGCGCGAGATCGAGGACGTCCTGTCCGAGAAGATCCTCTTCGGCGAGCTCAAGGCCGGCGAGATCGTCGCGGTCGACGCCACCGGCGAGGGCAAGGACGACACCTTCACCTTCGCGGGGGCCCGCAAGGCCGAGACGATCGACGTCCCGGTCATCACCGCAGGAACGAGCACCGGCACGGCCGCCGCTGCCGCCGGGACCGAGTAGTCGCCGGTCCCGAACCCACGACGAGGCGGGGTGTGCAGCGAGCGCGAGCTCGCAGCACACCCCGCCTCCGTCATCCGTCCCGACCTCGCCGTCATCCGGACCTAACTGTACTGACCGGGGACGTTGGTTGAGTGA
>NZ_AVPL01000123.1 GCF_000768695.1 Knoellia aerolata DSM 18566
CGGACGGGGCGGCCGACCGGGCCGGGGCGGACCCGCTCGGCGAGGGCGTCACGGTGGGCGGACCCACCGTCCCCGGCGTCGACGAGGGCACGTCGAGCGCCGCGCTCGCCTCGGCGGGGTCGGTGAGCCGCGACGGTGACAGGGCGGCATACGCGACGAAGGCGAGCACGCCGGCGAGGAGCGCGGCCACCGCGACGGTGACCGCCCTCCCCGCTCCGGAGCTCATGGAGAGCCTCACGTCAGGCGCGGACGTCCTGGCGACGGCGGGTCGCCGCGAAGGCGACGGCACCGACGAGGAAGGCCGCGCCACCGGCGACACCGACCGGGGTCCAGCCGCTCGTGGCCGACTGGCCACCGGAGCCGCTCGGGACACCGCTCGGGGCGCTGTGCAGACCCGTGATCGTCTGGACCGCGAGGTCGAGGTTGTCGTCCGCGGCCGAGCCCCACGCGTAGACGATCGTGTTGGTGCCCTCCGCGAGGTTGACGTCCGCCGGACCGATCGCGACCGTGTCGGTGCCCGCGAGGACGACGTCGGCCGAGACGGTGCCGGCCGGCAGGTCGGCCTTGGCCTCGTTGGGGTTCGTCAGGCCCGGGAAGGCGACGGCACCGTTGGCGCGCACGTCGACCGCCGGAGCGGCGGCCGTGTGGCGCACCGTGATCCGCGCCTGTCCGGCTGCCGTCGCCTTGGTGTCGTTGACGAAGGGCGTGAGCACCGGCGTGCCACCGTCGTCGAGGTGGGCCACCACCGTGACGTTGGCGCCGCCGGGGACGGCGACGTCGTTGGCCTCGATGACGGCAGCGCCGTCGGGGCCGGCACCGGCGGCGGTGACCTTGAGGTCGTAGGACCCCTCGGGCAGCGTCAGCGGGTCGGTCAGCGTGCCGGGCTCGAAGTCCTCGAGGATCGCGTCACCGTTGGCGTAGACGTCGACCGTGGCGCCGGGGACGCCGTGCAGGATCGAGACCGTGGCGTCCGCGGCCTGGGCCGGGGCGCTGAGCGCGGCGGCGAGACCGGTGGAGACGGCGAGGACGGCGAGGGAGCGGGTGTGTCGCATGGTGGTTCTCCTGTTCGGGTCGGGTGATGAGCAACTGACGGGACGCAGACACGGGGCACGTCCATGCCCCTACTTCGTCCCGGGACCCCACCAGGGATGCACCTTCGACAAACTTTCTACACAGAGTTCCCCGAGGGGCTCGTCAGAGCCGCCGGTCGCCCAGCACCGGGAACGCCTCGCGCGTGCTCGCCACGACACCGGGGTCGACGTCGACGACGAGAACCTCCTCGCCCGTCCCGGCCTCCGCGAGGACGTCCCCATTCGGCGCCACCACCTGGCTGCGCCCACCCATCTCGGTGCGGGCGTGCGTTCCGGCGGTGTTGCACTGGACGACGAACGCCTGGTCCTCGACCGCGCGGGCCCGCCCGAGCAGGGTCCAGTGCCCGACCCGGGCCGCAGGCCAGGCGGCGGGGACGAGGAACACCTCGGCGCCGGCGTCGACCTGCTGGCGGTAGAGCTCGGGGAAGCGCAGGTCGTAGCAGGTCGAGAGCCCGACGGTCGCGCCCTCGCCGGTCGCCGAGGCGATCCGCGCGGTGACGACCTCGGTGCCCGCCTCGAGGAGCTTCGGCTCGCCCGAGCCGAACCCGAACCGGTGGATCTTGCGGTATGCCGTCCGCTCACCCTCCGCGGTGACGAGCAGCGAGGTGTTGGCGAGCCGACGGCCGTCGGCCCCGGCCTCGGCGAGGCGCTCGACGAACGACCCGGCGTGCAGGGTCACCGACAGCTCGCGTGCCAGCGCCGCCATGGCCCGGACCCACGGCCCGTCGAGGGGCTCGGCGAGCGCCTCCCAGCGGCGGTAGTCGAAGCCGGTGGGCCCCCAGAGCTCGGGCAGGACGACGACGTCGGGCCGCGAGCCGGCACCGTCCCCGCCAGCGGTCCCGCGCACGAGGGCGCACACCCGCTCGACCCGCTCCGGCATCGGCTCGTCGTCGCCGTAGGCCACCTGGACGACGGCGATCCTCATCGCTCGCCCCTCTCGCCGTGCTGGCCGAGCCGCGCCAGCCGGTCGTTGTAGGCCCGCAGGGCGGCATCGCCGTCGCGGGTGGCCTGGCGGTCGAGCCGCACCGTCTCCTGCCGGTCGCGGCGGAACCACTGGCGCGCCACGAGGATCGCGAGGATGAGGGTCGGCGCCTCACCGAAGCCCCACGCGATCTCGCCGGCCCGCTCCTGGTCGGCGAGCAGCGGCGGTCCCCACGGCAGGTTGACCTGCTCGAAGAAGCCCGGGGCGAGGATGAACGTCGTGCCGGTGAGGGCGACCCCGAAGAAGGCGTGGAAGGTGATCGTCGCGAAGAGGATGAACAGCAGGATGGCCGGGGACCACTTCGGCGGTCCGGGGTCGATCCCGATGAGGACCCAGGTGAAGAGGTACCCGGTGAGGAAGAAGTGGGCCAGCATGAGCAGGTGGCCCGAGTGCGTGGTGAGCGCGAGCTCGAAGAGCGGTGACCAGTAGAACGCCGCGAGGCTGGCGAAGAAGAGCACGGCCGCCACGACCGGGTTGGCGAGCACCCGCAGCGCACGGGAGTGCACGACCTGGAGGATGACCTCGCGCGGCCCCCACGTCCGGTCGGGGCGGGCCGGCAGGGCGCGCAGCGCGAGGGTGAGCGGCGCCGCGGGGA
>NZ_AVPL01000125.1 GCF_000768695.1 Knoellia aerolata DSM 18566
CGCCGGACCGCCGCCGCCGCCGCCGCCGCCGGCGCCGCCGAATGCGCCGGGGCCTGCACCGGCACCTGCACCTGGACCAGCGCCGTGGCCAGGAACCGGGGCACCCCGGCCCTCGGCCAGGTCGACGAGCGTCGCCGCGAGGTCGCCCGGGTCGTCGGTCGGCCGGACCACGGTGCGCACACCCAGCTGGCGCAACCGGGCCTCGGCCGCCTCGTCACCGCCACCCACGAGGCCGGCGACACGCACCCCGTGACCGGCCAGGTGCCGCAGCGCGTCCCGGTCCAGCCCGCGGAAGTCCGCCGAGACGACGGCGACGTCGGCCACGCCCGCAGCCCCCGTGGACAGCAGTTCCGCGACATCGGCGCACCGCCGCACGACGACGACCGCGTCCGCGCTCTCGAGCAGCGAGACGAGCTGGTGCTCGTGGTGGTGGGAGACACCGGTGATGACGGCGGTGGTCATGACGCGTTCTGCGACACCGCGCCGGGGACGGCGACGAGGGTGATCCTCGCGCCGAGGTCGACGTCGCCGACGAGCCCCTGGACCTTGTCCTTGGGCACCATGACCTGGACGGCTCGCGTGTCCCCCAGTCCGCCCATGACGGTGTCGTCCTCGGAGAGCCCGAGGACGGTGACGCCCTCGAGGGCCAGCTCCGGGCCGGCGAGCGGGCGGGACCCGAGCGGACCCACCGCACCCGCCGCACCGGCTGGCCCGGTGGCCGGCTCGACGGGACGGTTGACGTAGACGTCGACGACCGAGCCCGCCCGCAATGTCGACGCCGAGGTCGCGTCGACCTGCAGCGCCACGGGCTGGTTCGTCGCCCGCTCACGCGTCCCGAGGGCGGTGCGCGGGATGAGCTCACCCGCGCGCACCTCCCGGAGGACGAAGAGGTCCGGAGCCACGTCCTGCTCCGCGCTGACGTAGTCGCCGGCCGCGTCGCCGAGCAGCACGTCCACCCGGACGACGTCGTCGGCCGACAGCGGCTGGCCGGGCACGAGACCGGACCTCGCGGCATACATCGGCACGCGGTCGTCCGCGCGGCTCATGACCCAGGCGCCGACGGCGGTGGACGCGAGCACGAGCAGCACCCCGAGGAGGAGGCGGCTGTCGCGCCACGACGGCCGGCGCAGTCGCTGCGCGGCGGGCGTGGACAGGTCGGACATCGGCGAGGCTCCGGGTCGTGAGGACGCTGGACGGGGGGTCGCGACACCCTCCCCTTCCTGAGATTGTGACCCAGGACGGTGCGCCGCGCCCAGCGCACGAGCGTGCCTGTGGACGGCCGCGCCGGTGGTCGTCGCTGTGGACAGGCGCCACGAGCACGGCCGGAGCGCGTGGCAGACTGGCCGTCGCAGCCGACGAGAGGAGCCCGCCGTGGCCAAGCGGTTCATCCCGCTCACCGAGGTGTCCGAGATCCTCGACATCTCCTCGGCGCAGGCCTACGCGCTCGTCCGGTCGGGCGAGCTCCCGGCCATCAAGGTGGGCGGACGCGGTCAGTGGCGGGTCGAGACGACCGTCCTCGAGGAGTACATCCAGCGCATGTACACCGAGACCCGGCAGTTCGTCAGGTCCCAGGGCGACGACTGACCGTCAGCGCGACTCGACGAGCACGAGCGCGCTGAACGGCACCGTATGCCGTCCGGTGACGTTCTCCTCGCGCCGGCTCTCCCCCAGCGCGTGCTCGGCGAGGTCGAGGAAGTCCGCGCCGACGCCGTCGATGGTCCCGGTGAGGACGTGCCCGCCCGCGTCGCTGACCGCCACCTGCGCCCGGTCGCGGGACAGCCCGCGCAGGGCGTAGCCGAGCGCGAACCGGCGCGCGGTCCGGGCGGATGAGGCCCGGGCCGGCAGCCCGGTGACACCGGCCACGGCGTGCACCGGCACGACCGCCTCACCACCGGACCCGGTCCGCACGAGCAGCCAGTCCTCGCCGAGGTCGAGCAGCTCACCGCGGACCTGCGCACCGGAGACGAGACGCAGGCGCAGGGTGCTGCCCAGGGCCGCCGCGAACCGTGCGGCGAGCGCGACGGTCGCGCGTTCACGGCGGGTCCGGTCGGCCACCTCGGAGTCGCGCTCGCGCCGTTCCTGGGCTCCGAGCTGCGCCTCGAGGTCGTCGAAGAGCTGGTCCCAGCGCATGCCGGGAGCCTAGAGGTCCCCAGGGCTCACGACCCCTCTTGCGCCGCCACCGATCGCGGAATACCGTCAAACGCATGCAAACAGCATTAAACACCCTCAAACCGAGGTTCGGTCGCGGGGCCCGAGGCGGGCTCCTCGTGCTCGGTGCCCTCGCGGGCGGCCGCCTCCTCGCCCTCGCCTGGACGTCCGCGTGGGAGCAGGTGCGGGCCCCCGGCCCTGCGGCCACCGACGAGGCGTTCACCCTCACGGCCGCGAGCCTCGCGGCAGCCATCGCCGTCTGGCTCCTGGGCGGGGTCGTCCTCGAGCTCGCCGCCCGCCTCCCGGGCCGCTTCGGCCGCGCCGCCGACCGGTGGTCGCGTCGGGTCACACCGGCCCTGGCCCGGAGGGCGGTGGGCTTCGCCCTCGGCGTCGGGGTGGGCGTCGTGGGTGGTCCCGCCCAGTCCGTGGCCACCGGGTCGCCCGGCACCGTCTTCGTGGCG
>NZ_AVPL01000183.1 GCF_000768695.1 Knoellia aerolata DSM 18566
GCTGATGGAGGAAGTGGACCGCTGCTTCGCCGGCTTCGAGCTGATCGAGCACCGCATCCGCAGCCTGAAATCGTTCGGCGTCGGGCGCCTGGCGGTCGGTTCGCTGCCGGCGCTGGGCACCGGCTTCATGCCGCGCGCCATTGCCGCCTTCGGCCTGCAGGACCGCCGCATCCAGATGTCGTTCCAGATCATGAGCTCGCGCGAGGTGCTGCAGCAGGTCACGGCCGGGCAACTCGACTTCGGCCTGATGGCCGACGAGCTGTCGGTGGCGGGCCTGGAACACTCGGAGTTCCTGCGGCTGCCGGGCGTGATCGCCATGCACAGCCGCCATCCGCTGGCGGCGCGGCCACGCATCACGCTGCGCGACCTGACCGAGCACGCCTTCATCGCGCTCAACCCCGAGGACGCCAGCCGCCGGCGCCTGGAGACGGCGCTGCACGACCAGGGCCTGGCATTGCGG
>NZ_AVPL01000221.1 GCF_000768695.1 Knoellia aerolata DSM 18566
CGGTGCTGGAGACGCCCTATTCCAATTCCGTCTGCGAGTTCGCCCTGCATGGCGTCGGCATCGGCCTGGTGCATCCGGTCATGGCGCTGGACTACCTGGCGCGCGGGCTGACCATCAAGCCGCTGGAACTGGACATCGGCTTTGCCTGCCTGCTGGTGTTCCGGCCCGGCACACCGCTTTCGGAAAACGCGCGGGCGTTGCTGAAAGCGATGCGCATCGAGCT
>NZ_AVPL01000021.1 GCF_000768695.1 Knoellia aerolata DSM 18566
TGCGCGCCGCCCGTGCGGTCGAACAGCTCCTGCCGGCCGCGAAGCTCCTCCAGCGCCGACGCGACGGCCCCGGCGGCCCACACCACCTCGGGCGGGCGGGCGGCGGTCGCCGCCTCGACCGCCTCGACCGCCGTCGTGCCGCACAGCCCGCAGCCCCCGAGCGAGGCGAGGTTGCGGGTCGAGGTCACGGCCTCGCCGGCCGCCGGTCGCGTCACCTGGACGTCGAGCACGTTGAGGCTGTCGAGGTCGGAGCAGAACCGGGCCGAGCGCACGTCCTCGCGGGCGGCGATAACGCCCTCCGCGCGCAGCAGACCGTGCGCGAGGTCCACGTCGTGCCCGGGCGTGCGCATGGTGACGGTGAAGGTCGTGCCGCCGACCCGGATCTCGAGCGGCTCCTCGCCGGCGACGGTGTCGATCGCGCGTGTCGTGGCGCCGTCGAGGTCGATCCGCACGACCTTGTGGCGCGAGCTGACCCGGCCCATCAGCGGGGCTCCAACCGGACGACGACGGACTTCGAGGTGGGGGTGTTGCTGCCGCGGGCCGTCGAGTCGAGGGGGACGAGCACGTTGGTCTCGGGGAAGTACGCCGCAGCGCACCCCCGGGCGGTCGGGTAGGCGACCACCCGGAACCCGTCCGCCCGGCGCTCGGTCAGCTCGCGGTCGCCGTCGACCCCGCGCCACTCCGAGACGATGTCGACGAGCCGACCGTCACCCAGCCCGAGCTCGACGAGGTCGGTGGGGTTGACGAAGACCACGCGGCGCCCCCCGCTGACGCCGCGGTAGCGGTCGTCGAGCCCGTAGATCGTGGTGTTGTACTGGTCGTGGCTGCGCACCGTCTGGAGCAGCAGCCGGCCGGGCGGGCAGTGCGGGTACTCGAGCGCGTTGACGGAGAACCGGGCCCGACCCCCCTCGACGTGGAACTCGCGCTGGCGCGGCGGCAGCGGCAGCTGGAACCCGCCCCGACCGTCGAGGCGCTCCTCGAAGTCGTCGAACCCGGCCACGACCCGCGAGATGTGGCCCCGGATGCGGCGGTAGTCGCCGCGCAGGCCGGACCAGTCGACGGAGGAGTCCGGCAGCACCCGCCGGGCGAGCTCGCAGACGATCGCCACCTCGCTCAGCAGGGTGTCCGCCGCCGGGGCCAGCCGGCCACGGGAGGCGTGGACCATGGCCATCGAGTCCTCGACGGTGACGACCTGCTCGCCGCTCAGCTGGACGTCGCGCTCCGTGCGACCGAGCGTCGGGAGGATGAGGGCCTCGGCACCCGTGACCGTGTGCGAGCGGTTGAGCTTCGTCGAGACGTGGCAGGTGAGGTCGGCCGCCTCGAGCGCCTTCTCCGTGACGTCGCTGTCGGACATCGCCCGGACGAAGTTGCCGCCCATGGCGAAGAAGACCGTGGCCCGCCGGTCACGCAGCGCCCGCACGGTGTCGACGGCGTCGACACCGTGCTCCCGCGGCGCGGTGATCGAGAACTCGGCGTCGAGGGCGTCCAGGAAGCCCGACGAGGGTCGTTCGACGATCCCCATCGTGCGGTCGCCCTGGACGTTCGAGTGGCCGCGCACCGGGCACACCCCCGCACCCTCGCGCCCGATGTTGCCCCCGAGCAGGAGGACGTTGAGCATCTCCTGGATCGTCGCCACCGCGTGGCGGTGCTGCGTGATGCCCATGGCCCAGCAGACGATGACCCGCTTCGCGCCGGCCACGTCGTCGGCGAGGGCGCGGATCTCGGCCTCGGTCAGCCCGGTCGCCGCGAGGGTCTCGGGCCAGTCGAGCGTGGCACGGGCCTGCGCGTACGCGGCATACCCGCTGGTGTGCCGTTCGACGAACTCGTGGTCGACCGCCCCGCGCTCGAGCAGCAGGTGCCCGACGGCCTGGAAGAGCGCCTGGTCGCCGCCGAGGCGCACGCCGAGGTGGCGGTCCGCGAGCGGGGTCCCGCTGCCGACGACACCCTTGACGGTCTGCGGGTTGCGGAACGTCATGAGCCCGGCCTCGGGGAGCGGGTTGATCGCGAGGATCCGGGCGCCACCCTCCTTCGCGGTCTCCAGGGTCGAGAGCATGCGCGGGTGGTTCGTGCCCGGGTTCTGGCCGGCGACGAGGATGAGGTCGGCGGAGGTGAGGTCGTCGAGCGTCACCGTGCCCTTGCCGATGCCGATCGTCTCGAGCAGCGCGTTGCCGCTGGACTCGTGGCACATGTTCGAGCAGTCGGGCAGGTTGTTGGTGCCGAACTCGCGCACGAACAGCTGGTACACGAACGCCGCCTCGTTGCTCGTCCGTCCCGACGTGTAGAAGATCGCCCGGTCGGGGTCGTCGAGGGCGCGCAGGTGCCGGGCGACGACGCCGAGCGCCGTCTCCCAGGTGACCGGCTCGTAGTGGCTGGCGCCCACGGGCTTGTGCATCGGGGTGGTCAGCCGACCCTGCTGCCCCAGCCAGTGGTCGGAGCGCTCCCGCAGCTGCGCGACCGAGTGCTCCGCGAAGAAACCGGGCTCGACGCGTCGTAGCGTCGCCTCCTCGGCGACGGCCTTGGCGCCGTTCTCGCAGAACTCGGCCCGGTGCGACTGCGCGGGATCCGGCCAGGCGCAGCCGGGGCAGTCGAACCCCTTGTCCTGGTTCATCCGCAGCAGCGTGCGGGCGGTGCGGACGACCCCCATCTGCTCGACGGCCATCGTCATCGCCCGGGCGACCGCCGGCACTCCCGCCGCGCTCGTCTTCGGGGGACCGACCTCGAGGTCGGCGTCGCCCCGGTCCTGCTTCGCAGGTCTGCGTGCCATGCGGCCCATTCTCCCTCGGCTCACGTCACCGCGGCGCGGGAGCGGTGCTCCGGCCGCTCGAACTCGCGCCCCGCGAGGACGTCGCGCAGGTGCACGGCCGCGGCGAGGGCGTCCTCGTGCGAGAGGTACAGCGGCGCGAACCCCAGCCGGACGATGTTCGGCTCACGGAAGTCGCCGATGACGCCGCGCGCGATGAGAGCCTGCACGACGGCATACGCGTCGGGGTGACGCAGGCTGACCTGCGAGCCCCGCCGGTCGTCCTCGCGGGGGGTCGCGACCGGGAGGTCGACGCCCAGCGCGGCGATCGCGTCGACGAAGAAGGCGGTGAGCGACAGCGAGCGTCGGCGCACGTCCGCCATGGACAGGCCGTCATATGCCGTGAGCGCGCCTTCCAGCGCGGCGATCCCGAGCACCGGGGGTGTTCCCACGCGGGCCCGGGTGATGCCGTCGGCGGGCGTGTGGTCGGGGGACATCGCGAACGGGGTCGCGTGACCGTTCCAGCCGAGGATCGGGTTGACGAACGCGTCGAGGTGCTGCGGCGCGACGAAGATGAACGCCGGTGCGCCGGGGCCGCCGCTGAGGTACTTGTAGCCGCACCCGACCGCGAAGTCCGCGCCGCCGTCGGTCAGGCCGACGTCGACGACCCCGGCCGAGTGGCACAGGTCCCAGCAGGACAGCGCGCCCGCGTCGTGGGCCGCCACCGTGAGCGCGGCGAGGTCCCACAGCTCACCCGTGCGGTAGTCGACCTGCGAGTAGGACGCGAGGGCGACGTCGTCGGAGCCGCGCAGCCGAGCGACGGCGTCGGCGGGGGAGAGCAGCTCGAGGGTGAGGCCGAGCTGGTCGCAGACGCCGCGGGTGACGTGGACGTCGGTGGGGAAGGAGTCGGGGTCGGTGAGGACGACGCGTCGGCCCGGGCGCATCCGGGCGGCGGCATGCACCGCCTTGTAGAGGCTGACGGTCGTCGAGTCGCCCACGACGACGGTCCCGGCCGGGGCGCCGACGAGCCCGGCGATGCGGTCGCCCACCCGCTCGGGGGCGGACCACCACGCCGAGTCGTTCCAGGCGCGGATGAGCTGCTCCCCCCACTGCCGCGACACGGCGTCGGCGGTCGCCTCGCGCGCGGCCCGGGAGAGGGCACCGAGGGAGTTGCCGTCGAGGTAGACGACCCCGTCGGGCAGCTCGAACGCGTGGCGGCGGTCGGTCGCCACGTGCTGGGTGTCGAGGGCCCTGGCCTGCTCGGCCAGCGAGGTGAGGACGTCGCTGCTCATGTCCGGAAGCATGTCACCACCTTCGCTGCCGGTCGTACGCTGGAGTGTGCGACTCCACCGGGGGAGGCGCTCGTGACCGAGGCCCTCCACCCCGACGACACGTCCGTGCGGCGCGCCGACACGGGCGACTGGCGGGCGCTCGTCGAGCGCCTGGAGGCCGAGAGGGCCGCCCTCCGCGAGCACGGTGCCGACCTCCCGCTCGACGAGCTGCGACTGCTCGCCGAGGGCACGTGGTGGCTCGGCGACGGTGTGCGGTCGATGGCGCTGGACGAGGAGGTCTACCGCCGGCTCGACGCGGAGCAGGAGCCGGTCGCGGCCGCGCAGCAGGCCCTCGACCTCGGGCTCGAGTGGGTGACCCGGGGGGACGTCGTCATCGGGACCGCGTGGCTCGCCCGCGCGCAGCGCCTCCTCGAGGGGCTGCCGGAGTCGGTCGCCCACGGGTACCTGCTCTACGTCGACGCGACCTACGAGCTCGACGTCCACGGAGACCCGACATCGGCGCAGGAGGCCGCCACGCGGGTCGAGGCGGTCGCGCGCGAGCACGGCGACTCGGCGCTGCCCTGCTTCGCTCGCGTGCTCGAGGGCTTCGCCCGGGTGCGCGAGGGTCGCACCGCCGACGGCTTCCGGGCCCTCGACGAGGCGATGCTCGAGGTGATCGCGGGCCACGTGCCGCCGCGGTGGGCGGGCGACATCTACTGCACCGTCATCCACGTGACCCACGAGCTCGGCGACTGGGCGCGGATGCGGTCGTGGACCGACGCCCTCGAGCGCTGGGCGCTCCCGCTGTCACGGACCTTCATGTACGCGACCGTCACGCGGGTGCACCAGCTCCAGCTCGTCAGCGCCGAAGGCGGGTGGGACGAGGTCGTGGCCGAGATGGAGGGGCCGAGCCGGACCCTCGTCGGGTCGCACGGCTGGCTGGCCGGCGCCGGTTTCCAGGAGCTCGGTGACGTGCTCCGGTGCCGCGGCCGATGGGAGGACGCAGCCGCCGCCTACCGCCGCGCTCGCGAGCTCGGCATCGACCCGCAACCCGGTGAGGCGCTTCTCGCGCACGCGTCCGGGCGGTCGGCCGAGGCGGCGACGGCCCTGCGCGCGGCCGTGGCGGGCCGGGGCACGCTGGAGCGCGCACGGCTCCTGCTCCCGTCCGTGGAGGTGGGCCTGGCATGCGGCGACGTCGACCTCGCGGAGACGGCGGCGACCGAGCTCGCCGCGACCGCGAAGCGGTACGACACCGCCGGACTACGGGCCGGGGCCAGGCACGCCGAGGGGCTGCTCGCGCTCTCCCGTGGTGAGCACGAGGACGCCGCGGCTGCCCTCGAGGCCGCCCTGGCGGAGTACCGGAGCCAGGGACTTCGGTATGCCGTGGCGCGCGCCCACGAGCACCTCGCGACCGCGCGGCGGGGGTTGGGACGGGAGCGCGCAGCCGATGCCGACGCGGTGACGGCGCTGATGATCTACCGCGAGCTCGGCGCCCGACCGGACGTGCAGCGCCTGACGGTGTCGGACCGCCCGGGCGGGCTCACCGCCCGCGAGGAGGAGGTCCTCTCCCTCGTCGTCGAGGGCGCGAGCAACCGGGAGGTGGCGCAGCGCCTCGTCATCAGCGAGAAGACGGTCGGGCGCCACCTCGCCAACATCTTCGCCAAGGTCGACGTCGGCTCGAGGACTGCGGCGGCCGCGTGGGCGCACGAGCACGGCATACATGGTTCGCCCCAGGGGCGCGGCTGAGAGCTGCATGGTTCGGCCGATGCGGAGCGCTCCGGTGGGTTCCTAGCGTCGTCGTCACGGGCACGAAGGCCCGTCCCGACGCAAGGAGCAGCACCATGAGCACCATCGAGCAGGAGGCGCCGGCCATCGTCGAGCGCCTCGTCCAGGTCCTCAACGACGGCGCGATCGCCGTCCTCGCCGGCATCGGTCACGACACCGGCCTCTTCGAGACCCTCGCCACCCTGCCGCCGGCCAGCAGCCAGCAGGTCGCCGACGCCGCGGGGCTCGACGAGCGCTACGTCCGCGAGTGGCTGGGGGGCGTCGTCACCGCGGGTCTCGTGGACTACGACGCGGCCACGGGGGAGTACGCGCTCGGCGAGGAGAACGCACCCTTCCTCACCGGGCCGAGCGCCGACAACCTGGCCCGCAGCATGCGGCTCATCGGCCTGATGGGGTCCGTGTCGCCGCTCGTCGTCGACCGGTTCCGCACCGGCGGCGGGCTGAGCTACGACGACTACCCGAGGTTCGTCGAGATCCAGTCCGAGGACTCCAGGGCGGTCAACGACGGCTCGCTCGTCGACACGATCATCCCGCTCACCGGCCTCGTCAACCGGCTGCACGACGGGATCGCCGTCGCCGACGTCGGCTGCGGCGCCGGACACGCCGTGAACCTGCTCGCCCGGGAGTTCCCGCGGAGCCGTTTCTGCGGCTACGACTTCGGCGCCGAGGCGATCGCCGTGGCGCGTGAGGAGGCACGGGAGTGGGGGCTCACCAACGCAGTGTTCGTCGAGTGCGACGTCGCCACCGGGATCGACACCGGTGCCTTCGACCTCGTGACGGCCTTCGACGCCATCCACGACCAGGCGCACCCGGCGCAGGTGCTCGCGAACATCCACAGCGCGCTGCGTCCCGGCGGGACGTTCCTCATGGTCGACATCAACGCCTCGAGCCATCTCGACCGCAACCGTGACCTGCCGTGGGCGAGCTTCCTCTACGGGGTCTCCCTCGTGCACTGCATGTCGGTGTCCCTCGGCCAGGGCGGGGACGGGCTCGGGACGGTGTGGGGTGTCGAGCTCGCCGAGCGGATGCTGCACGAGGCGGGCTTCGGCGAGGTCACGAGGCACGAGATCGAGGCCGACCCGTTCAACGCCTACTTCGTGGCGCGGGCCTGACCCACCTGTGGACCGGCTGCCCCCGTGGGCGCGTCGAGGACCATGAACGCGAGGTCCGGCCGGTGGTCCGGCAGCCAGGCGGGGCGGGCCGTGCCCAGCGTCCGCCACCCGCGTCGTCGGTAGAACCACCCGGCGCTCGTGTCCTCGCCGACGACGTCGAGCATCGGGGTCAGCCCGCGACGGTCGATGTCGGCCAGGGCCGTGTCGAGGAGCAGGCCCCCGATGCCGGAACCGCGGCGGTCACCGGCGACGAAGAGCACCGAGACCTCGGCCACGCCCTCGGACGGCCGCCCGGTCGCCCGCGCCCAGTCCTCGGCCATCCGCGCGTCGGCCAGCGACGTGACGGAGACGTGGCCGACGACGGTGTCCTCTTCGACGGCCACCCAGGCGGCGAGCTCCCCCGGGCGCACGATGAACTCCTCGGGCGGGAACGGCAGCGGCCACCGCTGCGGGTAGGAGGTCTCCGCCTGCTGGGCGCCGAGCAGCTCGACCAGCGGCGGCAGGTCCTCGGGTCGGCGTTCACGGGTCGTCACGGGCACCCGAAGATCGTAGGTCGCCCGCACCCGGCGGCCGTCCACCTCCCAGGACCTGTCTCGCCGCCTGCTGCTCGGTTCGTTCGGTGCCATCGGCGCGAGCGCCGCCCTGTCCGCCTGTTCCGGCGGGACCAGCACACCGCCGGGCGCGGCCGCTCCGTCGAGCGGCGCCTTCGGTGAGGGCGACAAGTACGACGGCCCCAAGGTTGCCGTGGCCTTCTGGAACGGCTTCACCGGCGGTGACGGCCCGTTCATGAAGCAGATGGTGGACGCCTTCAACAAGGAGAACCCCAACGTCACCGTGGCGATGAACACCCTCCAGTGGGGCGACTTCTACCCCAAGGTGCCCACGGCGGTGGCCTCCGGGGCCGGGCCCGACGTCGCGATCATGCACATCGACCAGCTCGCCACCAACGCCGCGCGGCGGGTCATCGTCCCGCTCGACGAGATCGCGACGGGGCTCAAGCTCGAGGAGGCCGACTTCGCTCCGGTGGTCTGGAATGCCGGCGAATACAAGGACCAGCGCTACGGCATTCCGCTCGACATCCACCCGCTCGGCTTCTACGTCAACAAGGGCCTCATGACGAAGGCCGGGATCACCGAGATCCCCACCGACCGGGCCGGCTTCGAGGCGGCCGTCACGGAGCTCAAGGGCAAGGGCGGCGTCGCCAACCCGTTCTGGGTCACCGCCACCTGGCCGGCACACCTCATCTTCACCTCGCTCATCGCCCAGTTCGGCGGCAGCATCTACGACGAGGAGGGGGCCAAGGCCACCTTCAACTCCGACGCCGGCGTCGAGGCGCTCGAGTGGATGACGAGCTTCATCGCCAAGGGCGACAGCCCCAAGAACGTCTCCAACGACGCCCAGGCCGTCGCCTTCCGGCAGCAGCGCAACGCGCTCACCTTCGACGGCATCTGGATGATGAACGAGTGGGCGAAGGTCGCGGGCCTCGAGTGGGAGGCGGCCAAGTTCCCGACCATCGGCGACAAGCCGGCGGTGTGGGCCAGCTCGCACAACTTCGTCGTCACGAGCCAGGCGGCCAAGGACCCCAACAAGCTCGCCGCGTCGCGGGCGTTCATCTCCTACATCTCCAACAAGTCGCTCGAGTGGGCGAAGTCCGGACAGGTGCCGGCCCGCAAGAGCGTGCGTGACTCCGCGGAGTTCAAGGCGCTCAAGGTGCAGTCGGTCCTCGCGGAGCAGCTGCCGGACGTGCAGTTCCCGCCGTCGGTGCCGGGCATCGGTGACGTCACCACGCCGACGTACGAGACCGCGGTCAACGAGGTGGTCCTCGGCAAGAAGCAGGCGAAGGCCGCGCTTGACGAGGGTGCCAAGAAGGCCGACTCCCTGCTGAAGGCCAACCAGTCCAAGTACCAGGCCTGAGCATGAGCGCGCTTGCGCCCGTTGCCGCCCAGGCCCCTCCCGAGGAGGGTCGGCGCGGCAACGGGCGGGCCCCCAAGGCCGACCCCACCGTGATGCGAGCGGGGCTCGGGACCGCACTGCTCTTCCTCGGGCCGTACCTGATCCTCTTCGCGACCTTCATCCTCGGACCGATCCTGTACGGCCTGTGGATCAGCCTGCACCAGTGGGACTTCCTCCTGCCCGGCAAGCCCTTCGTGGGTTTGAAGAACTACGGCGACCTCATGACGGGAGGGTCGACGACGTCGGGGCCGTTCTGGAACTCGATGCGGGCGACGGGGATCTTCACCCTGCTCAGCGTCCCCCTGCTCATGGTGCTGCCGCTCGCCCTGGCGGTCGCGCTCAACAAGAAGTTCCGGGGCCGCAACGTGGTGCGGGCGATCTTCTTCGCTCCGTACGTCCTCGGTGTCGCCGTCATCGGGCTGCTGTGGCGCTACCTGCTCGACCCCAACGTTGGGGTCGTCAACTACTACCTCGACCAGATCGGCTTCGACCGCATCCCGTTCACGACCGCGACGCCGTGGGTGTGGCTGGCGCTCGTGGTGCCGACCATCTGGTGGACCGCCGGCTACAACATGGTGATCTTCCTCGCGGGGCTGCAGGAGGTCTCGCCCGACCTCTACGAGGCCGCCGAGCTCGACGGCGCGAGTGCGTGGCAGCGGTTCCGCCACGTCACCCTTCCCGGGCTGCGTCCGGTCACCATCTTCGTGCTGACGATCACGATCCTGGCCTCGGCCAACGTCTTCGGCCAGTCCTACCTCATCACCCAGGGTCAGCCCGGTGAGGAGACGCGAACGGTGATCATGCAGATCGGTGAGGAGGGCCTGCGCCGGTTCAACATGGGAGCAGCGTCTGCCATGAGCACGGTGCTCACGCTGGTGCTGCTCCTCATCAGCCTGCTCAGCCTCTCGTTCCTGCGGGAGCGCACCCCGAAGGAGGCGAAGGCATGAGCGCGCACGCCGCGGACGTCGAGGTCACACCGGCTGACGAGCCGAGCAGTGCGCCCTCGGGTGGGGCCGAGCCCGAAAGCAGGTCGCGCTCCCCGTGGCGAGCGATCTTCCTCGGCCTGCTCAGCCTGCTCTTCCTCGCGCCCCTGCTCTGGATGGCCTCGACGTCGCTGAAGTCCACGGCCGAGGTCTCGCAGGCAGAGCTGAGCTTCCTCCCGGGCGAGGTGAGCACCGAGGGCTACCAGAAGATCCTCGACGCACCCCAGACCCCGGTCGGCACGTGGTTCCTCAACTCGATGCTCGCCGCGACCGGGCAGACCCTGCTCGTCCTCGTCACGGCCACCATGGCGGCCTACGCCCTGGCTCGGCTGTCCTTCCCGGGGAAGAAGGTCCTCACCGGCCTGGTCCTCGCGACGCTCTTCGTCCCGCCGATCTCGCTGCTCATCCCCAACTACGTCATCGTCTCGGAGCTGGGGTGGCTCGACAGCCTCTCCGCGGTCATCGTCCCGGGAGCGGCCGGAGCCTTCGGGGTATTCTTCCTGCGGCAGTTCTTCCTCGGGCTGCCGATCGAGCTCGAGGAGGCGGCGCTCCTCGACGGGGCCAGCCGGTTCAAGATCTTCCTCACCATCATCGTGCCGCTGTCCCGCCCGGCCCTGGCGACCCTGGCCCTGCTGACGTTCCTCAGCAACTGGAACGACTTCCTGTGGCCGCTCTACGTCCTGTTCAGCCCCGAGCGGCTCACCATCCAGCCGGGTCTGTCGACGTTGCAGAGCGCGTACACGACGGACTACGCGACGATCCTCGCCGGGGGAGCGATCGCCAGCATCCCGGTGCTCATCCTCTTCCTCATCAGCCAACGGTTCGTCATCGAGGGCATCGCCCGCGGCGGCGTGAAGGGCTGAGTCGCCATCGCCGACACCAGCGCTGGGCTCGCCGTCGGTGAGCAGCCCGTCTCGCCCCCGGTGTGGGACGGGTACTGCGCCGACCCGTTCGTCCTGCGAACCCGGGACGGTCGCTATGTCATGTACGGCACGACACCCTCGCCCCTGCCCGAGGGACGGGCGTTCCAGGTGCTCGTCAGCGACGACCTCGACCACTGGGACGACGTCGGCGGTGCGCTCGTCGTCGGGGGTGACGACCCGCCAGGGACCGAGTACTGGGCACCGGAGGTCGCGTTCGCCGACGACCGCTACTGGATGTACTACTCCAGCGGGATCGGGGACCAGGGTCACCGGTTGCGGGTCGCCACGGCCACGGATGCCACGGGGCCCTTCGAGGACCTCGGTGTCGTCCTCACCCCGGACGTCCCGTTCGCCATCGACCCGTCGCCCTACCTCGACGGCGACGGGTCGTGGTGGTTGTTCTACGCGACCGACCTCGTCGAGGGAGACCGCCCCGGCACGGTCCTCGCGGTGCAACGCCTCTCCGACATGACCCGTCTCGAGGGAGAACCCACGATCATCCTGCGGGCGAGCGCGGAGTGGCAGCGCTACGAGGCGGACCGGGAGATGTACGGGGGCGTCCACGACTGGCACACCCTCGAGGGGCCGACGGTCATGGATGACGGCGCCGGCGGGTGCCTGCTGCTGTACTCCGGCGGCAACTGGCAGACGCCCGGCTACGGCGTCGCGGTGGCGACCGCGCCCGCACCGCAGGGTCCGTGGCACGAGGACCCTGACCGGGGTCCGGTCGTCACGAGCGCAGGGACCGGTCTCATCGGACCCGGCCACTGCAGCGTGCTCACCGACGGCGACGGCACCCGCCACGTCTTCCTGCACGCCTGGGACCCGACGCTCGAACGCCGGCGTCCCCATCGCCTCCGCCTCCACGTCCACGAGGGGCACGTCAGCGTCGGGCATCCGGACGCACCACCAGAGCAGGACTCCACAGGTGAAGGGAACAGCCATGGGTGAGCACTCGCGAGGGACCGGGCGCACGACGCGGGGCGCGAGGGCGCGCTGGCGCCCTGCAGTGGTGGTGGCGGCGGCTCTCGCCGCGGTGAGCCTGGTTCTCGCCGCACCGGTGAGTGCGTCGCCGGCGCCGACCCAGGCAGCACCTCGTCCCGTGACGACCACCTACGAGAACCCGCTCGCACCCGAAGTGCCGGGCGACGGCACCGTCGACAGCTGCGCCGACCCGATGATCCTCCAGGGCCAGGACGGCGAGACGATCGACGGCGAGCAGGTCTGGTACCTGTACTGCACGACCGACCCGCTGAACGACGAGGACGTCGACGCCAGCGGCGACCCGGTGTTCCACCGGATCCCGATGAACGTGTCCACGGACCTCGTCAACTGGACCTACGTCGGCGACGCGTTCCCCCTCGACGGCGGGGACCTCCCGGCGTGGATCGACCCGACGGCTGCCTTCTGGGCACCCGAGGTCGTCTACTCCAGCGCGACGGACCAGTACTACCTCTTCACCACGGTCACCGAGACGACCGCCGCCGGCGGCGGGTCGGACACCTGCCGCGGCGACAGCGCCATCGGCGTGGCCGTCGCCGACAGCCCGACGGGCCCGTGGACGTGGAGCGACGAGCCGGTCGTCCAGCCCCGCAAGGACCCGGGCGGGGGGGAGTGCTCGTACTTCTGGACCTTCGACCCGGACGTCCTCGGGGACACCGTCACCGACGAGGGCATCCTCTACTACGGCTCCTACTACGGCGGCATGTTCGTCACCGACGTCGTGTTCTCGGAGAGCGGTGTGACCGCCGCGACCGAGACGACCGCGGACGACGTCCGGATCGCGATCGGCAACCGCTACGAGGGCTCCAACGTCGTTCTCAAGGACGGCTACTACTACCTCTTCGCGTCCGCGACGAACTGCTGCAACGGGGCCCTCACCGGTTACAGCGTCTTCGTCGGACGGTCGACCAGTCCCTACGGGCCCTTCGTCGACAAGGAGGGCAACTCCTTCCTCGACGCCAACGTCGGCGGCACTCCCTTCCTCACGATGAACGGCACCCGCTGGGTCGGCACGGGCCACAACTCGGTCTTCGTCGACGAGGGCGGACAGTGGTGGACGGTCTACCACGCCGTCGACCAGGAGGACCCGTTCTACGACTTCGCCACCGGGTTCACCAAGCGCCCGGCGCTGCTCGACCCGGTCGACTGGGTCAACGGCTGGCCGGTGGTGAACGGCGGCGCCGGTGCGTCCGACACGAGGATGCCGGCCCCTGCGGCCCAGGACGGCGAGCGCAGCCGCTACCGCACCCAGCTCGTCAAGCCCCAGGTCGTCGGCGCGCTCCTCGACGGCGACGAGTTCTCCGGCACGACGCTCGACGGCGACTGGTCCTGGGCGGAGGGTCGTGTGGGCGAGGTCAGCGTCTCGGGTGGTCTGCTGCGCTGGGAGGTCGAGCACACCGACCTCTACGTCGACAGCAACACGGCCTCGGTGCTCGTGCGCGACGCACCCTCGGGCGACTACGTCGTCGAGACCAAGGTGCGGTTGACCGGTCTGCCGGATGAGGGCTGCTGCTTCAACTACGCCCAGGCCGGCCTCGTGGTCTACGGCGACGACGACAACTTCGTCAAGCTCACCAGCGCCTCGATCTGGGAGACGCGCCAGACGGAGTTCGCCAAGGAGCTCAACCCGGTGCCGGAGGGCTGGAGCCGATACGGCAACACCGTCGTCGGGCCCCCCGGGGACGACTGGACCTGGCTGCGCATCGTCGTGGAGCGCCTCACGGGCGCCGAGCAGCGTGAGGCGGGCGGGGACACCGAGCGCTACACGGCATACACGAGCCAGGACGGAGTGACCTGGGTGCGTGGCGGTGTCTGGACCCACAGCCTGGGGGAGGACGCCCTCATCGGCCTCGTCTCCATGGGTGCCACCGACCAAGTGACCTCACCGATCACGGCGGAGTTCGACCACGTGCGGGTCTACAGCCTCAAGGGAGGCGCCCGGCCCCGGCCCTGACGTCGGGTGGCGACGGGCCGCACGTACGATCGCGGGCGTGACAGCACAGCCCACCGTCGGAGTCCTCGCCGTCCAGGGGGACGTGCGCGAGCACCTCCGCGCCGTCGAGGCGGCCGGGGCGATCGCCGTCCCCCTCCGGCGGCCCGCCGAGGTCGAGGCCGTCGACGGCCTCGTCATCCCCGGCGGTGAGTCGACGACGATGGACAAGCTCGTCCGGATCTTCGACCTGCGCGACCCGCTCGTCGCGCGTCTGCGGGCCGGCCTGCCCGCCTACGGGTCCTGCGCAGGGATGATCATGCTCGCCGACCGGATCCTCGACGGCCACCGCGACCAGCAGACCCTCGGCGGGCTCGACATCACCGTGCGCCGCAACGCCTTCGGCCGCCAGGTCGACTCGTTCGAGGAGGACCTGCGGATCCGCGAGCTCGGTCCGGAGCCGGTGCGCGCGGTGTTCATCCGGGCTCCCTGGGTCGAGGAGGTCGGTCCCGGCGTCCACGTCCTCGCATCGGTCCACGTCGCCGACGTCGACCACCCGGTCGCGGTGCGCGAGGGGAACGTGCTCGCCACGAGCTTCCACCCCGAGGTCACCGGCGACCACCGCTTCCACCAGCTGTTCGTGGACCTCGTGCGCCGCGCCTGAGAGTCAGGAGCGGCTCGCGAGCCGACCGTCCGTTCCCGAGCCGGAACGACCCGGCTCGGGACGAGGCAGGCGGCTCCCGAGCCTCCGTGGTCGCGCCGACCCAGCCCGAGGCGACACCTGAGGGGGCGGGACGGCATACGACATAGGATCGTCGGCGAACGCCGCACGAACCCCAGCACGAGGAGATCTCTTGTCCGGCCACAGCAAATGGGCGACGACGAAGCACAAGAAGGCCGTCGTCGACGCCAAGCGCAGCAAGCTCTTCGCCAAGCTGATCAAGAACATCGAGGTCGCGGCGCGCACCGGCGGTGGGGACCTCACCGGCAACCCCACGCTCTACGACGCGGTCCAGAAGGCCAAGAAGTCGTCGGTGCCCAACAACAACATCGACAACGCGGTCAAGCGCGGCTCCGGTGCCACGGCCGGCGGCTCCGACTGGGAGACCATCACCTACGAGGGCTACGCGCCCGGCGGTGTCGCGATCCTCATCGAGTGCCTCACCGACAACCGCAACCGCGCCGCCGCCGAGGTCCGCACCGCCCTGACCCGCAACGGCGGCCAGCTGGGCGACCCGGGCTCGGTCTCCTACGTCTTCGACCGCAAGGGAGTCGTCGTCGTGCCCAAGGAGCAGGCCGGGACGGAGCTGAGCGAGGACAGGATCCTCGAGGTCGTCCTCGAGGCCGGGGCCGACGAGGTCAACGACCTCGGCGACGCCTTCGAGATCATCTCCGCGGCGACCGACTTCGTCGCCGTGCGCCAGGCCGTCCAGGACGCCGGCATCGACTACGACTCGGCCGAGGCCTCGTGGGTGCCCAACCTCCAGGTGCCGCTCGACCTCGACGGAGCCAGGAAGATGATCCGGGTCATCGACGCCCTCGAGGACTCCGACGACGTCCAGGACGTCTTCGCCAACGGCGACATCCCCGACGACGTCCTCGCCGAGCTCAACGACGAGGACTGAGTCCGGGGTCTCGCGGGGAGCCGCCGACGGTCCGCACGCCTGCGTGTTGCTGCGCCCCGGCCCCGGCCCCGCTGTGTAGCGTGGCACCGAACACCTGTTCGGTCCCTCAGGAAGGCGGCGCGCGTGCGCGTTCTCGGCATTGACCCCGGCCTCACCCGGTGCGGCCTCGGTGTCGTCGACGGCAGGGCCGGGCGCGCGAGCATGGTCGCGGTCGGCGTGGTCCGCACCCCGGCCGACGCGGAGCCGGCGCAGCGGCTCATCTTCCTCGAGACCGAGCTCGGCGCGTGGATGGACCGGTTCTCGCCGGAGGTCGTGGCCGTCGAGCGTGTCTTCGCCGACACCAACGTCACCTCGGTGATGACGACCGCGCACGCCACCGCGATCGCGCTGCTCACCGCCGGCAAGCGCGGCATCCCCGTCGTGTTCCACACGCCCACCGAGGTCAAGGCCGCGGTCACCGGCAGCGGTCGGGCCGACAAGGCCCAGGTCACCGTCATGGTGACCCGGATCCTCAAGCTCGCCGAGGCGCCGCGACCCGCCGACGCCGCCGACGCCCTGGCGCTGGCGATCTGCCACCTGTGGCGCGGCGCGGCGACGGCGCGACTCGAGGCGCTGGCCAGGGCAGGTGCGCGATGATCTCCTCCCTCTCCGGGCGGGCCGGACACGTGGGCCTGGACCGTCTCGTCGTCGAGGTCGGTGGCGTCGGGATGCTCGTCCACACGACGCCCCGCACCGCCGCCGAGGTCCGCCCCGGTCAGGACGTCACCGTGTCGACGACCCTCGTCGTGCGCGAGGACTCGCTCACGCTCTTCGGCTTCGGCTCCGCCTCGGAGCGCGACATGTTCGAGACCGTGCAGACGGTGTCGGGCGTCGGACCCCGGCTGGCTCTGGCCATGCTGTCCGTCCTCACCCCCGACGAGGTCCGGGCGGCCCTGACCACCGGTGACGTCGCGACCCTGATGAAGATCCCGGGAGTCGGCCGCAAGAGCGCCGAACGTCTCGTGCTCGAGCTCAGGGACAAGGTGGGTATGCCGTCCGCCACGGCGGGTGCCGACGTCACGGCCCCGGCCGCCCCGGTCGGGGACGCGCGTCGCGACCAGGTGGGCGAGGCGCTCGTGGGGCTCGGCTGGTCGGCCAAGCAGGCGACCGACGCGGTGAGCCGGGTGTCGGCGTCGGCCGACCCGGAGGCCTCGGTCGCCGCCCTGCTGAGGATGGCCCTGCGCGAGCTGGGCCGATGAGCGACGCGGCCGACGGGCCGGGCGTGGCCGGCGGGCCGGGCGTGGCCGGCGGGCACGGCTTCCGGTCCGACATCGTCGAGTCCGGTGACGGACGTGCCTTCGACGGCTCGCTCGACGCCACGGCGCGCATCGTCGACGCCGGGGCGGACAATGACGACGAGCGGGTCGTCGAGGCGGCCCTGCGCCCCAAACGGCTCTCGGAGTTCCCCGGGCAGACGCGGGTGCGTGACCAGCTCGGCCTGGTGCTCGAGGCGGCCCGGCGCCGGGGGACCGTGCCCGACCACATCCTGCTGTCGGGCCCGCCCGGGCTCGGCAAGACGACCCTGGCCCTCATCGTGGCCGCCGAGCTGGAGCGACCCATCCGGGTGACGTCCGGCCCGGCCATCCAGCACGCCGGCGACCTCGCTGCGGTGCTGTCCTCGCTCGACGAGGGGGAGGTGCTCTTCCTCGACGAGATCCACCGGATGTCACGCGCGGCGGAGGAAATGCTCTACCTCGCGATGGAGGACTTCCGGGTCGACGTCATCGTCGGCAAGGGCCCCGGCGCGACGGCGATCCCGCTCGAGCTCCCGCCGTTCACCGTCGTCGGGGCGACCACCCGGTCCGGCCTGCTGCCGGCGCCGCTGCGCGACCGGTTCGGCTTCACCGGCCACCTCGACTACTACGACGCCTCCGACCTCACGACGATCCTGCGTCGCTCCGCCGGGCTGCTCGGCGTCGAGGCGGACGAGCCGGGGATCACCGAGATCTCCGGCCGGTCCCGGGGCACACCCCGGATCGCCAACCGGCTGCTGCGCCGGGTGCGCGACTGGGCCCAGGTCCACGGCTCCGGCGCGGTCGACGAGGACGCCGCCCACGCGGCGCTGCGGCTCTTCGACGTCGACGACGCCGGACTCGACCGGCTCGACCGGGCCGTCCTCGACGCCCTCTGCCGGCGCTTCGGCGGGGGGCCGGTCGGGCTGTCCACGCTGGCGATCGCCGTGGGGGAGGAGTCCGACACCGTCGAGACCGTCGCCGAGCCCTACCTCGTGCGCGAGGGCTTCATGGTGCGCACCCCACGAGGGCGCGCGGCCTCCGCCAAGGCGTGGCGCCACCTGGGGCTCACCCCGCCGCGCGACGTCGTCGCCCAAGGCGTCCTGCCCCTCGACGAGGGTCCCGGCCGTCTCGGCGGGTGAGGTCGCCCGGCGAACCGGTGCCACGGCATACGCGGCAGTCCCGGGCACCTCGACCGGGTGTCGCGCGTTGGTCGAGGGTGAACGCGTCACCTATGCTGACCCGACGGCCCGGCGTCGCCCGGGCCGCTGACGCGCCCGGCCCCACAAGGGCCAGGTGAAACCAGACTCGAAGGACTCTCCATGAATTCCGGTGCCGGCTTCGGCAACCTCCTCGTGCTCGCCCTGCCCCTGCTGCTGCTGGCGTTCCTCATGCTCACGCAGCGCAAGCGCGGACGTGAGGTGCAGGCGTTCCAGTCGGCGCTCAGTGTCGGCGACGCGGTCGTGATGACCTCGGGCCTCTACGGCACGATCGTCGTGCTCGACGACAGCACCGCGCTCCTCGAGATCGCCCCCGGTGTGCAGGTGCGCGTCGACCGTCGCGCCATCGGGATGGCCCAGCCCGGCGTGACCGACGCCCCGCCGACCCCCGAGGCCGACTGACATGGCGCAGATGAGCCACGCGAAGTTCGCCCGCCGCGCCCTCGCGGGGATGGCGGTCCTCGCCCTGGCCCTCATGGGCCTGCTCGTCGGGTCGAACCAGTTCGGCGACGGCAGCTACGCCCCTAAGCTCGGCCTCGACCTCGAGGGCGGGACCCAGATCATCCTCGAGCCGCGGGTCACCGGGAACCGGGAGGTCTCGCCCGAGCAGATCGCCCAGGCGCGCGACATCATCGTCCAGCGCGTCGACGCCGGCGGCGTCGCCGGCGCCGAGGTCACGACGCAGGGTGGCCGCAACATCGTCGTGAGCATGCCCGGCACCCCGAGCAAGAGCACCGAGGACGCGATCCGTCGCTCCTCCCAGCTCCAGTTCCGCCCCGTCCTCGCGATCGCCGCCGGCTCCCCGCAGCCGGCGCCCTCCGTCTCGCCCAGCGCGTCCCCGAGCGCGCCGGCCAGCCCGGGCGCCAGCGGCACGGCCACGCCGAGCGTGGCCCCGTCGGCGAGCGTCCCCTCCGCCAACCCGGCGAGCCCGTCGGCCACCAACAACTCCGCGATCCCGGGGGCCCTGACCACCGGGACCACCTCCCCGTCGCCCTCGCCCTCGCCGTCCGCGTCGGCCAGCCCGTCCGCCTCCCCGAGCCCGAGCCCCAGCCCCAGCCCGAGCGGCCCCGCGTCGACGCCTGCCGGTGACCCGTTCAGCCTCGAGCAGATCACCCCCGAGCTGACCGCCCAGTTCACCGCGCTCAACTGCGCCGAGGAGGGGTCCCTCGACGAGCTCGTCGACGACCCCGACAAGCCCATCGTCACGTGTGACGCCGACGGTGCCGCCAAGTACATCCTCGGCCCGGTCGTCGTCTCCGGCGACAAGATCAGCGACGCCAGCGCCGGCTACCAGGTCGGCCCCAACGGCCAGCAGACGAGCCGGGTCGAGATCCAGCTCAACCTCAACGACGAGGGCGCCAAGCAGTACGCCGACGTCTCCAAGAAGATGGTCGTCCTCCAGCAGCCGCAGAACCAGCTGGCCGCGACGCTCGACTCCCGGGTCATCGTCGCGCCGAGCTTCAACGAGGCGATCCTCGACGGCAACGCCAGCATCACCGGCGGCTTCGGCATCGACGAGGCCCGAGACCTGGCCCAGCAGCTGAAGTTCGGTGCGCTGCCGATCTCCTTCGACCTCCAGACACGTGAGCAGATCAGCCCCACCCTGGGCAGCGAGCAGCTCCGCTACGGCCTCTACGCCGGCATCATCGGGCTCCTCCTCGTCGTCCTGTACTCGCTGGCGCAGTACCGCCTGCTCGGCCTCGTCACCGTCGCCTCGATCCTCGTCGCGGGGCTGCTCACCTACCTCGCGATCGCGATCCTCGGGTGGTCGCACAACTACCGGCTCGACATGGCCGGTGTCACCGGTCTCATCGTCGCCATCGGCTTCACCGCGGACTCGTTCATCGTCTACTTCGAACGCATCCGTGACGAGCTGCGGGAGGGGCGCTCGCTCGAGAGCGCCGTGGCCACCGGCTGGGACCGCGCCAAGCGCACGATCCTCATCGCCGACGGCGTCAACTTCCTCGCCGCGATCGTCCTCTACGTCCTCGCGAGCTCGAGCGTGCGCGGCTTCGCGTTCACCCTCGGCCTCACGACCCTGCTCGACATCCTCATCGTCTTCATGTTCACCCACCCCCTGGTCACGCTCCTCGCGCGGCTGCCGTTCTTCCGTGACGGCCACCGGTTCTCGGGTCTGGACCCGCAGAAGCTCGGTGCCGTCAAGAAGACCTCGTATGCCGGCCGCGGCCGGTTCACGACGAAACCGCCCCGTGTCGCGGGCGGCGAAGGGAGCGCGTCGTGAAGTTCTCCGACCTCGGCAACGACCTCTACACCGGGAAGCGGTCGATCCCGGTCGTCCGCAGAAGGGCGAGGTTCTACCTCGTCTCACTGATCCTCATGGCCATCGCCGTGTCCGGTCTGGCCATCAACAAGCTCAACCTCGGGCTCGAGTTCAAGGGTGGCTCGGAGTTCCGGGTGACCAGCACCTCGGTCCCGGGCGACTACGAGGCGACCGCCCGTGAGGCCCTCGGTGCCGCGGACGACTCGCAGGGGGTCCGCGTCTCCAAGCTCGGCGCCGGCACCGTGCGCGTGCAGACCGAGCGGCTCGACGACGTCGAGAGCGCCCGCGTGCGCACCGAGCTCGCCAGGACCTTCTCGGTCGCCGAGGAGAACGTCAGCGCGACCTTCATCGGTCCGTCGTGGGGCGACTCGGTCACCAAGCAGGCCCTGCGGGCGCTCATCATCTTCGTCATCCTCGTGGCCGCCGTCCTGGCGATCTACTTCCGCAACTGGAAGATGGCCCTGGCCGCGCTCATCGCGCTGGTCCACGACCTCATCATCACCGTGGGCATCTACTCGTTCAGCAAGTTCGAGGTGTCCCCGGCCACGATGATCGGCTTTCTCACGGTCCTCGGGTACTCGATCTACGACACCGTCGTCGTGTTCGACAAGGTGCGCGAGAACACCAACGAGGCGTTCGCCAACGGCCGGATGAGCTTCGCGAAGGCGGCCAACCTCGCCGTCAACCAGACCCTCGTCCGGTCGCTCAACACGACGGTCATCGGGATCCTGCCGATCCTGTCCGTCATGGTCGTCGGTGCGATCTTCCTCGGCCCCGGCACGCTGCTCGACCTCGCCCTGGTCCTCTTCATCGGGATCCTCGTCGGCGCCTACTCCTCGATCTTTTTGGCGACCCCGCTCCTCGTGAGCCTGCGGGCCAAGGACGACGCGGTCGTCGAGCTCGACAAGCGGGCGTCACGCTCGCAGGCCAAGCGCGACAGGGAGAGTCCCGCGGTGGCGGCCCCGGCCGACCCTGACGAGGTCGACGTCGACCCGGACCGGGAGGCCGCTCTGGCCACCTCGGCGCCGATGGCGAGCGGCGAGGACTCGGCGACGATCACCGGCCGCCAGGTGCACAAGTACGCCCAGGCCGGGCCGCGCAACCAGCCCAAGCGTCCCCCGAAGTCCCGTCGCAAGTAGCCCGTGAGCGACCTCGACGTGCTGTCCGATCTCATCGCGAGCCGGCTGCGTGACGTCCCCGACTTCCCCCGCACGGGGGTCGTCTTCAAGGACATCACGCCGCTGCTCGGCGACGGGGACGCCTTCGGTGAGGTGGTCCGGGCCCTGGCGGCACGGCATACGCAGGGTGAGAGCCGCGTCGACGTCGTGGCGGGCGTGGAGGCACGAGGCTTCATCATCGGGGCCGCCCTGGCGCACGAGCTCGGCGTCGGTTTCGTGCCGGTCCGCAAGGCCGGGAAGCTGCCCGGCGAGACGGTGCAGTCGACCTACGACCTCGAGTACGGCTCGGCCACGATCGAGGTCCACGTCGACGCCGTGACCCCCGGGCAGCGCGTGCTGCTCGTCGACGACGTCCTCGCGACCGGCGGCACCGCCATCGCGGCCTGGGACCTGCTCACCCGGTGCGGCGCCGACGTCGTCGAGCTCACGACGATCGTCGAGCTGGCCTTCCTCGACGGGCGGGCGGCGATGGGGGAGCGGGCGGTCCACGCGCTGCACGTCGTCGGTGGCGCGGACGCCTAGACTCGCTCCATGGCAGAGGAGACCACGCCGATCCCGGTGCGCAGTGGGGCGTCCGGCTCCAACCGCGCTCGTGCGCGTGCTCGCCTCGCCCGTTTCGGCGGGGTGCGTCCCTCGACGCACCCGGTGCTCGAGCCCCTGCTCACGTCGGTCCGCCTGACCCACCCCAAGTCCGACGTCTCGGTCATCGAGCGGGCCTACGACGTCGCCGAGCGCGCCCACGAGGGCCAGATGCGCAAGAGCGGGGACGCCTACATCACCCACCCTCTCGCCGTGGCGACGATCCTCGCCGAGCTGGGCATGACCCCGCCGACGCTGGCCGCGGCCCTCCTGCACGATACCGTCGAGGACACCGACTACGGGCTGCCGCAGCTCGAGAAGGACTTCGGCGCCGAGATCGCGATGCTCGTCGACGGCGTCACCAAGCTCGACAAGGTCACCTACGGCCAGGCCGCCCAGGCCGAGACCGTGCGCAAGATGGTCGTGGCGATGGCCCGCGACATCCGCGTCCTCGTCATCAAGCTCGCCGACCGGCTCCACAACGCGCGGACCTGGCGCTACGTCTCGCGCGAGTCGGCCCAGCGCAAGGCCCGCGAGACCCTCGAGATCTACGCCCCGCTGGCCCACCGGCTCGGCATGAACACGATCAAGTGGGAGCTGGAGGACCTGTCGTTCCAGACCCTGTACCCCAAGGTCTACGACGAGATCGTCCGCCTCGTCGCCGAGCGGGCGCCGGCGCGTGAGGAGTACCTCGCGACCGTGCGCGACAGCGTCGAGTCCGACCTGCGCGAGGCCAAGCTCAAGGCGACGGTGACCGGGCGCCCGAAGCACTACTACTCCGTCTACCAGAAGATGATCGTCGGCGGCCGCGACTTCGAGCAGATCTACGACCTCGTCGCGGTGCGCGTCCTCGTCGACACGGTGCGCGACTGCTACGCCGCCCTCGGTGCGATGCACGCCCGCTGGACCCCGGTGCCGGGCCGCTTCAAGGACTACATCGCGACCCCGAAGTTCAACATGTACCAGTCCCTGCACACGACGGTCATCGGACCCGAGGGCAAGCCGGTCGAGATCCAGATCCGCACGCACACCATGCACCGCCGTGCCGAGTACGGCGTCGCGGCCCACTGGAAGTACAAGGAGAAGCCGGGCGGTCCGGAGACGCCGTCGACGAGCAACACCGGCGCCAACGACATGGCCTGGCTGCGCCAGCTCCTCGACTGGCAGAACGAGACCGCCGACCCGGGTGAGTTCCTCGAGTCGCTGCGCTTCGAGATCAACGCCAGCGAGGTCTACGTCTTCACCCCCAAGGGGCAGCTCGTCGGCCTCCCCGCGGGCTCGACCCCCGTCGACTTCGCGTATGCCGTCCACACCGAGGTCGGCCACCACACCATCGGGGCCCGCGTGAACGGCCGCCTCGTGCCGCTGGAGTCGCGTCTCGACAACGGCGACACCGTCGAGGTGCTCACCTCCAAGGCAGACGGGGCCGGCCCGTCCCGCGACTGGCTCACCTTCGTCAAGTCGGCCCGGGCGCGCAACAAGATCCGTCACTGGTTCACCCGTGAGCGCCGCGAGGAGATGATCGACAACGGCAAGGAGTCGCTCGTCAAGGCGATGCGCAAGCGCAGCCTGCCGGTCGCGCGCATGTCGTCGGTCGAGTCGCTCACCGGCGTCGCCGAGGAGCTCCGGCTCAGCGGGATCGACGCCCTGTACGCCGCCATCGGCGAGGGGCATGTCAGCGCCCAGCACGTCGTGGCCCGCCTGCTCGCGGCCCAGGGCGGCGAGGAGTCGAGCGAGGACCTCGCCGAGACGACGGTGCCGCGCCCGATCTCCAACCGCCGCCGACGCGCCGGCGACCCCGGCGTCGTCGTCAAGGACATGTCCGACGTGTGGGTCAAGCTCGCCCGCTGCTGCACGCCGGTGCCCGGCGACGACATCCTCGGGTTCGTCACCCGCGGCATGGGGGTCTCGGTGCACCGCCGCGACTGCACCAACGCCGAGTCGCTGCTGCGCCAGGACGACAAGATCATCGAGGTCGAGTGGGCGCCGACGGCGAACAGCATCTTCCTCGTGCAGCTCCAGGTCGAGGCACTCGACCGGTCGGCCCTGCTGTCCGACGTCACCCGGGTCCTGTCCGAGAGCGGGGTCAACATCCTCAGTGCGACGGTGCACACCTCGCGGGACCGGGTCGCCGGGCTGAAGTTCACCTTCGAGATGGGTGACCCCAGCCACCTCGACCACGTCATCCGCAGCGTGCGCGGAGTCGGAGGCGTCTTCGACGCCTACCGCGTCACCCAGACCTGACCCCCGACTTATTGCGCATTCCGGTCGGGCAAACCCGACTGATTGCGCATTCCGGTCGGATCTCGGGAGGCCGTCCGGCCGTGGGACCTGACCGGAATGCGCCATCAGTCGGGGGGTGGTCCGCCGACGCTTCCCGAAGAACTGGCTCGCGAGCCGCGTGGTGCCTCGCGAGCCTCATCGCGAACCGACGTCTTTGCGCCTTCCGGTCACCGCGGAGGCCGACCGGGCGTCGCGATGTGACCGGAATGCGCAATAGGTGGGGTTTGCTGGACCGGTATGCGCAATAAGTCGGGGGGCGGGGGGCGTCAGGCGCCGAACTCGTCGTTCGCGGCCTCGGCCTGCCTGAGCCACACCTGCTGGGACTCGAGGCGGGCCGTGAGGTCCTTGACCTTCTTGTCGTTGCCGGCGGCGGTCGCCTTGGCGAGGTCCGCCTCGATCGTCTCGATCGAGGACCGGAGCTGGGTGACCATCGAGTTGGCGCGGGCCGCGACCTCGGGGTTCGAGGACTTCCACTTCTTGTCCTCGACCTCGCGCACCGCCGTCTCGACGCGACGCATGACCTTCTCGGTCCGCTCGATGTCGGCACGCGGTACCTTGCCGGCGGCGTCCCACTTGTCCTGGATGACCCGCAGCGCCGACTTGGCGGACTCGAGGTCGGTGACGGGGAGGATCTTCTCGGCCTCGACCATGAGGCCCTCCTTGACGGCGAGGTTGGCCCGGAACTCCTCCTCCTCGGCGGCCGACACCTCGTCCTTGGCGTTGAAGAACGCGTCCTGCGCGGCCTTGAACCGCTCCCAGAGGGCGTCGTCCTCGGCTCGTGAGGCACGGCCGGCCTGGCGCCACTGGTCCATGAGGTTCTTGAAGGCGCGAGCCGTGGGTCCCCAGTCCTTGCTGGTCGACAGTGCCTCGGCCTCGCGGACGAGCGCCTCCTTGGCGGTGCGGGCATCCGCGCGGGAGGAGTCGAGCTGGGCGAAGTACGTGCGCCGGCCCTTGTCGAAGTGGTTGCGGGCGTGACTGAAGCGCTGCCACAGCGACGTCTCGGTCGGCTTGTCGAGCTTGACCCCGGCGCGCTGGTGGCCCTTCCACTGGTCGAGGAGGGTGCGCATCCGCTCGCCGCTCTGCTTCCACTGGGTCTGCTCAGGGTTCTGGGCCGCGATGGACTCGGCCTCGGCGACGATCGCCTCCCGCTCGGCCGCGGCCGCGACGCGGGCTTCGGCGCGGGCCGCCTGCTCGCTCTCGCGCTTGGTGCTGAGACCCGCCTCGATGGCGGCGACCGTGGAGTCCAGGGCTGCGAGGTCGCCGACGACCTTCGCCTCCGCCACGTGCTCCTTGAGGGTCGCGAGACCTTCGGCGATCTCCTTGGCGGGCACGTCCGGGTTGCCGAGCCGCTGCTGGAGCAGGTCGGCGGAGGCGGCGATCTCGTCGTACTTGCGGGCGAAGTACTGCAGCGCCTCGTCCGGACCGGCGCCCGGGTAGGAGCCGACCTCGCGCTCCTCCTCGCCGACGGTGACGAAGACGTGGCCCTCGTCGTCGACGCGGCCGAAGCGGGCCGACTCGGAGTGCTGGTGCACGGGGGCCGCCACCGGGGGAGCGGGGCGGGCGGCCATCCGGGAGGCCAGGGCGGCGGGGGAGGGCACCGCGGGGCGAGGCGACGGTGCCGCCGGGGCAGCCGCGGGCGCCGGCTCCTCGGAGGCGGTCTCGACCTCCGCAGGGGTCTCGGCGGGTGCCTCCACCGGGGCCACCTCATCGGTCGAGGTCTCGGCCGCGGGCGCTGCGGATGGCTCGGGCTCGGTGGCCGGCTCCGGTGCGGCGAGCTCGGGCTGGGTCTCGGAAGCGGGCTCCGCTGTCCCAAGCTCAGGTTCCGAGGCCGTCTCCACGGAAGCACCAGGCTCGGGCTCGGTGGCGGTCTCCACGGAAGCAGCAGGCTCGGGTTCGGTGGCCGGCTCTGCTGCCGCGGGCTCGGTCGTGGTCTCGTCGGACGGCGACGGCGACTCGACCCCGGCGGTGACCTCGGTCGCTGCCGTGAACTCCTCGGCGGGCACCTCCATGGTCTCGTCCGGGGAGGTGTTGCTCGTCGTCTGGTCGCTCACGGCTATGCCTTCTTCTCAGTCACGGCAACCCGAAGGATGCTGATGGGTGCCTTGGGGGCACCGATGGTCTCCGACTCGCCGCCGGGTTCGACTCCCGCTGCGGCGACCTTGTCGACGATATCCAAACCCTGGGTGATCGTGCCGAAGATCGTGTACCCGTTCGCGTCGGGGAGCTTCGTCTCGCCGTTGACGAGGAAGAACTGGCCGCCGTTGCCCTTCTCGGGGTCCTGCGTGCGGGCCATGGCCACCGTGCCGCGCGGGTAGGTGCCGCCGGCAGGGGCGTTCTCGACGCCGAACCCGTAGCCCGGGTTGCCCTGCCCGGTGCCGGTCGGGTCGCCGCACTGGAGCAGCTTGAAGCCGTCACCGACGCCGAGGCGCTGGCAGGGGGAGTTGAGCCAGTAGTCGGCCTTGGCCAGCTGGATGAACGAGGCGACCGCCTGGGGCGCCTTGGCGCCGTCGAGGTCGAGGACGATGTCGCCGCAGTTGGTGGTGAGCGTCGCCGTCCAGGTGGCAGCCTTGGCCGTCGCCTTGTCGGGCAGCTCGAGCTTCGCGGCCGTGCCCAGCGGCTTCGGCGGCTGCTCGCAGCCCGCGGCGTGCGGCTGCGACGCGGCAGGCTCGGGGTCCGGCTCGGGCCTCAGTGCCACGGCGAGGCCCGCGACGAGGCCGGCCACGACGAGGCCCGTCCCGAGGATGGCCGCGATGCGCTTGGTGCGTTCGCGCCTCTCGGCCCGCAGGGCCAGGGTCTTCTGCTGCTTCTCCCACCGGCGGCGGGCCCGCTCGCGCTCCTGCTTCTTCGTCACCCGGGTGAGTCTAGGGAGCGGGTGTCGCCGCCGCGCACCCGACTAGGGTTGGGCGCCGTGCTGACCATCGCCTTCCCTGCCGCGGCCTTCGGGACCAACTGCTACGTCATCGCCGCCGGCGAGGGGGAGGAGTGCCTCGTCGTGGATCCCGGCATCGGCGTCGAGGAGACCCTGCGCGAGGTCCTCACCGAGCACCGGCTCAAGCCCGCCGCCGTCCTGCTCACGCACGGCCACGTCGACCACGTGTACTCGGTGACGCCGGTGTGCGGCGGCGACACCGCGGCATACATCCACTCGGACGACCGCTACCGGCTCGCCGACCCCCTCGGGTCCGCGAGCCCGGGGCTCGTCGAGATGCTCGAGCAGCAGTTCGGCCGGGCGGCGACGTGGCAGGAGCCGAGCACCGTCGTCGAGGTGCACGACCGCCAGCGGCTCACCCTCGCCGGGCTCGACGTCGACGTCCTCCACGCGCCGGGCCACACCGAGGGGTCGGTGATGTTCGGGTTCGACCGGCTCCCCGACGGTGTCCGCGCCCCCGAGGAGCTCGACCGCACCATGGTCACCGGCGACGTCCTCTTCGCCGGCTCGATCGGGCGCACCGACCTCCCCGGCGGCGACGGGGACGCGATGCAGCGGTCGCTGCGCGACGTCGTGCTGCCCCTGGCGGACTCGACGCTCGTCCTTCCCGGCCACGGGTCGGCGACGACGATGCGCCGTGAGCGGGGCACCAACCCGTACCTGCGAGGATTGGCCACGTGAAGGTCACCAAGCTCAGCGGATTCCCCGAGTACCTCCCGGCCGAGCGGATCGTCGAGCAGCACTTCCTCGACGTCATCCGCGAGACCTTCGAGCTGCACGGGTTCACGTCGTTGGAGACGCGGGCCGTCGAGCCGGTGGAGCGACTGCTGGGCAAGGGCGGCGACGCCGACAAGGAGATCTACGGCGTCACCCGACTCGCCGACGAGGGGGGGCAGGCCTCGTCGCGTGACGTCGCGCTCGGCCTGCACTTCGACCTCACCGTGCCGTTCGCCCGGTTCGTCCTCGAGAACGCCGGGCGCCTGACCTTCCCCTACCGCCGCTACCAGATCCAGAAGGTGTGGCGGGGTGAGCGCCCGCAGGAGGGCCGCTACCGCGAGTTCACCCAGGCCGACATCGATGTCGTCGACGTCGGCGAGCTCAGCGCCCACTTCGAGGCGGAGATGCCGTTGGTCGTCGCCGAGGTGTTCGCGAAGCTGCCCATCGGGCGGATGACGATCCAGGTCAACAACCGCAAGATCCCCGAGGGCTTCTACAAGGGCATCGGCATCGAGGACGTCGCCGGGACGCTCCGGATCGTCGACAAGCTCGACAAGGTCGGGCCCGACAAGGTCGCCGCCCAGCTGCGCGAGGCCGGACGCACCGACGAGCAGGCCGCGCAGTGCCTGGCCCTGGCGGCCATCCGCACCGAGGACCTCTCGTTCGTCGACCGGGTGCGCGCGCTCGGGGTGGAGCACCCCACCCTCGACGAGGGCCTCGACGCCCTCGCCGCGGTCATCCGCACGGGACTCGAGAACGCACCGGGGGCCATGGTGGCCGACCTCAAGATCGCTCGCGGCCTCGACTACTACACCGGCACCGTCTACGAGACCCAGCTCGAGGGCCACGAGTCGTGGGGCTCCTTCTGCTCCGGCGGGCGCTACGACGCGCTCGCCAGCGACGGGAGGACGACCTACCCGGGCGTGGGCATCTCCATCGGCGTCTCCCGTCTGCTCGGGCTGCTCCTCTCCCAGGGCCTCGTCACCGCCTCCCGCGCCACCCCCGCCGCCGTCCTCGTCGCCGTGGTCGAGGAGGACTCGCGACGCGCCTCCGACGCCGTCGCCCGGGCACTGCGGGCGCGCGGCATCCCCTGCGAGGTCGCGCCCACCGCGGCGAAGTTCGGCAAGCAGATCCGGTACGCCGACCGGCGGGGGATCCCGTTCGTCTGGTTCCCGGGTGACGGCACGGGGCCGGGGCCCGGCGATCAGGTCAAGGACATCCGCTCCGGCGACCAGGTCGACGCGGACCCGCAGACCTGGTCGCCGCCGGCCGAGGACCTCAGGCCGTCCGTGGGGGCGCCAGCCCCGAGTCCCTGAGCTCGAGCAGGGCGAGAGCCCTGATCGTGTCGCGCTCGCCGCGACGCCACGCCCCGCTGGGGTCGGCCGACACCCTGGCCAGCGCCGCCATCGGCTGGTTGGCCATGGCCCGCAGCGCGAACAGGTCGAGGTCGTCGTCGGCGTCGATGAAGCGCTGCGCCGCGGAGGCCCGACGCACGAACCGACCGCGGGCGACCGCCCACCAGATCCCGACGATGAGGATGGGGACGAGGGCCGTGGTCCAGCCGATGAGCAGGGCCAGGCGCTCGACGGCGCTCACGAGGTCGGTACCCGCCCGCTCGATGTCGGTGCCGGCACCGGCGGCGGAGCGGAACGGGCCGGCGATCCGGTCGTCGAGGAGCGGCAGGTCGTCCACGCCGTCACCCGCGCCGGTCATCTTCTCGCGGAAGCCGGCACCAGCGCTCTCCAGCCGGCGCCCCGGCTCGGCCAGGGCCATCGTCACGTCGTGGACCCGTCGCCCCACCCAGGCCCACAGGGCGACCCACGCGACGAGCGAGAGGTCGGCGAGGATCTGGACGAGGCGTCGGCCGGGCAGGTCTGCATAGAGCTTCACGGCCCTAGACTCGCATCGCGGCAGACCCACCGCAGCCCACGACGAAGGAGTCACCGGTGCGCATCGGCATCCCCAGCGAAGTCAAGAACAACGAGTTCCGCGTCGGCATCACGCCTGTGGGCGTGCACGAGCTGGTGGGCCGGGGCCACGAGATCCTCATCCAGAAGGGCGCCGGCCTGGGGTCGTCGATCCCCGACGACGAGTTCGTGGCGCAGGGCGCCCGGATCGTCGACAGCGCCGACGACGTCTGGGGTGACGCCGAGATGGTGATGAAGGTCAAGGAGCCCATCGCCGAGGAGTACCACCGGCTGCGTGAGGACCTCACGCTCTTCACCTATCTCCACCTGGCCGCCGACGAGCGCCTCACGAAGGAGCTCGTCGCGAAGCGGACGACCGCGATCGCCTACGAGACGGTGCAGCTCCCGTCGGGCCTGCTGCCGCTGCTCTACCCGATGTCCGAGGTCGCCGGGTGCCTCGCGCCCCAGGTCGGCGCCTACTCGCTCATGAAGCCGCAGGGCGGCCGTGGCGTCCTCATGGGTGGCGTCGGGGGCGTTGCGAACGCCAAGGTCGTCATCATCGGCGCCGGCGTCTCGGGGCAGAACGCCGCCAACATCGCGCTCGGCATGGGCGCGGACGTCACGCTCCTCGACACCGACCTCGACAAGCTGCGGATGAGCTTCTGGCGCTACAACAACCGCGTCCACGGGCTCGCGTCGTCGACGCTGACGATCCGCCAGCAGGTCATGGAGGCCGACATGGTCATCGGCGCGGTGCTCGTCCCCGGCGCCAAGGCGCCCACCCTCGTCTCCAACGAGCTGGTGTCGCAGATGAAGCCCGGCTCGGTGCTCGTCGACATCGCCGTCGACCAGGGCGGGTGCTTCGAGGACACGCACGCGACGACCCACGCCGACCCGACCTACGAGGTCCACAACTCGATCTTCTACTGCGTCGCGAACATGCCCGGTTCGGTGCCCAACACGAGCACGTGGGCGCTCACCAACGCCACCCTTCCGTATGCCGTCCGGCTGGCCGAGAAGGGCTGGCTCGAGGCGTCGCGGGCCGACGAGTCGCTCGGCCTGGGCATCAACACCCACGCCGGCGAGGTGGTCTACGCCCCCGTGGCCCAGGCGCACGGGCTCGCCCACCGTGACGTGTCCGAGGTGCTCGCCTGAACGCGGTCGACCGTTCGGCCCGCGCCTGGCTGACCCACCTCGACGTCGAGCGGGGGGTGTCGGCGAACACGCTCAAGGCGTACCGACGTGACCTCGCCCGCTGGACGGCATACCTCACCGCCATCGGGGTCGACGACCCCGCGACGGTGACGGAGCGGCACGTCACCGAGTTCCTCGCACGGCTGCGTGAGGGCGGCGAGGAGCACCCGCCGCTCGCGGCGAGCTCGGCGGCGCGCACCCTCGTCGCCGTGCGCGGACTGCACCGGTTCCTCGCCCTCGAGGGCGACGTCGAGGCCGACCCGGCCGCGGCGGTGAGCCCGCCGCCGCCGCCGTCGCGGTTGCCCAAGGCGATCAGCGTCAGCGAGGTCCAGCGGCTCCTCGCCGCCGCGGCGGTGGGGGACACCCCCGCCGCGCTGCGGGACACGGCTCTGCTCGAGGTCCTCTACGGCACCGGAGCGCGCATCTCGGAGGCGGTGGGGCTCGACATCGACGACGTCGACGTCGAGGCGGGCGTCGTGCGGCTGCAGGGCAAGGGCGGCAAGCAGCGGCTCGTGCCGCTGGGCTCGTACGCGCGGGAGGCGCTCACGGCATACCTCGTCCGGGGGAGGGGGACGTTCTCCGGCAAGGGGCGAGGGACGCCCGCGATCTTCCTCAACCAGCGCGGCTCGCGCCTGTCGCGCCAGAGCGCCTGGTCCCTCCTGCGCGTCGCGGCCGACCGTGCCGGGCTCTCCGGCCACCTGTCACCGCACACGTTGCGGCACTCGTTCGCGACGCACCTGCTGGAGGGCGGTGCCGACGTGCGTGTCGTGCAGGAGCTGCTGGGCCACGCGTCCGTCACGACGACGCAGGTCTACACGCTCGTCACCGTGCAGCAGCTGCGCGAGGTCTACGCGCAGAGCCACCCTCGTGCCCGCTGATAAGGTCGTCCCGATCAGCGGGACGCTGACCGCCTGCACGCCAGTTCCGGGAGAGAGATGGATTCGTCAGACATCGACGCCGTGGTGACCACCGTGGATGACCCCACCGACACCGCGAGCAGACACGGACACCTGCCCGGGACGGAGAACGCCGGCAACGGCACGCTCGGCCCCACCGGCCGTCCCCTTCCCCACTTCCCCGAACCCCCGGTGCTGACCAGCCACGGCCCGGCGCGGGTCATCGCCATGTGCAACCAGAAGGGTGGCGTCGGCAAGACGACGACGACCATCAACCTCGGGGCCACCCTCGCCGAGTACGGCCGGCGCGTGCTGCTCGTCGACTTCGACCCCCAGGGCGCGCTCTCGGTGGGCCTGGGCATCCCCGCCCACAAGCTCGACGTCACCGTCTACAACCTGCTCACCGAGCGGGGTCACGACGTGCGCGACGTCATCCAGAAGACCAAGGTCGAGAACCTCGACGTCCTCCCCGCGAACATCGACCTGTCGGCGGCCGAGGTGCAGCTCGTCGGCGAGGTGGCCCGCGAGCAGATCCTCGCGCGGGTGCTCCGCCCGGTCCTCGACGAGTACGACGTCGTCCTCATCGACTGCCAGCCCTCGCTCGGCCTGCTCACGGTCAACGCGCTGACCGCCGCGCACGGCGTGCTCATCCCGCTCGAGTGCGAGTTCTTCGCCATGCGCGGCGTCGCCCTGCTCGTCGAGACGATCGAGAAGATCACCGACCGGCTCAACCCGCGCCTGCAGGTCGACGGCATCCTCGCGACGATGTACGACGGCCGCACCCTCCACTCCAAGGAGGTCGTGGCCAGCGTCGTCGAGCACTTCGACGAGCGGGTCTTCCACACCGTCATCAGCCGCACGGTCAAGTTCCCGGACGCGTCGCTCGCGGCGGAGCCGATCACGACCTACGACTCGACCCACAAGGGCGCCGCGGCGTACCGCCAGCTGGCCAGGGAGCTCATCGCTCGTGGCGGAGCAGCCTGACACCATGACCGACGCCCCCGGCGGAGTCATCACCCGACGGGCGGCGACGACCGCGTTCGAGGTCCACCTCGACGTCTTCTCCGGCCCGTTCGACCTGCTCCTCGGTCTCATCTCGAAGCACAAGCTCGACATCACCGAGATCGCGCTGGCCAAGGTGACCGACGAGTTCATCTCGCACATCAAGACCGAGCAGGCCAAGGGCGGCGACGTCTGGGACCTGTCCCAGGCCTCGGAGTTCCTCCTCGTCGCCGCGACCCTGCTCGACATCAAGGCCGCCCGGCTCCTGCCGCAGGTCGGTCCCGAGGACGAGGACGACCTCGCGCTCATCGAGGCCCGCGACCTGCTCTTCGCCCGGCTGCTCCAGTACCGCGCGTTCAAGGACATCGCGAGCACCTTCGGTGAGCGCATCGCCGCGGCCGGCCGGATGACCGCACGCCAGGCCGGCCTCGAGCCGCAGTTCGCCCGTCTGCTGCCCGAGCTGGTCATGACGATCACCCCGGAGCAGCTGGCGATGATCGCCGCCGGCGCCCTCGCGCCCAAGATCCCTGACACCGTCGGCCTCGGCCACCTGCACGCCCCCACGGTGAGCGTGCGGGAGCAGGCCACGATCATCGGGGAGCGCCTGCGCCGTGAGGGGGTCGCCTCGTTCCGCACCCTCGTGCGCGACGCCGACAACACCCTCGTCATCGTGGCCCGCTTCCTCGCCCTCCTCGAGCTCTTCCGCGAGTCCTCGATCGCGTTCGAGCAGGCCGAGGCGCTCGGCGAGCTCACCGTCCGCTGGACCGGACCGATGGAGGGCGACATCGAGGTCGAGGACGAGTTCGACGACGACGTCGTGCCGCCCGAGGACGCGGCCACCCCCGACTCCGACGACCCCGCACCGCCCACCGATCAGCGAGAGGCTGACCATGACTGATGCACCCGCGCCCGCGCCGGAGCTCCTCGACGAGGGAGTGGTCGAAGAGGCCCCGCAGGACCAGCTCGCCTTCGACGTCGACGACTTCCCCGGAGGCCGCACGAGCGCCATCGAGGCGGTGCTCATGGTCGTCGACGAGCCGGTCACCGAGCTCGCCCTCGCCTCCGCCCTCGAGATCCCCGTACCCGACGTCGAGGCGGCGCTCGCCGAGCTCGAGGAGGGGTATGCCGCGCAGCAGCGGGGCTTCACCCTGCGCCACGTCGGCGGTGGCTGGCGCATCTACAGCCGACCCGACTTCGCGCCCGTCGTCGGCAAGTTCATCCTCGACGGCCAGCAGGCCAGGCTCACGCAGGCCTCCCTCGAGACCCTCGCGGTCATCGCGTACCGCCAACCCGTGTCACGCTCTCGGGTGGCAGCGGTGCGCGGCGTCAACGTCGACGGCGTGATCCGCACGCTCCTCTCCCGCGGACTCATCGAGGAGCGGGGCTCGGACGAGGAGTCGACCGCGACCCTCTACGGCACCACCCCCCACTTCCTCGAGCGGCTCGGCCTGCAGTCCCTCGATGACCTACCCGCCCTTGCTCCCTACCTTCCGGAGGTCGACGTGCTCGACGAGATCGCAGAGAGTGGCCGGTCATGACGCCGCCACCCAGCCGACGCGGCGGACCCGCGAAGAAGCCGTCCGGTGGACGCGGCCGGGGCACCACGCCCGGTGGCCGCGGTGGCCGCGGCGCGGACAGCCCGGCCCGTCGCCCCAGCGGCATCGGCACGACGAAGGCCAGCCAGCCGACGCAGCTGCCCCCGCGGCGTCCCGTCAAGCCGATCGACGTGCACGACCCCGACGGCATCCGGCTGCAGAAGCTGCTCGCCGCCGCCGGCGTGGGCTCGCGCCGCGTGTGCGAGCAGATGATCGCCGACGGTCGGGTCGAGGTCGACGGCCAGGTCGTCACCGAGCTCGGAGTCCGGATCAACGCCGAGCAGGTGGTGCACGTCGACGGCGTGCGGGTCACCCTCGACGAGTCGCGGGTCTACCTCGCCTTCAACAAGCCGCTCAACGTCGTCACGTCGATGAACGACGACCTCGGCCGCATCGACATCGGCGACTACTTCGGTGACCGCAAGGAGCGGCTCTTCCACGTCGGCCGCCTCGACGCCGACACCGAGGGCCTGCTCCTGCTCACCAACGACGGCGACCTCGCCCACCGGCTGCAGCATCCCAAGTACGGCGTGCTCAAGACCTACCTCGCCCAGATCCGTGGCCCGGTCCCGCGCGACCTCGGCAAACGGCTGCGTGAGGGGGTCGAGCTCGACGACGGTCCCGTCGCGGTCGACTCCTTCCGCGTCGTCGACTCACAGCCCGGCAAGGCGATCGTCGAGGTGATCCTCCACGAGGGCCGCAAGCACATCGTGCGCCGGATGCTCGCCGAGGTCGGCTTCCCGGTCCTCTCCCTCGTGCGCACCCAGGTCGGCCCGATCCGGCTCGGCGACACCAAGCCGGGCAAGTTCCGCCGGCTCACCAAGAGCGAGGTCGGCGAGCTCTACTCCGCGGCGGGGATGTGACCGACGGGTCGGTGCCTGCCGCCCGCGTCCACGTCATCGGCACCGGTCTCATCGGGACCAGCCTCGGCCTGGCGCTGACCCGGGCCGGGCGCGTCGTGACGCTCGAGGACATCTCCTCGACCAACGCCGCCCTCGCGCGCGACCTCGGTGCCGGATCCCTGGCGTATGCCGGTGACGCACCCGCCGCGGCTCGTCCCGACCTCGTCGTGGTCGCCACACCACCCGACGTCACCGCGGCCACCGTCGCGGCGGCGCTGGAGCGGTGGCCGGACGCGTGCGTCACCGACGTCGCCTCCGTCAAGGGAGCGGTGATCGACGGGCTGCGTTCCCGTGGAGCCGACCTCACCCGCTTCTGCGGCTCGCACCCCATGGCGGGACGGGAGCGCAGCGGCGCCGTGTCGGGGCGCCACGACCTGTTCCACGGGCGGGCCTGGGTGCTCAGCCCGACGGTCGAGACCTCCGACGCGGCGGTCGACCTCGTGCGGTCGGTCGCGGCCTCCGTCGGCTCAGCCGTGGTGACCCTCGACCCGACCGAGCACGACGCCGCTGTCGCGTCCGTCTCGCACGTGCCACAGCTCGTCGCCAGCCTCGTCGCCGCCCGGCTCGAGCACCTCGCCGACTCGTCGGTCGCGCTGGCCGGGCAGGGGCTGCGCGACGTCACCCGCATCGCGGCGAGCGACCCGCACCTGTGGACCCAGATCCTGTCCGGCAACGCACACGCGGTCCGCGACGTGCTCGCCCTCCTGGCCGTCGACCTCGACGGGGTCATCGGCGCCCTCGACGCCCTCGGCGCGGACACCGACGCCCCGGGCGCGCGCGGCACCCTCGCGCGGGCCATCGCCGCAGGCAACGCCGGCCACGCGCGGATCCCCGGCAAGCACGGTGCCGCGCCGACGGCATACACCACCGTCCGGGTCCTCATCCCGGACGAGCCGGGGCAGCTGGGGCGCCTCTTCGCCGACGTCGGTGCGATCGGCACCAACATCGAGGAGTTCCACCTCGACCACGGTCTCGGTCAGGCGTTCGGGCTCGCGGAGATCGACGTCGTGCCCGGATCCGCCGCCGCGCTCGCCGACGGGCTCGAGCAGCGTGGGTGGCGGCTGCACGGCTGACGCCCGGCCCTAGGCTGGCCGCCATGACCCGCGAGACCGAGCCGCTCACCATCGCCATCGACGGCCCCTCGGGGTCGGGGAAGTCGAGCGTCTCGAAGGCTGTCGCGGGCCGGCTGGGCATCGGCTACCTCGACACGGGCGCCATGTACCGCGCGCTCACGTGGTGGTGCGTGGACCGGGCGATCGACCTCGGCGACCACGCGGCCGTGGCGATCGCCGCCGCCGACCTGCCTCTCGAGCTCTCCGCCGACCCCGAGGCGCAGCGCGTCGTGGTCGCCGGCACCGACGTCACCGCCGAGATCCGCTCGACGGCGATCAGCGCCGAGGTCTCGAAGGTCGCCACCAATACCGCCGTGCGGCCGATCCTGCAGCAGGCCCAGCGCGACCGCATGGCCGCGATCACGGCGGAGACCGGCGGTGTCGTCGCCGAGGGCCGCGACATCACGACCGTCGTCGCGCCGGACGCCCTCGTGCGCCTGCTCCTCACGGCGAGCGAGGACGCGCGGCTGCGTCGTCGCTCGGCCGAGGTCCACGGCAGCGCCGACGAGCACGCGATCGCGGCGACGCGCGACCAGGTGCTGCGGCGGGACCGCGACGACTCCGCCGTCTCGCAGTTCACGGTCGCGGCCGACGGTGTCGTCACCGTCGACACCTCCGACCTCGACTTCGACGAGAGCGTCGAGGCGGTCCTCGCCGTCGTCGCCTCGGTCGCCGGGCACGCCTCCACCGACGCCCCGTGACCGCGCAGCCGCCCGCGGCGTGGCGGGCGACGGCGGGACGCGTGGTGAGCCGAACCCTCGTGCGGTCGCTCTACTCCGCGGAGGTCCACGGCCGCGAGCACGTCCCGGCCACGGGACCGGTGGTCCTCGCCGCGAACCACACGGGCTACCTCGACGGAGCCGTCGTCCACGGGCTGTCCCCCCGACCCGCCCACTTCCTCGTGCTCGCGTCGACGTTCGAGCGGGGGATCGGCCCGGTCCTGCGCCACAGCGGACAGATCCCGCTCGTCCAGGGCACGGGCTCCCGCCAGGCCCTGATGGCCGCGCTCGGCGTGCTGGAGCGCGGGGGAGTGGTGGGGATCTTCCCCGAGGGTGGGCGCGGGCGCGGCGACCTGGCCCGGGTCGAGAAGGGGGTCGCCTGGCTCGCCGTCCAGGGCGGGGCGCCCGTCGTCCCCGTCGCCTGCCTCGGGACCCGCGCCACCGGGGCCCTGGCCGACTCGTGGCCCCGGCTGCGCAGCCGTCTCGTCGCCGACTTCGGTGCGCCGGTCGTGCTCGCGGAGGAGGACGGTACACCGGGCCGGGTCCGCCTCGACCGGGCGGCGGAAGAGATCCGCACCGCCCTCGCGGACCACGTCACCGCGGCGAGCGCGCGGCACGGCATCGCCCTGCCGACGGACGTCCCGCCCGACCTGTGGGACTGAGCACCACGTCGGCTGGGGGAGAATGGGTGGTATGAACACCCCCGAGACCGACCAGACCGTGACCGACGACGGGTCGCTGGACGAGTCCGTCACGCATGCGCTGCGCGCGGGCCTGGCCGAGTTCGAGCTGAGTGACGAGGACTTGGCGCTCGTCGAGCGGGGCGACGACGCGGTCGGTCACGAGGAGCCCGAGGGGCCCCTTCCGGTGGTCGCCGTCGTCGGCCGCCCCAACGTCGGCAAGTCGACCCTGGTCAACCGCATCATCGGCCGCCGTGAGGCCGTCGTCGAGGACGTTCCCGGTGTCACCCGCGACCGCGTCGCCTACGACGCCGAGTGGACCGGTACCCGCTTCACCCTCGTGGACACCGGTGGCTGGGCCATCGACGCCAAGGGGATCCACCTCCGGGTCGCCGAGCAGGCCGAGATCGCCGTCGAGCTCGCGGACGCCGTCCTCTTCGTCGTGGACGCGGTCGTCGGCGCCACCGACGACGACGCCGCCGTGGTCAAGCTGCTCCGCCGCTCCGGCAAGCCGGTCATCCTCGTCGCCAACAAGGTCGACGACCAGCGGACCGAGGCCGACGCCGCCGCCCTGTGGAACCTCGGACTCGGTCAGCCGTGGCCGGTCTCGGCGCTCCACGGCCGTGGCAGCGGCGAGGTCCTCGACGCCGTCGTCGACGTCCTGCCCGACGTCTCCGCCGTCGGCGCCTACCGGCCCGGGGGGCCCCGCCGCGTCGCGCTGCTGGGTCGGCCCAACGTCGGCAAGTCCTCGATGCTCAACAAGCTCGCCGGCAGCGAGCGCGTCGTCGTCGACGAGGTCGCCGGCACGACCCGTGACCCCGTCGACGAGTTCATCGAGCTCGGCGGCACGACGTGGCGTTTCGTCGACACCGCCGGCATCCGCCGACGGGTCCACCAGACCCGCGGGGCCGACTTCTACGCGTCGCTGCGCACCCAGACGGCCCTCGAGAAGGCCGAGGTCGCCGTCGTCCTCGTCGACGCCTCCGTGCCGATCACCGAGCAGGACATCCGGGTCGTCCAGCAGGTCGTCGACTCCGGGCGAGCCCTGGTCATCGCCTACAACAAGTGGGACCTCACGGACGAGGAGCGTCGCCACTTCCTCGAGCGCGAGATCGAGCGCGAGCTCGTCCAGATCCCCTGGGCGCCGCGCGTCAACGTGTCCGCCTCGACCGGTCGCCACATGGACCGCCTCGTGCCGGCGCTCGACACCGCGCTGGAGTCGTGGGACACCCGCATCCCGACCGGGCGGCTCAACGCCTTCCTCGGCGAGATCGTCGCCGGGCACCCGCACCCCGTCCGCGGCGGCAAGCAGCCCCGCATCCTCTTCGCGACCCAGGCCTCGACGCGCCCCCCGCGCTTCGTGCTGTTCGCCTCCGGCTTCATCGAGGCGGGCTACCGCCGGTTCGTCGAGCGCCGGATCCGCGAGGAGTTCGGCTTCGAGGGCACGCCCATCGAGGTGTCGGTCCGGGTGCGCGAGAAGCGCTCTCGTCGCTGACCCCGTCGGGCGGTTCAGCCCGCCCAGTCGGCGTCGTCGAGGAGCCGCTGTGCGAACTCGGTGTGCGTCACCAGTGAGGTGAGGTAGCCGCCACGGATCCCCGCGAGGGCCGCCGGCACCTTGTCGAGGGCGTAGGCGACCCCGATGACCTCCGGGACGCGGCGGAGCTGCGCAGCGCTGATACCGATGATCCGGCGGCTCACGGGGGTCTCGACGGGCAGGCCCCGCTCGTCGAGGAGCACGCCCGAGAGGTCGGCCCGCACACCGCACTCCCGCACCGCCTGCTGCTCCGGAGCGGTGAGGGCGTCGTGGAGCGTGGAGCTGGGCGGGTCCCACCCCCCGACACCGACCACGGCCTTGGTGACGGTCGCGAACCGGGCGACCGCCTCCGCGACCGCGGCCTCGCGGTAGAGCCCCTGGGCCGTCTGCTCGTCCCCGACGACCATGGGCGCGTAGAAGACCGACGCGGGGGCGCCGACGCCCCGGGCGATGCTCCGCACGACGTCGACGGAGCTCGGTTCGACGTCCGCGCGGGCCAGTGCCCCGGTCAGCTGGACCACGCGAGCCGCGTCGAGGCCCCGGAGGTGGGTCGCCAACGCCAGCACGACGCGGGCCCAGCCGATCCCGAGGACGTCGTCCGCCGTGGAGATCCGGGTGAGGAGGTGGGCCGCCGCCGCCCCGAGCTCGTCCCGGGTCCGCTCGTCGTCGCCCTGCGGCACGTGGGCGACGACGGCGTGGGTCAGGCCGAAGCGGTCGCGCAGCCGCCGGCCGAGCTCGAGCTCGAGCGAGCCGACCCCGGCCACGGTGATCCGCACGAGGCCGCTGCTGCGCGCCAGATCGAGGAGGCGGGCGACCTTGAACCGCGTCACGCCCAGCTCCTCGGCGATCTGCACCTTGGATCGGTCCTCGAGGTAGTGCATGCGGGCGACGCGGGCTGCCACGACGGCCTCGACCGGGCCGGAGAACGGTGCGTGGGGTGGTGCAGCCATCGGTCCTCGCTCGTCTCGTGCCGACTCTTGACACCGAGCGTAACGTTTGAGCGTTCGCGGTGGTGCCGGTGCTCACATGAGCCAGGCGTCCGGGTCGCGGACCGGGCGACCGCCTTCGACCCCCCACGGGAAGGACAGTGACATGAACGCCATGGACCGCTTCAGCCTCGACGGCCGGGTGGCCGTCGTCACCGGTGGCACCCGAGGGCTCGGGGAGGGGTTCGCCACAGCACTGGCCGACGCGGGGGCCTCGGTGATGCTCGTCGGCCGCGACGCCGAGCGCGGCCGCCTCGTCGCCGACGGCATGACCGCACGGGGCCTGGCGGCCGACTTCACGCGAGCCGACGTCACCGTCCCGGACGACGTGACGCGCACGCTCACGTCGACCCTCGAACGGTTCGGCCGGGTGGACGTCCTCATCAACAACGCCGGCGCCTGCGTGCACGCCCCGGCGCTCGAGGTCACCGACGAGGACTGGCGCCACGTCATGGACGTCAACCTCGACGCGGTGTGGCAGTGCGCCCGCACGTACGGCCGCCACTTCGTCGGCCAGCGCTCGGGCGTCATCGTCAACATCGGCTCGATGTCCGGTCTCGTCGTCAACCGCCCGCAGTGGCAGCCGGCCTACAACGCCTCGAAGGCGGCGGTGCACCACCTGACTCGGAGCCTGGCCGCGGAGTGGGGCCCTTCCGGGGTGCGCGTCAACGCCCTCGCGCCGGGCTACATCAAGACCGACATGTCTCCCGTGGACGAGCCGCGGTTCCGCCGGTACTGGATCGACGACGCGCCGATGCAGCGGTACGGCTCGGTCGAGGAGCTGGCCCCGGCCATCGTCTTCCTCGCCAGCGACGCGTCGAGCTTCGTCACCGGCTCCGTCCTCGTCGCGGACGGCGGCTACACCGCGTTCTGAGCCCGCAGGTCGGTCCTCGGCCTACGGACGGTTGACGTACCCGGCAGTGCAGGCCGCGTTCGCAGCCGGAGTGCCGTAGACGAACAGCTCGAGGTGCTCGCCGGGTTGCCCGAGGTGGACGAGCACGTGCAGCGGATGCATCCGCCCGTCGGTGGGAGCGATGTCCACGTTCGGGTTGTGTTCGAAGACGGACAGCGGCAGCACGACGAGCTCCTCACCAGCCCCTTCGGCCAGGACGACGCACATCCCGTTTCCCACCACCTTGGTGTGGGTGTGGTCGGCGGACGCCGAGGGAGACATCGCGACGACGACACCTCCTGTGGCGACGGCGACGGCTGCTGCTCGAATCGCGTTCCGCACGTACATGTGTAGCTCCCCTCCACGGCCGACTTCGGCACTGGCACCCTCGGACGATCGCAGCGTCTCAGCGAGGCCCGACGGGCACAACCGTCCGATGTGACTACGGCCGAGGAGCCCGTCTGTCCCCGAGCGGTCTCGCGACTGCCCCCACCACTGATTGCGCATTCCGGTCCCAGGAGCCCGACTTATTGCGCATTCCGGTGGCACCGAGCACCGCTGCGGCTTCCGCGGTCTGACCGGAATGCGCAATAAGTCGGGCTGACGCCGGGTCCGCCCCGGCTGAGAGAACTCGGGCCGCGGAGGTGGGGGCGGCGGTGCCGTTGGGCGGCGCTGGTGAGGGAGCCGACGCTTGTACCGAAGGAGCGGGCGCCCCACAGCTGCCTGTAGGGGCCGGGCGGGTCGGGCATCGTCGGGCCGTCGGGCCGCACTGCTCAACCTGCGCGCACCACGGCAGGCGACCAGGCCGCCGGGATGAGGACCTCGGCGGGCGCCGAGCCGTCCGCGGGGGCCACCCACACGTCGGCTCTGGCCCCGCCACCTGGTGGCGCGAGGCCGAACACGACGTGGTCGTCGTCCAGCCACTCGATCTGGTCGTCCACGCTGCGGGGGGCGTCGACGACCGCCTCGCTCCCGTCGGCCAGCGCCCGCACCCGCACCTCCCACGTGGTGGGCCCGGTGGCACTCTTGTACGCGAGCAGCCGTCCGTCGGGCGACAGGGAGGGACACTCGGCCGGCACGTCGAGCATGACGAGCGACCTGGTGCCGATGTCACCCCTGGCGAGGTACTTCGTGCCGCCCGTCATGACGGTGGCGTAGAACGACGTGCCGTCACCGGCGAAGGTCACTCCCCAGACGTTGACGTCCGGGGCGGAGTAGGGGCGTCCCCGGCGGCTCACGGCGAACGTCTCCACGTTGCCCAGCGAGTCACCGGACTCCATGTCGTAGATCTCGGTCTGCGTCGAGAAGCCGCCCTGGGCGTACGAGTGACCGACGACGAAGGTGGTGGTCGCGGCCCACCGGCCGTCGGGCGAGACCCTGGCCCGGCTGGGGATGCCCGGTGTCGACAGGCTGTGCCGCACCGACAGGTCGCCACGCAGCAGCAGCACGCGCGCCGTCGTCACGGCAGCCCGGTCGACCTGCAGGCAGACCCCGCCGGTGCGGCTCAGGTGCAGCCGCTCGCACGAGAGGTCGGATCCCGCGGGCGCGGCGGCGGGGTCCGCGACGGGCACCGTGCCGACGGTGCCGTACCCGGCGTCGACCGCGGTGCGCCGGAAGGCGATGAAGTCCCCCGGGGGTGGGAAACCGGGGGAGGCGGACGTCCCCGGCGACGGTGCGAGCGCTGCGGTCGACTCGCCCCTGGCGGCCATGAGCACGTAGCCGACGGCCCCGCCCATCGCCATGACCACCACCACCGCGAAGGTGACGAGCCGCGCTCGGGCCGAGCTCACGGGAGCACCGCCGGTGGGGTGGACCGGCGCACCAGCGTCACCGCTGCACCGACGGCGACGGCCAACCCGAGGCCCATGAGCAGGTACGCCAGGTCTGCACCCCAGCGACCCGACAGGAGCCCGAAGCCCACGGACGAGACGAACGCGGCCACGGCCACGACGGTGCGGGCCAGCGACAGGCCGGAGGCCCGCGACACCTCGGGAAGGGTCGCCGAGACGGCAGCGGCGAGCACCCCGTCGGTCGCGGCGTAGTACAGACCCATGAGCAGGAGCGCGACGACCGCCGTCGCGACGGTCCCCAGCGAGCCGACGACCACGGCATACACGCCCAGGAGGGCGACGTGGCCGGCGAGGTAGACGCGCATCCGACCCCACCGGTCCGCAACGCGCCCGACGGGGACGGCGAACACCGTGTACGCGAGGGCGAGGCCGACGGCGAGGAGCGGGAACACCCGGGCGAGGTTCTCGTCCCGGTCGAGCAGTGCGAGGAAGACGAAGGCGTCACTCACCGTGAACACGGTGAGCAGTCCCGCGAGCCCCACCCTGCGGACGAACGCGCGCGAGTGCAGCAGCGCCGTCAGGTCGGTACGGGTGAGCCGTGGTCGGCTCGGGGCTGCGGCGGTCGCCGCCGTCGGCGCTGCCCGCGGCGCTGCCGACGGCGGATGCCCGGGCACGAGGAGGACGAGGACGGCGAGCCCGACGAACCCGAAGGCCGCACTGACGACGAAGACGGCGTCGAACTGCCCGGGGACCAGCATGAGGACCCCGAACGCCACGAGCGGGCCCAACATCGCGCCGATCGTGTCGAGGGCCCGGTGGACGCCGAAGTTGTAGCCGAGGTCCGACGGGTGGGAGGCGGTGGCGATCATGGCGTCGCGTGGTGCCGTGCGGATGCCCTTCCCGACCCGGTCCACGGAGATGAGCCCGGCCACCCCGACGGCGGTGGACGCCAGGAGGAGCATCGGACGGGTGACCGCGGACAGCCCGTACCCCACCGACGCGACCAGCTTGGGGCGGCGCAGCCAGTCGGACAGGACGCCCGCGGCCATCGTGGAGACACCCGCGACCCCGCGGTACAGCCCGTCGACGAGGCCGAACTGCGCCGGGCTGAGGCCCAGCTGCAGGACGAGGAAGACCGGCAGGACCGCGGTGAGCATCTCCGACGAGATGTCGGTGAAGAGGCTGGTGAGGCCGAGGAGGACGACCGTCCGGGGGACCGCAGCACGCCGTGACCGCGAGCCGGCCCGCCGGTCGACCGGCAGGTTGCGGAACGAGACGTACACGGCGCTCCCGGGGTCGTCGGGTGCGACCACTGTAAAAGCCGGGCGCCTCGACTGTCCGGAGATCACGAAACCCCGGACCTGTGAGGGTCCGGGGTCCCGGGCCGATGTCCGGGGACATCACGTGGTCGGGCTGACAGGATTTGAACCTGCGACCCCTTGACCCCCAGTCAAGTGCGCTACCAAGCTGCGCCACAGCCCGTGGCTTGCTCCCACGTCACCGTGAGAGCGATCGAACCTTATCCCATGGCGCGCGCCCCGACCGAATCGGTTGCGCGGGGTCAGTAGGACCGGCGCCGACGCAGCGACGAGGGCCGCCCGTCCGGGTCCCCGACGAGCCGCTGGGGCACCTCGAGCACCCGCCGGAGGACCGGGCCGATGTCGGGTTCGCGGACCCGGCGCAGCCGCCCGGCCGGACGCGCGCCGAGCATCCCGCCGTCGTGCCACGCCTGCAGTGCCGTGGCGGACGCGGCGTACGCGGCGAACATCGCGGGCGCCGACACGCAGTCGGCCATCGCCGCCTCGTGCTCGGGACCGGACAGGGGACGGTCGAGGTGCTCGGCCGCCAGCCGCAGGCGCAGCGAGCGGGCGAACGGCGAGTGGTCGACCCCGGACTCGTCGATGACGAGGGCCGCCAGCTCGGAGTCGTGCGTCCACGACCGGCGGTTGACGTTGTCGGACCCGATCGTCGCGTACCAGTCGTCGATGACGAAGACCTTGGCGTGCACGTAGACGGGCCAGCCCGTGTGGTTCTCGATGCCGTATGCCGCGAAGCGGTCCGGTGCCGCCTCCGACAGCTGGGCGATGGCCTCGAACCTGCCCTCGAGCTGCAGCAGCTCGGCCGTGCCGCTGAGGTCCGGACGGTGGGGGAGGACGGTGAGGAGGTGCAGGTCGGGGTTCGACCGCAGGGCGTCGGCGAGGGCGGACGTCACCGAGGACGACCAGAGGTACTGCTCCTCGATGTAGATGAGGTCGCGTGCCCGGGAGATCGCGTTGAGGTGCGCGCGCGCGATGGAGCGCTCGCCCCGGGGCGCGAACGGGTAGGCCCGACCGAGGTGGCGGTGCGGGTACGTGCGCAGCAGCTGGACGACGTGGGTGCCCCCCTCGACCGGATCCGGCGCGGGCCGGGTCGGCGGCAACGGCGTCGGCTCGTCCTTGACGCGACCGATCCGGTCGCGCAGCCTCGAGTGCCAGGCCGGGGTGAGCGGGGAGGGGTCCTCCCAGCGTTCGCGGAAGACCGTCTCGACGTCACCGACCGCGGGGCCGGTGATGGCGCAGTGGACGTCGTGCCAGCCGGGGCGTGGCCCGTACTCCGGGGCGAGCCCCTGCTGCTGTGGGTCGCCGTGGTGGTCGGAGTCGTCGCGACGCGAGTGGGCGACGTCGATCCCGCCGACGAAGGCGATGTCGCGCGAGGGGTCGTCGCGGTGCCTGACGACGACGAACTTCTGGTGGTGGGAGCCGCCGCGACGGACCCGCATGTCGAGCACGACCTCGGCGTGCTCGTCGTCCTCATCGGCGAGGTCCTCGGCGACCTCGCGGTTCTCCTCGGCGGAGAAGTCGAGCTGCTCGGTGTGCGAGCGCCAGACGAGGACGCGCACGTGCACGTTGCGGTTCTCGGCGCGGTCGAGGACGGCGAGCAGGGAGCTCGACGGGTCGTCCGTGAGCTGCTGGTCGCCGTCGATCCGCCACCCGGCGAACATCACGAGGTCGCCCTCGGTCGTCGCCTCGAGCACCTCGTGGAGCTCGGCGAAGTAGGTCGCGCCGTCGACGAGCGGCCGCACGAGGTTGCCGGTCGACCATGCCTCCTCGCCGGGGTGGGCGTCGTCGAGCCGGGTGTCGGGGTTGTCGCGCTCGCTCGCGGTGAGCAGCCAGCGGGTCACGTCGGGGTTCACGCGAGCGACCCTGCCATGCGCTCGACGGCTTCGGTGACGATTGCGGGCGACGTCGCGAGGTTGAGCCGCACGTGGCCGCGCCCGGAGTCGCCGAAACCGGGTCCGGACGAGAGTGCCACCCGGCCCCGTTCCCGGAACGCCGCGGCCGGGTCGTCACCCAGCCCGAGGGCCCGGCAGTCGAGCCAGGCAAGGTAGGTCGCGGCCGGTGCGGCATACCCGACCTGCGGGAGCCGCTGCGCGAGAAGGCGACCCAGCAGGTCGCGGTTCGCCGCCAGCTCGCGGTTCACCTGGTCCAGCCACGGCCGCCCCTCGGTCCACGCGGCGACGGCCGCGATCTGACCGAGGTGGCTGGCGCCGTGCGAGTGGACCTCGTGGAACGCCACGTCGGGGGGCGCGTCGGAGCCGACCACCGCGAGGGCCGCCCGGAGTCCGGCGAGGTTCCACGCCTTCGTCGCCGACACCAGGCTGACCCCACGCTCCCCGCCGGGCACGGTGAGGTAGGGCGTGAACACCCCGTCGTGCACGATCGAGGCGTGGATCTCGTCGGCGATGACGACGACGCCGTGGTGGTCCGCGAGCGCGGCGAGCCGGGCCAGCTCGTCGGCGGTGTGCACGGCTCCGGTGGGGTTCTGGGGGTTGCACAGCAGGTATGCCGTCCGCTCACCCCGCGTGGCCGCCTCACCGAATGCCGTGTCGAGGGCCGTGGGGTCGAGCCGTCCCGACGCGTCCAGCGGCGCGTCCACGACGCGGCGACCGGTCATGGCGACGAAGCCGAAGAACGCGTTGTAGACCGGCGCCGAGACGACGACGGGCCCGCCCGGGTCGGTGACGCGCCGGATGACCTCGCTCACGCCGGTCATGACGTCCGCGACCGGTGACGTGCGCGAGGTGTCGAGGGTCCACCCCCAGGTGTCGGCGGCATACGCGGCGCCGGCCTCGACGAGCTCGTGCCCGAGCGGGTAGCCCGTGTCACCCCGCACCAGGGCCGCCGTCACCGCCTCGACGACGGGCGGGCACGGCTCCGCGTCCATCTCGGCGACCCAGAGCGGCAGGACGTCGTCGGCGTACTGCCGCCACTTGACGCCGGTGCGGCGCGCACGCCAGCCGTCGGCGTCGCCGGAAAGGATCGGGGTGGTCATGGACCGACTGTAGACACGGCCCCGGGACAGCCGTGGCAGGCCGTGGCGCGCGAGCGAATAGGCTGCACCCATGACTGCCGGTGAGAGCGTCCGGGGGACCGACAGCGCCCCCGTCGACCGCGTTCTCACGCTGCCCAACGCGTTGTCCACGTTGCGCCTGCTGGGTGTCCCGGCGTTCATCTGGGCGATCGCGACCCAGCACGACGCGATCGCGCTGGTCATCCTCGTGGCGTCGGGGATCACCGACTACCTCGACGGCAAGATCGCCCGCCACTACGGCCTCGTCTCCCGGGTCGGCCAGCTCCTCGACCCGCTCGCCGACCGCCTCTACATCGTCACGACCCTCGTCGGCCTCGCGTGGCGCGACATCATCCCGTGGTGGCTCGTCGTCGTGCTCTTCGCCCGTGAGGCGTTCATGGGGGTCGTCGTCCTCGTCGCCCAGCGGCACGGGTGGACCGGACTACCGGTGCACTTCATCGGCAAGGCCGCGACCTTCAACCTCCTGTACGCGTTCCCGGCCCTGCTCATGGCCGACGGTGACGGTGCGCTGGCGACGGTCATGCGGCCGGTCGGGTGGGGCTTCGCGTGGTGGGGGACCGTCCTGTACTGGGTCGCAGGGATCCTGTATGCCGTCCAGCTGCGCCGGCTGCTCGCCCAGCGGGGGGCCCCGTGAGTCCGCAGGTCACCGTGCCGCCGCGCCGACCGGACGCGTCCATGACGCTCCTCACGTCGATGATCGAGCGTCCCCTCGACCCGGGGTACGCCGCCGCCGCGGAGCGTCGAGAGCGGGCCGGGCTTCCCCGTGCGACGAGTCTGGCCTCGCCCCGGCTCGTGCTCTTCGTGGTGCTCGTCGGGGTGCTCGTCGGCATCGCCGCCGTCCAGCTGCGGGGGGGCGAGACGACGAAGCAGCGCACCAAGTCCAGCCTTATCGAGCGCATCGAGCAGCATCAGGAGACCGTCGACACCAGGGCCGCCGAGGCGGGTGCGCTGCGCTCGGAGATCTCCACCCTCGACGCCGAGACCCTGCGCGACGTCAGCGAGTCGCTCGCGGCCGACGTCGAGCGGCTCTCCCTCGTCGCCGGCGCGGTGCCGGTCCGCGGCCCCGCGTTCGTCGTCACCGTCGACGACGCGCCGACGGCCGGTGACGAGGCCTCCGCGCCCGACCCGCGCGCGGACACCGACAGCACCGACGGCAAGGTCATCGCCCGCGACCTGCAGATCCTCACCAACAGCCTCTGGGAGGCCGGCGCGGAGGCGGTCTCCATCAACGGGCAGCGGCTGACCACGACGGCCTCGATCCGCTTCGCCGGCGAGGCGATCCTCGTCGACTACCGTCCGCTCAAGCGCCCCTACGTGCTCACGGCCATCGGCAACCCGGGACGGCTCCCCGCCACGTTCGCGGACGGCAACGGCGGCACCTACCTCTCGACGCTCAAGAGCTCCTTCGGGATCCGGGCGGAGACGGCGGTGCGCAAGCAGGTCACGATCCCGGCATCGGCCACGCTGCGGACCCGGGCCGCGGTGCCCGCGGTTACGCTCGACCCGTCAGGTACGCCGAGCCCGGCGCCATCGTCCGAAGGAGACCCGTCGTGATCCCCGCCCTGGGCCTCGTCGTCGGCATCGTCGTCGGCGTCCTGCTCCAGCCCGAGGTCCCGCTCTGGCTCCAGCCCTACCTTCCCATCGCGGTCATCGCGGCGCTCGACGCCGTCTTCGGTGCCGTCCGGGCGGTCCTCGACGGCATCTTCAACGACAAGGTGTTCGTCATCTCGTTCCTGTCCAACGTCGTCGTCGCGGGCTTCATCGTCTACCTCGGCGACCAGCTGGGTGTGGGCAGCCAGCTCTCGACGGGCGTCGTCGTCGTCCTGGGGGTCCGGATCTTCTCCAACGTCGCGTCCATCCGGCGCCACCTCTTCAACGCGTGAGCCCGGGCGACATGAGCACCCAGGGCCACGACTCGCAGCGCTCGTGGCGACGGCTGCGACGCGCCGGCAAGCCGCGCCCCACCAAGGGGACGGTCCTGGCGACGCTGCTCGCGCTCGGGCTCGGGTTCGCCATCGCGGCCCAGGTCCACCAGACCTCCATCGAGGGGCTGGAGGACCTGCGCGAGGACGAGCTCATCCGCATCCTCGACACCGTCGACCAGGACGGCAACCGGCTCGCCGAGGAGATCCAGGCCCTGCGCCTCTCCCGCGACCGGCTCCAGAGCGACACGACGAGCCTCACCGAGGCGCGCGAGGCCGCTCAGCAGCGGCTCGACTCCCTGGCCATCCTCGCCGGTACCGCGCCGGCCAAGGGCCCGGGCATCGTCCTCACCATCCGCGACCCCGAGAACCGCGTGACCGCGCCGCTCCTGCTCGACACCCTCCAGGAGCTGCGTGACGCCGGTGCCGAGGCGATCGAGATCAACAGCATCCGGGTCGTCGCCAGCACCTTCTTCACCGACGGCGAGGGCGGCATCTCCATCTCGGGCACGGAGGTCTCCGCCCCCTACGTCGTCACGGCCATCGGCGACGGCTCCACGCTCGCGTCGGCGATGGAGATCCCCGGCGGGGTGACCAACTCCGTCCGCAGCGTCGGCGGGGAGGCCGGCGTCGAGACCAAGGACGAGGTGACGGTGTCCGCGTTGCGGTCCGTTTCCGAGCCTCAGTACGCTCGACCCGTACCCAGTTCCACCACGTCCTGACCCACGTCCTCACCCGGACCAGAAGGAGCCCAACGATGAGCGACCTCGAGTACCCGAGCGACCTGCGCTACACCGCCGAGCACGAGTGGGTGCGCTCGGTCGAGGACGGCGCCGTCCGCATCGGGATCACCTCGTTCGCCCAGGACTCCCTCGGGGACGTCGTCTACGTCAGCCTTCCCGGGGTCGGCGACACGGTCGCGGTGGGCGACGCGTGCGGCGAGGTCGAGTCGACCAAGTCCGTGAGCGACCTCTACGCGCCCCTGGCCGGTGAGGTCACCGCGGTCAACGAGGCGCTCGACGCCTCACCGGAGCTCGTCAACTCCGACCCCTACGGCGAGGGCTGGATGTACGAGCTGCGTCCGAGCGACGCCGCCGCCGTCGACGGGTTGCTCGACGTCGAGGGCTACCAGCAGCAGCTCGGCTGATTCCCCGTCCCTTCACAGGTGGGCGCCTGTTCATCCCTCGACCGGTCATCTAGGGTGAGTGGTCCAGCACGACGCGTTGCAGACAAGGAGCCGCACTGATGAGTGACCGAAGTCGTGAGATCCCGGACCGCGAGCCGGAGTCGTCGACGACGATGCACATCCCTGCGGTGGGCGGGCTCGAACGCTCCGACATCGTCCACGAGAGCGAGCACGTCCTCACGCGCGCCGACCAGGCCACCGTCGAGGCGCTCCGCCCCGGCACCGCCCTGCTCGTCGTCCTGCGCGGACCCAACACCGGGGCACGCTTCCTGCTCGACGACGACGAGGTCACCTCGGGGCGCCACCCCGAGAGCGACATCTTCCTCGACGACGTGACGGTGTCGCGCAAGCACGCGACGTTCGAGCGCACGGAGGGCCGGTTCGTCGTCAAGGACGTCGGCTCCCTCAACGGCACCTACGTCAACCGGGAGCGGATCGACGAGTCGGTCCTGCAGACCGGCGACGAGGTGCAGATCGGCAAGTACCGCCTCGTCTTCTATGCCGCCAAGCAGGCCTGAGCGGCCGCTGACGATCGGGAAGGTCCTCGCCGCACTGCGCGAGGAGTTTCCCGAGGTCAGCATCTCCAAGATCCGCTTCCTCGAGGGTGAGGGCCTCGTCGAGCCGCAGCGCACCCCGTCGGGCTACCGCACCTACACCGGCGCCGACGTCGCCCGGCTCCAGTACGTCCTGCGGGCCCAGCGCGACCGCTTCTGGCCGCTCAAGGTCATCCGTGAGTCCCTCGACGCGCTCGACCGCGGTCTCGAGGCCGCACCCGAGGACGACGCCCGCCCGCGACCCCCTGAGCCGCAGCACGACCCCGACGTCCCCGACGCGTCCTCGCTCGAGCACGGGCGCGACGTCCGGCTCACCCGCGCCGAGCTGGCCACCGCCACCGGACTGCACGCCGACCTCCTCACCTCGCTCGAGGGCTTCGGCCTGCTCCGGCCGGACGGCGAGGGCCACTACTCCGGCACCGACCTCCAGGCGGCGCACGCTGCGGCCGGTCTCTCGGCCTACGGGATCGAGGCGCGCCACCTGCGTCCGTTCCGCACGGCGGCGGACCGCGAGGTGGGCCTCGTCGAGCAGGCGATGAGCACGCGGCGACCGGGTGGTCGGGCCCAGGAACAGGCCGAGGTCGCCCGGCTCTGCCTCCAGCTGCACGCCGCGCTGGTCAAGGGTGGTCTGGCCCGTCCCTGACGACGTACGGTGAGAGCGTGAAGCCACTGGACGTTCTCGGGGTTCGGGTCGAGATGCCGACCAACCAGCCCATCGTCCTGCTCCGCGAACGGGACGGGACCCGCTACCTGCCGATCTGGGTGGGGGCCGCCGAGGCCGCCGCGATCGCCTACGCCCAGCAGGGGGTGGTGCCGCCGCGACCGCTGACGCACGACCTGCTCAAGAACGTCCTCGACGAGCTCGGCCACAGCCTCGACCGGGTGCGCATCACCGCCCTCACCGACGGGGTCTTCCACGCGGTCCTCGACATCGACGGGGGAGCGGACGGGGGAGGGCAGAGCATCGACTCGCGCTCGTCCGACGCCATCGCCCTCGCGCTGCGGGTGGGCGTCGAGATCGTCACCACCGAGGAGCTGCTCGACGAGGCCGGCGTCGCCATGGCCGGGGAGCAGGAGGACGACGAGGTGGAGAAGTTCAAGGAGTTCCTCGACCACGTGTCCGCGGACGACTTCGACACCGGGGACCAACCCTCCAGTTGAGGGTGAGTGTTACGCATGGGGCGCACGACACGCGTGAGGTCAGGGTCCAGTGGTAGTTGACCCCGGGTCCGGTGCCCCCTAGCGTCACCCCCAAGAGAACGACGTCCGTGTAGTTACAGCGCACCGAGGTGCAGCAGGAGGCTGGCGTGAACGCCATCGACGAGTACCCCCAGGGTCGGTTGCCCATCGGGGCGCAGGGCCTGCTCTTCACCGACGACCTCCCCGAGCTCGACGAGGAGATGGGCTTCCGCGGCCCGACCGCGTGCAAGGCGGCCGGGATCACCTACCGCCAGCTCGACTACTGGGCCCGCACCTCGCTCGTCGAACCGTCGGTGCGTGGCGCGGCCGGCTCCGGGTCCCAGCGTCTCTACGGCTTCCGCGACGTCCTCGCCCTCAAGATCGTCAAGCGCCTCCTCGACACCGGGGTCTCGCTCCAGCAGATCCGCGGCGCCGTGCAGGTGCTGCGTGACCGCGGGGTCGACGACCTCGCCCAGATCACCCTCATGAGCGACGGCGCCTCGGTCTACGAGTGCACCTCCGACGAGGAGGTCATCGACCTGCTCCAGGGCGGGCAGGGCGTCTTCGGGATCGCCGTCGGCAAGGTGTGGCGCGAGGTCGAGGGCGACCTGTCGCACCTCCCGAGCGAACGGCTCGCCGACGAGACCCCGGCCGCCCACCCGGACGACGAGCTCAGCGCCCGCCGGGCCGCCCGGCTGGCCTGACCGCCGCACACGACCCCCTCGCGACCCTCGGGCGCGCATCCCCGTCGGGGGTGCGCGCCGTTTGTTACCCTGAGCCTGCCGCCAACACCGTGCGGGAGAGTCCTCGGTCCGCCAGCGGAGCCGGGGCGCCGAAGGGGCAAACTCCCCGGAACCTCTCAGGCGCAAAGGACCGCACGGATCAGGCACCTCTGAGACGGCCCAGGCCGCGACAGATGGGGAGGCCCGTGCCCGCCCGTGCGCCAGGAGCCTCACCTCATGACTGACACCATGCCGAACCCGACCACGCTGCCTGCGTTCGCCGAGCGCCACATCGGCCCGGACGATGCCCAGGTCGCGCAGATGCTCGCCGTCATCGGACGCTCGAGCCTGGACGACCTCACCGCCGTCGCCGTCCCGGACGCGATCCGGGCCACCGACGCGATGGGCATCGTGCCCGCCGACTCCGAGTCGGCCGTCGTCGAGGAGCTGCGCGGCCTCGCCGCACGCAACCGCGTGCTCACCTCGATGATCGGGCTGGGCTACTACGGCACCCTCACCCCCGCGGTGATCCAGCGCAACGTCCTCGAGAACCCGGCCTGGTACACCGCGTACACGCCGTACCAGCCGGAGATCTCGCAGGGCCGCCTCGAGGCGCTGCTCAACTTCCAGACGGTCGTCTCGGACCTCACCGGGCTGAGCACCGCGGGCGCCTCCCTCCTCGACGAGGCGACGGCCGCAGCCGAGGCGATGACCCTCATGCGGCGCTCGAGCAAGGCGGCCAAGGACGCCGTGCTCGTCGTCGACGAGGCGGTCTTCCCGCAGACGCTGGCCGTGATGCGCACCCGGGCGGTGCCGCTCGGGATCGAGGTCGTCGTCGCGGACCTCACCGGCGTGACGACCGGCGAGGCCCTCACCGAGGCGGCCGGCGGGCGCGACGTGTTCGGCGTCCTCGTCCAGTACCCGGACCTCCACGGGCGGCTGCGCGACCACCGGGCCCTCGCCGAGGCGGCGCACGGGGCCGGGGCGCTCGTCACGGCCGCGGCGGACCTCATGGCCCTCACGCTGGCCACGGCGCCCGGGGAGTGGGGCGCCGACATCGCGGTGGGCACCACCCAGCGCTTCGGGGTCCCGATGGCCTTCGGCGGACCGCACGCCGGCTACATGTCGGTCCGGTCCGGGCTCGAGCGCACGCTGCCGGGGCGACTCGTCGGCGTGTCGGTCGACGTCACCGGCGCACCGGCCTACCGCCTCGCGCTGCAGACCCGCGAGCAGCACATCCGCCGGGAGAAGGCGACGTCCAACATCTGCACGGCGCAGGTCCTCCTCGCCGTCATGGCGAGCATGTATGCCGTCTACCACGGCCCGCGTGGCCTGCGCGCGATCGCGCTGCGCATCCACGCGCACGCGACGACCCTGGCCGGCGCCCTGCGCGAGGGCGGCGTCGACGTCGACTCGGAGCCCGGTTTCGACACGCTCTCGGTGAGCGTGCCGGGCCGCGCCGACGAGGTCGTCGCGGCGGCGCTGGCCGAGGGCGCGAACCTCTGGCGGCACGACGGCGACACCGTCCTGCTCTCGCTCGACGAGACCACCGACCACGACGACCTGGCCAAGGTCTGCCGGGCGTTCGGGGTGTCCGAGCCGGGCCGGGTCACCATCGAGGAGCCCGAGTGGGACGGAGCCCTGCTGCGCACCTCGGACTACCTCACCCACCCGGTCTTCACGAGCCACCACAGCGAGACGGCGATGCTGCGCTACCTGCGCCGCCTCTCCGACCGCGACTTCGCCCTCGACCGCGGCATGATCCCGCTGGGTTCCTGCACGATGAAGCTCAACGCGACGACCGAGATGCTCGCGATCACCTGGCCCGAGTTCGCGAACCTCCACCCGTTCGCGCCCCTGGACCAGACCGAGGGCATCCGCCACCTCATCGACGAGCTGTCGCAGTGGCTGTGCGACATCACCGGCTACGACGCCGTCTCGCTGCAGCCGAACGCCGGGTCCCAGGGCGAGCTCTCCGGGCTGCTCGCCATCGCGGGGTACCACCGGTCGCAGGGGGACGTGGAGCGCACGGTCTGCCTCATCCCCGCCAGTGCCCACGGCACCAACGCGGCGAGCGCGGTCATGGCCGGCATGAAGGTCGTCGTCGTCAAGACCGCGGAGATCACCGGCAACGTCGACATGGACGACCTCAAGGCCAAGGTCGAGCAGCACCGCGACCAGCTCGCCGCGATCATGGTGACCTACCCGTCGACGCACGGGGTGTTCGAGGACACGATCACCGACCTCTGCGCCATGGTCCACGACGCGGGCGGCCAGGTGTACGTCGACGGCGCCAACCTCAACGCCCTCGTCGGCCTCGCCCAGCCCGGGCGGTTCGGTGCCGACGTCTCGCACCTCAACCTCCACAAGACGTTCTGCATCCCGCACGGTGGCGGCGGTCCCGGGGTCGGGCCGGTCGCGTGCCGCGAGCACCTCGCACCGTTCCTGCCCAACCACCCGCTCGACGCCGAGGCCGGCCCGCAGACGGGCGTGGGCCCGGTGTCCGCGGCGCCCTACGGGTCGGCGGGGATCCTGCCGATCTCCTGGGCCTACGTGCGGCTCATGGGCGCGTCGGGCCTGCGCCGCGCGACCGAGGTCGCGGTGCTCAACGCGAACTACGTCGCGACCCGCCTGCGCGACCACTACCCGGTCCTCTACTCCGGCGAGGGAGGGCTCGTCGCCCACGAGTGCATCCTCGACGTCCGACCGCTCACGAAGGAGACGGGCGTCAGCGTCGACGACATCGCCAAGCGGCTCGTCGACTACGGCTTCCACGCCCCGACCATGTCCTTCCCCGTCGCCGGCACCCTCATGGTGGAGCCGACCGAGAGCGAGGACAAGGTCGAGCTGGACCGCTTCTGCGACGCGATGATCGCGATCCGCGCGGAGATCGACGCCGTGGGTGCGTCCGGCAACGCTGCCACCAGTGTCCTGCGTGGCGCCCCGCACACCGCGCAGTCGCTGGCCGGGGACTGGGACGTCGAGTACAGCCGTCAGGACGCGGCCTACCCGCCGGGGGTCGACCCGCTCGCGAAGTACTGGCCGCCGGTCCGCCGCATCGACGGCGCCTACGGCGACCGCCACCTCGTCTGCTCCTGCCCCCCGCCCGAGGCGTTCGAGGACTGACCCTCACGACCCCCTGTCGCTCCCGGGCGCCGCGTGACCGGATGGTCACGCGGCGCTCTCGGCTCCCGGTGTCGAGACGGCGACCGTGCTGCCGCTGGCGGTCTTGCGCACGGAGAGCTGGCTGGTGATGCGGCTGCGGAGCTCGGCGACGTGGGACACGACGCCGACCGCCCGACCGCCCTCACGCAGGGAGTCGAGGACGGAGATGACCTGCTCGAGGCTCTCGTCGTCGAGCGTGCCGAAGCCCTCGTCGACGAAGAGGGTGGCGAGATCGAACCCGCCGGACTCGTCGCGGACAGCGTCCGCGAGCCCGAGCGCCAGGGCGAGCGAGGCCATGAACGCCTCACCCCCGGACAGGGTGGACGTCTCGCGGCTGACGCCGGTCCACTGGTCGAGCACCCGCAGGCCCAGGCCGCTGCGGGCTCCCCGCGCGGCGAGGCGGTCGGAGTGCTCGAGCCGGTAGCGGCCGTCACCCATGATCCGCAGCCGCTCGTTGGCGAGCTGGGCGACCTTCTCGAGGCGAGCGGCGAGGACGTAGGAGGTGAGCCGCATGCGCAGGGTGTTGTTGAGCCCGCCCCCGGCGAAGGTGTCGGCCAGCTCCTTGACGCGGTGGTGCCGCTCGAGGGCCGGGCCGGAGGCATCGAGGGCGGCGACGAGGCTGTTGCGCACGGACTGGAACGCCGTGCGGGCACCGGTGGCCTCGGTCTGCGCGGACTGGGCGACGAGCAGGGCGCCTCGGGCCTGCTGCGCCGAGGCGGCGAGGGCCTCCAGGTCGGGCCCGGGGCCGGAGAGTGCGTCACGGACTGCGCCGTCGGAGAGCACGGCCTCCGCGGCCGCGCGTGCCCGGTCGTGGTCGTGGAGGCGGTCCCGGAGCCGGTCGAGGGCGCCGGGCGCCCGCACC
>NZ_AVPL01000142.1 GCF_000768695.1 Knoellia aerolata DSM 18566
TGCGCCCGGGTTCGTTGAAGGCCGTGTTGGCGGCAAAGCCGAAGCCGGCGTCGCCCGCCAGGTTCAGGTGCTCGGCGTAGGTCTTGTTGAACAGGTTGTCCACGCCCAGCGACAGCTTGACCTGCTTGCTGACCGCGTAGCCGCCGTTCAGCGAGAACACGCCGAATCCGGCGCTGGGGCCGAAGTCCTTGCCGACCACGTTGCCCTGGTTCAGGGCATAGCGGCGCTGCGCCGCCACCAGCCGCCACAGCGCGCCGGCCGACCAGGTGCCGTCGTCATAGGCCGCGCTGAGCTTGGCTTCCAGCGGCGGCATCTGCGGCAAGGCGCGGCCGTCGCTGCGGTTCTGGCCCCAGGCGTAGGCCAGCGTCGCGCCCAGCTTCCAGCGCGGCGCCGCCTGGTAGGACAGCCCCAGCTCGCCGCCGGCGATGCGGGCGTCGATGTTGGCGGCCTGCGTCGAGCTGCCGTGTCCGCCATGGCCGCCATGCATGCCGCCCATGCCCCCCATGCGGCTCTTGGCGTAGTCGAACAGGATGAAGTCGTCGACATAGCCGGCGTAGCCGGACAGCCAGGCATCCAGGGTCTCGGTCTTGTACTGCGCGCCGAAATCGATCTGCGTCGTCTTCTCGGGCTTGACGCCGCGGAACGCGTTGACCGAGCCGTCGGGCCCCTGCTTCGGCGAGAACAGCTCCCAGTAGTCCGGGAAGCGTTCCGCGTGGCCCAGGCCGACGTACACCGTGGCCGGCAGGTCCGCCAGGTCCCGCTCGTAGCGCAGGAACCCGCTGGGCAGCGTCTCGTTGCGGCGTTTGCCGGCCGTGGGGTTGGGCTTGGCCATCATCATGGACCCGCTGCTGCGCCGGAAGTCCTTGGCCGAGGCCCAGTCCACCCGCGCGCCGCCGATGACGCGGCTGTCCTGCGTGGCGTGCCAGGTCAGTTCGCCGAACAGGCCGGTGTTGGCGAAGCTCGCGTCCTTGACCCAGTTCTGGGAGCGGTACGAGACCGTGTCCGTGCCGCTGCGCGAGCGGTGCCGGCTCTGCTGGAAATCCAGCCCGGTCACCAGGCCCAGGTCCGGCGCCAGGTTCCAGGTGCCGGCGATGCGGCCGCCCCAGGTGGCGCGATCCACGTCCGAGGCCATCGCCATCGGCATCATGCCGTGCGGGTCCGGCGTGCGCAGCGTGTAGTTGTC
>NZ_AVPL01000206.1 GCF_000768695.1 Knoellia aerolata DSM 18566
GCACCTTGTTGCCGTCGCCGTCCTTGTAGTCCTGGGCATGCGAATGGTTGGCGGTGATGCGGGTGTAGACCTTGTCGTTGCCCACGGTCAGGTCGGCGGCCTGGTCGTTGCGGCCGTTTGATCCGCCCACCAGGCTGCCGTCGAAGCGCACGCCGGGCTCGGTGAAACGCGGCGTGTCGCGGTCGAAGCGGATGGTGCCGGCCGAGGCGCCCGGCCCCCACAGCACCGTCTGCGGGCCCTTGATGACGGTCAGCTTGTCGAAGTTCTCGGGCGAGATGTACGAGCTGGGCGCGTCCATGCGCGCCGGGCAGGCGCCGGGCATGGAGGTGCCGTTGGT
>NZ_AVPL01000126.1 GCF_000768695.1 Knoellia aerolata DSM 18566
ACGGCGACGGCGGAGCCAACGGCGTCTACGCGTACGGCAACCCGTCCCGGTTCCCGACCAGCAGCTACCAGTCGACCAACTACTGGGTCGACGTCACCTTCAGCACCCAGCCCGCGACCGCCCCCGCCGCACCCACCGGCGTCACGGCCACCGCAGGCAACGGGTCGGCGACGGTGTCCTGGACCGCACCGTCCAACGGTGGCAGCGCGCTCACCGGCTACACCGTCACCCCGTACGTCGGCGGCACCGCGCAACCCGCCACGACCGTGACCGGGAACCCACCCGCCACCGGCACCACCGTGACCGGGCTGACCAATGGCACTGCCTACACGTTCCGCGTCACCGCGACCAACGCGCTCGGCAGCAGTGCGGCGTCCGCCCCCTCCAACACGGTCACCCCCGTCGCGCCGGCCACGGTGCCGGGCGCCCCGACCGGAGTCTCCGCAGCTGGGGGTGACGCCTCCGCGACGGTGTCCTGGACCGCACCCGCGAACGGTGGCAGCCCGATCACCGGCTACACGGTCACGCCGTACGTCGGCACGACGGCCCAGGTGCCGTGGACGGTCACGGGCAACCCTCCGGCGACGAGCACGACCGTGACCGGGCTGACCAACGGCACCGCGTACACGTTCCGGGTCGCCGCGACCAACGCGGTGGGGACAGGTGCGTCCTCATCTCCCTCCGCCGCGGTCACGCCGGTCGGGGCTCCCGGCGCGCCCACGGGCGTCACCGCCACCGCAGGTGACACCTCGGCGGTGGTGTCCTGGACCGCCCCCCCGAACGGCGGATCGCCCATCACGGGCTACACCGTCACCCCGTTCATCGGTGCGACGGCACAACCTGCCACGACCGTGACCGGTTCGCCTCCGGGGACCACGGCCACCGTGACCGGGTTGACCAACGGCACGGCGTACACGTTCCGCGTCGCCGCGACCAACGCCGTGGCGACGGGCCCGGCCTCAGCCGGCTCGAACACGGTGACGCCGACGGCCGCAGCGACCGTGCCGGCAGCGCCCACGGGCGTCTCCGCGACCGCGGGTGACGCCTCGGCAGTGGTGTCGTGGACGGCGCCGTCCGACGGCGGCAGCCCGATCACCGGCTACACGGTCACGCCGTACGTCGGCACGACCGCCCAGGTCCCGTGGACGGTCACGGGCAACCCTCCGGCGACGAGCACGACCGTGACCGGGCTGACCAACGGCACCGCGTACACGTTCCGGGTCGCCGCGACCAACGCGGTGGGGACAGGTGCGTCCTCATCTCCCTCCGCCGCGGTCACGCCGGTCGGGGCTCCCGGCGCGCCCACGGGCGTCACCGCCACCGCAGGTGACACCTCGGCGGTGGTGTCCTGGACCGCCCCCCCGAACGGCGGATCGCCCATCACGGGCTACACCGTCACCCCGTTCATCGGTGCGACGGCACAACCTGCCACGACCGTGACCGGTTCGCCTCCGGGGACCACGGCCACCGTGACCGGGTTGACCAACGGCACGGCGTACACGTTCCGCGTCGCCGCGACCAACGCCGTGGCGACGGGCCCGGCCTCAGCCGGCTCGAACACGGTGACGCCGACGGCCGCAGCGACCGTGCCGGCAGCGCCCACGGGCGTCTCCGCGACCGCGGGTGACGCCTCGGCAGTGGTGTCGTGGACGGCGCCGTCCGACGGCGGCAGCCCGATCACCGGCTACACGGTCACGCCGTACGTCGGCACGACCGCCCAGGTCCCCTGGACGGTCACGGGCAGCCCGCCGGCGACGAGCACGACCGTGACCGGGCTGACCAACGGCACCGCGTACACGTTCCGGGTCGCCGCGACGAACGCCCTGGGGACAGGTGCGTCCTCATCTCCCTCCGCCGCGGTCACGCCGGTCGGGGCAGTCACGGTTCCCGGGGCGCCCACGGGCGTCAGCGCCACCGCAGGTGACGCCTCGGCGGTGGTGTCCTGGGCGGCCCCCCCGAACGGTGGATCGCCCATCACGGGCTACACCGTCACCCCGTTCATCGGTGCGACGGCACAACCTGCCACGACCGTGACCGGTTCGCCTCCGGGGACGACGATCACGGTGACCGGGTTGACCAACGGCACGGCGTACACGTTCCGCGTCGTCGCGACCAACGCGGTCGGCAGCGGTGTGGCGTCCGCCCCCTCGAACACCGTGACCCCCGCCGCCTCGGGGTGCAGTCCGTGCACCCTCTGGCCTGCCAGCAGCGCACCCACCAACCCCCGCGTCGCCGACCCGTCGGCGGTGGAGCTCGGGG
>NZ_AVPL01000127.1 GCF_000768695.1 Knoellia aerolata DSM 18566
CCGACCTACACCGTCATCTGAGAAGACCCCTGAAACGTCTTCGACGACGACGGGACCGGCGAGGAGGAGGGTGCGGTGAGCTAAAGGAATGGAGCTTGCTCGGCTTCGACGCCGCCGCAAGCTCCGGTGAAACGGTCGGTACTGGTCGGTCGTCGTCGGTCACCACCGGATGGCGGCGTCCCCCACGCTCGGCGTTTGCGCAGGTCAGCGGCTCGTTCGCCCAGTGGGCGCATCAAGCGATAGACGCAAAGCCGACGTGATTAGGTCGTCGGTTCGATTCCGACAGGCGGCTCCGGCGAACAGCCCCTGACCTGCGGAAACGCAAGGCAGGGGCGGTTCGGTTCTGGTGGTCGCACGATGCGCTGGCCTCACGGCTCTGCCCGACACCGACGTCGCTCTCCTCTGCGACGGACCCCTAGCCGGCTGAGCGCTCGCGGCCGGCATCCTGTCCGTGTGCCGATAGGCCTCGCACCGCTCGGCAACGCAGCGTGGCGTTGCGTCGCGACCTGGCGACGGCTCGGCGGGGCGCGATCGTCTCGTGCGTTGGCGGACTACGGGAGCTTGGACGCGAGGACGTCGGCCGCCAGGATCTCGGGTGCTGCGCCGAGGAGGTGCTGGTTGGCCATCAGGGCTGCGACGATGGCGCCGTTGGCGTGGGCGTCGCGAGCGGCCTCGTCGGGGAATGCATCGAAGATCCAGAAGGTGTCGGCGTGGGTCCTGACCGCGAACCAGACAATCGTTCCTACTTCTTCGTTGGCGAGCGCGACAGCGCCGGCGAGCAGATCGGCGAGCGCGTCGTGCTGTCCATCGGCCGCGACGATCTTGGCGACGAAGGCATACGGAAGTGATGCGGGTGTGGACATGAGGGGTTCTCCTAGGTGTCGAGGTTCTTGGTGAAGCGAGTTCAGCGTATGACGAGCAAGGGCATGTGAGAAGTGGCGTATACGGCAGTATTGCTATTGTTCGCGCCATGCGTATCGGACTGATCGCGATCGACGGCTGCTTCGGTTCGGCTGTCGCGTCGGTCATCGACATCGTGCGGGTGGCCGACGGAGCCCGCGGCGATGTCGACCCGCAGATCGACCCGATCGAACTCGCCATCCTCGGACCGAAACGGAGAGTGACCACGACGGCATCGATGACCCTGTCGGTGGACCACCCGCTGTCGGAGTCCGCAGAGTTCGACGTGGTCGTCGTCCCTGCGCTTGGAACCCTCACGGCCGCCGCTACCAACGACGCCCTCCAGAGCCGAGATGCTCGTTCGGTCATCGCCTCGCTCGGGCGCCTCGACGACGCGACCACCCGGATCGCCGCGGCGTGCACCGGCGTGTTCGCTGTCGCCGAGACCGGACGGATGCATCATCGGCGGGCGACGACCAGCTGGTTCCTGGGGCCGGAGTTCCTGAAGCGCTATCCGACCGTCGCCCTCGATCTCGACACCATGGTCGTGGTCGACGGGAACCTCGTCACCGCCGGCGCCGCGTTCGCCCACATCGACCTCGCGCTCTCACTCGTGCGATCGATCAGCCCCGACCTGGCCCAACATGTCGCCAAGCTCCTCATCATCGACGAGCGTCCGTCGCAGGCGGCCTTCGTCGCCTACGAACATCTCCGGCACGAGGACCCGATCGTCGTCGAGTTCGAACGCTTCGTGCGCGCCCGCCTGGACGAACCGTTCAACGTCGCCTTCGTCGCGCAGTCGCTCGGCACCAGCCGGCGCACCCTCGAACGACGAGTCCGTGCGGCGCTCAACCTCACTCCGCTCGGCTTCGTCCAACGGCTTCGCATCGAACGAGCTCGGCACCTCTCAGCAACCACGGACCTTACCTCCGCCGAGATCGCGCTACGGGTCGGCTACGCGAACGCCGAGACTCTGCGCTCCCTCCTGCGTAGGGAGCGACGCCGTTCCTGACCTATCGCCATGCCTGTAGCCGGTGTCCTAGTGCTCGACTGGAACCACCTCTCAGCACGTCGCGTCGACGCTCCTGCGTCGCCCCTGGACGACCCACTCGACACGCCCGCAGCACAGGCCATGTGACGTGTCCCGGCTTCCCGGACGGTCGGGGTTGGGTGGCTGTGATGTCGCTGTGTTCTCGTCGAGGGGGTCAGCAGACTCGATCAGGGTCGATTGGGATGAGACGCGAAGGCGGTCAGGTCAGGGCGGCCGAA
>NZ_AVPL01000128.1 GCF_000768695.1 Knoellia aerolata DSM 18566
GTGTCAGTGAACTCGTGGCACACCACAAAGCACCCCATGGTTCGCGAACCGGTTCGGGCGGGCTCCTACACTGGCGCCCGTGACGAACCAGGACCGGTGCACCCGATGAGGCTGGTCTTCGCCGGCACCCCCGAGACCGCCGTACCCGCGCTCGAGGCCCTCATCGCCTCCGAGCACGACGTCGTCGCGGTCCTCACCCGACCGGACGCCCGCGCGGGGCGGGGCCGCACCCTGCACCCGTCCCCGGTCAAGGCGGTCGCGCTGGAGCGTGGCATCGAGGTCCTCACTCCGGCCTCCCCCCGCGACCCGCAGTTCCAGGCGCGGCTGCGCGAGATCGCGCCCGACGCGTGCCCCGTGGTCGCCTACGGCGCACTGCTGCCGCCCGAGGTCCTCGACATCCCGACGCACGGCTGGGTCAACCTGCACTTCTCGGTGCTCCCGGCCTGGCGGGGTGCGGCGCCCGTGCAGCGCGCGATCATGGCCGGCGACGAGACGACCGGGGCGACGACCTTCGTCATCGAGCAGGGCCTCGACACCGGTCCGGTCCTCGGGCTGATGACCGAGACGATCCGCCCCGACGACACTGCAGGCAGCCTGCTCGACCGGCTGGCCCACGCCGGCGCCGGGCTGCTCGTCGCGACGATGGACGGGCTCGCCAGTGGTGACCTCACCCCGGTGCCGCAGCCGGCCGACGGCGTGTCGCACGCCGCGAAGCTCACGACCGCCGACGCGGAGGTCTCGTGGGGCGTCCCGGCGTATGCCGTCAGCCGTCACGTCCGCGGGTGCACGCCCACACCCGGGGCGTGGACGACGTTTCGCGGGGAACGCCTCGGGGTCGAGCCGGTCACCGTCGCCGGGCCCGCGGACACGCCCGGTCCCGACGGGTCGCCGGACCTCGCGCCCGGGGAGCTGCGAGCGACGAAGCAGGCCGTCCACGTGGGGACGGCGTCCGGCGTCGTCACGCTGGGCCGGGTCCGCCCGCCGGGCAGGAAGCCGATGGCCGCCGCCGACTGGGCCCGGGGGGTTCGGATCACCGACGGTGAGGTCCTCGGCCGCGCCACTACGCTGACCTGATGCCCGCACCCGACCGACCCCGCCCGGACCGCCGACCGAACGGGGGCCCCCGGGGCAGCCAGCGGTCCCGGCAGAAGCCGAGCGAGCGGTCCAAGCACGCCGAACCGGCCCGGCTGACGGCCTACACGCTCCTGCGGGCCGTCGACGAGGGCGCCTACGCCAACCTCGAGCTCCCCGCCATCATCCGGCGGCACCGCCTCGACTCCCGCGACGCGGCCTTCGCGACCGAGCTCGCGTTCGGCACCCTGCGGATGCAGGGCCTCTACGACGCCGTCATCGAGCGTGCGGCCGACCGCCCCACCTCGAAGATCGACAGCGGGGTGCTCGACGTCCTGCGGCTCGGCGCGCACCAGCTCCTCGGCATGCGGGTGCCGTCGCACGCGGCGGCCGACCAGACCGTGGGGCTCGCGCGCACCGTCAGCGGCGCCGGGGCCAGCGGCTTCGTCAACGCCGTGATGCGCCGGATCAGTGAGCGCACCCGCGAGGAGTGGGTCGCACAGGTGGTGCCCACCGACGGGTCCACCGCGGCGCTGGCCCTCGAGTACTCGCACCCGGAATGGGTCGTCAGCGCCCTGCGTGGTGCCCTCGTCGGCCACGGACGCGCGAGCGGCGACACGGTCGACGCGGAGCTGCGCGAGCTCCTCGAGAGCGACAACACCCCGGCCAAGGTGAGCCTCGTCGCGCGCCCCGGTCTCGCGACGGTCGAGGAGCTCGTGCGGGCCGGTGCCACCGCCAGCCCCACGTCGCCGTTCGGCGCCGTCCTCGAGAGCGGTGACCCCGGCGCGATCCGGGCCGTGCGCGAACGACGGGCGGCCGTCCAGGACGAGGGGTCCCAGCTGGTCGCCGTGGCCCTCGCCTCGGCCCCGGTCGACCCCGACGTCCCGAACCGCTGGCTCGACCTCTGCGCCGGCCCCGGCGGCAAGGCCGGCGTGCTCGGCGCGCTCGCGGTCGACGCCGGTGCCGACCTCGTCGCGGTCGAGGTCAGCGAGCACCGGGCCGAGCTCGT
>NZ_AVPL01000133.1 GCF_000768695.1 Knoellia aerolata DSM 18566
CCCAGGGCGCGCAATTGATCCTCTGGAACGGGTTGAACCTGGAACAATGGTTCGAGCGCTTCTTCCATCGGCTCAAGAACGTGCCCGGCGTCGTGGTGACGCGCGGCATCGAGCCGATCGGCATCGGCGACGGCCCCTATGAGGGCAAGCCCAACCCGCATGCCTGGATGTCGCCCGCCAACGCGCTGATCTACGTCGACAACATCCGCGATGCGCTGGTCCAGTACGACCCGGCCAACGCCGAAACCTACCGCGCCAACGCGGCGGCCTACAAGGCGCGCATCCAGGAGGCGATCGGCCCCTTGCACCAGCGCCTGCGGGCCATTCCCCCCGAGCGGCGCTGGCTGGCGACCAGCGAGGGCGCGTTCAGCTACCTGGCGCGGGATCTCGACCTGCGCGAGCTGTATCTCTGGCCGATCAACGCCGATCAACAGGGCACGCCGCAGCAGGTGCGCCGCGTGGTGGACCTGATGACGGCCAACCGCGTCCCGGCGATCTTCAGCGAAAGCACGGTGTCCGCCAATCCCGCCCGCCAGGTCGCGCAGGAGACCGGCGCCCGCTACGGCGGCGTGCTGTATGTCGATTCGCTCAGCGGCCCCAGCGGGCCGGTGCCGACCTATCTGGACCTGTTGCGCGTCACCACCGAGACCATCGCCAAGGGGCTGGAGCCGTGAGGCCGCCGCAAGGCGAGGGCGGCGCCGCGCCCGGCATCCAGGTGGACGATGCCACCGTCGTCTATCGCAATGGCCATGTCGCGCTGCGCAACGCCAGCTTCGACACGCCGGCCGGCACCATCACGGCGCTGGTGGGCCTGAACGGCAGCGGCAAGTCGACGCTGTTCAAGGCCATCATGGGAATCGTGCGGCTGGCGCGCGGCCAGGTCACCGTGCTCGGCCTGCCGGCGCGCGCCGCGCTGCGCCGCAAGTGGATCGCCTACGTGCCGCAGAGCGAAGAGGTCGATTGGGACTTCCCGCTGCTGGTCGAGGATGTCGTGATGATGGGCCGCTACGGCCACATGGGCTGGCTGCGCCGGCCGCGCCCGGCGGACCGCCAGGCCGTGGACCTGGCCTTGACGCGGGTCGGCATGGACGCCTTGCGCCGCCGGCAGATCGGCGAACTCTCGGGCGGCCAGCGCAAGCGCGTGTTCCTGGCCCGCGCGCTGGCGCAGGATGCCCGCGTCATCCTGCTGGACGAACCCTTCACCGGCGTCGACGTCACCACCGAGGACGTGATCATCGCGCTGCTGGGCCAGTTGCGCGACGAAGGGCGCGTGATCCTGGTGTCCACCCACAACCTGGGCAGCGTGCCCGAGTTCTGCGACCGCGCGGTGCTCATCAAGCGCGAGGTGCTGGCCTTCGGTCCGATGGCCCAGGTGTTCACCCGCGCCAACCTGCAGGCCACGTTCGGCGGCATGTTGCGGCATTTCCTGCTGCCCGACACGGACGACCAGCCCGGCCGGGACGTGGGCATCTTCTCCGACGACGAGCGTCCGCTGGTGTTTTACGGCGACGTGGCGACGGCGCGGGAATCGCGCGACGGACACGGAGAAGCGGACCATGCTTGACTGGCTCACCGAACCGTTCGGCTACGGCTACATGATCAACGCCATCTGGGTGTCCGCGGTGGTCGGGGCGCTCTGCGGCTTCCTGTCCGCCTACCTCATGCTCAAGGGCTGGTCGCTGGTCGGCGACGCGCTGGCGCATGCCATCGTGCCGGGCGTGGCGGGCGCCTACCTGCTCGGCCTGTCCTTCTCGGCGGG
>NZ_AVPL01000130.1 GCF_000768695.1 Knoellia aerolata DSM 18566
CCCGCGTCGCTCCGGTGGCGGCGGCGCCCCGGCCCGTTCCGGCGGCGGCCAGCGCAGCAGTGGCGGCGGCGCGGCGACCTTCTCGTCGCAGTCGCGCGGTTACCGCGGCTGATCCCACCTCGCACGACCCGCTGTGCACTGCTGCGCCCCCGCGCAGCAGTGCACAGCGGCGTGGGGGGACCACGACGCCCCGGGACGAGCTCGTGGTCGGGACGGAACGGCATACCGGCGTGGGAGAGCGGGACCACAACGGACCGCGGGCGCCCCGCCCACCGGGTAGCGTCGGCAGCCGCGAGCCCACCCCGTCACAGGAGCCGTCCATGCAGTCGAGCACCCTTGCCATCAGCGCTGCCGACGGCACGCCGCTGCACACCTACCGCTGGCTGCCCGACGGTCCGCCGCGGGCGGTCGTCCAGATCGCGCACGGCATGGCCGAGCACGCCGCGCGCTACGAGCGTTTCGCGCAGGCGCTCACCGACGCCGGCTACGCGGTCTACGCCAACGACCACCGAGGCCACGGACAGACGTCCGGCCCGGACGCCCACGGCTACTTCGCCGACCGCGACGGGTGGGACACGGTCGTCGCCGACATGGGTGCGGTGACGGAGTTCGCCCAGGCGGAGCACCCCGGTGTCCCGGTCGTGCTCTTCGGTCACAGCATGGGGTCCTTCCTCAGCCGTTCGTACGCGGCGCGGCACGGCGCGCGCCTGGCCGGCCTGGTCCTCTCCGGCACCGCGGGTGACCCCGGTCGCCTGGCCGCGGTCGGCCGGCGGGTGGCCGGTGCCCAGGCGCGCCTCCGCGGCCGCAAGCACCTGTCCGGCCTGATGAACACGCTGACGTTCGGCCAGTACAACTCCGCGTTCAAGCCCAACCGGACCGAGTTCGACTGGCTGTCCCGCGACGAGGCCGAGGTCGACAAGTACATCGCGGACCCGCTGTGCGGCAACGTCTTCACCACCTCCTTCTACGCCGACCTGCTCGGCGGCCTCCAGCAGATCAACCGGCCCGCTGCGTATGCCGCCGTGCCCCGTGACCTGCCGGTCCTCGTGGTCTCCGGCTCGCTCGACCCCCTTTCGGCCAACGGCAAGGGTCCCCGCGAGGTGGCCGAGGCCTACCGCTCGGCCGGCGTCTCCGACGTGACGATGACGATCTACCCGGACGCGCGGCACGAGCTGCTCAACGAGACCAACCGCGACGAGGTCACCGCCGACGTCCTCGCGTGGCTCGACGAGCGACTGCCCGTGCGCGACTGATGCGCCGGGAACTCGGCCGGTACGCGGTCGCCGCCGCGGTGTTCGGCGTCCTCGACGGACTCTGGCTGGGGATCGTGGCGCGCCCGCTCTACGACTCGCAGATGGGCGACCTGCTCGCCGTGGAGCCGAACGTCGCGGCCGCGGTGGCGTTCTACGTGATCTACGTCTTCGGCATCACGTGGTTCGCGACCCGGCCCGCGCTCGCCGCGGAGTCGTCGCGACTCGCCCTGGTCTCCGGCGGCGTCCTCGGGTTCGTCGCCTACGCGACGTGGGACCTCACCAGCCTCGCGGTCATCGAGGGCTTCCCGGCCTCCATCGTCGCGGTCGACATCGCCTGGGGCACGGTCGCCACGGCGACCGCCGCCTTCGTGACGTATGCCGTGTGTCGCCGGGTGCCCGCGCTCCGCTGACGCGGCGCCGTCAGCGTCGAGCCTTGCGCCACCCGGCGGTCTCGGCCTCCTGCTCGGTGCAGAACCACCGCTCACCCTTGCTCGCGGTGACGACGGTGTCCTCGTAGCTGCCGCCGCCGGGGACGTGGTAGATCTTCTCGCCCCTCGATGAGATGTTGCCCTTGATGACGCAGCCGCCGGTGGGTGCTGCCGGCGGCGCCGCCCCCGGGGCCGGCGCAGGGGCCGGAGCAGGGGCGGCCGCCGGGGCG
>NZ_AVPL01000132.1 GCF_000768695.1 Knoellia aerolata DSM 18566
CCCCCGATTGGGATGAGCCACTTTGACGAGCGAACTGACGCCTGCACTGTCGTGGTACTGCTTCGGCCAAAGAGGCACCGCTCAGTCTGCCCACTTGATGCACAACGCCGCGTCCCAGTCGAGATCAGCCGACTGAGACTGCTCCACGAATAGACGACAGTTTCGCCGTATGGCGCTAGTGGCAGGTGTGGTCATGATGATCTCGTAATCGCTGGGATCAGAAGCGCCTTGGGAGCTTGGCCGCGTCGCCCTGCTCCGCGAGGGCCGAGAGGGCATCGGCGATCTGGGCGTCGCGACCCTCCACGGCGTGCATGTATCGCTGGGCCGCGGCGAAGCCGCTGTTTAAGGTCAGCGAGGCTGGCGCCTGTCGATGCTGCAAGGGTTTGGCCGGTATGCCGCAGGTCGTGGAAGGAGATGTCGACGCCGATCTTGGTCCTGGCGCGTACGAAGGCCTGGTAGATGGTGTTCCCTCGGGCGCGCTTCCCGTCACGGCCGACGGTGAAGAACTCCGGGCCTGCGAACTCTTTGAGGTGCGCCCCGAGGATGGGCAGGACGTGGGGCGGGATGGTCACGGTGCGTTTGCCGGCGGCACTCTTGGGGTCCTTCTCGAAGCTCACTGGCGACTCGAGGAGCTCGACCCAGTTCTTCGCGACGCGGACGCGACGGTTTTCGAGGTCGACGTCGGCGGTACGGATCGCGCACACCTCCCCGCGACGCAGACCGCACCAGGCAGCGAGGACGACCGCGGCTCGATAGCGAGGCGTGATGGCTTCGATGAGTTCCGCGATCTGGCTCGGGGTGGCGACACTTCGCTCAGGTGTCCGCTCGGATCCGGCCCCGGGGATCTGACAGGGATTGCGGGGTATGGCTCCGTCGTTGACGGCGACGTTCATCACCGATCGCAGCAGCCGGTAGGACTGGCTGATCGACGTGCGACCGCCGCCACCCTTCAGCGCCTTTGCGTGCCACGCCCGCACGGTGGGCGGAGTGATGGTGACGATAGGCAGATCGAGCAGGTCCTTGAGGTGCAGCCGCATGTTGCGCCGACAGGTCTCGGCCCAGCGAAGACCGATGCGGGGGTTCTCGTCGAGGTAGGCCTCGCAGGCGTCGCGGAGCGTTCGCCGCCCGAGACCGGCGTCGGGCAGCCAGTGACCACGCTTGATCTCCTGCTCAATCCGGTCAAGGTATCGGTGAGCGTCAGCCTCGGTGCGGAACGTCTCGGGTGCGTTGACCCTGCGTCGATTGGGGTCGGTGAACGACGCCTGGAACCGGCCTGACGGTAGGCGGCGGATGAGGCCGAACTTCCTGCGGACCATCAGGCGCCTGCCAGGTGCGAGAGGTCGATGGGTTCGACTTCCCCGTCGCGCACGAACTCGCTGAGGGCGTCCTCGGGGATCCGCACGTGCCGGCCGACCCGGACGAACCGGATGCGTCGCTCGGCGATGAGGCGGCGCGGGAAGCGTTCCGAGGTGCCGAGAATCTCGGCGGCTTGACCTACGGTCAGCAAGTGCACCATGTCGAGTCCTCCTGCTTCAGGTTTTCATGGGTATACCGGTCCTGTGGGGCACCGCAGGCTCGCTCCGCTACGGGACAGGCAACCAGCTAGCAGATGGTGGCCGCTCGCGATACAGGCCGACGGACCAGCTGGGTCGTCGCGCTACGGGTGGCGGCGGCGGCCGCACGCCAAACAGCGTCGAGGTCTTTGATGTCGTAGTACTCGACGGTGATGTAGCGCCCCTTGAGCCGGTCGTTGAGGCGCTCCGGCGAACCCTC
>NZ_AVPL01000008.1 GCF_000768695.1 Knoellia aerolata DSM 18566
GGGCGAGCGGGGGGCTCAGCCCCAGCCGAGCGCCCGCAGACCGGCCGCCACCGCCGCGGCGCCGATGACGACGACGAGGAAGTTCGCCCGGAGCAGCAGGAGCACGACCGCCGCCCCGACCGCGGCCAGCCGGGCGTCGACGTGGAGCGACCCGCCGTCGCCGCCGAAGGTCTGGATCGCCACCAGCCCCGCGAGCAGCGCCACCGGCAGCAGCGCGAGCACCCGGCTGCGCCTGGGTCCGTCCACCCACGCGGCCGGCACGAGGTAGCCGGCGAGCTTCGTCGCGAACGAGAGCCCGGAGGCGAGCAGCACGATCGTCCACGAGCTCACGCGACGTCCTCCGGGTCGACCCGCTCGTGGCGGCCGCCGCCGGAGAGTCCGATGACGGCCGCGGCGAGCACGGTGAGGATGACCGGCACCCCCACCGGCAGCAGGGGTGAGGTGAGGAGCGCGATCGCGACGGCGAGCACCATCGTCGCGGCCGCGTCGCGGCTGCGCAGGCGCGGCCACAGCAGCGCGGTGAAGGCCGCGGCGGCGGCGGCGTCCAGTCCCCACCGCTCCGGCTCGCCCAGCGCGTTGCCGACGTAGGCCCCGACGAGGGTCATGAGGTTCCAGAGTGCGAAGACGGTCAGCCCGGTCGCCCAGAAGCCGAGCCGGCCGGCGTGCCGGTTCTCCTGGCCCACGGCGACGGCCGTCGACTCGTCGATGGTGACGTGGGCGGCGAGGAGCCGACGCAGGCCGGCCACCCCGAGGATGCGCGAGGTCTGCAGGGCGTAGAGGCCGTTGCGCAGGCCCAGCAGGGTGGACGTCGCGACCGCGGCCGGACCGGTGCCGCCCGCCCCGAGGATGCCCACGACCGCGAACTGCGACCCGCCGCTGAAGAGCAGCACGGACAGGGCGACGGTCTGCAGGATGCTCAGCCCCGACGCGACGCCGAGCGCGCCGAAGCTGATGCCGTAGGCACCGGTCGCCACGCCGACCGAGAGGGACTGTCGCAGAACGGCTCTGCGCTGCTCGTCGGCCAGCGGTGCGTATGCCGCGTGCTCACCCTCGTGACCGGCGGCGGCCGCGCTCACCCCTCCTGCTCCGCGTCGTCGGGAGCGAGCGAGGCGACGAGGCGCACCTCCCGCAGGGTGTCGCCCTCGGGGGAGACCACCCGGTCGCGGTAGGCCCCGTCGGGCCCGAGCCCCGAGGCGACGAGGAAGGCCCGGGTGGCCTCGTCGTCGGCGAGGACCCAGATCGCGACGTCCTCGGCGCCGGCCCCGCGCAGGTGGTCGACGCACGCGTTGAGCAGCCGGGAGCCGTGACCGAGCCGCCGGCCACCGGGGTGCACGCCGATGGCGGTGACCTCTCCGCGCGCGGGACCGGCGTCCGGGTCCTGGCTCGGGCCGATGGCGGCGAAGCCGACGACCTGCTCGCCGGCGCGGGCCACGAGCAGCCGGTGGACGCCCTCCGGCGGGTGCTCCAGCGAGCTGCGCCACGCCTTCGCGAAGGACGGGGCGACGAACTGGGCGACGACGTCGTCGGGCACGCGGCCGGCATACGCCTGGGTCCAGACGGCCGCCTGCACCACCCCCACGGCGGGCGCGTCGGTCGGCACGGCCGTGCGCACGCTCGCGTCGGCGGTCGGCCCGGCGGCGTGCGAGTGTCCCTCGTGCTCGCTCATCGGCCCAGGAACTCCGGCGTGCGGCGCTCGCGGAAGGCGGCGCGTCCCTCGGAGAGGTCGTCGCTCGACCACGCCGTGGCGAAGGCCGCCTCGTAGCGTGCGACCTCGGCGTGGTCGGCGCCGTGCGCCTCGAAGCCGAGCTTGGACCCGGCCTGGGTCAGGGGGGCGAGGTCGGCGGCGCGCGCTGCCAGCGCCACGGCGGCGTCGAGGTCCCCGCGCTCCTGCGCGAAGCCCAGCCGCCACGCGTCGTCCGCCGTGAGCACCGCGCCGGTCAGCACCATGTGCCGGGCCGCACCCTCGCCCCAGAACCGGCTCACCCGCTCGAGCGTCCAGTGGTCGACCATGAGGCCGAGCCTGGCGACCGGGACCGCGAACCGCGCGTCGTCGGCGACGACCCGGAGGTCGCACGCCACGGCGAGCTGCATCCCGAGCCCCATGCACGACCCCGAGATCGCCGCGACCGTGGTGACCGGCGCCGCGGACAGGCGGGCGAGGACCTCGGCGAGCCGGTCGGTGAACCCGACGTCCTCGAGCTCGGTGAGGTCGGCGCCGGCGCAGAAGTGGCCACCGTTCCCGGTGACGACGACGGCCCGCGAGTCGCCGACGGCGCGTTCGACGGCCGTGTCGAGCTCGTCGAGGGCGTCGTGGTTCAGGGCGTTGCGTCGTTCCGGTCGGTCGAGGGTGATGACCGTGACCCGGTCCGTGCTGCGTGAGTGAATCGCCACGCGGTCGAGCCTAACCGGACGGCGTTTGTGAGGATGGGGCCGTGTCCCTGCTCCGCCGGCCCTCGAAGCCGCACCCGCTCTTCCGCCCCCTCGTCGTCGCCGAGGTGGACCCGGTTGCCGAGCACGCCGTGTCGATCGGGTTCGACGTCGGCACCATGCCCGTCTTCGTCGACTACCGGGCCGGGCAGTACGTGACCCTGCGCGCCCTCGTCGGTGGGGAGGACGTCCGCCAGTCCTACTCGATCTGGGTGCCGCCGAGCCGCGCCCGCAGCGAGGGCGTCATCCGGATCGCGGCTGCCGCCGTGCAGGGCGGGCGGATGTCCCCGTGGCTGGCCACCGAGGTCGAGGTCGGCGAGATCATGGGGGTCCTGCCGCCGCTGGGGGAGTTCGTGCTCGACGAGGTCGACGGGCCGCGCCACCACGTCGGAGTCGTCGGCGGCTCGGGCATCACGCCCGTCCTCGCGATCGCCGCCGCGGCCCTCGAGCAGCACCCCGAGTCCACGGTGGACCTCATCGTCGCCAACCGCACGCGGGACTCGACCGTCCTGGGCCGCGAGCTCGACCTGCTGGAGGCCGTCTCCGACGGTCGGCTCCGCGTCGAGCACGTCCTCAGCCGGGAGCGGGTGCCCGGGGTGCGCCGGGGCCGGATCGACGCCCTGGTCATCCGCGACGTGCTCGACGACGTCGGCGGCATCGAGGGCGTCGACGACTGGTGGCTGTGCGGGCCCGAGGGCCTCATCGCCGACGTCGAGTCGTGGCTCGGCGGGCAGGGCATCGCCGCGGGACGCATCCACCGCGAGCGGTTCACCTCCACCGGGCCGGTCGACCCGCTCAAGGCTCAGCGCTCGTAGGTCACCCACGCGAAGCCGTCGCGCTCCACGCGCGCGGTCTCGCGCCACTGGGTCGGGTCGATCTCGGGGAAGCGCACGTCGCCCTCGGGCTCCTGGTCGACCTCGGTGATGAGCAGGCGGTGCGCGAAGGGCATCGCCTGCCGGTAGACCTCTCCGCCACCGGCGACGAAGACCTCACCCACGGGACCCGCGAGCCCGAGAGCGTCGTCGAGCGAGTGGACGGTCTCGACGTCGGGGTGGTGCCAGTCCGGCTGGCGGGTGATGACGATGGTGCGCCGCCCCGGCAGGACCCGCCCGATCGAGTCGAACGTCCTGCGCCCCATGATCATCGCGTGGCCCATCGTCGTCCGCTTGAAGAAGGCGAAGTCCTCGGGCAGGTGCCATGGCATGTCGTTGTCGGCACCGATGACGCCGTTGCGTCCCACCGCCGCGATGAGTGTCACCTGGGTCATGCCGTTCACTGTAGGACCCACCGACACCCGTCGGCAGGCCGTCCGCGCACGGCGGGCGCGGGTCCCACGCTCTGCGTGGGCCGGCCTACGGACGCCTGCGGTCAGACCGCGATGGGCGCCTTGATCGGCGGGTGAGGGTCGTAGCCGACGAGCTCGAAGTCGTCGAGGTCGTAGGCGTCGATGCTCTCCTTGCGCGCGATGGTCATCGTCGGGAGGGCGCGCGGCTCCCGGGTGAGCTGGAGGCGGGCCTGCTCGAGGTGGTTGGAGTAGAGGTGGGCGTCGCCGAGGGTGTGCACGAACTCGCCCGGCTCGAGGTCGGTGAGCTGGGCCACCATCATCGTGAGCAGCGCGTAGGAGGCGATGTTGAACGGCACGCCGAGGAAGACGTCGGCCGAGCGCTGGTAGAGCTGGCACGACAGGCGGCCATCGGCCACGTAGAACTGGAACAGGGCGTGGCACGGGGGCAGCGCCATGTCGTCGACGTCGGCGACGTTCCAGGCGCTGACGATGTGACGGCGGCTGTCGGGGTTGGTGCGGATCGACTGGATGACCTTGGCCACCTGGTCGACCTCGCGACCGTCGGGGGTGGGCCACGAGCGCCACTGGTGGCCGTAGACGGGGCCGAGGTCGCCGAGCTCGTCGGCCCACTCGTCCCAGATCGAGATGCCGCGCTCCTGCAGCCAGCGCACGTTGGTGTCGCCGCGCAGGAACCACAGCAGCTCGCCGATGATCGAGCGCAGGTGCAGCTTCTTCGTCGTCACCACGGGGAACCCCTCGGCGAGGTCGAACCGCATCTGGTGGCCGAAGACCGAGAGGGTGCCGGTGCCCGTCCGGTCGGACTTCTCGACACCCTCGTCGAGGATGCGGTCGAGCAGGTCGAGGTACTGGCGCATGGGCCAGAGCGTAGCCCCGCCCTCGGACGGCACCCACTACCCTGAGCCGCATGACGACGAACCCCTTCGGCCGGGTCATCACGGCCATGGTCACCCCCATGCATCCCGACGGATCGGTCGACGAGGTGGGGGTGCGTGCGGTCGTCGAGCACCTCGTCGCGACCGGTCACGACGGGATCGTCGTCAACGGCACGACCGGCGAGTCGGCGACGCTCACCGACGACGAGAGCATCGACGTCGTGCGGATGGCGGTCGAGACCGCCGGGGACCGGGCTGCCGTCACCGCCGGGGTCGGGTCCAACGCGACCGCGCACAGCATCGAGATGGCGGCCCGTGCGGCCGAGGTCGGCGCCCACGCACTGCTGCTCGTCTCGCCGTACTACAACAAGCCGACCCAGGCCGGCCTGCTCGCGCACTGCCGGGCCGTCGCCGACTCGACCGAGCTGCCGGTCATGCTCTACGACATCCCCGGGCGGACCGCTACGCCGTTCGCGACGGAGACGCTCATCGCCCTCGCCGAGCACCCCCGGATCCTCGCCGTCAAGGACGCCAAGGCCGACCTCTGGGCCTCGTCGCACGTCATGGCCTCGACCGACCTGCTCTGGTTCAGCGGCGACGACGTCCTCAGCCTCGCCCACCTCGCCCAGGGTGCGGTGGGAGTGGTCTCGGTCGTCGGTCACGTCGCCGGCAGGGAGTATGCCGCGATGCTGGCTGCGACGAACCGGGGTGACTTCGCGTCCGCACGGGAGATCCACCACCGGCTCATCCCCGCGGTCGACGCGATCATGACCCAGTCGCAGGGCGCGATCATGGCCAAGGCGGCCCTCGTCGAGCTCGGCGTCATCGAGTCGGCGTTCGTGCGGCTTCCCCTCGTCGAGTCGCCCCCGGAGCACCTCGACGTCCTGCGTCACGGCCTCGTGGAAGCAGGGCTGCGGTGAGCCACCCGCACCCCGAGCTCACCCTGCCGCCGGCCCTCGTGGACGGCGGCGTCCGTGTCGTCGCCCTCGGTGGCCTGGGCGAGGTCGGCCGCAACATGGCCGTCATCGAGCACCGGGGTCAGCTGCTCGTCATCGACTGCGGCGTCCTCTTCCCCGACGACCACCACCCGGGCATCGACCTCATCCTCCCGGACTTCAGCCACATCGCCGACCGGCTCGACGACATCCAGGCGATCGTCCTCACCCACGGCCACGAGGACCACATCGGGGCCGTCCCGTTCCTGCTGCGCCTCAAGCCGGACCTCCCCCTCGTGGGCTCGCAGCTGACCCTGGCCCTCATCGAGGCCAAGCTCAAGGAGCACCGGATCACGCCCCTCACGCTCAGCGTGAAGGAGGGCGACCGCGAGACGTTCGGCCAGTTCGACTGCGAGTTCGTCGCCGTCAACCACTCCATCCCCGACGCCCTCGCGGTGTTCGTGCGCACGTCCGGCGGGACGATCCTGCACACCGGCGACTTCAAGATGGACCAGCTGCCGCTCGACGGCCGGCTCACCGACCTGCGCGCCTTCGCGCGCCTCGGCGAGGAGGGCGTCGACCTCTTCATGACCGACTCGACCAACGCCGAGGTGCCGGGGTTCACCACCCCCGAGAAGGACATCGCCCCCGCCATCGACCGGGTGTTCCGCCACGCGCGCCGCCGGATCATCGTCGCGTGCTTCTCCTCGCACGTGCACCGCGTGCAGCAGGTCCTCGACGCCGCCGAGAAGTCCGGCCGCAAGGTCGCGATGGTCGGCCGCTCGATGGTCCGCAACATGGGGATCGCCGCCGACCTCGGCTACCTCAAGGTGCCGGACGGCATCCTCGTCGACTTCAAGCGGCTCGGGGACCTGCCGGACGACAGGGTCACGCTCATCTGCACCGGCTCCCAGGGCGAGCCCATGGCGGCACTGTCGCGCATGGCCAACCGCGACCACCAGATCGAGGTGGGGGAGGGCGACACCGTCCTCCTCGCGTCCTCGCTCATCCCGGGCAACGAGAACGCCGTCCACCGCGTCATCAACGGGCTCATGCGCCTCGGCGCCGACGTCGTCCACAAGGGCAACGCCCGCGTCCACGTCTCCGGCCACGCCAGCGCAGGCGAGCTCCTCTACTGCTACAACATCGTCAAGCCGCGCAACGTCATGCCGGTGCACGGCGAGTGGCGGCACCTGAGGGCCAACGCCGACCTCGCGCTCGCGACGGGCGTCGACCCCAGGGGTGTCGTCGTCGTCGAGGACGGCGTCGTCGTCGACCTCGTCGACGGCCGCGTCCGCGTCGCGGGGGCGGTGCCCTGCGGCTACGTCTACGTCGACGGGTCCTCGGTGGGGGAGGCCGACGAGGGCCTCCTCAAGGACCGCCGGATCCTGCGCGACGAGGGCTTCATCTCGGTCATCGTCGTCATGGACTCCTCGAGCGGCAAGATCGTCGCCGGACCGGAGATCACCGCCCGCGGCTTCGTCGAGGGCGACGTGGCCTTCGACGACGTCATGCCGCGCCTGGTCGCGGCGCTGGACGACGCGACGGCCCACGGGGTCGTCGACAGCTACCAGCTCGAGCAGGTCATGCGGCGCGCCATCGGCGGGTGGGTCGGACGCAAGATCCGTCGCCGCCCGATGATCATCCCCGTCGTCATCGAAGCGTGACTCTCGCCTCTTGACCGACTGATTGCGCATTCCGACCGGCTCGCTGGAGCTCGCCCGCCTCTTGACCGACTGATTGCGCATTCCGCCCGGCTCGCTGGAGCTCGCCGGGCGGAATGCGCAATCAGTCGGTGGGGTCGCCGGGCGGAATGCGCAATCAGTCGGTGGGGCGCGTGTGACGCGTGTGTCCAGGGTGACTTTCGCCTAGGGTGCGGAGCATGGCCTCTCGTTCGACGACACCAGCGCGCTCCCGCACGGCCAGCAGCCGTCCGGCGAACCGGCGCGCGCCCGCTCGCACGACGAGCCGCAAGAAGGCGCCCGCCAAGGGCGCCACCCCGCTGCCCCTCGCCGCCGTCAAGGGCGCCTGGATGGGCCTGGCCCACGTCACCGGCGGGACCGTCCGCAAGGTCTCCCACGTCGGGCAGGACCTCGAGCCCGAGCACCGCCGCGACGGCGCCGGCCTCGCCCTCATCGCGCTCGCCGTCGTCGTCGCCGCCCGCGAGTGGTGGGGCCTGACCGGTGTCGTCGGCAACGCCGTCCACGCCGTGGTCGCGGGCACGTTCGGGCGCGTCGCCTACGCCCTCCCGATCGTCCTGCTGCTCTTCGGCCTCCACCTCTGGCGCACCCCGCGAGGGCACTCGGCCACCAACCGCATGTCCATCGGCACCGCCCTGCTCGCCTTCGCGGCCTGCGGCGTCGTCCACGTCTCCGCCGGCATCCCCCAGCCCCCGGCCGGGGCCGACGGGATGCGCGCGGCCGGCGGCATCATCGGCTTCCTCGCCTCCAGCCCGCTCGAGGCGGCGGTCTCCGTCTACGGCACGATCCCGCTGCTCCTCCTCCTCGGGATCTTCGGGCTGCTCGTGCTCACCGCGACGCCGGTGCACGAGATCCCGAACCGGTTCGACCACCTGCGGGCCGCGCTCCTCGGCCACCCGCTGCCCGAGCGCGACGCCGACGCCACCGACGAGGTCCCGGTCAAGAAGCCGCGCCGCCGCCGGGACTTCACCGACGAGCCGATGGTCGGCGACGAGGCCTACGAGCAGGCGGCGATCGTCGACTACGAGGAGAAGGGCAGGTCCGGCAGGGGCAAGGCACCGGCGACGCCGGCGAAGGCCCCCGAGGACAGCGGCTTCCGCCCCGGCCAGAAGCGCCCGACCGCCCCCGGCGTGCTCGCCCCCTCCGCGGCGCCGGTCGAGCAGGTCCGTCTCGAGGCGCCCCCGACGACGCCGTTGCCGCAGCGCGTCGAGCAGCTCTCCCTCGCCGGTGACATCACCTACACGCTCCCCGACAACGCCGCGCTCAAGCAGGGCGCGCCGCACAAGGAGCGCTCCGAGGCCAACGACCGCGTCGTCGAGTCGCTGACGACCGTCCTCGACGAGTTCGGCATCGACGCCCAGGTCACGGGGTTCACCCGCGGCCCGACGGTCACGCGCTACGTCGTCGAGCTCGGCCCCGGCATCAAGGTCGAGCGCGTGACCGCGCTCTCCAAGAACATCGCGTATGCCGTCGCGTCGGCCGACGTGCGCATCCTCAGCCCCATCCCCGGCAAGTCCGCGATCGGCATCGAGATCCCGAACCCGGACAAGGAGATGGTCTGCCTCGGCGACGTCCTGCGCAGCCGGGTCGCCCGGGACAACCACCACCCGATGGTCATGGGCGTCGGCAAGGACGTCGAGGGCGGCTACGTCATCGCCAACCTCGCCAAGATGCCGCACCTCCTCGTGGCCGGTGCGACGGGCTCGGGCAAGTCGAGCTTCATCAACTCGATGATCACCTCGGTGCTCATGCGCTCGACGCCGGACGAGGTCCGCATGGTCCTCGTCGACCCGAAGCGGGTCGAGCTCACGGCGTACGAGGGCATCCCGCACCTCATCACCCCGATCATCACCAACCCCAAGAAGGCCGCCGAGGCCCTCCAGTGGGTCGTGCGCGAGATGGACACCCGCTACGACGACCTCGCGGCCTACGGCTACAAGCACGTCGACGACTTCAACAAGGCGGTCAAGTCGGGCAAGGTGCAGCCGCTGCCCGGGTCGCAGCGCGTCATCCACCCCTACCCCTACCTGCTCGTCATCATCGACGAGCTCGCCGACCTCATGATGGTCGCTCCGCGCGACGTCGAGGAGTCGATCGTCCGCATCACCCAGCTCGCGCGGGCCGCCGGAATCCACCTCGTGCTCGCGACCCAGCGGCCGTCGGTCGACGTCGTCACGGGCCTCATCAAGGCCAACGTGCCGAGCCGGATGGCGTTCGCGACCTCGTCGCTGGGCGACAGCCGGGTCGTGCTCGACCAGCCCGGGGCCGAGAAGCTCCTCGGCCAGGGTGACGGCCTCTTCCTGCCCATGGGCTCGAGCAAGCCCATGCGTGTGCAGGGCGCCTGGGTCACCGAGTCCGAGATCCAGGAGATCGTCGCCCACGTCACCGGCCAGCTCAAGCCGACCTACCGCGACGACGTCACCGTCGTCGCGTCCAAGAAGCAGATCGACGACGACATCGGCGACGACCTCGACCTGCTGCTGCAGGCCACCGAGCTCGTCGTGACGACGCAGTTCGGGTCGACGTCGATGCTGCAGCGCAAGCTGCGGGTGGGCTTCGCCAAGGCCGGGCGACTCATGGACCTCCTCGAGTCGCGTGGCGTCGTCGGTCCGTCGGAGGGCTCCAAGGCCCGCGACGTGCTCGTCCGCCCCGACGACCTGCCGACCACCCTGGCCCTCATGCGCGGCGACGAGGTGATCGACGCCGACCCGGCCTTCGACAACGAGGCGCCCGACGCGCCGTCGGAGGCGTCACCGGCACCGCAGCCGCGACCTGCCCCGCACGACCGCTACGGCATCGACGCGGTGGCCGCCGACCTCGAGAGCCGCCCCCGGGTGGAGCCGTGGGACGAGGACGAGGACGACAGCGAGGACGCCTGGGAGCTCACCGGCCGGAGGTGACCGGGTCCGACTCGGCAGGTGCCGGGTCGGACCCGTCAGCCGCTGGCACGACGGCGGACGGGTCGGGCACCTCCCGCAGGGCGTCCCCGACGTCGTCGATGAAGGCCCGGACCTCGTCCGACCCACCCACGGGCCCCCCGGCGAGGTAGCCGTCCACCCCCAGCAGCACCGCGCTGGGCGACCTCGTCAGGCCCAGGCTCGTCCACACGAGCCCGGCGTGGTCGAGGAGCGTACCGCTCGGCGGGGGGCCGACGAACTTCTCCGCGATGGGCACGGAGAAGACGATCCGCACGTCGACCTGGTCGAGACGCGCGTTCCAGCCGTCGAGGTCGGCCATCGCGGCCTTGGTCGACGCGCAGTAGCAGTTGACGAAGACGAGCAGCTGGGCCCTGCGGCGGGACAGCTCGAGGAGGGTGACCGGCCCCCGGTCGGGTCGGTGGAGCACGGCCGACGGCGTGGGGGCCCGCGCGTACTCGTCGTCGTCCCCGTCCTCGACGTCGCCGGGGAACGCGGCAGGCGCGGGCCCGCCCGGCCCGGGTGGCGTCGCGCTGGCAGCCCGCTGCGGCGCCGCCGGCCCCCCGAGGACGAGTCCGGTGACGACGCAGGCGAGGGCGCCGAACGCCAGCCACAGCCCGTCTCCGCGGTCGGCTCCGCCGAGCAGTGACCAGACCGTGCGGCCCGACGCCGCGAGGGCGGTGGACGCCACGGCGGCCGCGACGAGCAGCGTGTTGCGCAGCAGCGTCCGCCCGGTGACCTCGTGGTTGCCGACCTCGCCGAAGCAGTCGCAGGACGGCCGGGGGGAGAGGCTGAGCCCGCGGGCGATGAGCCCCCAGTAGACCGTCATGAGGACGAGCGCGCCGCCGCTGGCGAGGGCGAAGACCGGCCGCCACGGCGTGAGGAGCCCTGCGACGAGGGCGAGCTCGACCACGGGAACGGCGCGGGCCAGGGCCCGCGGGAGCACCCAGGCCGGGAGCTCGAGGTTGGCCACGACCGAGCGCAGCGACTCGCCCCTGCCCCACTTGGCGGCGGCGGCCAGGCCCAGCACCCCCGCGAGCACGAGTGGCGGGATCACCCAGGCGGCGTGGCGCATGTCGTCATCCTAGGTCGGCGCAGCCGTCCGCGGACGCGCCTAGAGTGACGCCCATGGAGACGACTCTCTGGGACGACCTGCGCGAGCCTCCGACCCGCACCGAACGGTGGGCCGCGGTGCTGCGCAAGCAGCCGTCGGCCTTCCTCCTCGCCGTCCAGCTGCTCGTCATCGTGCTGCTGCCATGGCTCCAGGGACTCGAGTACGGCCGGGTCGCCCTCACCGTACTGAGCCTGTGTGCCCTCACGGTGGCCGTCTTCACGGTCCGGAGCACGCCCGCGCTCACGTGGCTGTCGGTGCTCCTCGGCCTTCCTGCCGGCATGCTCGAGATCTGGTCGGTCGCGTCACCCGGCAACACGGTCGTGGTGGCCCTGGCCCACACCGCCTTGTCGCTCTTCTACTTCTACACGGCCTACGGGCTCGTCTCCTACATGTTCGAGGACGCGTGGGTCACCAAGGATGAGATGTTCGCGGTCGGCGCGGCCTTCACGGTGCTGCTCTTCGCCTTCACCTACCTCTTCCTGGCCATCCAGGAGCTGTGGCCCGGGTCGTTCATCGGCCACGACGAGACGGTCCAGCGCAGCTTCCTCGAGCTGCTGTACCTGTCGGCGGCGAACCTCACCAGCGTCGGCCTGTCGGACATCGTGCCGGTCGGCTCCCAGGCGAGGGCCTTCGCCATCCTCGAGCAGCTGGGCGGGGTCATGTACATCGCCATGGTCATCTCACGACTCGTCGCGCTCACGGTGCTGCGCAGCCGGAACTGACCGCGCGGAGTCGGCTCAGCGGCCGTCGAGGTCCTCGATGCGCGCGATGCTCGGGCCGCGGGTCGCGGAGACGTCGCGCGCGACCTCCTCGACGCCCTCGAGCACGCGCATGGCGTTGCCCCACGTGAGCCTGCCGAGGTCCTCGTCGGACCAGCCCCGCTCGGCGAGGGCGCCGAGCAGCCTCGGGTAGCCCGCGACGTCCTCGAGCCCGGTGGGGAGCTGGTCGACACCGTCGTAGTCGCCGCCGAGCCCGATGTGCTCGACGCCGGCGACCTCACGCACGTGCTCGACGTGCGCGACGACGTCGTCGACGGTGGCGTGCGGCTGGGGGTTCGCCTGTTTGTGCCGCTCGATGAAGGCGCTGTATGCCGTGTGGTCGGCCCAGTGGACGTCTTCCGTCGCGGCCGCGTCGGCGGCCTCGAGGTCCCACTCGCGCACGGCCGGTGAGATGAACTTGGGGACGAAGGTGACCATGCAGAGCCCGCCCTTGGTCGCGAGCGTCGCGAGGACGTCGTCGGGCACGTTGCGCGGGTGGTCGCACACGGCCCGGGCCGAGGAGTGCGAGAACATCACCGGTGCGAGGGAGGTCTCGAGCGCGTCGCGCATCGTGTCGGCCGAGACGTGGGAGAGGTCGACGGCCATGCCGATGCGGTTCATCTCACGCACGACCTCGTGGCCGAACGCGGACAGGCCCCCGAGCACCGGCTCGTCGGTGGCGGAGTCGGCCCAGGGCACGTTGTCGTTGTGGGTGAGGGTGAGGTAGCGCACCCCGAGGGCGTGCAGCATCCGGAGGGCACCGAGCGAGCTGTCGATGCTGTGACCCCCCTCGGCACCCATGAGCGAGGCGATGCGACCTGACGCGCGAGCCGCGCGGACGTCGGTCGAGCTCACCGCGAGAGCCAGCTCACCGGCATACCGGCTCGTCATCGTCCGCACGAAGTCGACCTGCTCGAGGGTGGCCGTGACCGCCCGCTCACCGGCCCACTTCGCGTCGACGTAGACCGACCAGAACTGCGCGCCCACGCCACCGCGGCGCATCCGGGGAAGGTCGGTGTGGGTCGAGGGGACCTCGCCGCCGATGTCGAGTCGGTCGAGGTCGTAGGCGACCTGCTCGCGAGAGGCCCACGGGAGGTCGTTGTGACCGTCCCACACGGGATGGCTCGCGAGCAGGTCGCCGATGCGCTGGGGCGTCGAGGTCATCGCCCCAACCTAGGTCAGCGGCCGGCGCGCTTGAGGAGGGCGGTGGCGAGGCTCTTCGCCCTGGCGGTGGTGCGCTTGGCCTTGGTGTCGGCCGCGTCCAGGGCGATCGACCAGTCGTTGCGGACTCCGATGACGCGGTAGGACACGGTGCCCCCCGCGGCGCCGCCGGCCACGGACACGACTCCGGCCGGGCTCGTCGAGATCCACAGGTTCGGCATCGGTCCGGTGATCGGGGAGACGAGCGACACCGGCTCGGTGAGGTCGACGTCGGCGACGGTCGCGGCATCGAGGGTGGCGGCGCCGGCGCCGGAGCCGTTGAGCGTGATCTGGCCGCTGAACGTCACCTCCGGTCCGTTGGCGGACGTCACGCCGTAGACGACCGAGCTCAGGGTGAGGACGACCTCGTGGCCCTCGATGTAGTAGGTGTCACCGATGGAGACGACGGCGGGGACGCCGATGGGGGAGAGCGCGGCGATGCCGACCCCGTCACCACCGTCGGCCCAGATGCCGCCGCCCGCGCCGCCGTCACCGGAGCTCGTCGTGGAGAGGTTGGTCGCCTCGACCGCGTAGCGGTCCACGTTCGCCGTGTTGGCGAGCACACCGGTGTTGTTGATTCCACTCGCGGCCATGCCGGCGCCGGAGCTGGCGCTTCCGGTGTTGGCAGCCGACAGGCCGTACTTCGACCCTGCCCCTGTGCCACCGGCGAAGCCGTTGTTGTTCTGAGCGAAGAAGAATGCCCCAGCGCCGGCACCGTTGTTGCGGACCGTGAGCGTGATGCCGGAGCCGGCACTGATGAGCGTGGTGCCGGCGGTGCCGGCGTTGTTGGACAGACCTTGCAGGATCGGCTGACCCGGGGCAGCTTCTGCCCCGGTGGCGGTGACGACGGTGACCGCGCTGGCGGCCGCACCCACGGCGCCGGCTCGTATGGCCGTGCGGCGGTTGAAGGCAGCGTTGACCTTTGTGGACATGAGGGACCCCTTGATCGAATGGTGTGACGGTGTGTCGCGGCTGAGTATCCACCGCCGAACCGCCCCTGAACAGCCCTTTCGGCAACACTTGTGATGACTTGTCGTCGGCTTCGCGACGTCGGGTGACCGGCTTTGTGACGACTTGTGGTCGGCCGGTGCGGATCCGGGCCTGCAGGCGCACTCCTTCGGCCCAACTAGAGTGGCACCCATGCCTGCTTCCGCGACGACCTCCCGCTCGGTGGCCGTCGTCACCTTGGGCTGCACCCGCAACGACGTCGACTCCGAGGAGCTGGCCGGTCGGCTCGCGGCGGGCGGCTGGACCCTCGTCGACGACGCGGCGGACGCGGACGTCGCCGTCGTCAACACGTGCGGTTTCGTCGAGCAGGCCAAGAAGGACTCGATCGACAGCCTCATCGAGGCGTCGTCGCTCAAGGAGACCGGCCGCACCCAGAAGGTCGTGGCGGTGGGCTGCCTGGCCGAGCGGTACGGCCAGACCCTGGCCGACGAGCTCCCCGAGGCCGACGCGGTCCTCGGCTTCGACACGTATGCCGACATGTCGACGCACCTGCGGACCATCCTCGACGGCGGCACGGTGCCCAGCCACGTGCCCAGCGACCGCCGCAAGCTGCTTCCGCTCTCCCCGGCCACCCGTCAGGGTGCCGCCGCCGACGTCGCGCTGCCCGGACACTCAGCCCCTCGCGCCCGGCTCGGGACCGGACCGTGGGCCCCGCTGAAGATCGCGAGCGGCTGCGACCGTCGGTGCGCCTTCTGTGCCATCCCGATGTTCCGCGGGTCCTTCGTGTCGCGCCGCCCCACCGACGTCATCGACGAGGCACGCTGGCTCGCCACCCAGGGCGTGAGTGAGCTCTTCCTCGTCAGCGAGAACTCCACGTCGTACGGCAAGGACCTCGGGGACCTCGCCCTCATGGACGCCCTCCTGCCCGAGCTCGCCGGGCTCGACGGGATCGAGCGAGTGCGCGTCTCCTACCTCCAGCCCGCCGAGGTCCGCCCCGGGCTGCTCGACGCCATGGTCGCGATCCCCGAGGTCATGCCGTGGTTCGACCTGTCCTTCCAGCACGCGTCGGCGCCGCTCCTGCGACGCATGCGACGGTTCGGTGGCACGGAGGCTTTCCTCGGCCTCATCGACGACGTCCGTCGCCGCTCGCCGCTCGCCGGCATCCGCAGCAACGTCATCGTCGGCTTCCCGGGCGAGACCGAGGCCGAGGTCGACGAGCTCGCGCAGTTCCTCACGGCGGCGCGCCTCGACGTGGTCGGGGTGTTCGGCTACTCGGACGAGGACGGCACCGAGGGCGAGCTGCTGTCCGACAAGGTCCCCGCCGCGGCCATCGCCGAGCGGGTCGAGCGCATCACCGACCTCATCGAGGAGCTCACCGCCCAGCGCGCCGAGGACCGCATCGGTGAGACGGTGCGGGTGCTCGTCGAGGAGACCGACGACGAGACCGGCGACGCCGTCGGTCGCGCCGAGCACCAGGGCCCCGACGTCGACGGCACCACCCGGCTCGTGGGTGTCACGGCCGCCCCCGGCGAGACGGTGCGTGCACGGGTCGTCGGGACCGAGGGCATCGACCTGGTCGCGGACCCGACATGACCGACCGCACGACCCCGGTCTCCCGGATCGCCCCGAGCGCGTGGAACGTCGCCAACGGGCTGACCGTGCTCCGGCTGCTCCTCGTGCCGGTGTTCGGGTGGCTGCTCCTCTGGGGGGAGGGCCAGGACGCCTCGACCCGGTGGTGGGCCCTCGGTGTCTTCACCGTCGCGATGATCACCGACCGGATCGACGGCGACATCGCACGCAGCCGCGGCCTCATCACCGACTTCGGCAAGGTGGCCGACCCGATCGCCGACAAGGCGCTCGTGACCATGGCGCTCGTCGCCCTCTCGGTCATCGGCGACATCCCGTGGTGGATCACGGTCGTCATCGTCGTGCGTGAGTGGGGCATCACCGCCATGCGGTTCTGGGTGATCCGCCACGGCGTCATGGCGGCCGGACGCGGGGGCAAGGTCAAGACCCTCCTCCAGGCCCTGGCCCTCGGGTTCTTCGTCCTCCCGCGCTTCTCGCTCCCGTTCGAGGGCGTCCTCGACGTGGTGGCGTGGGTGACGCTCGTCGCGGCCCTCGTCGTCACCGTGGTCACCGGCGTGGACTATGCCGTCGACGCCCTCCGGCTGCGCCGCACCAGCCCGCGCGCCCTGGCCAAGAAGGCTGCTCGCGCCGCCAGGCGGGACCCGGAGCAGCGCGGGTGACCGCGCCGGACCCCGCACCGGATCCCGCAACGGACCCCGCACCCCGTCGCGGGCCGGAGGCCGTCGTGCCGCTCCTCGTCGCCCGGGGGTGGACGGTCGGCACCGCCGAGTCGCTCACCGGCGGGCTCGTCTGCGCCGCACTGACCTCCGTGCCGGGATCGTCCGACACGGTGCGCGGGGCCGTCGTCGCCTATGCCACCGACGTCAAGGCGGAGCTGCTCGGTGTCGACCGCCGCCGGCTGTCCGAGGTGGGGCCGGTCGATGCGCTCGTGGCCGCGCAGATGGCCCTCGGCGTGCGACGCCTGCTCGGCACCGACGTGGGTCTCGCGACCACGGGGGTCGCCGGCCCGGGGCCCTCCGACGGTGTGCCGGCGGGCACCGTCCACGTGGCGGTGTCCGGTCCGTGGGGTCCCGAGCCGACGACCCGCGCCCTGACCCTCAGCGGCGACCGCGAGGCCGTCCGGTCCTCGTCGGTGGTCGCTGTGCTCGACCTGCTCGCCGAGGCGCTGACCGCGTCGCCCTGACGACACACCGGGGCTCTGCCGGCCGCGATGTCCGGCGACCTGCGGGAATAGCCCAACTCGCCGAACCCTTCGACGTGAGGTGCCCCCCGCGATGTAGCGTGGAGTCCACGACCACCGGCCCACAGCGAAGGGAGGCCCGCTCATGATTCTGCTCCGACACGAGCTCGGTGAGGTCCTGCGTGAGCGCCGCCAGGACCAGAGCCGCACCCTGCGCGACGTGGCCGCCTCGGCATCGGTGTCCCTCGGCTACCTCAGCGAGATCGAGCGCGGTGTCAAGGAGGCCTCCTCCGAGCTGCTCGCCGCCGTGTGCGACGCCCTCGACGTGCCGATGTCGATCGTCCTCGACGACGTGAGCCGCCGCGTCGCCCACGTCGAGTCGCTCAGCGCCCCGGTCTCGCTGCCCGTCGGCGACCGCGCCGTCGTCTCCGCCTCCGCGGCCTGAGCCCACCGCCGATGGGCGACCCGGTCGTCGGGGAGCGGCCAGAACCCTGGTCCGTCCCCGTCGTGCTCCACGACCCGGATCCGGCGTGGCCGGACGTCTGGGCCGAGGACGCGGCGGAGATCCGTGCCGCCCTGGGACCGACGGCGCTCGCCGTCGACCACGTGGGGTCGACCTCGGTGCCGGACCTCCCGGCCAAGCCGGTCATCGACATCCTCCTCCAGGTGCCGGACTCTGCCGACGAGGACGCCTACGTCCCGGCCCTGGTCTCGCTCGGCTACTGGCTCCAGATCCGCGAGCCCGACTGGCTGGAGCACCGCGTGCTCTACCGGACGACGGCACGGGGAAGCACGCACAACGTCAACCTGCACGTGCTCTCGCCCGGCCTCGCGTCCTCGGAGATCGCGCGCATGCTCACCTTCCGGGACCGGCTCCGCTCCCACCCGGGTGACCGGGAGCGGTATGCCGCGGTGAAGCGCGAGCTGGCCACGCGCCGGTGGCGCTACGTCCAGGACTACGCGGACGCGAAGTCCGAGATCGTCGAGGACATCCTGCGCCGGGCCGCTCAGGCGCGGCGGTAGGGGTTCGACCGTCCGCCCGAGGAGCCGAGCGGGCGCTGCGCCCGGCCGTCGTCGCCGGGAGCCATGCCTCCCTGGCAGGCCGGGCAGTAGAACATCGTCCGCTCCCGTCCGGCGGGCCCGATCATCGACACCCGCACCGGGCCGCCGCAGCGACGGCACGCTCGTCCGGAGCGCGCGTGCACGTAGTGCTCCTCGCCGCGACGCCGCACGCCGGTGCTCGACTGGACGGCGTGGTGGCGTGACGCGTCCATGAGGCGGTGGATCCGCGCGACGAGGGCCTCCACCCGGGCCGGACCCACCTCGCTCGCCGGGGTCCACGGACCGACGCGCTCGATGAAGAGGGACTCCGACGCCCACAGCGTGCCGACCCCGGCGAGCACCCGCTGGTCGAGCAGGGCGGCCCCGATCACCGTGCCCGAGGCGAGGACGTTCGCGACCGCACGCTCGGGGTCCCAGTCGGGTCCGAGGACGTCGGGGCCGAGATGGCCGACGACGTCACCCTCACGGGAGGTCGGCACGATCTCGAGCATGCCGAGCCGGAGGCCGAGGGCCGACCAGGTCCGCGTGCCGACCGCGGCACGCAGGTCGGCACGGCGCAGCCAACGCGCGGTGTCCGCGACCCGCTCGACCCGCCACTGTCCCTCCATCCTGAGGTGGGAGTGGATGGTCAGCCCCGAGTCGACGCGGTGCAGGAGGTGCTTGCCCCGGCTCACCACGTCGATGGTCGCCGCGCCGCGCAGGTCGGCGGTGGCGATCTCGGGGAACCGGAAGTCGCTCAGCGTGATCGTCTCGCCGGACAGAGCCTGGTCGAGCCGGTGAGCGGTGCGCCAGACGGTGTCGCCCTCAGGCACGCTCACCCTCCCGGGCCGGGACCGGCCGCGAGGCCGCCACGGGGGTCATCGCCGCAGGCGAAGCCCGCGCGGCGTCGCGTGGAAGCCGGCCTGGGCCAGCGCGTCGACGAGCGGGTGGCCGGACCCGAGGAGCGCGCCGCCGTCCGCCTTCTCGACGGTGAGCCGACCGAGGGCGCCCTCCCGCACCGCCAGGGCGAGGGCGTCGGCCGCGGCCTGGAGGCTCACGCCGTCGTCGGTCCAGGAGAGCAGGGTCTTGCCGCCCCGCTCGACGTAGAGGACGAGCTCACCGTCGACGAGCACGACGAGCGCGCCCGCCTTGCGACCGGGCTGGTGCCCCTTGCGTCCGGGGACGTCGGGCTCGTCGGCACCCTCGGGAACGGGGCGGTCCGGCCACGGCAGCGCCGCGCCGTAGGCGTTGGCGGGGTCGGTGGCGGCGAGCACGAGGGCGCGCTGGTCGCTGGGCTCCGGTGACGCCCCGAGGGCCCGGGCCCCGGCGCGGAGCCGGTCGATGGCCCCGGTCGTCGCGAACTGCGCCGCCCCGAGCGACTCGACGAAGTAGCCACGGCGCACCCGCCCGGACTCCTCGGCCGCGGCGAGGACGCGGTAGACGGCGGCGAACCCGCCGGGCACGTCCTCGGCGACGACGCTGCCCCGGGTCAGCACGCCGTAGCGGTCCTGGAGGATCTCGGCCGTGGCGAGGGTGCGGACGGTGGTCTCGGTCTCCACCTCGGGCAGGAGGGCCCAGCGTCCGGCGACGGTCGCCGGGGCGGAGCGGGCGACGGTGTGGGGGCGTGAGCCGCCCCGTCGACCACCGAGCGTGCCGAGGGAACCGGTGCGGCCGGCATACCGGGTCGAGCGGGGACCGGACGTGGCTCGCTTGTGGGCGGTGCGTCCCCCGGCGAGCAGCGCGCGCACCGGGGTGAAGGTGTCACCCGAGACGTGGCCGGACCACACGAGCGACCAGAGGGCGTCGACGACCTCGGTGTCGCTCGCCTCGACGGCGTCGGCCAGGGCCCGGAAGAAGTAGGCGCCGCCGCGGGAGAGCACGTCGAGGACGGTCTGCGCCCGGTCACCGAGCTCGGCGTCGTCGGGCGCCGTCATCGTCAGGTGGGCCGTGTCCGCGAGGTGGAGGGAGACCCAGCCGTCGTCGCCGGGGAGGGATCCGTGGCCACGCCAGACGACCTCGCCCACGCTCATGAGCTCGTCGAGCATCGCGGGGGAGTAGCCGGCGACCCGCGCCGGCAGGACGAGGGTCTCGAGGGCGCTGGCCGGCAGGACGGCCCCGGCCAGCTGCTCGACGGCCCGGATGAGGCCCTCGCGACCGCGCAGGCCTCCCCCGACCGACTGCCACTGCGGCAGGAACCGGGCGAGCTCGACCGCGGCGACCGGCTCGACCTCGGCCCGCAGGGCGGCGAGGGAGCGTCGGCGCAGGGTGCGCAGCACCTCGGCGTCGCAGTAGTCGAGGCCGTGCTGGCCACCGCCGCTCTCGGTCGGCAGCAGCTCGCCCTCGACGACCCGACCGGACGAGACGAGGCGGCGCAGCGCGTCCATGGCAACGGCCGGGCCGACGCCCCACCACTGGGCGACCGCGACGACGGGGAAGGGGGCGTGGGTGCGCGCGTAGCGGGCCACGAGGTCGCCGAGCGGGTCGGGGACCGGGTCGAGGAACGCCTGGGGGACGCCGACCGGCAGCGAGACCCCGAGGGCGTCGCGCAGCCGGGAGGCGTCCTCGATGGCCGCCCACCGCTCCTCGCCGCCGACCCGGACGCGGATGACGCGACGCGCGCCCTCGAGCTCGACGAGCCAGCCACCGATCTCGTTCGTGCTCGCGCCGTCGCGGGTGCGGGCCTCGATCTGCGCGAGCGTCAGCGGGCCGAGGGTGCGCAGGAGGTCTGCGACGTCCTCGCCGTCGCGGCAGCGTCGTTCCTCGGCGAGGCGCTGCAGCTCGGACTCGGTGCGTGCCACCGCCTCCGGGTCGAGAAGGTCGCGCAGCGACAGGCCCTCGCCGCGACCGAGGAGCTCGGCGAGCAGCGTCGGGTCGAGCGACAGCGCAGCGGCCCGCTTCTCCGCCAGCGGTGAGTCGCCCTCGTAGAGGAACTGGGCGACGTAGCCGAACATCAGCGACCGGGCGAAGGGGGAGGGCTGGCTCGACTCGACGTCGACGAGCGTCACCTCGCGGGAGGCGATCGAGGACATGAGGGCGGTGAGACCGGGCACGTCGAAGACGTCCTGCACGCACTCGCGGACGGTCTCGAGGACGATGGGGAAGGAGGCGTACTGGCTCGCCACCTCGAGCAGCTGGGCGGCGCGCTGGCGCTGCTGCCACAGCGGCTGTCGCCGGTCGGGCCGGCGCCGGGGCAGCAGCAGCGCCCGGGAGGCGCACTCGCGGAAGCGGGCGGCGAAGAGGGCGGACCCGCCGATCTCACCGGTGACGAGGTCGTGGACGTCGTCGGGCTCGAGCCGGACGAGGTCGAGCAGCTCGGCCGCGGCCCCGCGACCGGACGAGCCCTCGCCGTCGAACTCGAGGTCGGGCAGCCGGAAGACGATGCCGTCGTCGCCGTGCATGGCCTGCACGTCGACCCCGAACCGCTCGCGCATGCGGGCCGAGACGCACAACGCCCACGGGGCATGGACCTGGCCACCGAACGGGGAGTGGACGGCGACGCGCCAGTCGCCGATCTCGTCACGGAAGCGCTCGACGACGATGGTGCGGTCGTCGGGGACGTGCCCGGTCGCCGCCCGCTGCTCCTCGAGGTAGGCGACGAGGTTGTCGGTGGCCCACTCGTCGAGCCCGGCCGCGGACACCCGCGTGCGGGCCTGCGCGGGGGTCGACGCCGCCACCTCGCGCACGAACGCCCCGACGGCCCGGCCGAGCTCGGCGGGACGGCCCAGCTGGTCGCCCTTCCAGAACGGGAGCTTGCCGGGCTGGCCCGGGGCCGGGGTGACGAGGACGCGGTCGTGGGTGATGTCCTCGATCCGCCACGTGGACGTGCCGAGGGTGAAGACGTCGCCGACCCGCGACTCGTAGACCATCTCCTCGTCGAGCTCGCCCACGCGCCGTCCGGTGCCCTCACCGGTGGCGAGGAAGACGGCGTAGAGGCCGCGGTCGGGGATCGTGCCGCCCGAGGTGACGGCGAGGCGCTGGGCACCCGGCCGCCCGGTGAGCACCCCGGTGACGCGGTCCCAGACGATGCGCGGCCGGAGCTCGGCGAACTCGTCGCTCGGGTAGCGACCGGAGAGCATGTCGAGGACCGACTCGAGGATGGAGCGGGGCAGGGACGCGAAGGGGGCGGCGCGCCGCACCACCTGCTCGAGGTCGTCGACGGCCCACTCGTCGAGCGCGGTCATCGCGACGATCTGCTGGGCGAGGACGTCGACCGGGTTGGCCGGGACGCGCAGCGACTCGATGGCGCCGAGACGCATGCGCTCGACGACGACGGCGGTCTGGACGAGGTCGCCGCGGAACTTGGGGAAGAGGATGCCGTGCGAGACGGCACCGACCTGGTGACCGGCGCGCCCGACCCGCTGGAGGCCGCTCGCGACCGAGGGGGGCGACTCGACCTGGACGACGAGGTCGATGGCGCCCATGTCGATGCCGAGCTCGAGACTGGAGGTGGCGACGACCGCGGGCAACCGGCCGGCCTTGAGGTCCTCCTCGATGAGCTGGCGGTGCTCCTTGCTGACCGAGCCGTGGTGGGCCCGGGCCAGCACGGCCGGAGCGCCGGCGGACCCGCCGGCCTGCGCCATCACCTGGGCCGGGGTGCGGGACCGCGCCTGGCGGGGGTCCGCCCCCACCGGCTCCGCGTCCCCGGCGGCCCGGGCCTGCGCCTCCAGCTCGAGCCGCTCCTCCCAGATCTCGTTGAGCCGCGCGGTGAGCCGCTCGGCCAGCCGACGGGAGTTGGCGAAGACGAGCGTGGCCCGGTGCGACGCGATGAGGTCGACGATGCGCTCCTCGACGTGCGGCCAGATCGACGCGCGCCGTTCGGCACCGGCGGCCGGGCCGCTGAGGTCGCCCTCGACGACCTCGCCCAGCGAGGACATGTCGGGGATGGGCACGACGACGTCGAGGTCCCACTCCTTGGTCGAGGGCGGACGCACGACGTCGACCGGGCGACCGCCCGCGAGGAACCGCGCGACCTCGTCGACGGGCTCGACCGTGGCCGACAGGCCGATGCGCTGGGCGGGCCGGTCGAGCAGCGCGTCGAGCCGCTCGAGGGAGAGGGCGAGGTGGGCACCCCTCTTGGTGCCCGCGACGGCGTGGACCTCGTCGAGGATGACCGTCTCGATCCCGCGCAGCGCCTCACGCGCCTGCGAGGTGAGGAGCAGGAAGAGCGACTCGGGGGTGGTGATGAGGATGTCGCTGGGCGCCCGCGCGAAGACGCGTCGCTCGGCGGCGGGGGTGTCACCGCTGCGGACGGACACCGTGATGTCGGGAGGGGTGGAGCCGAGCCGGGTCGCGGCGTGACCGATGCCGACGAGGGGGCTGCGCAGGTTGCGCTCGACGTCGACCGCCAGCGCCTTCATCGGCGAGACGTAGAGGACCCGGCAGCGACGCAGCTTCTCGTCGGGGATGGGCTCGGACCCGAGACGGTCGAGGGCCCAGAGGAACGCGGACAGCGTCTTGCCCGACCCGGTCGGTGCCACGACGAGCGCGTGGTGCCCGCTGCTGATGGCCTCCCACGCCCCGGCCTGGGCCGGGGTGGGTGCGCTGAACGAGTCCCGGAACCACGTCGCCGTGGGCGGGGAGAAGCGCTCGAGAACGTCGGTCGTCATGAGAGGGCCAGCCTCTCACTCACGTCCGACAGCCGACGGGCTCCGGGCGAGGTCCATCTCCCTCCACTCCGGACGCAGCCCCGGCACGGTCGTCGAGACGAGGTATGCCGTCCCGGCGGCTCCCAGCGCCGGCGCCACCCCCACGGCGGCGACCGCGGCGCCCCCGACGATCCCGCCGATGGGGATGCCGGCCCAGGCGAGGGCGTCGGCGAGCGATCCCACCCGGCCGACGATGTGGCGCGGGACCCGCTCGAAGAAGATCGCCCCGATCGTCGGGTTGATGAACCCCGCCCCGAGACCGGCGGCGACGTTGGTGACGACGATGACCCACAGCGGTGCGTCGACCGCGAGGGCGAGGTAGCGCGGCGCCCCCGCGAGGGTGAAGCCGACGAGGTAGGCCGTGCGCCGGCTGAAGCGCCCCGACATCGTCGTCGCCACGAGGCTCGACGCCACCGCGGCGCCGCCGAAGAGGAGCCCGAGCAGCCCGATGAGCTCCGGGCCGCGACCCTGGTCGAGCACCCAGACCGGGAGCATCACCGAGATGTAGGCGGCCTCGAGCAGGTTGGTCACCGCGATCATCGCGAGGACCGAGCGCAGCAGCCGGTCCTGGCGGAGGAACGACGCGCCGGCCCTGAGCCGCGACGTGTACGAGCCGGTCTCCGTCGAGCCGGCCGCGGTCAGCGGTGGCACGAGGACCGCGACGACCAGGGCACTGAGGAACGAGGCGCCGGCGGTCACGGCGACGGTCTCGGGCGCACCGAAGCCGGCGACGAGCAGGCCGCCGATGCCGGCCCCGAGCAGCCCGCTCGCCCGGTCGATCGTGCTGTCCAGCCCGGTGATCTTCTCGATTCGCATCCCGGAGGCGTCGGCGACCGCGGGGATCATCGTGTTGCGGGCGCCGTCGCCGGGCCCGCGGAAGACGCCGGCCAGGGCGACGAGGGCCAGCAGCAGCGGGATCCGCTCGGGCAGCGACAGCTGCCCCACGGCATACAGGATCGGGATGAGCGCGAGGAAGGCGCCGCTCACCAGGTCCCCGATGACGCTGATGGCGCGCGGACCGCGACGGTCGACGAGAGGCCCGCCGAGCGCCTTCGAGACGACGTAGGGCCCCATCTCGGCGGCGAGGACGAGGCCGGTGAGGCTGGGTGACCTCGTCTGGGTGTAGACGAACACCGGGAGCGCGATCGTCGAGACGCGCGTGCCCGCGATGGACACGCCCGACGCGACGAGCATGCCGTAGAGACCGCGCCGGCTGGGGCGCGTCGGTGCGGCGTTCACTCGTCGGACATCCCGGGGGCGAGGAAGACCTCGAGGTTGACGGAGACCGGCCGGGCGTCGGCGGGGGCGTCCTCGGTGCCCTGGTGCGGGCGGTAGGCCCGGATGACCGCGGTGAGGTCGGCCATGAGCGTCGTGGTCTCGTCCGGTGTGAGGCGCAGCGTGAAGTTGCTGAACGTCCCCGCGTCCTCCCACTCCGGCGGAAGGGTGGCGATCTCGGCGATGGCCCTCTGGGCGTTGTCGGCGTACCCGGCCGCGACCGCGGACAGGTAGGCGGCCGACGTCTCCTGGTCCGCGTCGTGGGTGTCGAAGTAGGTCCGGGCGTGGGCGGCTCGCCACCACCGGTCGCGGGCGTTGCCCAGCTCGCTCGCCTCGACGACGAAGCCGGCCTCGGCGAGCTGGCGGACGTGGTAGCTCGTGGCCCCCGTGTTGACCCCGAGATGGGCCGCGAGACGGGAGGCCGTGGCCGGTCCGTGGAGGCGCAGGGCACTGAGGATCCGCGGACGCAGGGGGTGCGTCAACGCCTTGAGCGTCGTCGCGTCGAGGACGACGTCCCGCCGCGGGTCGGGCTCCAGGGGGGTCGCCATGGCGATGACCCTACAAAGGAATGTGTGGGATCGCAGGATCTCGCCCGGTTCTTCGGCGATTCATGACAACGAGGTCGGTGTGACACACTCGCGCCCATGCGGATCAGCCACTTCTGGACGCTGATGCACGACGAGTTCGGCGAGACCTACGCACCCACGCTGGCGCGTGACCACGTCCTCGGAGTCCTCGGCGGACGCAGCGTCATGCAGGCGCTCGACGACGGCATGCACCCCCGCCTCGTCTGGCTCGCGCTGTGCGACGACATGGACGTGCCGCACGAGCGCCGGCTCGGTCGCGAGGACGCGCCCGAGCGCGCCTGAACCGGTGACCCTCCTCGACCGCCGCGTCGTCCTCGCGCCGATGGCCGGCGGGCCCGGCACGGTCGAGCTCGCGGCCGCCACGACGCGAGCCGGGGCGTTCGCCTTCCTCGCCGGCGCCTACCTCCCTCCGGACCGTCTGCGCGACGACATCGTCCTGCTGCGCTCGGCCGTCGGCGGCGCGCCGTTCGGGGTCAACCTCTTCGCGCCCTCGCCCTACGAGCCGGGCAGCGCGGCCCGCGTCGACGACTACGCCGCGCGGCTGCGGCCGCTGGCGGAGAAGGCCGGGGTCGCGCTCGGGGAGCCGGTCCACGACGACGACTCGTTCGACGCCAAGATCGAGGTCGTCCTCGCCGAACGCCCGGCCGTCGTGTCCTTCGCGTTCGCGTGGCCGCCCGCCGACGTCGTCGACCGCCTCCGGTCCGCCGGCATGGAGGTGTGGGTCACGCTCAACGAGGCGAGCGAGACGGCGTGGGCCGACGAGCTCGGCGTCGACGCGATCGTCGCCCAGGGCTGGGAGGCCGGGGGTCACCGCGGGGGCCCGGTCGACACCGGGCACCACCAGGCGCCGACCCGCCTGCTGCTGCAGAGCATCCAGCAGCTCACCTCGCTGCCGGTCATCGCCGCCGGCGGCGTGTCCGACCCCGCCCACCTGGCCGCGCTGCTCGACGCCGGAGCGCACGCCGTGGCGTGCGGGACGGCCTTCCTGCGCGCCGACGAGGCCGGCACCGCCGAGGTGCACCGGCACGAGCTGACTCACCGCGCCGACACCGTCGTGACCCGTGCCTTCACCGGGCGCAGTGCCCGCGCACTCTCCACGTCGTGGACCGAGGTGTTCGGCGAGGCGGCCCCCGCGGCCTACCCGCAGGTGCACCACCTCACGGCACCGCTGCGCCGTCACGGGAAGGCCACCGGCCAGCCCGACCTCGTCCACCTGTGGGCGGGCACCGGGCACCGCAGCGCCCGCCAGGCGCCCGCGGCCGACATCGTGGCCGAGCTGCTCTCGAAGGCCTGACCCGCTCGGGTCGGCTCACCCGCAGCCGTATGCCGGTCCGCCGGGTCGGGTGGTCAGGTCTCGGGGGTGCCCTGGTGGAACAGCTGCTGCCAGTGGCCGGACGTGCGCACCCACAGCGACGACCGCAGCGTCGAGCCGGAGTCGGTCGACGCCCGCCAGGTGAGCAGCAGCGCGTCCTCGCCCACCCGGAGGCAGGAGATGACGTCGAGCGTCACCGGCGACGTGAGCGGGCCGATCTCGTCGAGGATCTCGGCGCGGGTCCAGAGCCGGCCGGACCGGCCGACCTCCGACCACTGCGGATGCAGGAGGGCGGCGACCGCGGCGCTGTCGGAGCGGGTCGCGTCCTCGAGGAGGGCGCGTTCGAGGGCGATGACCTGCTCCTCGTCGGTGGGGGCGGGGGTGTCGTCGAGGTCCGAGAAGAGGTCGGGCTCCGGCGCCGGAGGAGAGGGCGCCGAGGCCGGGGCGGGGCGCTCCGGGGGTGTGGTCCCCGCTCCGGTCCAGCCGGGGCCGGGGTCGGGGGCGGCGCCGCGCTGCCACGCCGTCGCCGCACCGTTGGCGAGGCGGTCGGCCTCCTCGTTGAGCTCGTGCCCGGAGTGCCCCTTGACCCACTCGAAACGCACCGTCCGGCCGGTCATCGCGCGGTCGAGCGCCTGCATGATCTCGACGTTCATCACCGGCTTGCCGTCGCCCTTCTTCCACCCCTTGCGCTTCCAGCCGGGCATCCACTGGGTGATGGACTTGATGACGTAGGTGCTGTCGCAGTAGATGACGAGGTCGTCGTCGGCGTCCGCCGTCTGCTCGAGCAGGTCGAGCACCGCGGTGAGCTCCCCCTGGTTGTTCGTACCGTGCGGCCACCCGCCGGCGGCCCAGTGGGCGTCGTCGACGTACCAGGCCCACCCCGCCGGTCCGGGGTTGCCGAGGGCCGAGCCGTCTGCTGCCGCGATGATCGTCACGGCGCAGGAGTCTGCCAGTGCCCGGGCCCCGACCGTGGACCAGTCGCTTCCCGACCTCCGGGTCCGGCGTCGCCGACCGGCTGACCGGCCGGCCGACCGACCGGCCGAGGGTCCGGCGTGTCGCGACCGGCGATCCCTTGCGTCGAACACGTGTTCGTCTACTGTTGTGCACAGGTCGCCGGATCCGCAGCCCCTGTCCACAGCCTCCACGGCAGCTGCAGACCGCTGTCGGTGCGACGACCTAGCGTCTGACCCGAGATCGCGACGAGACCGACCGCGGACACGGGTCGCCGGCGGGCGCGCACATCGAACGACACAGGAAGAGCAGGTGCGACATGGCTGCAACAGCCGTCAGCAACGACCGCGCGAAGTCCCTCGGCGTGGTCCTCGGGCAGATCGAGAAGCAGCACGGCAAGGGCGCGATCATGCGCCTCGGCGACGACGTGCGTCCCCCCATCGAGGTCATCCCCACCGGCTCGATCGCGCTCGACGTCGCGCTCGGCATCGGCGGCCTGCCCCGGGGCCGGGTCGTCGAGATCTACGGCCCGGAGAGCTCGGGCAAGACGACCGTCGCCCTGCACGCCGTGGCCAGCGCCCAGCGCGCGGGTGGCATCGCGGCGTTCATCGACGCCGAGCACGCCCTCGACCCGGAGTACGCCGCGAAGCTCGGCGTCGACACCGACAACCTGCTCGTGTCCCAGCCCGACACCGGTGAGCAGGCGCTCGAGATCGCCGACATGCTCATCCGCTCCGGCGCCCTCGACATCATCGTCATCGACTCCGTCGCCGCCCTCGTGCCGCGCGCCGAGATCGAGGGCGAGATGGGTGACAGCCACGTCGGCCTCCAGGCCCGGCTCATGAGCCAGGCCCTGCGCAAGATCACCGGCGCGCTCAACAACACCGGCACCACCGCGATCTTCATCAACCAGCTGCGCGAGAAGATCGGCGTGATGTTCGGCTCGCCCGAGACCACGACCGGTGGCAAGGCCCTGAAGTTCTACGCGTCCGTGCGTCTCGACGTCCGCCGCATCGAGACCCTCAAGGACGGCAGCGACCCCGTCGGCAACCGCACCCGGGTCAAGGTCGTCAAGAACAAGGTGGCGCCGCCGTTCAAGCAGGCCGAGTTCGACATCCTCTACGGCCAGGGCATCTCCCGTGAGGGCGGGCTCATCGACATGGGGGTCGAGCAGGGCTTCGTGCGCAAGGCCGGCGCCTGGTACACGTACGAGGGGGACCAGCTCGGCCAGGGCAAGGAGAACGCCCGCAACTTCCTCAAGGACAACCCCGACCTCTCCGACGAGATCGAGAAGAAGATCAAGGAGAAGCTCGGCATCGGCCCCCGGGTCGACACGCCGTTGGAGGCCGTCCCCGAGGTCCCGGTCGACTTCTGACCGGGCGACCGTTGACCGCTGCCCGGAGCTGACGCGATGACCTTCGCCGACGCGGACGCGCCGCCGCCCCCGTGGGCGGCGGCGCGACCTGACCTGCCGCCCCCGCCCCACCCCCCGCCCCCGTCGGCGAGCCCGGGCTTCGAGCCCGTGGGCAGCGAGCCGCTGGGGTACGGGTCGACCCGGCCCGGGACCGGCTCCTCGTCGTCGACGCCCGGCCGGTCGTCCACGTCACCGTCGACACGACGGGGGCAGCGGCGCGGGCAGGGACGAGGGGAGGGCCGAACGGGCCGAGACGGCGGGTCCCGACGCGGCCGTGCTGCACCGGCACCTCCGCCGCCGGACGCCGAGTCGACCGGCACCGAACCGGACGCGCACGACGTGGCGCGCCAGATCGTCCTGCGCCAGCTGACGAACTCGCCCAAGTCACGCGCCCAGCTCGAACAGGCGCTGGCACGACGCGAGTGCGACCCCGACGTCGCCTCCGCGGTCCTCGACCGCATGGAGGACGTCGGGCTGGTCGACGACGAGGCGTACGCGGGCATGCTCGTGCGATCGCAGCAGGCCGGTCGCGGGCTCGCCCGGCGCGCCCTGGCGCAGACGCTGCGCCAGAAGGGGGTGTCCGACGAGGTGGCAGAGGCCGTGCTCGAGGACGTCGACCCCGCGGACGAGGAGGAGCGCGCCCGGGCGCTCGTCGAGAAGCGCCTGCGCCGCCTGCACGGCCTCGACGCCACCGTGCAGACCCGGCGGCTCGCGGGCATGCTCGCCCGCAAGGGCTACCCCTCCGACGTCTCGATGCGCGTCATCCGTGAGGCGATCGCGGGGACGGCGGAGCACCAGCGGGACTGACGTCGGGCCCGAGGGGCCGGACCTGCCCTGACGTGGGCCGGCCGCGGGAGGGTCCGGGGGGCGTTGGCCTCACCCGGACGCCACGAAGGGCGAGGACCGTGTGGTCCTCGCCCTTCGCTCCCTCGGGTCGGTCAGACCTGGGACGGGACCTGAGCGATCGCCGAGATGTCGAACTCCAGCTTGACCTTCTCGCTGACCAGGACGCCGCCGGTCTCGAGGGCCGCGTTGAAGTTGAGGTTCCAGTCGGTGCGGTCGATGGTCGTCGAGCCCTCGAAGCCGATCCGGGTGTTGCCGTACGGGTCCTTGGCGGACCCGGTCTCCTCGAAGTCGATGGTGACGGGCTTGGTGACGCCGTTGATCGTCAGGTCACCGGTGATGGCCCACTCGGAGCCGTCGCGGGCCACGTCGGTGGAGACGAAGGTCAGCGTCGGGTGGTTCTCGATGTCGAAGAAGTCGGGGGTCTTGAGGTGACCGTCACGCTGCTCGCTGCCCGTGGTGACGGACGCGGCCTGGATGGTGACGTCGACCTTGGAGTTGGCCGGGGTGGCGGTGTCGACGTGGGCGGTGCCCTCGAACTCGTCGAAGTTGCCGCGGACCTTGGTGACCATGGCGTGGCGGGCGGAGAAGCCCAGACGCGAGTGGCTCGGGTCGAGGACGTAGTCGCCGGAGATGTCGGAGACGAAGCTCGACGACGCCTCGGTGGCGGCGGGCGCCGACGTCGGGGCGGGGGTGGTGGTCTTGGCGGTGCGGGTGAACAGTCCCATGATCAGTCCTTCGGTGGTAGTGGTTGAACCTTCAATCGATAGTCTGCACGACTTTGGTTGTCATGTCAACTATTGGACGAGGGGGCGGTGGGGGTGGGCACCTCGACGTCGGCGACGAGCCCTCGGACGGGGTCTGGTGCGGGTCGCCGCGGCGGGGGAGGCTGGGACCTCCGCACCCCGAAGGGAGGCCCTGGATGAGCGCTGGCACGCGTCACGGTTCCGACCCGGTCCCGGCAGGATCCGCCTCGTCCGGGGGTTCGTCGCAGACCGGTTTCCGGTGGGTCACCGACGGGGGCCTGGAGACGGACCTCATCTTCCGTCACGGGGTGGACCTGCCGTTGTTCGCCGCCCACCCGCTGCTGTCGGACCCGCACGGCCGGTCCCTGCTCACCTCCCACTACTCCGGCTTCGCCGAGGTGGCATGTGCCGCCGGTGCCGGGCTCCTCCTCGAGACGCCGACGTGGCGGGCCAGTCCGGACTGGGTGGCGGCCCTCGGCGGCTCGCTCGCCGACGTCCTCCAGGTCAACTTCGAGAGCATCGTCTTCCTCGCCGGTCTGGCGGAGAACCTCGGGGCGTCGGGACACCTCACCCGCTCGCGGACCAGGGTCGTGGGCGTCATCGGTCCGCGCGGTGACGGCGACATCCGCAGCGCGACCGGCTCCGCCGACGAGTTCGCCGCGTACCACTCCTTCCAGGTCGGCGCCTTCGCCGAAGCGGGAGCCGAGCGGGTCACCGCCTACACGCTCACGAGCGTCTCCGAGGCGGTGGGCGTGGTCCAGGCCGCCCGCGACCACGACCTCGAGGTCGCGATCTCGTTCACGGTGGAGACCGACGGGCGACTGCCCGACGGGACGCCGCTCGACGCGGCGGTCGAGTCCTTGTGGAGCCAGGCGCCGCCCGACGGCCTGCTCGTCAACTGCGCGCATCCGGCCCACGTCGCCGCCGCGCTCGACGAGGGTGACTCCTGGGCCGAGCGGGTCACCGGACTGCGGGTCAACGCCTCACGGCAGTCGCACGCCCAGCTCGACGCGGCCGAGGAGCTGGACGAGGGCGACCTCACCGACCTCGTGGCGGAACACCGGCGGCTGGAGGACCGGCTTCCCCGGCTGGAGATCGTGGGCGGGTGCTGCGGCACCGACGTCCGCCACGTCGCGGCCCTGTGGGGGGTCACCCCGTGATCGACCGACGGCGACCCCGCGGGGCGCCGAGGACCCACGCGCGCCCGGCCGCGTAGCGTCGGTCCTCGTGACGCACGAGCCCCTGCCCCGGTCCACCTCCGGATGAGATCCCGAGCGGCGCGGGTGGCTCGGCTCGCCGGCGCGGACCGCACGGCCCGCCGCAACGCCTGGCTGGCCGCGGTCCTGGCCCTGGTCGCGGGAACGCTCAACTCCGTGGGCTTCGTCGCCGTCTCGGTCTACACGTCGCACATGACCGGCATCACCGCCTCGATCGCCGACCAGCTCGTGCGGGGTTCTCTCGGGCTCGTCGTCATCGGGGTCGAGGCCCTCGCCTCCTTCGTCCTCGGGGCGATGACCTGTGCCCTGGTCTTCAACTGGGGTCGCCGTCGGGGGCTCCGGGGCAAGTTCGCGAACGTCCTGCTGCTCGAGGCCGTGCTCGTCCTCGCGTTCGGAGGGCTCGCCGACCAGCTCGTCTGGGAGCACCGTGGTCATGTCTTCGTCGTCGTCCTCTGCTTCACCATGGGTCTGCAGAACGCGACGATCACCAAGGTCTCCGACGCCCAGATCCGCACCACCCACGTGACCGGCATGGTCACCGACATCGGGATCGAGCTCGGCAAGCACCTCTACCGCAGCCGCATGCCCGGTGAGCCGCCCGTGCGTGCCGACCTGCGCAAGCTCGGCATGCTGGCCGGGCTCGTCACCCTCTTCCTCCTCGGAGGCGTGCTCGGTGCCGCGGGCTACCTCACCCTCGGCTTCCAGGTCCTCATCGTTCCGGCCCTCGTGCTCTTCGCTGTGGCCGTCCCGCCGGTGCTCACCGACCTGCGGCGTCGGTGAGGCCCCGTACCCTGTGAGGGCGATGACTGACCTCAAGACCTACGACGTGCGCACGCACGGCTGCCAGATGAACGTCCACGACTCCGAGCGCCTCGCCGGCCTCCTCGAGACCGCGGGCTACGTCGACCTGGCCAGTGTCCCCGCGCCCGAGCGCCCCGACACGGCCGACGTCGTCGTCTTCAACACCTGCGCCGTGCGCGAGAACGCCGACAACAAGCTCTACGGCAACCTCGGGCAGCTGCGCCCGGCCAAGACGAGCAACCCCGACATGCAGATCGCGGTCGGTGGCTGCCTGGCCCAGAAGGACCGCGCGACCATCGTCACGAAGGCGCCGTGGGTCGACGTCGTCTTCGGCACCCACAACATCGGCAGCCTGCCGGCCCTGCTGGACCGCGCCCGCCACAACAAGCGCGCCGAGGTCGAGATCCTCGAGTCCCTCGAGACCTTCCCCTCGACCCTCCCGACGCGCCGCGACTCCGCGTACGCCGCGTGGGTGTCCATCTCCGTCGGCTGCAACAACACCTGCACGTTCTGCATCGTCCCCAGCCTGCGCGGCAAGGAGACCGACCGCCGCCCGGGTGACGTCCTCGCCGAGATCCGGGCGCTCGTCGAGCAGGGCGTCGTCGAGGTCACCCTGCTCGGCCAGAACGTCAACACCTACGGCGTCGAGTTCGGCGACCGCCTGGCGTTCGGCAAGCTGCTGCGGGCCTGCGGCGAGATCGAGGGCCTCGAGCGGGTCCGGTTCACCAGCCCGCACCCGGCGGCCTTCACCGACGACGTCATCACGGCCATGGCGCAGACCCACAACGTGGCACCGAGCCTGCACATGCCCCTGCAGTCGGGCTCGGACCGCGTCCTCAAGGCCATGCGCCGCTCGTACCGCAGCGACCGGTTCCTCGGGATCATCGACCGGGTTCGCGACCAGATCCCGGACGCGGCGATCACGACCGACATCATCGTCGGCTTCCCCGGGGAGACCGAGGAGGACTTCGCCCAGACGCTGCGCGTCGTCGAGCAGTCGCGCTTCGCCAGCGCGTTCACCTTCCAGTACTCCATCCGTGCCGGCACGCCCGCGGCGACGATGGCCGACCAGGTGCCGAAGGCCGTCGTGCAGGAGCGGTTCGAGCGGCTCGTCGCCCTCCAGGACGAGGTGTCGTGGTCCGAGAACCGCGCCATCGAGGGCAGCACCGTCGAGGTGCTCGTTGCTCCCTCCGAGGGCCGCAAGGACCGCGAGACCGCCCGGATGAGCGGGCGTGCCCGCGACAACCGGCTCGTGCACTTCGCCGTGCCCGAGGGCGGCGAGGTCGCCCGCCCCGGCGACGTCGTCAGCGTCGACGTGACCTACGGGGCGCCCCACCACCTCGTCGCCGACGGCGCCCTCCACGGCGGGACCTACGCCGTGCGCCGCACCCCGGGCGGCGACGCCTGGGCGGGCCTCCAGGACGCCCCCGTCCCGGGCAAGCCCGCGGTCAGCCTCGGGATGCCCTCGATCGGCCGACCGGTGGCCTCGCCCCCCGCGCCGCCGGCCTGCGGGACCTGAGCCACCAGGCACCCGGCACCCGGCGCCATGGGCGGACCGGACCGGACGGCATACCCGCCCGCGACAGCACGAGGCCCCGGACCGCCTGGTCCGGGGCCTCGCGTGTGTCGAGGAGATCGAGGGTGCTACTCGGCCGGGGGGTTCTCACCCTCGCCGGAGCCGATGCGCTCGTCCGCCGCAGCCTGTCCCTGATCGATGTGCTCGGAGAACCGACCGCCCGAGGCGCCGTCGGCGAGGTCGCCGCCGCGCTCCAGACCTTGGTCGCTGAATTCCTCGAGCTTGTCAGGGTTGTCCGCGGCCAGACTCTCCGCCTTCTCCTTGGCACTGTCAAAGAAACTCAAGGGGGCTCCTCTCTCTGGGCAACAGGGGTCCGCTCCCGGGGGAGCGGTCCACCCACCATGGACCTGTTGACCCACCGGCGCAAGGGGAGGTCGTGGGACGGCCCGCGGATTTGCGACACTGGACCCATGACGATCCGCCCCATCACCATCACCGGCGAGCCGGTGCTGCACCGCCGCGCCGAGCCGGTCGAGGTCATCGACGACGGCATTCGCGAGCTCGTGGCCGACATGTTCGAGACGATGGACGCCGCCCGTGGTGTCGGGCTGGCCGCTCCGCAGGTCGGCGTGGGGCTGCGGATCTTCACGTGGCAGATGGACAACCACGACGGCATCCCCGTTCGTGGCGTCGTCATCAACCCGTTCGTCTCGGCGGCCAAGCCGGTCGTCGGGGACCCCAGCCCGCAGGACGAGTCCGAGGGCTGCCTCTCCGTGCCCGGCGAGTCGTTCCCCCTGCGCCGGGGCGAGTCCGCCACGCTCACCGGGCTCGACCTCGACGGCAACGAGGTCTCGTACGCCGCGACCGGCTGGTTCGCGCGGATGTTCCAGCACGAGTACGACCACCTCAACGGCTTCCTCTACGTCGACCGTCTCCAGGGCAAGTGGGCGCGCAAGGCGAAGAAGGCGGTCAAGGCGCAGGGGTGGGGCACGCCGGGCCTGACCTGGATGCCCGGCGTCGACCGTGACCCGTTCGGCCACGACGACGAGGACGAGTACGACGACGACGAGGTGATCGCCGAGGGCGGGCACGCCCGCTCCGAGGACGAACTTGCCCGCTGACGGCCCGCTCGTCATCGCGGTCGTCGGGCCGACCGCCAGCGGCAAGTCCGAGCTGGCCCTTCGGCTGGCCGAGGCGGTCGGCGGCGAGGTGGTCGGCGCCGACGCCATGCAGCTCTACCGCGGCATGGACATCGGCACCGCGAAGCTTCCCCTGGCGCAGCGGCGCGGCGTCCCGCACCACCAGATCGACGTCCTCGACGTCACCGACGAGGCGACGATCGCCGCGTACCAGGTGGCCGCCCGCAGGTCGGTCGCCGACGTCCGCGGTCGCGGCCTCCACCCCGTCGTGGCGGGGGGGTCCGGGCTCTACGTCCGAGCCGCCCTCGACCACCTCGAGATCCCGCCGACCGACCCGGAGGTGCGGGCGCGGCTCGAGGCCGAGGCGGAGGCGCAGGGTCCTGCGCCGCTGTTCGCCCTGTTGACGGAGCGTGATCCCGTTGCGGCAGGACGCATCGGGCCACACAACGTGCGCCGGGTGATCCGGGCGCTCGAGGTCGTCGAGATCACCGGACGGCCGTTCAGTGCGACGATGCCGGAACGGCGCCATCTGCTGCCCACCGCCGTGCTCGGACTGCGCCCGCCTCGTGAGCTGCTCGACCTCCGCATCGACAGCCGGGTCGAGCAGATGTGGCGGGAGGGCCTCGTCGACGAGGTGCGCTCGCTCGTCCCCCACGGCATCCGGCGCGGACGCACGGCCTCCCGTGCACTCGGCTACGCCCAGGCGCTGGCGCAGCTCGACGGCACCATGACGCGGGACCGGGCGATCGCCGAGACGGCCCAGGCCACCCGGCGCTACGCGCGGCGCCAGGAGTCGTGGTTCCGTCCGGACCCGCGGATCCACTGGGTCGACCCCGGCGGCGCCGGCGCGCTCGACGACGCCGTGGCGTGGGTCGAGAAGGCGATCGCCGACAATGGCTGACATGACGACCTGGCGCTTCACCAAGGGGCACGGCACCGAGAACGACTTCGTCCTCGTGCCCGACCTCGACGCGCGCCTCGACGTCGACGCCGAGATGGCCCGCAGCCTCGCCGACCGCCGCGCCGGGATCGGGGCGGACGGCGTCATCCGCGTCGTCCCCACGGCATCGGCCACTGAGGAGTCGGTGCGCGCCATGGCCGAGCGCGCCCCGTGGTTCATGGACTACCGCAACGCGGACGGGTCCGTCGCCGAGATGTGCGGCAACGGCACCCGCGTCTTCGCTGCCTACCTGCGTCGTGAAGGCCTCGAGGGGGCGGACGAGTTCGAGATCGCCACCCGTGGGGGCATCAAGGGCATCCGCATCGAGGGCGAGATGATCGCGACGAACATGGGCAGGTGGCGCTTCCTCGACCCGGACCGCGCCGCGGCGGACGGCTTCGACTCCCTCGTCCACGTCGACGGGGGCGACGAGCCCTGGTCGGCGCTGTCGGTCGACCTGGGCAACCCGCACACGGTCGTGGCCCTGCCCGAGACGGTCGTGCTCGCCGACGTCGACCTGACCCGTGCGCCACACGTGAAGCCCGATCCGTCGAACGGCACCAACGTCGAGCTCGTGCGGGTCCTCGGCGACGCCCACATCGCCATGCGCGTGCACGAACGAGGCGTGGGTGAGACCCGCTCGTGCGGTACCGGCGTCTGTGCGGCTGCCCTGGCGACCAGCTTCTGGGCCGGTGACGCCGAACCCACCCGCGACTGGACGGTCGACGTGCCGGGCGGCCGGCTGCGGGTGCGGGCGCTTCCCGGCCACCAGGTCGAGCTCGCCGGCCCTGCTGCCCTCATCGCCGACGGCACCGTGGACCTCTCCGCCCTCTGAGCGGTCCCGCTACCGCGCCCCTGCGTCCACCCGGAGGACGCGGAAGCCCTTGGCGGACCCCTGGCGACCACACGGCATACCGAGCTCGGCCTCGATCCAGCGTTGGAGGCTGTCGGACCCCAGGTTGCGCTGGACGACGAGGTAGGCCGACCCGCCGGGGGCGAGCCGGGGCAGCCACTCGCGCAGCAGGTCGTGCAGGGCCGCCTTGCCGATGCGGATCGGCGGGTTGGACCAGATGAGGTCGTATGCCGCGTCGCTCGGCACCGCGTCGGGGGTCACCGCGCGCACGTGGTCGAGGCCGAGGGCCTGCGCGTTGCGGGCGAGGAGGTCGACGCTGCGCTCGTTGACGTCGACCCCGAGGACGTCGGCGTGCTCGGACAGCAGGCCCAGGGTCAGGGCGATGGGCCCCCACCCGCAGCCGAGGTCGAGGAAGCGGCCGGAGGGTGGGGGGTCGGGGACCTCGTCGAAGAGGACGGCCGTCCCCTTGTCGACCCCGCCGGGGCTGAAGATGCCCGGGGCGACCTCGACCGTGACCGCGCGGCCCGCGAGGGTGACGTCGAGCGGCCGGCGCTCGTCCGGGCTGGCCGGGGACGCGGTGAAGTAGTGGTCCACCGAATCCGTTCGCCCCGAGCTGGTCATAGATGAGACCCTAGACGGAACATGACTGAGCGACACCACATCCTCTCCGGCCAGGCCGACGCCCTCTCCGACCCCGACGTCGACTCCGACGGGTTCCTGGTCGACGGTGACGACGACGACGAGGCCCCTCTCGCCCTCTACGACGGCGACCAGCTCGAGCGCGAGGAACGCGCGGCGCTGCGCCGGGTCGCGGGCCTGTCCACCGAGCTCGAGGACGTCACCGAGGTCGAGTACCGCCAGCTGCGGCTCGAGCGCGTCGTCCTCGCGAGCGTCTGGTGCGACGGCACGCTCGTCGACGCCGAGAACTCCATGCGTGAGCTCGCGGCACTCGCCGAGACCGCGGGGGCCGAGGTCCTCGAGGGCGTCATGCAGCGCCGGCAGAAGCCCGACACGGCGACCTACCTCGGCAAGGGCAAGGCCGAGGAGCTGCACGACCTCGTCGTCTCCGAGGGAGCCGACACCGTCATCTGCGACACCGAGCTCGCCCCCAGCCAGCGGCGCGCGCTCGAGGACGTCGTCAAGGTCAAGGTCATCGACCGGACCGCGCTCATCCTCGACATCTTCGCTCAGCACGCCAAGAGCCGTGAGGGCAAGGCCCAGGTCGAGCTCGCCCAGCTCCAGTACCTCCTCCCGCGCCTGCGCGGCTGGGGTGAGTCGATGTCGCGCCAGGCCGGTGGACAGGCCGCCGGCGGCCAGGGCATGGGCTCGCGCGGACCGGGTGAGACCAAGATCGAGCTCGACCGTCGACGGATCAACACCCGCGTCGCCAAGCTCAAGCGCGACATCGCCGGGATGAAGACCCACCGCGACACCAAGCGAGGGAGCCGACGGTCCAACGGCATCCCCAGCGTCGCCATCGCGGGCTACACCAACGCGGGCAAGTCCTCGATCCTCAACCGGCTCACCGGGGCCGGCGTCCTCGTCCAGAACCAGCTGTTCGCGACGCTCGACCCGACGGTCCGGCGCAGCGAGACCCCGGACGGGCGCGAGTTCACCTTCACCGACACGGTCGGGTTCGTCCGCCAGCTCCCGCACCAGCTCGTCGAGGCCTTCCGCTCCACCCTCGAGGAGGTCGCCGAGTCCGACCTGCTGCTCCACGTGGTCGACGGGTCGCACCCGGACCCCGAGGGCCAGATCTCGGCCGTGCGCGCGGTCCTCGCCGACGTCGACGCCACCGACGTCAAGGAGGTCATCGTCGTCAACAAGGCCGACATCGCCGACCCCGAGGTCGTCGACCGGATCCTGCGCCAGGAGAGGCACGCGATCGCGGTCTCCGCCCGCACCGGTGCGGGGTTCGACGCCCTGCGCGCCCTCATCGGCGACGAGCTGCCGCAGCCGGACATCGACGTCGAGGTCCTCCTTCCGTACGACCGGGGCGACCTCGTGAGCCGCCTCCACGAGGAGGGCGAGATCCTCGCCAGCGAGCACGTCGGCGAGGGCACCCGGGTCACCGCCCGCGTCAACGCCGACCTCGCGGCCGAGCTGTCGGGCTACCGCGCCTGACCCGTCCGCTTGGTGCCGAACTCGCCAATTCCCCCACTCGGTCCGCGACACGCCGTGTGCCCAACGGGGGAATTGGCGAGTTCGGCACGGGACCCGGGGGTGAGGGTCGGGGTGTGGGGTGGGGTCAGAGGCGGCGGAGGCCGGTGGTCACGAGGACGAGCTCGCCGGCGGCGTCGCTCGCGTCGAGGTCGACGACGGCCTCGATGACCCAGTCGCGGTCGTCGGCCGGGTCGGCGAGCACCTGCCGGACCCGCCAGATGCGGTGCTCCTCGTCGTCGTCCAGACCGGGGACGTGGTCCTTGGCCGGCTCGACCTGGAGCAGCGAGGGTCCGCGCGCGTCGGCATCGACGCCGATCGAGCCGTGCTCGTCCCAGTACGCACCGAGCGCGGCGTCCCACGCGCCGAGGTCCATGACGACGGATCGGCCGTCCTCGGGCACGACCACCGACGACACCTCGAGCCGGGCGAGCGCCTCGATGTCGTCGAGCGACGCGAGCTCGGCCCGACGCCACATCGCCTGCCGCACCATGGCCCGGAACGCCCGCTCGTTGGCCGTGACCGGTCGCGGCGGCGGCGGCGCCTCGCCGTGGGCGGCGACCGCGTTGCGCACCGACTCGGGGTCGGTGAGTGCCGCCCACTCGTCGATGAGCGAGGAGTCGGTCTGGCGGATCGTCTCCCCGAGCCAGTCGATGAGGGTGTCGAGCTCCTCACCCCGGTGGGAGTCCGGGACGGTCTGGCGCAGCGTGCGATAGGCGTCGGAGAGGTAGCGCAGCACCACACCCTCCGAGCGGGTGAGGCCGTAGCGGCGGATGAGGTCGCCGAAGCTCATCGCCTGCTCCCACATCTCGCGGACGATGCTCTTGGGGTCGAGGGCGTCGTCCCGGAGCCACGGGTGGGTCTGCCGGTAGGTCTCGTATGCCGGCTCCAGCAGGTCGAGGAGCGGGCGCGGCCAGGTGATCTCCTCGACGATGGCCGTGCGCTCGTCGTACTCGACGCCCTCCGCCTTGAGCTCGGCGATCCGCTCGCCGCGGGCGGACCACTGCTGGGCGCGCAGGACCGGGCGGGGTGAGTCGAGCACCGCCTCGACGATGGACACGGTGTCGAGGGCGCGGGTGGGGGAGTCCGGGTCGAGCAGGTCGAAGGCCGCCAGGGCGAAGTGCGCCAACGGCTGGTTGAGCGCGAAGTCCGCCGGCAGGTCGACGGTGAGGTCGACGGTGCGGCCGTCCGGACCGGGCTCGGGGAGGCGGACGATGACGCCCGAGTCGAGCAGGGACCGCCCGAGGTGGATCGCCCGGCGGGCGAGCCGAGCCTGCCCCGCGAGGCTCTCGTGGTTGTCGCGGGTGAGCCGGCTGACCGCGGCCACCGGGTCGCCGGGCCGGGCCATGAGGGCGAGCAGCATCGAGTTGTCCATCCGCATCCGGGGCGTCAGTGCCTCGGGCTCGCTGGCGACGAGCTTGTCGAACGTCTGCTCGGTCCACACGATCGAGCCCTCCGGGGCCTTGCGGCGCTGGACCTTGCGCAGCTTCTTGGGGTCGTCGCCCGCCTTGGCGATGTTGCGCTCGTTCTCGATGACGTGCGGGGGTGCCTGCACGACGACCGAGCCGCTCGTGTCGAAGCCGGCCCGCCCGGCCCGCCCGGCGATCTGGTGGAACTCACGCGAGCGGAAGATCCGGTCCCGCTGGCCGTCGAACTTCGCCAGTCCGGTGAACAGGACGGTGCGGATCGGGACGTTGATGCCGACGCCGAGGGTGTCGGTCCCCGCGATGACCTTGAGCAGCCCCGCCTGGGCGAGCTGCTCGACGATCCGGCGGTAGCGGGGGAGCAGCCCGGCGTGGTGGACGCCGATGCCGCGGCGCAGCAGGCCGGACAGGGTCCGTCCGAAGCCGGCGGCGAAGCGCACGGTCGCGAGGCGGTCCGCGATCTGCGCCTTCTCGTCGGCGGTGAGCAGCCGGAGGTTCGTCAGCGACGCCGCGTGCTCCGCGGCGAGCTGCTGCGTGGGGTGGACGACGTAGACCGGCGCCTGGTGCGTCGTGACGATCTCCTCGACCGTCTCGGCGAGGGGCGTCAGCGACCACGCGAACGACAGCGGAACCGGCCGTTCGGCCGTCGTGACGACCGACACGTCCCGCCCGGTGCGCCGGGTGAGGTCCTCGGTGATGCGCGCCATGTCGCCGAGCGTCGCCGACATGAGCAGGAACTGTGCCTGCGGCAGCTCCAGCAGCGGCACCTGCCACGCCCACCCGCGCTGCCCGTCGGCGTAGTAGTGGAACTCGTCCATGACCACCATGCCGACGTCCGCCGACGAGCCTTCTCGCAGAGCGATGTTGGCGAGCACCTCGGCGGTGCAGCAGATGATCGGGGCGTCGGCGTTGACCGCGGCGTCGCCGGTGAGCAGGCCGACGTTCTCGGCACCGAAGACCTCGCAGAGCGCGAAGAACTTCTCGTTGACGAGGGCCTTGATGGGCGCGGTGTAGAAGCTGACCCGGTCGCCGGCGAGGGCGGCGAAGTGGGCCGCGACACCGACGAGGGACTTGCCAGAGCCGGTGGGGGTGGCGAGCACGACGTGGCGTCCCGTGACGACCTCGATCACGGCCTCGTCCTGGTGGGGGTACAGGGCGATGCCGGAGTCCTGCGCCCAACCGGTGAAGACGGCATACAGCTCGTCGGCGTCGGTGGTCACGGAACCCAGTGCGCGGTCGGCCAACGGGTGTGAAGTCATCGCCTGCATCCTCCCACTGCTGCAGGGCCCCACCGTGCGAAGGTGGGGCCATGACGTCGGTCGAGCCCGAGGGGCGCCCCGTGACCGAGGAGCACCAGCGCCTGCGCGACTCCCCCCACGACGGCGACGTCTGGCGTGCCTGGGGGCCCTTCGTCTCGGGCCGGCAGTGGGGGACCGTGCGTGAGGACTACTCCGCCGACGGCGACGCCTGGGCGTTCTTCCCGTTCGACCACGCGCACGCCCGGGCCTACCGGTGGGGCGAGGACGGCATCGCGGGGGTGTGTGACCGCTACGGCTTCCTCAACCTCGCGGTCGCCATGTGGAACGGGCAGGACGACCGGCTCAAGGAGCGGCTGTTCGGGCTCACCAACGGGGAGGGCAACCACGGCGAGGACGCCAAGGAGTACTGGTGGCACCTCGACGCCACACCCACGCACAGCTGGGCGCAGTACCTCTACCGCTACCCGCAGGCGGCGTTCCCGTATGCCGCACTGCGCGAGGAGAGCGCGGCGCGCGGCCACGACGTGCCCGAGTTCCAGCTCTTCGACACCGGCGCGCTGGACGAGGACCGCTTCTTCGACGTGGTGACGACCCACGCGAAGGCGGCTCCCGGGGACCTCTGTGTCGTCGTCGAGGCGACGAACCACGGGCCGGAGGCTGCGCCGCTCGACCTCGTGCCGCAGCTGTGGTTCCGCAACACCTGGGCGTGGGGCCGTGACGACCGCACGCCGGTCATCGAGGTCGTGGAGTCCACCGTCCCGGGAACGGTCGCGCTGCGGGCGACGCACGACCACCTCGGCGTCGTCCGCCTCGTCGCCGAGGGGTTGCCCGAGGTGCTCGTCTGCGACAACGAGACCCACGTCGAGGCCGTCTTCGGCGAGGGCACGAGCCTGAGCGAGCACCCCAAGGACGCGGTCGACCGGGCCGTCGTCCACGCCGACCCGAGCCTGCTCGCCACCGACGGCCGCGGGACCAAGGTGGCGCTGCGCTACCACTTCGACGCGGTCGCCCCGGGTGCGACCGTGCGGATCCGGCTGCGCCTGCACGACGACGACTGGGTCGGCGGCGTGGACGAGGTCGACCCCCTCGGCGACCCCTTCGGCGCCGGCTTCGACGGCGTGCTCGCCGCCCGCCGGACCGAGGCCGACCGCTTCTATGCCTCCGTCATCCCGGACCACGTCGGCGACGAGGAGCGCCACGTCGCCCGGAGGGCGTTCGCGGGGCTCAACTGGTGCAAGCAGCTCTACCGCTACGACGTCCGCGAGTGGCTCGAGGGCGACCCCGCCGGCCCGCCGCCCCCGGACTCCCGGCTCGCCCGAGAACCGTTGGGCCGCAACACCTCTTGGTCACACCTCGCCCTCGCCGACATCATCTCGATGCCGGACGAGTGGGAGTACCCGTGGTTCGCGGCGTGGGACCTCGCCTTCCACACCGTCGCCATCGCCCACATGGACCCGCAGTTCGCGAAGAACCAGCTCCTCCTCATGTGCCGCGAGTGGAGCCAGCACCCCAACGGCCAGCTGCCGGCATACGAGTGGTCGTTCGGCGACGTCAACCCGCCCGTCCACGCGTGGGCCGCGTGGCACGTCTACGTCCTCGACGGCTCGCGCGACCGCGGCTTCCTCATCCGGGTGTTCACCAAGCTGCTCTTCAACTTCTCGTGGTGGCTCAACCGCAAGGACTCCGACGGCTCGAACCTCTTCGAGGGCGGCTTCCTCGGGATGGACAACATCAGCGTCTTCGACCGGTCGCGCGAGGTGCCGGACGGGTGGCGGCTCGAGCAGTCCGACGCGACGAGCTGGATGGCGTTCACCTGCCTGCAGATGCTGCGGATCGCGCTCGAGCTGAGCCGTGGCGACCGTGACTGGGACGGGCTCGCGACGACCTTCCTCGAGCACTTCTTCTCGATCGCCGAGGCGATGGAGACGTTCGGCACGGAGGGGGTGTCCCTGTGGGACGAGACCGACGAGTTCTTCTACGACGTCCTCGTCGACGGGGACGGCCACGGCGCGCCCGTCCGGGTCCGCTCGCTCGTCGGGCTGCTGCCGCTCATCGCGGTGGCCAACGTGCCGGCGTGGGCGTTCGAGGAGCTCACCGACTTCACCTCCCGGCTGCGTTGGCTCCAGGACCGGCGGCCCGACCTCACCGACTCGCTGCTGCACAGCCAGGACGGCGACGTCGTCCACAACAGCCTCACGCCGGTGGTCCGCCCGCGGCTCGAGGCGATCCTGCGACGCCTCTTCGACGAGGAGGAGTTCCTGTCGCCGCACGGCATCCGCTCCCTGTCGGCGTCCTACCGCGGAGGCGCCGAGATCGCCGTCGGTGACACCTCGGTCCGCATCCAGTACGACCCGGGGGAGTCCTCGAGCGGCATGTTCGGCGGCAACTCGAACTGGCGCGGTCCGGTCTGGTTCCCGACCAACGTGCTCGTCCTCGACGCGCTCCTCGTCATGGCCGAGGGTGCCGACGGAGACCTCGTCGTCGAGTTCCCGACCGGCTCAGGCCACCGGATCTCGCTGGAGGAGGCGGCGATCGCCGTCCGCGGACGCCTGATCTCGCTCTTCCTGCCGCGGGCGGACGGCCGCCGTCCCGGTACCCCGCGCGAGCACCCGGCCGGCCCGCTGTGGGACGTCCACCCGACGTTCAGCGAGCACTTCAACGGCGACGACGGGACCGGACTGGGCGCGTCGCACCAGTGCGGCTGGACGGCCCTGGTCGCGCACCTCATCTGCACCAGTCCCGAGGACCTACGCAAGGAGATCGACCCATGACGACGGCCCCGCTGCCCCCCACCCCCGCCCGTCCCCTGGAGGGCAGGGTCGTCGTCGTCACCGGGGGCAACAGCGGGATCGGCGAGGGGATCGTCCGGGCGGCGGCCGCCCAGGGCGCCAGGGTCGTCATCGACTACGTCTCGCGTCCCGAGGACACCGACGCGATCATCAGGGACATCGAGGCCGCCGGCGGTGAGGCCGTCGGGTGCGAGGCCGACGTCAGCATCGTCGCCGACCTGCGGCGGCTCGTCAGCACGACGGTCGAGGCCTTCGGCCGGCTCGACGTCATGGTCAACAACGCCGGGGTCGAGTTCGAGGAGACGCTGGCCACGCTCACCGAGGAGAAGTACGACCTCCTCATGGGGATCAACCTCAAGGGCGCGGTGTTCGGCACCAAGCTGGCGGCCGAGCAGATGCGGGCGCAGGGCGGCGGCGGGGTCGTCGTCAACATCTCGTCGACGCACGAGGACTGGCCGATGCCGAGCGACCTCGCCTACTGCATCTCCAAGGGCGGGATGCGCATGCTCACCCGCACCGCCGGTGTCGAGCTGGGACCGGACGGCATCCGCGTCGTCGCCGTCGGCCCGGGCGCGATCCGCACCCCGATCAACGCCGAGGACACGCCGGCCGAGACCCGGGCCCTCGAGGCGGCGATCCCGCTCGGCCGGATCGGCACGCCGGAGGAGGTGGGCGCGCTGGTGTGCTTCGTCGCGAGCGACGCGGCCTCCTACGTGACCGCGACGACGGTCATGGCCGACGGCGGGCTGATGCAGCAGCCGGGTGCCGTCTGAGCGTCCGGTTCAGGGTGGGGTTCGGCGTGTCGCGGGCCCAACGGGGGAATTGGCGAGTTGGGCACGGGGACACGCCGGTATGCCGGGTGCCCGCCGTGCCGGGTGCCCGCTCTCGCGCCGGGCGGCGCACCTGTGGAGGGGGCGCCTCGGGAGTCGGCGGGACGGCATACCCTGTGTCGGTGCCGACCCTCGACGACCTCCTCGCGGCCGCGGTCAGCGGTGTCAAGGGGAGCGAGCGACCCGGCCAGGTGAGCATGGCCAAGGCCGTGGCGCACGCCGTCGACTCGGGTGAGCACCTCCTCGTGCAGGCCGGCACCGGCACCGGCAAGTCCCTCGCCTACCTCGTCCCGGCGGTCCAGCACGCCATGGAGGTCGGCAAGCCCGCGGTCGTCGCGACCGCCACGCTCGCCCTGCAGGCCCAGATCGTCGACCGCGACATGCCCCGGGTCGCCGACTCGCTGGCGCCGCTGCTCGGACGGCGACCGACCTACGCGATCGTCAAGGGGCGGCGCAACTACCTCTGCACGCACAAGCTCGAGGGCGGCTTCCCCGACGACGAGGAGGGCCTGTTCGGGGTCGGCGACGTCGACCAGCAGGCCGGCTGGCTCGGCAAGGAGGTCGTGCGCCTGCGCGAGTGGGCCGACGAGACCGAGTCGGGTGACCGCGACGAGCTCGTGCCCGGGGTCTCGGAGCGCGCGTGGCGACAGGTGTCGGTCAGTGCCCACGAGTGCCTCGGCGGCAGGTGCCCGATGGTGGCCGAGTGCTTCGTGGAGCGCTCCCGCGAGGCGGCCAAGGGCGTCGACGTCATCGTCACCAACCACTCGTTCATGGCCATCGACGCGTTCGAGGGCCGCCAGATGCTCCCCGAGCACGACGTCCTCGTCGTCGACGAGGCGCACGAGCTCGTCGACCGGGTCACCGCGACGATCACCGACGAGGTCACCCCCGGCATGGCCCGGGCCGCCGCGAAGCGGGCCGGCCGTCAGGCCGAGTCCAGCGAGAGCATCGACGACGCCGGCACGTTCCTCGAGTCCGTCCTCGACGAGCTCCCCGAGGGTCGGCTGACCGGCATCCCCGACAACCTCGGGCTCGCCCTCGCCCGTCTGCGCGACACCACCCGGCAGGTCACCACCGAGCTCAAGCCACCCCCCGGCCAGGAGGTCGACGGTGCGCGCCAGGTCGCCCGGGCCGCGGTCGAGGAGCTCCACGACAACGCCTCGCGCGTGCTCGAGCAGCGCGAGCTCGACGTCGTCTGGGTGAACAAGGACCCGCGGCGCGGGAGCGTCCTGCGGGTCGCGCCGATGAGTGTCGCGATGCTGGTGCGCGACAAGGTCTTCGAGGACCGCACGGTCATCCTCACCTCCGCCACCCTCGAGCTCGGCGGGACGTTCGACGCCGTGGCCGGCACGATCGGCCTGCGCGGCGAGGGCGCGCCGACGTGGACCGGCCTCGACGTCGGCAGCCCGTTCGACTACCCGCAGCAGGGCATCGCCTACGTCGCCAAGCACCTCCCGCCTCCCGGTCGTGACGGCGCCTCACCGGAGATGTTCGACGAGATCGAGGCCCTGGTCCGGGCGGCGGGCGGGCGCACCCTCGGGTTGTTCTCGTCCATGCGCGCCGCCCGTGCGGCCACCGACGAACTCCGTCAACGACTGGCGGCCGATCCCTCCACGGACGGCGAGGTCGCCGTGCTCTGCCAGGGCGAGGACCAGATCTCGACCCTCGTCCGGCAGTTCGCCCGGGACCCGCGCACCTGCCTGTTCGGCACGCTCAGCCTGTGGCAGGGGGTCGACGTCCCCGGGTCGTCCTGCCAGCTCGTCATCATCGACCGCATCCCGTTCCCCCGCCCCGACGACCCGCTCGCGTCGGCGCGCTCGCAGGCGATCGCGCGGATGGGCGGCAACGGCTTCATGGCCGTCTCGGCGACGCACGCCGCGCTGCGGCTCGCGCAGGGTGCCGGGCGCCTCATCCGCCGTGGCGACGACCGCGGCGTCGTCGCCTTCCTCGACTCCCGCATGATGAGTGCCCGGTATGCCGGGTTCCTCCAGCGCTCGCTGCCGCCCTTCTGGCCGACGTCCGACCGCGCCCTCGTCCTCAACGCGCTCAAGCGCCTCGACGAGACGGCGCCTCCTCCCGAGGACGTCGCCGAGCCGGCGCTGCGAGGCCTCACCGGCGCCGTCAGGGGAACCGCCATGGGCGACGCCGAGACGACCGGTGCGGTCGACGCGACCGACACCCGCCCGGTGGCCACCGCGCCGCCGCCGGCTCCCGCCGCCCGGACCGCCGTGACGCAGGGGCACGCCTGGACGGCGGAGGAGGACGAGGAGCTGCGCGACGGGGTGGAGCTCGGGCTCGACCTCGAGGAGCTCAGCGAGTCGCTCGAGCTGCCCAGCGAGGTCATCGCCGCCCGGCTCGAGGGCCTGGGCCTCGAGCCCGGCAGCGGGTCGATGCTCGACCTCGACTAGGGCCCCGCCCCCCGGGGGCCTCTCGGCCCTGGGCCCTCCTGTGGTGGCGAAGCCGCCGTCGCACCGTCGTGGCAGAGTGGGAGCCGTGAGCGATCTCGTCGAGGTGCAGCGCCGCGTGCCGCCGCTGGTGCTCATCACCGGCCCCGAGCAGGTGCTCGCCGAGCGTGGCCTGGCCGAGGTCCTCGAGGCCGTCCGTGAGCGCACCCCCGACGTCGAGGTCATCCGCCTCTACGCTGCCGCCTACCAGCCGGGTGAGCTCATGGTGCACGCGAGCCCGTCGCTGTTCGGTGGCGACAAGGCCGTCGTCGTCCACGACCTCGACGAGGCCACGGACGAGCTGCAGCAGGACCTGCTCGACTACCTGGCGTCTCCGCCCGAGGACGTCACGCTCGTCGTCGTCCACAAGGGCGGCAACCGTGGCAAGAAGGTCCTCGACACCCTCAAGAAGGCGCGCGCCCGCGTCATCGACGCCCCGGCGATCAAGTCCGACCGCGACAAGGCCGACTTCGCGATGAACGAGTTCCGTCGGGCCAGGCGCCGCGCGACCGGCGAGGCCGTCCAGGCGCTCGTGGACGCCATCGGCAAGGACCTGCGCGAGCTCGCCTCCGCCTGCCACCAGCTCGTCGCCGACACGACCGGCACGATCGACGAGCAGGTCGTCCTGACCTACCACGGGGGCAAGGTCGAGGCCACCGGCTTCAAGGTCGCCGACGCCGCGGTGGCCGGCGACGCGGGGGAGGCCCTGCGCCTGCTCCGCCACGCGATCGCCGTCGGGGTCGACCCCGTCCCGATCGTCGCCGTGCTCGCCCAGCAGATCCGCCAGCTCATCAGGGTCGGCTCGGCCGGTCGCGGCCGCTCCGCCGACCTCGCCCGCGACCTCGGCATGGCCCCGTGGCAGGTCGACAAGGCGCGGCGCTCGCTGGGTGGCTGGACCGCCGAGGGCCTCGCCCGGTCGCTGCGCGCCGTCGCTGCTGCCGACTTCGAGGTCAAGGGCGGTGGCCGCGACCCGGTCTACGCCGTCGAACGCGCCGTCCTGACGATCACGCGCGAGAAGGCCGCCGGTGACGGCTGAGCGGCATCGGAGCGCGGGTACCACGGTCTGTGTGGACCGGCATACCGGCGTTTTGCGTGGGGGGCCGCCCCGCTGGTAGTTTTGCTCCTTGCGTGCGCGCTCAGGTCGTGCGCGCACGTTGCACCACCCAGTCGCGGTTCACGCAAGGGCGTCCCCACTCCCGGTCCCGAGCTGCGACTGCCGCCCTCTACGGCAACCACCGACCTCTCAGAAAGTCTCACTTCGTGGCAAACATCAAGTCCCAGCTCAAGCGCATCAAGACCAACAAGGTCGCGACCGAGCGCAACAAGGCGGTCAAGTCCGACGTGCGCACGGCGGTCCGCAAGTTCCGCTCGCTCGCCGACGCCGGCAAGGCCGACGAGGCGAAGGACGCCCTCAAGGCGGCCTCCACCAAGCTCGACAAGGCCGTCAGCAAGGGCGTCCTGCACAAGAACAGCGCGGCCAACAAGAAGTCGGCGATGGCCAAGAAGGCGTCCAGCCTCTGAGTCGTCCGCGACCCGCACCACGTCCGTAGCGCGCCACCGGTTCTCGAACCGGGGCGCGCTTCGTCGTCCCCGGGGTGGGCGCGCCGCCCTCAGCCCCGGCCGGCGCGACCCCGCGACACGGGGGCCCACGCGGCCATGACCTCGTCCCAGCGGTCCCGGGCGAGCACGGCCCCCTCGCGCCGCACCGTGGCCGGGTCGACCCGCACGACCCGGTTGACCCGCACCTCCGACGGGCGGCCCTTGCTGTCCCAGCCGCCCGGCCCGACGTCGACCCAGAGGCGCCCCGCACGCCGCTCCTGCTCGTGGTCGCGGTCGTGGTCCTTGCTCGTGAGGTACATCCCGAGCAGCCACGGCCCGTCGTCGCCGACGACGAGCACCGGCCGGTCCTTGCCCTGGCGGGGGTCGTCCTCGTAGGGCACCTCCGCCCACACGACCTCGCCCGGGTCCGGGTCTCCGTCCGGGTCGGGGGCGTATGCCGGGTCGAGCGGTCCGAGGAAGTCGCCGGGTGGGGAAGCCATGGCCGCCACGCTACGTCCAGGCCCGGGCGAGCGCGCCGCCCCGCGCAAGCGGGTCACCGCGCGCCGTCCCCTGCGCCGTGCGCCGTGCGCCCGTGCGCCCGTGCGCCGGTTCGGACGCGCTGCCGGGCCGTGGGAGACTGTCCGGGATCTGTTTCCGCCTTCCCGAGGACTTGAGCGACTGTGTCTCCCCGTGCCCGCACCGCGCTGCAGCCGCACGCCACGCCGCCGGAGGCGATCCGCAACTTCTGCATCATCGCCCACATCGACCACGGCAAGTCGACCCTTGCCGACCGCATGCTCGGCATCACCGGGGTCGTCGACGACCGCCGGGCGCGTGCTCAGTACCTCGACCGCATGGACATCGAGCGCGAGCGCGGCATCACGATCAAGAGCCAGGCGGTCCGGATGCCGTGGGAGAGCGTCGGCGCCGACGGCACGAGCGGCGACTACATCCTCAACATGATCGACACCCCCGGCCACGTCGACTTCACCTACGAGGTGTCGCGCTCGCTCGCCGCGTCCGAGGGTGCGGTGCTCCTCGTCGACGCGGCCCAGGGGATCGAGGCGCAGACGCTCGCCAACCTCTACCTGGCGATGGAGAACGACCTCACGATCATCCCGGTGCTCAACAAGATCGACCTGCCGGCGGCCCAGCCGGAGAAGTACGCCGAGGAGCTCGCCAAGCTCATCGGCTGCGAGCCCGAGGACTGCCTCAGGGTCTCGGGCAAGACCGGCGTCGGCGTCGAGCCGCTGCTCGACGAGATCGTCCGGCAGATCCCGCACCCCGTCGGCGACCCGGACGCCCCGGCGCGCGCCATGATCTTCGACTCCGTCTACGACACCTACCGCGGCGTCGTCACCTACGTGCGCGTGGTCGACGGCAACCTCAACCCGCGCGAGAAGATCATCATGATGTCGACCCGGGCGACGCACGAGCTGCTCGAGATCGGGGTCATCAGCCCGGAGCCGGTGCCCGGCAAGGGCCTCGGGGTCGGAGAGGTCGGCTACCTCATCACCGGCGTCAAGGACGTCCGGCAGTCGCGTGTCGGTGACACCGTCACCAACGAGCGCAAGCCGGCGGCCACGGACCTCGGTGGCTACCGCGACCCCAAGCCCATGGTCTTCTCCGGGCTCTTCCCGATCGACGGCTCCGACTACCCGATCCTGCGCGACGCCCTCGACAAGCTCAAGCTCAACGACGCGGCGCTCGTCTACGAGCCCGAGACGTCGGTCGCCCTGGGGTTCGGGTTCCGCTGCGGCTTCCTCGGCCTGCTCCACCTCGAGATCGTCCGGGAGCGGCTCGAGCGCGAGTTCGACCTCGACCTCATCTCGACCCAGCCCAACGTCGTCTACGACGTGACCATGGACGACGGCTCGGTCATCGTCGTGACCAACCCGAGCGAGTTCCCCTACGGCAAGGTCGCCGAGGTGCGCGAGCCGGTCGTCAAGTCGACGATCCTCGCGCCGAGCGAGTTCATCGGCGCGATCATGGAGCTCTGCCAGGGCAAGCGCGGCCAGCTCCTCGGCATGGACTACCTGTCCGAGGACCGGGTCGAGCTGCGCTACACGTTGCCCCTGGCCGAGGTCGTCTTCGACTTCTTCGACCAGCTCAAGTCGCGCACCCGCGGCTACGCCTCGCTCGACTACCAGGAGGCCGGGGACCAGGTCGCCGACCTCGTCAAGGTCGACATCCTCCTGCAGGGCGAGAACGTCGACGCGTTCAGCTCGGTCGTCCACAAGGACAAGGCGTACGCCTACGGCAACATGATGGCCGGCAAGCTCAAGGAGCTCATCCCGCGCCAGCAGTTCGAGGTGCCGATCCAGGCCGCCATCGGCGCCCGGGTCATCGCCCGCGAGAACATCCGGGCGATCCGCAAGGACGTCCTCGCCAAGTGCTACGGCGGGGACATCAGCCGCAAGCGCAAGCTGCTCGAGAAGCAGAAGGCGGGCAAGAAGCGGATGAAGAACATCGGCACCGTCGAGGTCCCGCCGGAGGCCTTCATCGCCGCCCTGTCGTCGGACGACAACGGCGAGACGAAGAAGAAGTAGGTCGGGGCGCCGTCGTTCAGGGGTGCCGTGCGCCCGGACATCGACATCGGTCCCGGTTGCAACCGGGACGGACGACGATTTCCGCGTCCTGCTCGGGTGAGCGTGGCCACGGGCGGTGAGCGGCCGGCATACCGAGCAGTAACATCGGCGTATGCCGGACACCTACAGCCTGTACCGCACGCTCACCTCCCTGCCCCTGGGGAAGCCGGCGTTCTCGTTCCTCTTCGCCCAGAAGGCGCCGTACTTCTGGACCGTGCGGCCCCGGGTACGGGAGGTGCGCCCGCACCACGCCGAGCTGTCGATCCGCAAGCGTCGCGCCGTCCAGAATCACATCGGCACCGTCCACGCCATCGCCGTGTGCAACGGCCTCGAGGCGGCGATGGGGCTGCTCGCCGAGGCGACGACGCCCCCCGGGCGCCGGTGGATCCCCAAGGGCATGGAGGTCGCCTACACCGCGAAGTCGACCACCGACCTGCTCTGCACCGCAGACACCGACCCGGCCGACTGGGAGCAACCCGGCGACGTGCCGGTGCGGGTCCGGGCCATCCGGGAGGACGGGACCACCGTGGTCGAGGGCGTCATCACGATCTACGTGAGTGATAGGAAGAAGTCATGACGATCACCGGCACGTACGTCCCGAGCCCCAGCACCTGGGTGCGCAAGCAGGTCGAGACCATCGAGGAGAGCGGGACCACCGAGTCCGTCGACATCCTCGGGCGGCCCGTCGTGCTGCTCACGATGAACGGCGTGACCGGCACCGTGCGCAAGGTCCCGCTCATGCGGGTGGAGCACGAGGGGGTGTATGCCGCCGTGGCGAGCAAGGGCGGCGCGCCCGAGCACCCGAAGTGGTACGCGAACCTGCGCAAGCACCCGGTCATCGAGCTCCAGGACGGGACGCGCACGTGGGTGGCGAGGGCGCGCGAGCTGGAGGGTGACGAGCGCGAGGAGTGGTGGCCGCGGTGCGTCGAGGCGTTCCCGAACTACGCCGAGTACCAGCGCAACACCGACCGGCTCATCCCGGTCTTCGTGCTCGAGCCGGTCGACGCGGGCTAGGGGGCTGAGCCCTGGTCGGGCCGGGGTCCTGCTCGGCGAGGCTCAACCCGGGGACACCGTCGACTCGTCGACGTCGCCGAGGTCCAGGGGCTCGTCGGGGCGAGCTCCTGCGGTCGGCACGTGGTCCCAGATCCGCAGGAGGTCGCGCGGCCAGATGTCCTCCGCGGCGTGTGCGACCTCGGAGCGACTCCACCAGCGGTGTGCCGTCATCGTCGCCAGCTCGACCTCGGTGTGCCCGGCCGTCGACACGTCGAAGGCCTCGCAGCGGACGAACCAGAAGAGCTCGTCCTGGGTCGTCACGACGTCGCTGTAGCCGTGCACGACGACTCGCTCCGCGAGGGGCCCGACCAGGTCGTCCGCACCGATCGCGAGCCCGGTCTCCTCGGCGATCTCCCGGATCGCGGCGCCCGCGTCGCTCTCGCCGGGGTCGACGCCACCGCCGGGGGTGATCCAGAAGACCGGCACCGGCTCGAGGCCGGGGTCGCTGTCCCGGAACAGGAGGAGCCGGTCGTCGCCGTCGACGAGGAGGACGCGCATGGCGCGGCGCCGGTTGCGGGGCCGGTCGTCCGGCACGGGGGCGGGGAGCGCCGCTCCGGCAGTCATGAGGTCAGACGGTGCCGCAGCCGGTCGACGTCGGAGTCCTGCCACCCCTGCTCGCGCAGCCACCCGGCGGCGCCGCCAAACTCGCTCTGCACCGTGTCGAGGATCGTCTTCATCGTCTCCGGCCTCGGGGCCTGGTCGGCGACGCTCTGCGCCTTGAGAGCGGCGCCGTAGAGCTTGCGCGGCATGAGGCGCGCGATGATCCGCTCGATCCGTTCGGCGGAGAGGGCGTAGTCCTCGATGATCGCGTCGTGCGGGACCCCCGCTGCGTCGAGGGCCAGGGCCACGACGGTGCCGGTGCGGTCCTTCCCAGCAGCGCAGTGGACCACCGTGGCGCCGTGGCTGCGGGACACGACGTCGAGGGCCGCGGAGATCGAGTCCGGCCGCGTGGCGAGGTAGCCGAGGTAGTGCTCAGACCAGAACGTCGCGTCGCGCACCGGCCGGTTCGAGGAGTCGGGCACCGCCAGCGCCTGCTCCGCGGTGATGCCGCGACCCTCGCCGAAGAGCGAGTGGTGGTGGTGGGTCAGCGACTCGACGTGCCAGAGCGGCCCGGGACCCTCGGTGCTCACCTCCGTGTCGCTGCGCAGGTCGACGATGTCGCTCACGCCGAGGACCTCGACGACCGTGCGGACGTCGGTCGGGCTGAGGTCCTGGAGGTTGTCGGAGCGGAGCAGTCGTCGCGGCTGGATGGTGGCGCCGTCGAAGGTCGGCAGGCCGCCCGCGTCGCGCATGTTGACGACCCCCTCCAGCTCCACCCAGCGGTCCGGCAGGGGCTCGTCAGGACTGCGGTGCGCGCTCACCGGGCCATCGTAGGTCGCTCAGATGTCCACGACCTGGCCAGCGCCCGACGCCTCGGCGCGCTCGGCCACCGCGGCGGCGACGACGAGGTCGGTGATCCCGGTGCCGAGGTTCTGGACGACGAGGCGTCCCGGCGGCCGGGGCGCGTGCAGCAGGTGGCCGGTCCACGTCGTCGGCGTCGGGTAGCCGTCGAGCTTGCCGCGCACCGCCCTCACGGCGGCGAACTGGTGCGGGTCGTCCGCGGCGAGGACCGCCGTGTCGGCGAGGTCGGCGCCCACCGAGCTCGCGTAGTCGATGGGCAGCAGGAGCGCGTCCTCGCGCGGCCACGTCACCGGGATCGCCATGTCGGTCAGCCCGATGGACAGGCCGGTGACGACCGCGGCCTTGTCGCGGACGGCGGCCTCGCGCGACGACGACCGGACGACGCGTATGCCGGGTGCCACCGTCGCGGCCTCGCGCACCAGGTCCTCGACGGCCCGCCCGCGACGTGCCCAGACGTGGACCTCGGTGTGGCCGAGCGCCTCGAGCACCCGCAGGTGGGAGCGGGCCTGGGTCCCGGCGCCGAGGAACGCGACGGGACCGTCCCCGGCCAGGGCTCGGATGCAGGCGCCGGTCACCGCCGCCGTGCGCACGGCCGTGAGCTCGCCCGCGGGGAGGAGGGCGCGTGGCTCCCCGGTCGTCCCGTCGTTGACCACCATGACGCCGTTGGCCGTCGGCAGTCCTCGCACCGGGTTGTCCGGGACGATGCTGATCCACTTGCAGCCCAACAGGTTTCGCTCGGGGTAGGCCGCCGGCATCGCATTGGCGAACATGCCGGGGGAGGTGCGCACGGTGGGCTTCGGCGGGACGTCCGCCCGACCCTCGGCCAGGGCGCTGAGGGCGTCCGCGACGAGGTCGACCACCTCCACGAGGGGAGGGAGTGAGGCCCGGACGTCGGCGTCGGTGAGGATGCGCACGGGCGCCAACCTATCGGGCACAGAGGTGAGGGCCTCGGAAAGTATGAGTTTCCGAGGCCCTCGCAGATCAGGAACCGAAGTTCTTGATCTGACGCTCTCACCGAGGTGAGTGCGTAGGCACAGTTCTAGTCGACAGCCGTGCTGTCCCGCAAGGTTTTCGGCCGAAGTCGTCCGGGCATTTTCGGGGGCGCGGCGTGTCGCGCTGGACACGCCGCTGCGGGTCCCTCGCGGCGGGCGGACCGCCCCCCACTGGGCGGGGAGGGAAGGCGGCCGGCCGGGGTGCGAGGATTCTCGGCATGCCCCGACTTCCCGACGGAGACCCCGCGCCGCCGTCGGGGGAGCTGCCGCCGCAGGCCCTCGCGGGCCTGGGGGAGCGGCCGTTCGGCATCTACCTGCACGTCCCGTTCTGCCGGGTGCGCTGCGGCTACTGCGACTTCAACACCTACACGCTCACCGAGCTGGGGCCGGGCGCCGGCACGTCGAGCTTCGTCGACACGGCGCTGGCCGAGCTCGATCTCGCCCGGGACGTGCTCGGCGGGTCGGCGCCGCCCGTCGACACCGTCTTCGTCGGCGGCGGGACGCCGACCATGCTCCCGGCGAGCGACCTCGTCCGGGCCGTGGACGGCATACGGGAGCGGTTCGGCCTCGCCGACGACGTCGAGGTGACCACGGAGGCCAACCCGGACTCGGTCACCCCGCAGTCGCTGCGCGAGCTCGCCGACGGCGGGTTCACGCGGGTCTCGCTCGGCATGCAGTCGGCCGTCCCGCACGTGCTCGCCACGCTCGACCGCACGCACGACCCGGAGGGCGTCGGCCGGGCGGTGCGCGGCGCGCGCGACGCGGGCCTCGTGACGAGCGTCGACCTCATCTACGGCACGCCCGGCGAGAGCATCGAGGACTGGTGCCGCAGCCTCGCACAGGCCATCGCCCTCGAGCCCGACCACGTCTCCGCCTACGCTCTCGTCGTCGAGGAGGGCACCAAGCTCGCGGCCCAGGTCCGGCGCGGCGAGGTGCCCCGGCCCGACGACGACGACGAGGCGGCGAAGTACGAGATCGCCGAGGAGACGCTCGCCGCAGCGGGATTCGCCTGGTACGAGGTGAGCAACTGGACGCGCACCCCCGCAGGTCGGTGCCGCCACAACGACGGCTACTGGACCGGTGGCGACTGGTGGGGCGTCGGCCCGGGGGCGCACAGCCACGTCGGCGGGGTGCGCTGGTGGAACGTCAAGCACCCCAGGGCGTATGCCGGCCGGCTGGCCGAGCGCCTCTCTCCCGCCGCGGGGCGCGAGACGCTGACCGACGAGCAGCTGCGCGACGAGCTGGTGCTGCTCACCGTGCGGGTGCGGGACGGCCTGGCCGTGGACGCCCTCGACGAGGAGGGCAGGCGAGCGGTCGCGGGGCTGGTCGCCGACGGGCTCGTCGACGGCGTCGCAGCCGTGCGTGACCGCCGGGTCGTCCTCACGCTGCGCGGGCGCCTGCTCGCCGACACCGTCGTGCGCCGCCTCCTCGGCGTCGGCTCCTGACCCGATCCCCGGCTCCCGGCTCGCGAGCCGGGTTGGTTCTCCCGAGCCGCCTCGACGGAAGTTGTCAACCTGTCTTGGACAGATTGATGCCGGTCGGAGCTGGGAGCTGGGGCGCTTGGGGTGCCTTCGCGTAGCGACTCGGGTATGCCGTGTGCAGCCGGTCCAGGTGTGCCTGCCGGGTGTCGCGCACGTGGTGTGCCACGCCGGTGAAGACGTCGTGGGGTGTGTGTCGGTGCAGGCCGAGGTGGCGGTGCTCGCGGCTGTAGCGGTCCAGGAAGTCGCTCATCCACTCACGCGCGTGCTCGATCGAGTCGAAGTGCTCAGGCATCGCCGGGTCGTACTTGATCGTTTTGAACAGCGCCTCGGAAAAGGGGTTGTCATTGCTGACGTGGGGCCGGGAGTAGGACGCGGCGACGACCCCGGCCAGGAGGTCACGCAGCTCGTGGGAGCGCATCTGTGCCCCGTTGTCCGAGTGCAGCACCTGAGGCAGTCCGCGACGGGCGAAGGCGTCCGTGAACATCTCGATCGCATGCCCACGCGAGGCGCGGTTCTCGATCCGCCACCCGACCGGGTAGCGCGAGTACACGTCCATCGCGAGGAACAGGTGGTAGCGGACCCGACCCGGGCCGCGCAGCTCGCTGATGTCCCAGGACCACAGCTGGTTCACCTCGCCCGCAGCCGCGACGGGTTTCGGGCGGCTGGGGCCGCTGCCGCGGGCACGACACGGACGTCGATCGCCGACCAGGTCACGGGCGCGAGCGATCCGATAGAAGGTGCTCTGCGAGCACGAGAGACGGCCAGCGTCGAAGCCGGCCCAATACGCCTGACACACCGACCTGTCGACCAGATCAGGGTCGGACAGGACCTGGACGACTGCGTCGACCTCGTCCGGGGACAGCGCGTGCGGCTGCCGAACATCCCGCCGTGACCACGAGCGATGCGTGAGGGCCTCGCGGGAACGACGGTGATAGAACGTCGAACGGGGCACCCCCAAGATCTGGCAGGCGCGTACGACCGACCACTGCGGCCCCACGAGCACGGTGACGGCCTCGATCAACAGGTCTTGTACCTGGCGAGCCACTGCTGATACTGATCCACACTCATCAGCGACACCGGGACCTCGTCCTGATCGTGCGAGCTCTTCAAGGTCCCTTCCAAGAGCTCGTGTGCTTTTCCCATGATCTCCAACGCACCCTCAGCCGCGGCGACCTTGGCGCGCAACCGTTCGTTCTCCTGCTCCAACGCCACCAGCCGAGCGCGTTCCTGACTCCGCATCTCCAGCCGTCCCGCGGGCGCACCCGGACCGAGCCGGCCCTCCGCCGCCGCAGTCACCCACTTGCGGGCTACCGACTGCTCAAGGTTCCACCGCCGCAGCAGCGCGGCCTTCTCCCCACGCTCGACACACGACTCAAACTCGCGCACGAACTGCTGTTTCTCGGCAATCGTGAAAGTCCTCGCGCCACGCGCCTTCCGACCCGGCATACCAAACCCTTCCGTCACACCCGAACTGTCCAACGTCATCCTGACAATGAACGTCGATGCGGCTCGGGAGCGGAGAACCGGCTCGCGAGCCAGGTCTGCGTCGGCCCTAGGGTGGCGCGCATGACTGCCACGCACACCCGTCGGCTCGAGGGCCGCACCGCCATCGTCACCGGGTCCAGCCGGGGCATCGGTCTGGGCATCGCCGAGCGACTCGTCGCGGAGGGCGCCCGGGTCTGCCTCACCGCCCGCAAGCAGGACGCGCTCGACGCCGCCGTCGAGTCCCTCGGAGGTCCGGAGGTCGCCATGGCGGTCGCCGGTCGTGCCGACGACCTCGAGCACCAGGAGGCCGTCTTCGCCGCGGTGGGGGAGCGGTTCGGCGACGTGGAGCTGCTCGTCAACAACACCGGCATCAACCCGGCATACGGACGGCTTGTCGACCTCGACCTCGACGTCGCGCGCAAGATCGTCGAGGTCAACTGCATCGCCGCGCTGTCGTGGGTGCAGAAGGCTGTCGCCCACGGCCTCGAGTCCCGCGGCGGCGCGATCGTCAACGTCTCGTCGGTGGCCGGAGTGCGCCCCGCGCCCGGCATCGGGTTCTACGGTGCGAGCAAGGCAATGCTCACGCACCTCACCGAGGAGCTCGCCGTCGAGCTCGGGCCGACGGTGCGGGTCAACGCCGTCGCGCCCGCGGTCGTCAAGACCCGGTTCGCGGAGGCGCTCTACGAGGGGCGCGAGGAGCAGGTCGCGGCGGGCTACCCGCTGGGCCGGCTGGGTGTGCCCGAGGACATCGCCGGGGTCGTTGCGTTCCTGCTCTCGGACGACGCGGCGTGGGTCACCGGCCAGTGCCTCGTCGTCGACGGCGGGCTGCTGCTCAAGGGTGGCGTCTGAGAGCTGCTCCACGACGAGATCAGCCCCACCCGGGTCCGGGTGGGGCTGACGTGCTGAGGGACGAGTCGGGCTCAGCCGGTCACGAGACGAAGCGCGGCGTGAACGGCGGGGTCCACAGCTGGCCCTCGTTGGCGCGCAGGGCGCCGATGATGTGCAGGACGAACGCGAAGGCCAGCGCGATGAAGTACGTCACGAAGCCCACGAGCACGAGCATCAGCGGGAACGAGATGAGCAGGAAGATGCCGGTGATGATCTGGATGTTGAGCGAGTTGGCGGCGTGCTGGCGCACGAAGTCGCCGCGCTCCTTGTACATCACGTAGATGACGAGCGAGCCGACGAAGCCCAGCAGGCCGGCGCTCAGCACCATGGCGATGAGCGGTACGAGGTGGGCGAACATGCCCCACTGCCGCTGCTGCGCCGGGTCGAGCACGGCCTGCTGGTAGGGCGCGGGGTATCCCTGCTGCTGCGGTGTCGGAGGAGCGTACGGCTGCTGCGCGACGTGCGGCTGCTGCGGCGGCTCGGGCTGCGGGGCCGCGGGCGGGGGGTTCTGGCCCTGCTGGTGCTCCGGGTACGGAGTGGTCATGGGGTCCTCCTTCGGGGGACGGGGTGCTTGCCTCCAGTGAAACCCATGCGGCGCCCGTTTGATCCCCGCTTCGGGGTGAGTTCAGGGTGTGCTCAGGGCTGACCCTGCCGCCCCGGCCGGCGGGACGGCATACCCCCGCTGTCAGCGTCCGCAACCCTGGTCGGGAAGGCGACCATCTCTGCGGACGCAAGCTGGAGGTGCGCTGGCAGCGTCCGCAACCCTGGTCGGGAAGGCGACCATCTCTGCGGACGCACGCGGGAGGGGCGCCGACAGCGTCCGCAACCCTGGTCGGGAAGGCGACCATCTCTGCGGACGCACGCGCTCGGGGCTCGGCAGCGGGAGGGCGGGTCAGGGGGCGGTGACGAAGTCGATGAGCTCCTCGACGCGGCCGAGCAGCGACGGCTCGAGGTCGGCGTACGTCCGCACGGTGCCGAGGATCTGCTTCCACGCGCGAGCGATGTCGGCCTGCTCGTCGTGCGCCCACCCGAGGTGAGCGCAGATGCCGTGCTTCCACGACGTGCCCCGCGGGATGACCGGCCAGCGCTCCATGCCGAGACGCTCCGGACGGACCGACTGCCACACGTCGACGTAGGGGTGCCCGACGATGAGCACGTGCGGGGCGAAGGGGTGCAGCCGCGAGGCGGCGTCGACGACCCGCGTCTCCTTGGTGCCGGCCACGAGGTGGTCGACGAGGACGCCCATCCGTCGGCCCGGACCGGGGGCGAAGTCGCGGATCGCGGCCTCGAGGTCGTCGACGCCGTCGAGCATCTCGACGACCACGCCCTCGATGCGCAGGTCGTGGCCCCAGACCTTCTCGACGAGCTCGGCGTCGTGGCGTCCCTCGACGAAGATGCGTGACGCGCTGGCAACACGTGCGGGGGCGTCGGCCACGGCCCGCGAGCCACTCGCGGTCCGGGACGCGGCGGCGCGGGCGGCCGACAGCCGGGCGTCGGCGGCGGCCTGCGGCCTGGTGAGCGTGACGGGCCGGCCGTCGACGTGGAACCCCGGCCCGAGCGGGAACGCCCTGGTCCGGCCGCGACGGTCCTCGAGGTGGACGACGAGGATGCCGCCGGCCTTCTCGACCCGGACGACGGCGCCGACCCACCCGGTCTCGACGTCCTCGACGACGACCCCGCGTTCCGCGGCGAGAGGCGTCGACCGGCCCTTGGGCGGTGCCTTCCAGTCGCCGGAGAGCACGTCGCGGCCGTAGCGATCAGTCACCTGCGCGAGGGTAGACGTAGAATTGGCACTCACCAAGCAGGAGTGCCAACGATCGAGGAGGTGTCGCGCATGAGTGAGGACCGACGGCTCGCCGTGCTGCGGGCGATCGTCCAGGACTACGTCGAGACCTCGGAGCCGGTGGGCTCCAAGGCGCTGCTCGAGCGCCACCATCTCGGCGTCTCGGCCGCCACGGTCCGCAACGACATGGCCGTCCTCGAGGAGGAGGGCCTCATCGCCGCGCCCCACACGAGTGCCGGGCGGATCCCCACGGACGCCGGCTACCGGGTGTTCGTCGACCGCCTGAGCACGCTCAAGCCGCTCAGCGGGGCCGAGCGCCGGGCGATCAGCACCCTGCTCGACGGGGCCATCGACCTCGACGACGTCGTCGACCGGACGGTGCGCCTCCTTGCCTCGCTCACGCGGCAGGTGGCGGTGGTCCAGTACCCGTCCCTCACCCGCTCCTCCGTCCGGCACATCGAGCTGGTGCCGCTCGGCGCGTCCCGCCTGCTCGTCGTGCTCATCACGACCTCGGGCCGGGTCGAGCAGCGGGTGCTCGAGACCGGTCTCGACCTCGTCGATCCGACCGCCGAGCGGATGCTCGCCACGCTCCGCTCCGACGTCAACAGCGCCACCGTCGGCCGGACGCTCGCGGACGCCGCGGGTGGGCTCGGCGAGCTCCCGACGCAGGTGGACCCGGCGGCCCGCGGCCTCCTCGCCGCCATCGCCGCGGAGCTCACCGAGGTGCTCGTCGAGCAGCGCGAGGAGCGGGTCGTCATGGCCGGCACCTCCAACCTCGTGCGGGCGGGCGAGGACTTCCCGTCCTCGATCGGCCCGGTCCTCGAGGCGCTCGAGGAGCACGTCGTGCTCCTCAAGCTGCTCGGCGGCGTGAGTGAGCAGGGGTCGACGGTCGCGGTGCGGATCGGGGCCGAGAACCCGTATGCCGGCCTGCGCAGCACCTCGCTCGTCACCTCCGGCTACGGCCTCGGGTCCGACCTCGTCGCCGGCCTCGGGGTGGTGGGCCCGACCCGCATGGACTACCCCACGACGATGGCCGCCGTGCGCGCCGTCGCCACCTATGTCAGCCGGATCCTCGCCGACTGACCCTGCTCTCCGCACCGAACCGCCGAACCACCTGACCGCAACAGCCACCAGCGAAGGACGTCCACCGAAGTGAACGACTACTACGCCGACCTCGGCGTGGCCCGTGACGCGACCGCCGACGAGATCAAGAAGGCCTACCGCAAGGCCGCCCGACGGCTCCACCCCGACGTCAACAGCGGGCCCGAGGCCGAGGAACAGTTCAAGAAGGTCTCCCAGGCCTACGACGTGCTCTCCGACGAGGAGAAGCGGCGCAGCTTCGACATGGGGGCCGACCCGTATGCCGGCGCAGCGGGCGCCGGCTTCGGCCAGGGCTTCTCGTTCAGCGACGTCATGGACGCCTTCTTCGGCCAGGGCGCTGCGCAGTCGCAGGGCCGCGGTCCGCGCTCGCGGCAGTCCCGGGGCCAGGACGCCCTCGTCCGGCTCGACATCGACCTCGCCGACGCCGTCTTCGGCGGTGAGCAGGAGCTCACCATCGACACCGCGGTGGGCTGCGGCACCTGCCACGGCGCCGGCACCCAGCCGGGCACCGGGACGCGCACCTGCGACGTGTGCCGCGGGCAGGGCCAGGTCCAGCAGGTCCAGCGCAGCTTCCTCGGCCAGGTCATGACCACCCGCCCCTGCGTCAACTGCCAGGCGACCGGCCAGGTCATCGAGGCCCCCTGCTACGAGTGCTCGGGCGACGGACGGGTCCGCACCCGCCGCACCATGACGATCCGCGTCCCCGCCGGCGTCGACACCGGCACACGCATCCAGCTCGCCGGCGAGGGCGAGGTCGGCCCCGGGGCCGGCCCGGCGGGTGACCTGTACGTCGAGGTCGTCGTGCGGCGCGACCCGCGCTTCCAGCGGCAGGGCGACGACCTCCACGCCACGCTCGAGCTGCCGATGACCGCCGCGGCGCTGGGTGCGACGGTGCCGTTCGAGACCTTCGACGGCGTCAGCGACCTCGAGGTCCGGCGCGGCATCCAGTCCGGCGAGCAGCTCCTGCTCCGGGGCCTGGGCGTGACGCACCTGCGGGGTTCGGGACGCGGCGACATCGTCATCCACGCCATGGTGGCGACGCCGACGAAGCTCAGCCACGAGCAGGAGGAGCTCCTGCGCACCCTGGCCACGATGCGTGACGAGGAGAAGCCCACCGGCCGCCTCGCGAACCCCACCGAGGGCTCCCTGTTCGGCAAGCTCCGCGACGCCTTCAAGGCCCGCTGACCTTGAGCCTCGCGCTCTACCTCGTCGCACCCGGGTCGCTCGCCGCGACCGCACCGGGTGACGTCGTCGTCCTCGACGGCGCCGAGGGGCGCCACGCGGCCACGGTCAGGCGCACCCGGACCGGTGAGCGCCTCCGGGTCGCCGACGGCGCCGGCCGGGTCGTCACCGGCGTCGTCGAGGCGGTCGAGCGGGACCGTCTCGACGTGCGGGCCGACGTCGTCGAGGACCTGCCCGAACCGCGCACCAGGCTCGTCCTCGTCCAGGCCCTCGCCAAGGGCGACCGGGACGACCAGGCCGTCGAGGCCGCCACCGAGCTCGGGGTCGACGAGGTCGTGCCGTGGCAGGCCTCGCGCAGCATCGTCCAGTGGCGGGGCGAGCGCGGCGCCCGGGCGCGGGCGAAGTGGGACGCCGTCCTCGTCGCGGCGACGAAGCAGTCACGCCGCCCCCGGCGGCCGGTCCTCGGTGAGACCGCGAGCACCGCCGAGCTGGCCGCGCGCATCGCGGCGGGCGCGGCGGCATACGTCCTGCACGAGGACGCCGACGTCCCGCTCGCCGGCCAGGTCCTCCCGGAGGAGGGCGAGGTCCTCGTCGTCGTCGGCCCGGAGGGCGGCATCGCCCCGGACGAGCTCGACACCTTCCGCGCGGCCGGCGCCGTGGTCGTCCGCCTCGGCGACACGGTGCTCCGGTCCTCCAGTGCCGGACCTGCCGCGCTCGCGGTGCTCAGCGCCGCCGGCCGCTGGCGCTAGGAACCCACGGTGAAGGTGACCAGCCGCTCGGCGACGACGGTCTGACCGTCCTCGGCCGAGGTGGTGAAGGCCCGGAAGGTCCAGGTGCCCTCCTCCAGACGACCGAGGTCGACGGTGAACGTCCCGCGCCGTGGCGCGCCGGCGTCGGCCGTGGTGAACCCGTCGCGCAGCACCGTCGTCCCGCGCAGCAGCTCCCACTCGACGGTGGCCTCGAACGCCACCGCCTGCCCCGTCACAATCACCGGGTCGCCGCCGCGCAGCCCGGCTCCGGGACCGGGGTTGTCGATCCAGAGGTCGGCCACCGACTCCGGCGGGGTCGCGGCGCGCGTGAAGGAGGTGTCGGTCGACACGTGGCCCAGGAGCGGGCCCGCGTCGTCGCTCGTGATCCGGACCGGTGTGTCGCCCCGCCCGACCGCCGCCTGGGCCGTCCACGCCAGGGCTGCCACCTCGAGCTCCGCGGCCTCGACGGTGCGAGCGTCCTGGCCGCTGTCCGAGAGCCGGATGCTGATGCGGCCCGCGGTCACCCGGACGTCCTCGACGACGGTTCCGCGCCACAGCGCCGAACGGCGCATCGACTCGCCGACGGCGGCTCGGACCTGCGCCGACGCCGGCTCGGTCGCTTCGAGGTCGGCCCCCCAGAAGGCGCGCACCAGCGCGGGCCGGTCGCCCTCCCCGCCGTTCGTGCCGACCCAGTAGACCGCGAGCGCCAGGGTGAGCGCCGGTCGCGGACCTGGCTGGGGCGGCGACGCCGAGTCCGACGGTTGCGGGGCGGGACTCGCCGTGGCCGACGGGGGACCGGCGGGCAGGGTCGCGTCGCCGGTGCCGGGGCGGGACGCCCAGACGACCCCGGCGAGGACGGCCGCGGACGCGGCGACCGCGACCAGGGCGAGGCCGCGGTGGCCCCCCTCGACCCGCTCCGGCTGGGACGCCTCGCGCAGGATCGCGTCCAGGCGGGAGGACGGCTGGACATGCCGGGCCCGGGTGGCCAGGGCCTCGCGGAGGGCGCGTTCGGTCTCCGCGAAGTCGAGCTCGTCGAGCGTGGTCATGACACGTCCTCCATCTGGGTGCGTAGGGCGGCGAGGCCGCGGTGCGCGTGGGCCTTGACCGAGCCGGGCGCGATGCCGAGGGCGTCGGCGATCTGCGACTCGCTGAGGTCGAGGTAGTAGCGGAGCACGAGCACCTCTCGTTGACGGGCGGGAAGCCGCTGGAGCCGGGCGAAGAGGTCCGCGGAGCCGACGGAGGCCAGGGCGGCGTCCTCAGCGCTCGCGACCTGCAGGTGGCCCCCGCGGGTCGTGGAGTCGAGGTAGCGCTGCTCGACCTTGTGGTGCCGAAGCGCCGAACGCGCACCGTTGACGACGCTCTGCCGGAGGTATGCCGTCTCGCGCCCCTCCCGCACGTCCTGCCACTTGCGGTGCAGGGCGACGAAGGCGTCCTGGACGATCTCCTCGGCGAGGAGGTCGTCGTGGACGAACAACCAGGCGAGCCGGACCATGGGGAACCACTGGACGGCATACAGGCTCGACACGCCGTCGTCCGCGGCCGCGTGCGCCGATGCGTCACGTCGAGAGCCCACGAGTGCCATTGTCACGTCCGGAGGACGCGCAGCAGGGCGGTTCGGTTTACTGTCGGGGCATGTCCGCCACCGACTGTCTCTTCTGCTCGTTCGTCTCCGGCGAGATCGAGCCGGAGATCGCGGGCGAGACCCGGCACAGCCTCGCCTTCCGCGACACCGACCCGCAGGCCCCGACCCACGTGCTCGTCGTCCCCCGGCGCCACGTGGCCAACGCCGCCGACCTCGCCGCCGCGTCCGTCGACGAGCTCGCCGACCTCGTCCTCCTCGCCCGCACCATCGCGGAGCGCGAGGAGCTCGGTGGCGACTACCGCCTCGTGTTCAACACCGGCGCCGGTGCCGGGCAGAGCGTCTTCCACGCCCATCTCCACCTGCTGGGTGGGCGACCGATGCAATGGCCACCCGGCTGAGACGAACCGTAGACTGGTCGGCGACATGACAGACGCACCTCATACGCCCCCGCCCGACGCCACGTCGACGCGCACCCCGGTCCACACCGTCACCATCCCGGCGGAGGTGTCCATGGTGTCCCTGCTGGGTCCGCGCGACGAGCTGCTCCGCACCATCGAGCGACTGTTCCCGCTCACCGTCATCCACGTGCGGGGCAACGAGTTCCACATCTCCGGACCGAGCGGCGAGGTCTCCCTCGTCGAGCGGCTCATCGACGAGCTGCTGGCCGTCATCGACGGCGGACAGGCCCTCAACCGGGACTCGGTCGAGCGCTCGATCGGCATGATGCGGGCGCAGACGCTCGAGCGCCCCGCCGACGTCCTCACGATGAACATCGTGTCCTCGCGCGGTCGGACGATCCGTCCGAAGACGTTGGGGCAGAAGCGCTACGTCGACGCGATCGACGAGCACACCATCACCTTCGGCATCGGGCCCGCGGGGACCGGCAAGACCTACCTCGCGATGGCCAAGGCGGTCGCCGCGCTCCAGGCCAAGCAGGTCAACCGGATCATCCTCACCCGCCCGGCCGTCGAGGCGGGGGAGCGGCTGGGCTTCCTGCCCGGCACCCTCAACGACAAGATCGACCCCTACCTGCGGCCGCTGTACGACGCTCTGCACGACATGGTCGACCCCGACTCGATCCCGCGCCTCATGGCCGCCGGGACCATCGAGGTGGCGCCCCTGGCGTTCATGCGCGGCCGGTCGATCAACGACTCGTTCGTCATCCTCGACGAGGCCCAGAACACCACGCCCGAGCAGATGAAGATGTTCCTCACCCGGCTCGGGTTCGGCTCCCGGATGGTGGTCACGGGCGACGTGACCCAGGTCGACCTCCCGGGTGGCACGCAGAGCGGGCTGCGGATCGTGCGCGACATCCTCCACTCGCTCGAGGACGTCCACTTCGCCGAGCTCACCGCCCAGGACGTCGTGCGGCACCGGCTCGTCGGCGAGATCGTCGACGCCTACGGCCGCTGGGACGCCCTGCAGGGCGAGCACGCGGGCTCCGGTGCCATCCGCACCCGAACCGTGCGACGTCCGCGCCCGTCGGGCACCGACGGCGCGGCCCGTGCCGCCACCCCCGTCGCCGAGGGCGACGCGTGAGCATCGACGTCCTCAACGAGACCGAGTTCGAGCTCGACGAGCTGGAGCTCGTGGCCTGCGCCCGGTACGTCATGTCCGAGATGAAGGTCCACCCCCAGGCCGACCTGTGCCTGCGCCTCGTCGACGAGGACGCCATGGAGACCCTCCACGTCCAGTGGATGGACCTGCCCGGACCCACCGACGTCATGAGCTTCCCCATGGACGAGCTGCGGCCCGGACGCGACGACGACCCGCCCGAAGAGGGTGTGCTCGGCGACATCGTGCTCTGCCCCGGGGTCGCCGCGAAGCAGGCCGCCGAGGCCGGCCACGCCACCGAGGAGGAGCTGCTCCTGCTCACGACGCACGGACTGCTCCATCTCCTCGGCTACGACCACGCGGAGCCCGACGAGGAGAAGGAGATGTTCGAGCTGCAGCGGCAGCTTCTCCTCACCTTCCTCGCGACGAGGGGCCGAGCCGGTGCCTGATCCAGCCGGTCCCGGCGCCCCCACGGTGTCGGGAACCCGGACGGTGTCGCCATGACCAGGCTCGTCGTCCTCAGCATCGTCGGCCTCGTGCTCGCCTTCGGGCTGTCCGCGGCCGAAGCGGCCCTGCACCGGATGTCGCGCGTGCGTGCCCAGGAGCTGCACGACGAGGGCCGTCCCGGATCGCGCGCCCTGCTCACCGTGGTCGGTGACAGCGCGGCCTACCTCTCGGTCCTCGCGTTCGTGCGCGTCATCGCGGAGATGACGACCGCCGTCCTCGTGACGACCGCCGTCTTCCGCACCGTCGACGGCACGTGGAAGCCGCTCCTCGTCGCCATCGCGATCATGGCCGTCGTCTCCTTCGCCCTGGTCGGGGTCTCGCCGCGCACGCTGGGCGGGCAGAACGCCACGAGCGTCTCGCTCATCGCCGCGCCCGTCGCGCTCTGGCTGCGGCGCGTGCTGGGGCCCCTCTCCCGCCTGCTCGTGCTCTTCGCCAACGCGGTCACCCCGGGTCGGGGCTTCCGCGACGGGCCGTTCGACAGCGAGTCCGAGCTGCGTGACCTCGTCGACCTCGCCGGGGAGTCCTCGCTCATCGAGGCCGGGGAGCGGCGGATGATCCACTCCGTCTTCGAGCTCGGTGACACCCTCGCGCGTGAGGTGATGGTCCCGCGCACCGACATGCTGACGATCGACGGTGACCGCGTCGCGCGCCAGGCCATGAACCTCTTCCTCCGCAGCGGCTACTCGCGCATCCCCGTGACCGGCGAGGACTCCGACGACGTGCTCGGGCTCCTCTACTTCAAGGACGTCGTCCGCCGGCTCACCGCGGACCCGGCCGTCGCGACGGTCCCCGTGTCCGACCTCATGCGGCCCATGCCGTTCATCCCCGAGTCGAAGCCGGTCGACGCGCTGCTGCGCGAGATGCAGCGCGACCAGATCCACTTCGCCCTCGTCATCGACGAGTGGGGCGGCACCGCCGGTCTCGTGACGATCGAGGACATCATCGAGGAGATCGTCGGCGAGATCGCCGACGAGTACGACCGCGAGACACCCGACCTCGAGGAGCTCGCCGACGGCAGGTGGCGGGTCGACGCGACGATGGACATCGACGACCTCGCCGAGCACCTCGGCGTGACGATCGAGGAGGACGAGGTCGACACCGTCGGTGGGCTCATCGGCAAGACGATCGGACGCGTGCCGATCCTCGGTTCCACGTGCGAGGTCGCGGGGCTGCGTCTCACCGCCGAACGGATGGCGGGCCGCCGCCACCGCATCGCCACCGTGATCATCGAGCGCATCGACGCCCACGACCGCGCCATGATGGAACCAGCCGAGTCCGGGAGCGCCCATGACTGAAGATGCCACCACCCGTCCCGATGCCGTCGACGGCGGGGAGGCGCCTCCCTACAAGGCGGGGTTCGCCTGTCTCATCGGCCGCCCCAACGCCGGCAAGTCGACGCTGACCAACGCCCTCGTGGGCGAGAAGGTCGCGATCACCTCGAGCAAGCCGCAGACGACCCGGCACACGATCCGCGGCATCGTCAACGCCCCCGCGAGCCAGCTGATCCTCGTCGACACCCCCGGCCTGCACAAGCCGCGGACCCTGCTGGGCGAGCGCCTCAACGACCTCGTGCGCGAGACGCTCCTCAACGTCGACGTCGTCGGCTTCTGCCTCCCGTCGGACCAGCGCATCGGCCCCGGGGACCAGTACATCGCCCGCGAGCTCGTCGAGCTCCGCCAGGCGAGGCGCACCCCGGTCATCGCGCTGGCGACCAAGTCCGACAAGGTCGACCGGCAGCGCCTGGCCGAGCACCTCATCGCCATCGACCAGCTGGGCGACTGGGCCGAGATCGTCCCGTGCTCGGCGACCCGGGGCGACCAGGTCGACACGGTCGGCCAGGTGCTGGCCAAGCACCTCCCGTCGTCTCCCGGGCCGCTCTACCCCGACGACGTCCTCACGGACGAGCCGGTCACGATCATGATCGCCGAGCTCGTCCGCGAGGCGGCGCTGGAGGGTGTGCGTGACGAGCTCCCGCACTCGCTCGCCGTCGTCGTCGAGGAGATGATCCCGCGCGAGGACCGCCCCGAGGGCAAGCCCCTCATGGACGTGCGCGTCAACGTCTTCGTCGAGCGGTCGTCGCAGAAGGCCATCGTCATCGGCCGCGGTGGCTCGCGGCTGCGCGACGTGGGCGCGACGGCCCGCGAGGGGATCGAGAAGCTGCTCGGCCAGCGCATCCACCTCGACCTCCACGTCAAGGTCGCCAAGGACTGGCAGCGAGACCCGAAACAGCTGCAGCGACTGGGTTTCTGACCCCTCGACCCCCACCCCACGTGGGGCAGGTCACGTCGTCACCGGCCGCTCTCGGTTTGAGTTGTGCCGCGATGCTCGGCAGGGTGGGGCGCTGCAACCGACCCTGAGCACACGGCATACGAGCCGCACACGTGACTGACGAGAACCCGAAGGAGCGGCGTCCGCGCCGACACACCTGTGACCACAGAACTCTTGAAGACCGGGCCGACCGGGCCCGCAGACGCCGCCGACGGACGCGACGTCCTCGACCGACCACTGGCCGACGACACCCCCCACCCCGCACTGGACCACCAGGTCGAGGAGCACCGGGCTGCGGAGCCGCAGAAGCTGGACACCGTCGTGTTCGGCGTCACCGCCGCCATCGCCATCGGCTTCGTCGTCTGGGGGTTCGTCAGCACGAAGACGCTCGGCTCGGCCTCCACGTCCGGCCTCGGCTGGGTGGTGCACAACATGGGCTGGCTGTTCTCGCTCGTGGCCTCCGGCTTCGTCGTCTTCGTCATCTGGCTCGCCGCCGGCAAGTTCGGCCGGATCACCCTGGGCCGTGACGACGAGCAGCCCGAGTTCCGCACGGTCTCGTGGATCGCGATGATGTTCTCGGCGGGCATGGGCATCGGCCTGATGTTCTACGGCGTCTCCGAGCCGGTCGCACACCTCGTCGCTCCGCCCCCCGGCACCGGTGTCGCGGGCAACCCCGAGGCCGTGCAGACCGCGATGGCGACCACCCTGTTCCACTGGACGCTGCACCCGTGGGCGATCTACGCAGTCGTGGGGCTCGCGGTGGCGTACGGCGTCTTCCGCCGCGGACGCTCGCTGCTCATCAGCTCGGCCTTCGCCCCGCTGCTCGGCGAGCGCCGCGCGAACGGTCCGGCGGGCCGGGTCATCGACATCCTCGCGATCTTCGCGACCCTCTTCGGGTCGGCCGCCTCGCTCGGCCTCGGCGCCCTGCAGATCGGCTCCGGGCTCGAGATCGTCACCGGTCTCGACCGCACCGGCAACGGCGTGCTCGTGGCCATCATCACCGTGCTCACGCTGTGCTTCATCGTGTCGGCGGTCTCCGGGGTCTCCAAGGGCATCCAGTGGCTGTCGAACACCAACATGGTCCTCGCGCTGGTCCTCGCGCTCTTCGTCTTCGTCGTCGGCCCGACCGTGTTCATCCTCAACCTCGTGCCGACCGCCGTCGGCAGCTACTTCCAGGACCTCGCCATGATGTCGGCGCGCACCGACGCGGCCGGGGGCGACGCCATGCAGACGTGGCTGTCGGGCTGGACGATCTTCTACTGGGCCTGGTGGGTCTCGTGGACGCCGTTCGTCGGGATGTTCATCGCCCGCATCTCGCGGGGCCGCACCATCCGGCAGTTCGTCACCGGCGTCCTGCTCGTCCCGAGCCTGGTCTCCCTCGTGTGGTTCGCGATCTTCGGCGGCGCCGGCATCGCGACGCAGCGCGGTGGGACCGACCTCGCCGGTGCCGACACCCCCGAGGCGACCCTGTTCACCCTGCTCGAGACGATGCCGCTGTCCACGGTGACGTCGATCCTCGTCATGCTGCTCGTCGCGATCTTCTTCGTCTCCGGGGCCGACGCCGCCTCGGTGGTCATGGGCACGCTGTCCGAGCGGGGCACGATGGTGCCGAGCCGTCCGACGGTGATCTTCTGGGGTGCCGCCACCGGCGCCGTCGCGGCCGTCATGCTCCTCGTCGGGGGCGCCGACGCCCTGTCGGGCCTGCAGAACATCACGATCGTCGCGGCCCTGCCGTTCCTGGTCGTCATGGTGGGTCTCGCCGTCTCGCTCGTGAAGGACCTGTCGAACGACCCGCTCATCGTGCGGCGGGCGTATGCCGTGGCCGCGGTCGAGCAGGCCGTCGTCGCCGGCGTGACCGAGCACGGTGACCACTTCACCCTCACCTACGAGGGCGCCGTCCCGGGCGAGGGCGTCGGCGAGAAGGTCAGCCCGTCGGGTGCCGGCTCCACCGACGCGGCCCCCGGACCCGAGGCGCGGTCGGTGCCCACGACCTGAGCGCCACGTCACACCGGCTCGCACGGCTCCTAGACTGGGGCCATGCGAGTCGGTGTCTTCGGAGCGACCGGTCAGGTCGGCAAGGTCATGAGAGCTCTCCTCGAGCAGCGCGGGTTCCCGGCCGAGGAGGTGCGCTACTTCGCGTCGGCCCGGTCGGCGGGGAGCACGCTGCCGTGGAAGGGCACGCAGGTCACGGTCGAGGACACCTCGACGGCGGACTTCGCGGGGCTCGACGTCGCGCTGTTCTCCAACGGCGGCGCGACCTCCAAGGAGTGGGCGCCCCGGGTCGCCGCCGCGGGAGCGGTCGTCGTCGACAACTCCTCGGCCTGGCGACGTGACCCGCAGGTCCCGCTCGTCGTCGCCGAGGTCAACCCGGAGGACCTCGACTCGATCCCCAGGGGGATCGTCGCCAACCCCAACTGCACGACGATGGCCGCCATGCCGGTGCTCAAGCCGCTGCACGACGTCGCCGGCCTCGTCGCCCTGCGCGTCGCGTCCTACCAGGCCGTCTCCGGCTCGGGTGGCAAGGGCGTCCAGGAGCTCGACGGCCAGCTCCGCGGAGCGTATGCCGCGGGCGACCCGACCGGGCTCGCGCTCGACGGTCGTGCGGTGCCGCTACCCGCGCCGAACGTCTACGCGGTGCCGGTCGGCTTCAACGTCATCCCGCTCGCCGGGTCGATCGTCGACGACGGCTCGCTGGAGACCGACGAGGAGCAGAAGCTCCGCCACGAGTCGCGCAAGATCCTCCACGTCCCCGACCTCCGGGTGTCCGGCACCTGCGTGCGGGTACCGGTCTTCACCGGCCACTCGCTCGCCATCCATGCGGAGTTCGCCGACGACCTCTCTCCGGAGCGCGCGCTCGAGCTGCTCGGCAAGGCACCGGGCGTCGTCGTGACCGACGTCCCCAACCCGCTCGACGCGGCGGGTCGGGACGAGGTCTTCGTCGGCCGGGTGCGCGTGGACCAGGCCGCACCCGCGGGCCGGGGCCTGACCCTGTTCGTCGTGGGCGACAACCTGCGCAAGGGCGCCGCACTCAACGCCGTGCAGGTCGCCGAAGAGCTCGCCCGCCGCCGTGGCTGAGCCCTCCGCCACGGTTCCCGGTCGCCTCGCCCTCATCCGCCGCCCAGGTCCGTTGCTCGCCGACGGCCTCGTGACGCACCTGAAGAAGTCGAGCGTCGACCTCGACCTCGCACTGCAGCAGTGGGACGCGTATGCCGCGTGCCTGCGGTCCGCGGGCTGGGAGACCCTCGAGGTCCCGCCGGCCGACGACTGCCCCGACGCGGTGTTCGTGGAGGACGCGGTCGTGGTCGCCGGTGATCTCGCCGTCCTCACCCATCCCGGTGCGGCAGAGCGAAAGCCGGAGGTCGACGGGGTCGAGGGCGTCGTGCGTGACCTGGGCTACCGGGTCGTCAGGATCACCGACCCGGGCACGCTCGACGGCGGTGACGTCCTCAAGGTGGGGGATACGGCATACGTCGGGCTGGGTGGGCGCACCAACGGTGCCGGCATCGCCCAGCTCGAGGGGCACCTGCGTGGCGTCGGCCTGCGGACCCAGGCCGTGACCGTCGACCTCGCGCTGCACCTCAAGTCGGCCGTGACGGCCCTTCCGGACGGCACCGTCATCGGGTGGGACCCGGTCGTGGACTGGCCGGACGCGTTCCCCCTCTACGAGGGCGTGCCCGAGGAGGGCGGCGCGCACGTCGTCGTCCTCGACGAGAAGCTGCTGCTCATGGCGGCGAGCGCCCCGAGGACGGCCGAGCTGTTCCGGGGTCGCGGGTACGACGTCGTCACCGTCGACATCAGCGAGTTCGAGAAGCTCGAGGGCTGCGTCACGTGCCTGTCGGTGCGTTGCCGCGGCTGACCACCGCCGGCCCCGGTCCTCACGAACGCGGGACCTGTCACGCGGTCGTGAGGACCGTGAGCCGTCGCCGGCTGTCCGGATGGTGACCCGATCGCGGCGCGACATCGACGGATCCGCGCCCACGCGGCATACTCGACGTCGTGCAGCACCGTCTCCTCCTTCTCTGCCGCGGCGAGGCCTGAATCGGCCCTCCTCGTCGCGGCTCGTTGTGCCCCGGCTGAGCAGCCCGCAGAGCAGACGACGAGAAGTGAGTAGAGGCGCACGATGATCCACCCCCAGCAGTCCTCCGGGATGCCGACCGCGAAGTACCTGCCCTTCCAGGACCAGATCGAGGTCCACCTGCCCGACCGCACGTGGCCCGACCAGGTCATGAGCAAGGCACCGCGCTGGTGCGCCGTCGACCTGCGTGACGGCAACCAGGCGCTCATCGACCCGATGGACTCCGAGCGCAAGATGCGGATGTTCAAGCTGCTCGTCAAGATGGGCTACAAGGAGATCGAGGTCGGCTTCCCGAGCGCGAGCCAGACCGACTTCGACTTCTGCCGCGAGCTCATCGACGGCGGGCACATCCCCGACGACGTCACCATCCAGGTGCTCACGCAGTGCCGTGACCACCTCGTCGAGCGGACCTTCGACGCGATCCGCGGCAGCAAGCAGGCGATCGTGCACTTCTACAACTCGACGTCGGTCCTCCAGCGGCGCGTCGTCTTCGACCTCCCGCAGGAGGGCATCATCGACATCGCCCTCCAGGGTGCGCGGCTGTGCCGCAAGCTCGAGGAGACCGTCCCCGAGACCGACGTGTACTACGAGTACTCCCCGGAGTCCTACACCGGGACCGAGCTCGAGTTCGCCGTGCGCGTCTGCAACGAGGTCATCGCCGTCATCGACCCGACGCCGGACCACAAGATGATCATCAACCTGCCGGCGACGGTCGAGATGGCGACGCCCAACGTCTACGCCGACTCGATCGAGTGGATGGTCCGACACCTCGACCGGCGCGAGTCGGTCGTCGTGAGCCTGCACCCCCACAACGACCGCGGCGAGGGCGTGGCGGCGGCCGAGCTCGGCTACCTCGCCGGCGCCGACCGCATCGAGGGCTGCCTGTTCGGCAACGGGGAGCGCACCGGCAACGTCGACCTCGTCACCCTCGGCATGAACCTCTACAGCCAGGGGATCGACCCCCAGGTCGACTTCTCCGACATGGCCGAGATCCGCCGGACCGTCGAGTACTGCAACCAGCTGCCGGTCCACGAGCGCCACCCCTGGGGCGGCGACCTCGTCTACACCGCCTTCTCCGGCTCGCACCAGGACGCGATCAAGAAGGGCCTCGACGACATGGAGCGCCGCGGCAAGGCCGCGGGCAAGACCATCGACGAGCTCGACTGGGGCGTGCCGTACCTGCCGATCGACCCGCACGACATCGGCCGCTCGTACGAGGCCGTCGTCCGCGTCAACAGCCAGTCCGGCAAGGGCGGGGTCTCCTACCTGCTCAAGGCCGAGCACGGGCTGGACCTGCCGCGCCGCCTCCAGGTGGAGTTCAGCGGGGTGGTGCAGAAGCGCACCGACGCCGAGGGCGGCGAGCTGACCGCGGCCGAGATCTGGCAGATGTTCTCCGACGAGTACCTCCACGCGGACGTGCCCGAGGAGCGCTGGGGCCGTTTCACCCCGGTCCGCTCGACGGTCAGCGGCGCCGAGGACGGGGTCGACGTCATCGAGGCCACGGTGCTCGACCACGGTGAGGAGGTCGAGCTGTTCGGCCGGGGCAACGGACCGATCGCGGCGTTCATCGAGGCCCTGTCCACCGTCGGTGTCGACATCCGCGTCCTCGACTACGCCGAGCACGCGCTGTCCGCCGGTGGCGACGCGCGGGCCGCTGCCTACGTCGAGTGCGCGGTGGGTGAGCGCGTCCTGTGGGGCGTCGGTCTGCACGAGTCGATCGTCAAGGCGTCGCTGCGCGCGGTGATGTCCGCGGTCAACCGGGCCGAGCGCGACGCCGCCGTCGTCGTCCACGCCTGACGGCTCGCCCGGCAGGGCGTCCCGAGGAAGGGACGCCCTGGGCGCGGCGACCGCCGATGTGCGACCAGACACCGGGGAGCGGTGGGAGAATGCGATCACGGGACGTCGTCTTTGATGACGGGTCCACCCGCGACGAGGACGGGCAGGTGGTCGTGTGGGTATCGGCGAGGTGGTTCCCGACGCGACGGAGCCCGAGTACCTGCGTGCGGTCGGACGCATCCCCGGCCGTGCCCTCTGGCTCACCGAACCCGTCCGGGCCGTCGTCGACGCGGGCCTGCTGGTCGCGGCGACTCCCTGGCTCGCGGCGGCCAAGAACGGCGACGGCCACGGGGTGCTCGTGCTGCCCGGCCTCATGGCGAACGACGGCAGCACCAAACCGCTTCGGGCCTACATCCGCCGCCGCGGCTACTACGTCCGCGGGTGGCGGCTGGGCCGCAACCTCGGCCCCACCTCGACCATCCTCCAGGGACTGCCCGGCGGGCTCCGGGACCTGGCCGAGACCACCGGGGGGCCGGTGTCCGTCATCGGCTGGAGCATGGGCGGGATCTTCGCCCGCGAGCTGGCGCGAAGCCACCCCGACGAGGTGCGACAGGTCATCACGCTCGGGAGCCCCATCGGCGTGGCCCACGGCCACCGCACCCGCGCGGACCGGACCTACAACCTCCTGTCCGTGATGCACGCGCGCGGAGGCGAGTTCCCGGAACGGGCCCAGCTCGCCCGCCCCGTGCCGGTGCCCTCGATCTCCGTCTACAGCAGGCTCGACGGCATCGTCGGGTGGCGGTCGTGCCTCGCCGAGCCGAGCGACACCCACCAGAACATCGAGGTCCGGTGCGCGCACCTCGGGTTCGGGATGGACCCCGCCACCCTGTGGGCCGTCGCCGACCGGCTGGCGCAGCAGCCGGGCCGGGTGGAGCCCTTCGACCCACCGCGCGCGCTGCGCGCCTTCTACGGGAGCATCACGTGACGGCACGCGACGTCGGGCCCGGGGTGCGGACCGGGCCTGCGCCCTGGTCGTTCACCGGTGACACCGGTGGCACCGGCTTCGTCTCCGACCTCGACGGGGGCCCGGTGCACTGGGTGCGGTGGGGCGAAGCCGGCCGCACCGACACCGACCCGTTGCTGCTCGTCCACGGGCTCGGCGGCAGCCACCTGAACTGGTGCCTCGTGGCCCCGGACTGGGCGAGGGACCGGTCGGTGTTCGCCATGGACCTGCGCGGGTTCGGGATGACCCCGGGCTTCCCTCGTCCGACCAGTGTCATCTCGAACCGTGACCTCGTGATCGCCTTCATCGAGCAGGTCGTCGGTCGACCGGTCGTCCTCGTGGGGAACTCCATGGGTGGCATGGTGAGTGCGCTCGTCGCCGCGAGCCGACCGGACCTGGTCCGGGCCACGGTGCTCGTCGACCCGGCGCTGCCCCTCGTGGTGGCCAGGCCGGATCCGCGGGTCGCCGCCCGGTTCGGACTGTTCGCCATCCCGAGGGTCGCGGAGGTCTCCATGCGCCGCAACCGGACGCGCCTGTCGCCCGAGGCCCTCGTCGGACAGCTGGTTTCCCTCTGCTTCGCCGACCCGACCCGGATCGACGCCGCGGTGCTCGGGGAGCTCGCGGCGCTGGCGAGAGCGCGCGCCGCCGACCCGGGCCAGGGCGACATCGAGAGAGGTTTCACCGGGGCCGCCCGCTCGCTGCTCCTCGTGCTGGGGCGAAGAGGGCGCTACTCGCGCCTCCTGGCCGGGCTCGAGGGACCGGTGCTGCTCATCCAGGGTGACCGTGACCGACTCGTCCACGTCGACGCGGCCCGCCGGGTCGCCCGGGACAACCCGCGCTGGACCTACGTGGAGCTCGCGGGCGTCGGCCACACGCCCCAGCTGGAGGTGCCCGAGGAGACCATCCGCGTCGTCCGCGGCTGGCTCGCCGACGCCCTCGAGCCGAGGGCCTGAGATGCGGCGACTCTCGGGCCTGGACGCCGCCTTCCTCGCGCTGGAGACCCCCACCTCGACGGGACACGTGGGGGGACTCAGCGTCCTCGAGGCCCGCGAGGGTTCGTCCGCGCTGACGTTGACAGACCTCACCCGCCTCCTCGAGTCACGGATCGGCGCGGTGCCGGTCCTCCGGCAACGGCTCATGACGGTCCCGCTCGGCATCGACCAGCCGGTCTGGGTCGACGATGTCCACTTCGACATCGGCTACCACCTGAGGGAGCTCGCCCTGCCCGAGCCCGGGTCGGACGAGCAGCTCGCCGAACAGGTGGCTCGCATCCACGCACGACCACTCGACCGCGCTCGGCCGTTGTGGGAGGCGTACCACATCAGCGGTCTCACGGGCGGTCGGACCGCGCTGTACACCAAGGTGCACCACGCGGCGATCGACGGGGTGAGCGGGGCCGAGCTCCTCATGGTCCTCTTCGACCTCTCGCCCGAGGGCGACGGCGTCGCGGAGCCCGCCCCGTTCGTGCCCGAACCGGAGCCGCGACGTTCCGTGCTCGGCGCCCGAGGTCTGGTCAGGCTGGCCTGGCGTCCGGTCGAGGTGACCAGGATCGCGGTCCAGGCGGTCCGGGCCATTCCGGCGATGGGACCCATCGCCGGACCGGTCCTGGCGGCCTGGGTCGGTGCGGGTCGCGCGGAGGCGGACGGAGCGATCCTCGCGTCCCCGACGCCGCTCGTGGCTCCCCAGACCCCCTTCAACGTGGCCATCTCCCCGCACCGGAGGTTTGCGTTCGGCTCGCTGTCACTGCCCGACGTCAAGCTCGTCAAGAACACGTTCGGGGTCTCGGTCAACGACGTCGTCATGGCGATCTGCGCCGGTGCCCTGCGCTCCTGGCTCATCGCACACGAGGCGCTTCCCGACGGTCCGCTCGTGGCGATGGTCCCGGTGTCGATCCGCTCCGAGTCCTCGGACGAGCGCGGCAACAAGGTGTCGGCCATGCTGGCCGCACTGCCCACGAACGTCGAGGACCCGGTCGAGCGCCTCGGCGTGACCAGCAGGGCCACCGCCGTGGCCAAGTCACAGCAGGCGTTCATCCCCCAGGGCCTCGTCGACGAGGTCACCGACTTCGCCCCGCCCGCCCTGACGGCCCGGGTGGCACGGGTGACGTTCGCGAGCAGGGTCCTCCACCGGCTGCCGGCGTTCAACGTCGTCATCTCCAACGTCCCCGGCCCCAACATCCCCGTCTACCTCGCCGGCGCCCGCCTCCTGGCCCACTACCCGGTCTCCGTGGTCACCGACGGCGTCGCCCTCAACATCACCCTCATCGGCTACCTGGACCAGCTCCACTTCGGGATCACGGTGGCTCGGGAGGTCATGCCCGACGTCGACCGGCTCATGGCGGACCTGGGCCACGAGCTGGCCCTGCTCGTCGAGGCCGCACACTCCTGACGGTGCCGGGGCCCTCAGCGGACGCCGCGGGGGCGGAACTGGATCGAGATGCGCGGGCCGACCGGTCTGCTCGTCTTGGGGATGGCGTGGTCCCAGGTGCGCTGGCAGGACCCGCCCATGACGACGAGGTCACCGTGGCCGAGCGAGAAGCCGATCGACGAGCCACCGCCGCGCGGCCGGAGCATGAGGGAGCGCGCGGAGCCCACGGACAGGATCGCCACCATCGTGTCGGTGTCCCTGGCGCGACCGATGCGGTCGCCGTGCCAGGCGACGGAGTCGCGCCCGTCGCGGTAGAGGCACATCCCGGCGGAGACGAACGGCTCCCCCAGCTCGCCGGCATACCGCTCGGACAGGAGGTCGCGCGCCTGCTCGAGGGCGGGGTGGGGGAGCGGCTCACCCTCCTCGTGGAACGCCAGCAGCCGGGGCACGTCGACGACGCGCTCGTACATCTCCCGCCGCTCGGCCTTCCACGGCACGTCGTGGTGGAGCGCGTCGAAGAGCAGGTCGGCGCCGGTCAGCCAGCTCGGCTGGTAGTCGACCCAGGCGCCGCGCGAGAGCAGGGTGCGGGTCGGCGCCAGCCGGCCGAGCTCGATGGCGTCGCCGGTGTCGAAGAGCGAGTGCTGGAAGACCGCCGCCATGGCGTCCACGCTACCGCAGATCGAACGTCTGTTCTAGTACCGGTGTGACGAGGGGGCGTGGCTCAGAGGGCGGTCTGCCAGTGGTGGTAGGTCCTCGTGACGACCATGCCCACCTTCTCGTAGACCCCCAGCGCCCCGGTGCGCGAGTCGGTCGACAGCTCGCTGCGGACGGCGCCGCGGGCGCGGGCGCGTTCGAAGGCGTCGACGAGGAGGGCCCGGGCCAGGCCGCGGCCCCGCTGGTCGCGGCGCACCGCGAGCTGGTCGACGTAGCCGAAGTCCCCGGCCTTGATGACGAAGGCCGTCCCGACCGGAGTGCCGGTCGGGTCGGTGGCGAGGCGGATCTGCCACGGCTCGAACCCCGGGCGGCGCACGGTGATGGCCGCCCAGTCCTCGAACGACGACGGCTGGCGTTCGGGCCACTCGTTGAAGGCGTCGTCGACGAGACGGTGGACGACCTCGTCGTCCTCGCCGGGCACGAAGTCCCGCAGCCCGTAGCCCTCCGGCAGCGGCTGCGGCTCGATCGCCGCGCCCTCGGGGACCTCGAGCACCCAGGACGTCCACCCACGCTCGTAGCCGAGGGCCCGGAAGAAGGCCTCGGCCTCACCACCGGCCGGCACGGTCTGGCCCACGACGCTGCCGCCGTTGCGTGCAGCGGCCTCCCGGGCCCACTCGGCGAGCCAGGTCCCGATGCCGCGGCCACGGTGGTCGGGGTGCACGGTGACCTCGGCGCGGCGCCCCTTGTAGACCTCACCGGCGGCGACCATGACGTCGCCGTCGAGGACGGCGACGCTGTCGCGCTCCAGTGAGAAGCTCGGCCGATGCCAGTCGCCCTCGATGTCCTCGAGCTCGACGGCCACCTCACCGGTGTCGTGCTCCTCGGCGGCGGCGAACACCGCGAAGACGTCCGCGGCGTCCGTCGGTCGGCAGGGTCGGGCGGTGAGGCCGGCGGGCAGCTCGCTCATGGCCTCGAGGATGCCGCACCTGCGGGGCCGGCGCCTCCGGTTTTCGGCGGTCGGGCGGCGGGAGCGGCGGGCGCGGCCCGGCATACCGGCTTTGTCGGCACCGCGGGGGAGACTGGTGGGGTGCCGCTCTACCGTGACCAGGGGATCGTCCTGCGCACCCACAAGCTGGGTGAGGCGGACCGGATCATCACGGTGCTCACCCGCAGCCTCGGCAAGGTCCGCACCGTCGGCAAGGGGGTGCGCCGGACCAAGTCCCGCTTCGGCGCCCGGCTCGAGCCCGGCATGCTCGTCGACCTCCAGTGCTACGAGGGCCGCACCCTCGACACGGTGACCCAGGCCGAGACGCTGGAGTCGTGGGGCGACGTCGTCTCGCGCGACTACGGCGCGTGGACGGCCGCCAACGCGGTCCTGGAGACCTGCGACCGGCTCACCGAGGAGCGTGAGCCGGCGCTCCAGCAGTACCTCCTCGTCACGGGCGCGCTCCGCTCGCTCGCCGGCAAGGAGCACGACCCCAACCTCGTCCTCGACGCCTACCTCCTGCGCGCGCTCGCGATCGCCGGCTGGGCGCCGAGCTTCCACGACTGCGCCAAGTGCGGGTCGGAGGGTCCGCACCGGGCCTTCCACGTCGTCTCCGGTGGGGCCGTCTGCTCCGTATGCCGTCCGCCCGGGTCGTCCGCGCCCGCGCCGGAGACGCTCCGCCTCCTCGCGGCGCTGCTCGCCGGCGACTGGTTCGTCGCGGACGCCTCGGACACCCGGCACCGCCGTGAGGGCAGCGGGATGACGACGGCGTTCCTGCAGTGGCACCTCGAACGCGGGGTGCGCTCGCTCCGTATGGTGGAGCGGTGACGAGCCGCCCCTTCGCCCACCCCAGCGGCGCCCGGCCGCCGGCACTACCCGCAGCCCGGGTCCCCGGTCACGTCGCGATCGTCATGGACGGCAACGGTCGCTGGGCCAACGCGCGCGGGCTGCCGCGCACCCGGGGCCACGAGGCCGGCGAGGCCGCCCTGCTCGACGTCGTCGCCGGGGCCATCGAGGCCGGTGTGACCCACCTGTCCGCCTACGCCTTCTCCACCGAGAACTGGAAGCGCAGCCCCGACGAGGTGCGCTTCCTCATGGGCTTCAACCGCGACGTCATCCGCCGGCGACGCGACCAGCTCCACGAGTGGGGCGTGCGGATGCGCTGGGTGGGGCGGCGGCCCCGCCTGTGGACCTCCGTCATCAAGGAGCTCGAGGTCGCCCAGGAGCTGACCCGGCACAACACCGGGCTCACCCTCTACTTCTGCGTCAACTACGGCGGCCGGGCCGAGCTCGGCGACGCCGCCCGCGCCCTGGCCGAGGACGTCGCCCGCGGCCGCCTCAAGCCGAGGAACGTCGACGACCGCACCCTGGCCCGCTACCTCCCGGAGCCGGACATGCCCGACGTCGACCTCTTCGTGCGCTCCTCGGGGGAGCAGCGGACGAGCAACTTCCTGCTCTGGCAGAGCGCCTACGCGGAGATGGTCTTCCTCGACACCCTCTGGCCGGACTTCGACCGGCGCGACCTGTGGCGAGCCATCGAGATCTACGCCGACCGGGACCGTCGCTACGGCGGGGCGGTCGACCTCGCCGCGTCCGGCGAACCGGTGCCGACGGTCAGCCCGGACCCAGCAGCGCGCTGAGCGGGGCGACCGGGACGACGCCCTCCGCGGCGGCGACGAGGTCGGGGTCGACGCTGACGAGGGCGTCGGCCTGGAGCCGGGCCACCGCGAGGTACTCGGCGTCGCGCAAGGTGGCCCACCCGCGCTCTCGCGCGATCCGCCACGCCGTCATCCGGGACACGCGGTCCCCGAGCAGGCGCATCCTCATCTCGGTCATCCGCTCGTGCGTCGACCTGACGGTCGCCTCGTCGCGCTCACCCCGCAGCACCTGAGCGAGCAGGAGCTCCAGCGCCTGCGAGCGGATCCCGCTGGGGGCGACGAGCTGGTGGTCGGGGTCGACCGTGAGGTCGTGGTCGACGAGGTGCACGAGCGTGGGTGCGTCGATGACGAAGCGGGTCATGCGGGCTCCTCGGGGCGTCGGTCTCGTCGGCGTCGGCGTCGGCGTCGGCGTCGTCAGTGGGAGGTGCAGGTGCCGAACAGCTCGATGGTGTGCGTGACGTCGGAGAAGCCGTGCTGCCGGGCGACCTCGGTGGCCCAGCGCTCGACCGCCGGGCCCTCGACCTCGACGGTGCGCCCGCACTCGCGGCAGACGAGGTGGTGGTGGTGGGAGTCGGTCGAGCACGAGCGGTAGGCGGCTTCTCCGTCGTCGGTGCGCAGCACGTCGACGTCGCCGTCCGCGGCCATCGCCTGGAGGTTGCGGTAGACCGTCGCCAGCCCGACCGAGGCGCCGCGCGCCTGCAGCTTGGAGTGCAGCTCCTGCGCGGAGAGGAACTCCGACGTCGTCGCCATGAGCTCGGCGAGGGCGGCCCGCTGGCGGGTGGGTCGTCGGCCCGCGCCGGACGGCCCGGACGTGCCCGTGTCGGCGGGGTGGGTGATCATCGGGTGGCCTCCTCGGTGTCCGCGCGCTCGTGCTCGTCGTGCTCGTCGTAGTGGTCCCGGTGCGGGGCGTGCCGGTGGCCGTCGTGCAGGTAGTCGACGTGGTCGTGATGGACGACCGCGGGGTGGCCGCACGCCGGGCCGTGCTCGTGCTCGTGGCGCTCGGCGCGTTCGTGGGCGGCGCGTCGGGCGCGGCTCACGGCTGCGGTGACGCCGCCGAGGACGAGGAAGGTGGCGATGGCGAGGAGGACGATCGTCCCGCCCGACGGCGTCTCCGCGTAGAAGGACACGACGACGCCGCTCACGCTGGACAGGACGCCGATGAGCGAGGCCCAGACCAGGCTGCTGCGGAAGCTCCGGGAGACGAGCTGGGCCGAGGCGTTGGGGATGATCATCAGCGCCGTGATGAGCAGGAGACCGACGACCCGCATGGAGACGACGACGGTGACGGCGGTGAGCACCGAGAGGGCGATGTTGTAGCCCATGACCGGCATCCCGGCGGCCCGGGCGTACTCCTCGTCGTTGGCCACGGCGAAGAAGCGGCGGCGCAGCACCCAGGTGACGGTGGCGACGACCACGGCGAGCGCGGCGAAGACGACGATGTCGGCGCGGCTCGTCGTGAGGATGGCGCCGAAGAGGTAGCCCGTGAGGTTGGCGGGCGAGGTCGCGCTGGACTTCGAGATGAGCACCACGCCGAGCGCGATGCCGCCATAGAACATCACCGCCAGCGCCATGTCACCGCTGGTGCGCCCGGTGGCCCGGATGAGCTCGACGGCCACCGCGGCCGCGACGGCGGCGACGAGGGCGGTGAGGACGGGCATCGAGCCGGTGAGGATCCCGACCGCGACACCGGCGAGGGCCACGTGACCGATGCCGTCACCGATGAGGGAGAGGCGTCGCTGGACGAGGAAGCCGCCGACGAGCGGCGCGGCGAGCCCGACGAGCACCGCCGCGACGAGCGCCTGCCGCATGAAGTCGAGGGCCAGCAGGTCACCCATGGTGGACCTCGCGTGGGGGGAGGGGGTCGCCCGCGATCGCGGCCATGCCCGGCGTGCGCGCGCCGGGCCCGTCCGGCGCGTCGTGGTGGTGGTGGCCGTCGCCGACCTCGTGGCCGCGGTGGGTCGCGAGGTAGTCCCGGGGGGTGCCGTCGTAGTCGACGTGGCCTCCGTCCATGCAGACGATCCGGGTGACGACCTCGTGCAGCGCGGCGAGCTCGTGGGTGACGATGAGCATCGACGTGCCCCGCGCGGCGAGCGCGGACAGCACGTCGGCGAGGATCCGCTGGTTGGCCGCGTCGACGCCGGCGGTCGGCTCGTCCATGACGAGCAGGTCGGGGCGGGCGGCCAGGGCCCGGGCGATGAGCACGCGCCGCTGCTGGCCACCGCTCAGCGCGCTGACGTCCTCGCGCTCGCGGTCGCGCAGGCCCACGGCGTCGAGGGCCTCGTCCACCGCGGTGGCGTCGGCGGTACCGGCAGGTCGCCACCACGGACGCCGGGTGAGGCGACCGACCTCGACCACCTCCCGGACGGTGGCCCGCACCGACGCCGAGAGCGAGTGCCGCTGGGGGACGTAGCCGATGCGCGGCCTGTCGCGGAAGCGGGCCAGCGGGGTGCCGAAGAGCAGGACCTCACCGCCGAGGTGGTCCGAGAGGCCGAGCAGGCCCTTGACGAGAGTGGTCTTGCCCGAGCCGTTGGGCCCCAGCAGCGCGATGACCTCGCCGCGGCCCTGCGACAGGCTCACCCCGTCGACGACCCGACGGTCCGCGTACCCGAAGGACGCCGCCCGCAGCGAGATGAGGGGAGTGTCGGTCACCGACACCCCTGCCCCTTCGTCAGGGTCGCGAGGTTGGAGCGCATGACCTCAAGGTAGTTCTTGCCGGCCGATGCGTCGGTCAGCCCCTCGATCGGGTCGAGGACGGCCACCACCGCGCCGGTCTCCCTCGCGATGGTGTCGGTGAGGTCCTTGCTCACGAGGGTCTCGGCGTAGACCGTCGTGACGTCCTTCTCCCGCACGTGCTCGACGATCTCGTTCATCGCCGCGGCGTTCGGCTCCGCGTCGGGGGAGACCCCGGCGATGCCGACCTGGTGCAGGTCGTAGCGGTCCGCCAGGTAGGCGAACGCCGCGTGCCCGGTCACGAGCTCGCGCGTCGTGCAGCTCGCGAGTCCCGCCGAGAACTCGGCGTCGAGTGCCGTCAGCTCCGCGACGAACGCGTCCGCGTTCTCGGCGTATGCCGTCGCGTCACCCGGGTCGGCCAGCGCGAGCCTCTCGGCGATCGCCGTCACGGCGCTGGCGTAGCGCGTGGGGTCGAGCCAGAAGTGGGGGTCGACGCCCTCGCCGGTCCCGCCGCCGTGGTCGTGGCCGTCGTGGTTCGCCTCGATCGACAGGTCGACCACCGTCGAGACGTCGAGCGCGACGTCCTCTTCGACCTGCACGACCGCCTCGTCGACGGCGGGCTGGAAGCCCTTCTCGTAGACGACGACGGCGGAGCGGGAGAGGGTGGCGACGTCCTTGGGGGTCAGCTCGACGTCGTGGGGCTCGGCGCCGGGCTTGGTGAGGCTTGAGACGGTGACGCGGTCACCCCCGACGCGCTCCACGGCATACGCCAGGGGGTAGAAGGCGGCCGTCACGGCGATCGTGTCGGGCTCCGTCGCAGCCTTCCCGCCCTCGGACGCGGCCGAGCCGGCGCCGCAGCCGGCCAGGGCCAGCGCGCAGATCAGGGGGAGGGCGAGACGGGTGCGCTTCATGACAATCATTCTCAAATGAAGTGAGAATGAATGTCAACTCGGCTCAGCGGGGGCTCAGCGGGGGATGGCCTGCGTGATGGTGATCGCCAGGGCCAGCGCGACGACGGCGACGCGCATGAGCCGCTCCTGGGTCGCGAGCCGCGGCCAGCCGAGGACGAGCAGCCAGGCGAGGAAGAGGGTGACGAGGGCGAGCAGCACCCAGCCCCATCCGGGGATGAGGGCGCCGGCGACCATGAGGGCGAGGACGACGAGGAACGGGACGGCGCGGGGGAGAGAGGCGATGGTGCGCAGGAGGGGCGCGCTGGCGCTCTCGAGGGATTCACGAAGGGACGGCACGAGCGAGAAGCCTACGTGGACAAACCGGTGCGGCCACGGTGCGGGGTGGCCAGTAACCTTGCGCCCATGCCCAAGGAGACCTCCACCGTCGATACCGTCGTCAACCTCTGCAAGCGCCGGGGTTTCGTCTTCCCGAGCGGGGAGATCTACGGCGGTACCCGGTCGGCGTGGGACTACGGGCCCCTCGGCGTCGAGCTCAAGGAGAACATCCGGCGCCAGTGGTGGAAGTCCATGGTCATCGCCCGCGACGACGTCGTCGGCCTCGACTCCTCGATCATCCTGCCGCGCGAGACCTGGGTCGCCTCCGGCCACGTGGGCACCTTCACCGACCCGCTCACCGAGTGCCTCAGCTGCCACAAGCGCTTCCGCGTCGACCACATGCAGGAGGCCGTCGCCGACAAGCAGAACAGGCGGGCGGCCGCCGACGCATCCCATGAGCCGGTCGACCCCGACAGTGTTTCCCTGACCGACCTCGCCTGCCCGAACTGCGGGACGCGCGGCCAGTGGACCGAGGCGCGCGAGTTCAACATGATGCTCAAGACCCACCTCGGCGTCATCGAGGACGAGGGCGGCCTGCACTACCTGCGTCCGGAGACCGCCCAGGGCATCTTCGTCAACTTCCTCAACGTCATGCAGACCTCGCGCAAGAAGCCGCCGTTCGGCATCGCCCAGACGGGCAAGAGCTTCCGCAACGAGATCACCCCCGGCAACTTCATCTTCCGGACCCGCGAGTTCGAGCAGATGGAGATGGAGTTCTTCGTCAAGCCCGGCGACGACGAGCAGTGGCACCAGTACTGGATCGACGAGCGCACCCGCTGGTACGTCGACCTCGGCATCGACCCGAACAACCTGCGCCACTTCGAGCACCCGAAGGACAAGCTGAGCCACTACTCGACGCGCACCGTCGACATCGAGTACCGCTTCAACTTCACCGGCAGCGAGTGGGGCGAGCTCGAGGGCATCGCCAACCGCACCGACTTCGACCTCTCGACGCACAGCAAGCACAGCGGCACCGACCTCCTCTTCTTCGACCAGACCTCCGGCGAGAAGTACACGCCCTACGTCATCGAGCCCGCGGCCGGGCTGTCGCGCTCCCTCATGACCTTCCTCGTCGACGCGTACGCCGAGGACGAGGCGCCCAACACCAAGGGTGGCGTCGACAAGCGCGTCGTGCTCCGCCTCGACCGCCGCCTCGCCCCGGTCAAGGCCGCCGTCCTGCCGCTGAGCCGCAACGCCGACCTCTCGCCCAAGGCCCGCGACCTCGCGGCGACGCTGCGCCGGAACTGGAACATCGAGTTCGACGACGCCGGCGCCATCGGCAAGCGCTACCGCCGCCAGGACGAGATCGGCACGCCGTTCTGCATCACCGTGGACTTCGACACCCTCGAGGACCAGGCCGTGACCATCCGCGAGCGCGACACGATGGCGCAGGAGCGGATCGGCCTCGACCAGGTCGAGGGCTACCTCGCCCAGCGCCTCGTCGGCTGCTGACCGCCTCGGACGATGGCGCGTTCCGGTCGTGCGTGGGCGGCGAACCTGAACGGAATGCGCAAGAAGTCGGACGGCGGGGACCGGAATGCGCAATGAGTCGGATGACGGGATGAGCGGCGAAGTCGAGGACGCCGTCGACGAGGCCGTCGAGGACGCCGTCGACGAGGCCGTCGCCGCTGCCGCGGCGGCCCTGTATGCCGTCCCGCAGACGGAGTTCATCCCCACCCGCAAGGCGTTGGCCGCGACCGCGAAGTCGTCGGCGGGCCCCGCGGCCGCCAAGGCCGTCCTCGCGCTGCGCAAGCCGACGCTCACGGCGTGGGCGATGAACCTCGTGCCGCGCGCTGGCGACGGCTCGCTCGCGGACGTGCTCGGGCTCGGCGCCCGCATGCGCGCGGCCCAGTCGACGCTCGACACCGCGACGCTGACCTCGGTGCGCGGCGAGCGGGACGCGACCCTCACGGCATACGTCGAGGCGGTGGCCACGGCCGCGGAGGCGGAGGGGGTCGAGCTGTCGCCGGCCGCTCGCGAGGAGGTGCGGGCGAGCGCCATCGCGGCGCTCGCCGACGAGACCGCGGCGCGGGCGCTCGCGTCGGGCCAGCTGACGAGGTCGCTGCACTACAGCGGGTTCGGCGAGGTGGACCTCTCGGGCGCGGTGGGGGTCACGAGCTCGGGCTCGATCATCTCGGTCCTTCGAGGCGGCGCTCGGTCGTCCCGTGTGCCCGCGGAGCCCGCCGAGGCGGAGCGGGAGAGTGCTGCGTCCGAGGACGCGAACGAGGACGACGACGAGCTCACCGAGGAGGAGCTGGCCGCAGCCGTCGCGGAGGCGAGGGCCGCCAAGGCGGCAGCGAAGGCGCGGCGCCTGGCGCAGGCCGAGCTCGAGGCCGCGCAGGCCGGGATGTCCGAGGCACAGGCCGGACTGCGGGCCGCCGAGGACGCCGCGAGGCGGGCACGCCAGGCCGTCATCGCCGCCCAGAAGCGCCTCGACTCGGCCCGCGCCGCCGTCGCCGGCCCCGGCCGCTGACCGTCGGTCGACAGCCGGACGCTCCGTAGGATGGCGCCCATGGATCGCCCTCGAAGTCCCATCCGGAGCCGGTCTGCGCGCCCTGCCAGGAGGCTCCGGTGAACCAGGACACCGCCCTCGCCTTCGGCCTCGTGCTGCTGTTCGTCCTCGTCGGGGGGGTGTTCGCCGCCACCGAGATGGCACTGGTCTCCCTGCGCGAGACGCAGCTCGGGGCGATGGAACGCAGTGGCGCGCGGGGCGCCAAGGTCGCGAAGCTGGCGCGCGACCCCAACACCTTCCTCGCCGCGGTGCAGATCGGCGTGACCGTCGCCGGTTTCCTGTCGGCGGCCTACGGCGCGACGACGATCGCCCCGGACGTGGCGCCGCTGCTCGAGGGGGCGGGGGTCCCGGAGGGGGCCGCCGAGACCGTCGCCCTCGTCCTCATGACGTTCGTCATCGCCTACCTCTCCCTCGTCCTCGGCGAGCTCGTGCCCAAGCGGCTCGCCCTCCAGCGGGCGGCCCCGATCGCCCTGGCGGTGGCGCCCCCGCTCTCGCACTTCGCGACCGTGATGAAGCCGGTCATCTGGTTCCTCTCCCGCTCGACCAACGCCGTCGTGCGGCTGTTGGGCGCCAACCCCGACGCCTCCGGTGACGAGATGAGCGAGGAGGAGCTGCGCCACCTCGTGGGTCACCACAAGGACCTGGAGGCGGATGAGCGACAGATCCTCCAGGACGTCTTTGCGGCGACCGACCGGAGCCTGCGCGAGGTGATGCGTCCCCGCGGCGAGGTCGACTTCCTCGACACCTCGTCGACGCTGGAGGAGGCGAGGGCCGTCATCCGCCGGACGCCGCACTCCCGCTTCCCCGTGACCCGGCACCACTCCGCCGACGACGTCGTCGGTTTCGTCCACGTGCGCGACCTCCTCTCCGCGGACCCCGACGACACCTCCGGCGCGACGATCGCCCCGCTGGTCCGCGAGATCTCCGTGATGCCGAGCAGCGGTCGCCTGCTGTCCGCGCTCACCCGGATGCGCGAGGGCATGCACATGGCGCTGGTCGTCGACGAGTACGGCGGCACCGACGGCATCGTCACGCTCGAGGACATCGTCGAGGAGCTCGTGGGCGACATCCGGGACGAGTACGATCCCGCCGCGAGCGATCAGGGCCCGCAGGAGCCCACCACGGGGCAGCTGCCCGCTGACGCCACCACCGAGGTCGACGGGGGGATGCACCTGTCCGACTACGCCGAGCTCACCGGCACCGACGTGCCGGTGGAGCGCTACTCGACCGTGGCCGGGCTCGTGCTCGAGCACCTGCAGAACATCCCCGTAGTGGGGGACGGGGTCGTAGTGGACGGGCGTCGCCTCACGGTGCTCGAGATGGACGGTCGCCGGATCGCGCGCGTGCGCGTCTCGGGTGACGCCCACGGCGCGGACCGTCGGCTCCCCACCTGAGGCTCGCCCGGGAATGTGCACCGACCTCCCGTCGTTGAGTAGGTTGAATCATCAACTACTTAGCTGAGGAGTGAGCCAGATGGAGTTCGGCATCTTCACCGTCGGGGACATCACGACGGACCCGACCACCGGCCGTACGCCGACGGAGAACGAGCGCATCAAGGCCACCGTGGCCATCGCGAAGAAGGTGGAGGAGGTCGGGCTCGACGTCTTCGCGACGGGCGAGCACCACAACCCGCCCTTCGCCGCCCCGGCCAACCCCGCGGTGCTGCTCGCCCACGTGGCCGCGCAGACCGAGCGGATCGTCCTGTCCACCTCGACGACGCTCATCACGACGAACGACCCGGTGCGGCTCGCGGAGGACTACGCCTACCTCCAGCACCTCGCCGACGGCCGCGTGGACCTCATCATGGGGCGCGGCAACACCGGGCCGGTCTACCCCTGGTTCGGCAAGGACATCCGTGACGGCATCGACCTCGCGATCGAGAACTACGCGCTGCTGCGCCGCCTCTGGACCGAGGAGTCGGTGACCTGGCAGGGCCGGTTCCGCAGCCCGCTGCAGGGCTTCACGTCGACGCCACGGCCGCTCGACGGCGTGCCGCCCTTCGTCTGGCACGGGTCGATCCGCAGTCCGGAGATCGCGGAGCAGGCCGCCTTCTACGGTGACGGCTTCTTCCACAACCACATCTTCTGGCCGATGTCGCACACCAAGCAGATGGTCAACCTCTACCGCCGCCGCTACCAGCACCACGGTCACGGCAAGCACGACCAGGCCATCGTCGGCCTCGGTGGGCAGGTGTTCATGCGGGCGAACAGCCAGGACGCGGTGCGGGAGTTCCGCCCGTACTTCGACAACGCCCCCGTCTACGGCCACGGCCCCTCGCTCGAGGACTTCGCGCGGGAGACGCCGCTCACCGTGGGCTCGCCCCAGCAGGTCATCGAGCGCTACGGCGCCATGGCCGACCACGTCGGCGACTACCAGCGCCAGCTGTTCCTCATGGACCACGCGGGCCTGCCGCTCAAGACGGTCCTCGAACAGCTCGACATCCTCGGCGGTGAGGTCGTGCCCGAGCTGCGCCGGATCGCCGACGCCCGCCGACCCGCACACGTCCCCGCGACCGCCCTGCGCCACGCCGAGCGCGTCGCCCAGCCCGAGACCGTGGAGGTCTGAGGTGACCCGTCGCATCGTCGCCGTCTCCGCCGGCCTGTCCGAGCCCAGCTCGACGCGCCTGCTCACCGACCGCCTCCTCGAGGCCGCCGACCGCCACGTCACCGCCCACGGCGAGGACGTCGCGGTCGAGGTCGTCGAGCTCCGACCTCTGGCCCGGCTCATCGCCGACCAGATGCTCACCCGGTTTCCCAGCGGTGAGCTCACGTCGGCGATCGAGAAGGTCCTTGCCGCCGACGCCCTCGTCGCCGTCTCACCCGTGTTCTCGGGGTCCTACAGCGGGCTGTTCAAGTCGTTCTTCGACAACCTGGACGTCGGCGCGCTCGACGGCACGCCCGTGCTGATCGGCGCGACCGGGGGGTCGGCGCGGCACTCGCTCATGCTCGAGCACGCGATGCGTCCCCTGTTCTCCTACCTGCACGCGGCGGTCGTCCCGACGGCCGTCATGGCCGCGACGGACGACTTCGGGACGACGGGGCTCGACCGCCGGATCGACCGTGCCGCAGCGGAACTCGTGACGACGATGCTCGTGTCGCCGGGCAGCGCGTCGTCGCGCCAGGGCGGGTTCCTGCCGGCCGAGGCGGAGCAGCGCGAGGCCGGTTTCACCGACCGGTTCGACGAGGTCACCGACTTCAGCGAGCTGCTCCACCGGGCGTCGTCCTGACGCGTGTGGCGCGACTCGCCGGAGCCGAGTTGGCCTCGATGACACATCCCAGCCCGAGTGCTGCTAACGTCATCCTCGTTGCCTTTCTAGTCCACGTCCTACGTGGCCGACACGACCAACTCACCCGCGCCACCAGTTTCGCGTGTGTGACCGGGTCGGAGAATCGGCGGCATGAGTTCTCCACACGGGAGTTCTCGCAACACAGATAGGCAACACCAGTGGCAACCGGCACCGTGAAGTGGTTCAACAGCGAAAAGGGCTTCGGCTTCATCGAGCAGGACGGCGGCGGCGCTGACGTCTTCGTTCACTACTCGGCCATCGAGAGCGGCGGCTACCGCGAGCTCCAGGAAGGCCAGAAGGTCGAGTTCGACGTCACGCAGGGCCCGAAGGGTCCGCAGGCTGAGAAGGTCAAGGGTCTCTGACCTGTAGCACCTTCGAGACTCCGATCTCAGCGAAGGCCCCCCGACCGCAAGGTCGGGGGGCCTTCGCCATGCCCGGGGCGCGTTGCGCGTTCCTTCTCGTGTGCCGCCCGGGTGGGAGAGAGTGTCAGGGTGACCGGTCCGCTGTTCGAGGTCGACGACGAGTTCGCCGACTTCGTGCGGGCGCGCCAGCACCAGCTGCTCCGGGCGGCCTACCTCCTCCGGGGCGACGAGCAGGAGGCCGAGCGCCTCGTGCGCGGCGCGTTCACCACCCTGTCCCTGCGCTGGCGCACCGTCCGGGACGAGGACCTCGATGCCTTCGTCCGGAGGGTCCTCTACCGCGACGCCACGTCCCGGCGGTCGGGGCGACGCGTGCCGCCTGCGGCCCGTGAGACCTCGGCGGGGCAGGCGCCCGGTGGGCTCCTGGCCGCCCTCGCCGAGCTGTCCCCGCGACAGCGTGCCGTCACCGTGCTGCGCCACTTCGAGCAGCGCACCGAGCACGACACCGCGGAGGCGCTCGGCATCTCCGCGCACGCGGTGGCCGCGCAGGAGCGTGCGGCCCGCCAGCGCCTGCACGAGCTGATGCCGCCGCACGGAGGGGACCCCGGCGGTCTCACCACGACGGACCTCGGGCGATGGCTCGACGACGCGTCCGCGCAGGTCGAGGAGCGCGACGTCGTCGAGGCCGCCCGCGAGGCGGCGCGGGCCCACCGCCGGCGAC
>NZ_AVPL01000134.1 GCF_000768695.1 Knoellia aerolata DSM 18566
CCTGGGGGCGGTATGCCGGCGGGCCTGCCTTCCTCGCCCGCCTCACCGCGGGCGGGGACCCCGCGGCGTCGCTGCTCGCCGCGCCGTCGACCGACCCCGTCACGGACTGGCCGCGGCTGCTCGCCGATGCCGCGGCCGCGGCTCTCGCCGGGAGACGTGGCGCCGTGCTCGTCGTCCCCGACGGACGCGACGTCGCCCGAGTCGAGGAGGCACTGACCCAGCGCCTCGGCAAGGGGCACCACGTGCGCCTCACCGCCGACCAGGGCCCGCAGGCGCGCTACACGGCATACCTCAAGGTCCTGCGCGGTCACGTGCGCGTCGTCGTGGGGACCCGCGCCGCGGCCTTCGCGCCGGTGCACGACCTCGGGCTCGTCGCGTGGTGGGACGACGGCGACGACCTGCACGACGAGCCGCGCTCGCCCTACCCCACGGTGCGGGAGGTGGCCCGGTTGCGGGCCGGCCTGGAGGGGGCCGCGCTGCTCAGTGCCGGCTTCACCCGGACCACCGCCGTCGCCCAGTGGGCCGCCGAGGGCCTCGTCGTCCCGCTCGAGGCGGAGCGGCCGCTGCTGCGCAAGGTCGTCGCCCGCGTACGCGTCGCGGGTGAGGGGTCCGACCTCGCCCGCGACCCGGCGGCGGCGCGTGCCCACCTCCCCTCGGTCGCGTGGCAGGTCGCCAGGGAGGCGCTGACCCGGGGGCCCGTGCTCGTCCAGGTCCCGCGCCGCGGCTACCTCCCGTCGCTGTCGTGCCAGGACTGCCGGCGCCCGGCCCGGTGCGGGGTCTGCGCCGGACCGCTCGGTCTGCGAGGCCCCGGTCAGCCCCCGACGTGTCGGTGGTGCGGCGCCGTGGAGACCCGCTTCGAGTGCTCCCACTGCGGCTCCCCGCGGCTGCGCTCGTCCGTCGTCGGCGCTCGGCGCACGGCGGAGGAGCTCGGCCGGGCCTTCCCCGGGGTGCCCCTGTCCACGTCGGGCTCCGGGGCGGTCGTCGACCGGGTCGACGCCCGGCCCCGGCTCGTCATCTCCACGCCCGGGGCCGAGCCGGTCGCCGAGGACGGGTACGCCGCGTGCCTCCTCCTCGACGCCTGGGCACTGCTCGACCGCCCGTCGCTCGACGCCGCCGAGGAGACGCTGCGTCGGTGGATGGGCGCGGTGGGGCTCACGCGCGGAGCCGCCGACGGGGGAGTCGCGGTCCTCGCCGGGACGCCGACACACACGACCGTGCCCGCCCTCGAGGCCCTCGTCCGCTGGGACCCGGCGTGGTTCTCCGAGCGCGAGCTCGCCGAGCGGGTCGAGCTCGGCCTGCCTCCCGCGGCCCGCGTGGCGACCCTGACCGGCGCGCGTGCGGCGCTCCGGTCGGCGGTGTCCGAGATGCGGCTGGGACCGTCGGTGCGGGTCCTCGGGCCGCTGCCGCTCGACGCCGAGACCGAGCGGATGGTCCTCAGCGCACCCCTGGCCGACGGACCGGCCCTGGCCGCCGAGGTGGCCGCCATGCGGGCCCGCCGGTCGGCGCGCAAGGAGACCCAGCCGGTGACGGCCCGTCTCGACCCGCGTGACCCCGCGCGCTGAGGCCGGGTGACCACGACGGTTCGGGAACCGCGCCGTTGCTCGTGAACCGGTTCGATCCGGTTCGCGAAGCACCCCATGGTTTGTGATGTGTCGGGACATCGCTGAC
>NZ_AVPL01000136.1 GCF_000768695.1 Knoellia aerolata DSM 18566
CGGGGCTCATCGGCACGCTGCTCGCCGCGGGACTCGACCCGGCCGACGCCGGCGCCCTCGGCGCCCTCGTCCACGGCGTGGCCGCAGACCGGGTCGGCGGCGGGGGGCCCGTGCGGGCGCTCCGGGTCGCCCACGGCATACCGGAAACCGTCGCCCACCTCCTCACCCGGCACTGACCCCCACCCGCTACGTCAGCGTGAAGGGTCGCTCCAGCGACCGTTCACGCTGACGTAGCGGGGCACCACCACCGTGACGTCAGCGTCGACGGTTGCTCCAGCCACCCTCGAGGCTGACGCAGGCGGGGCCCACCTAGACTTGATCGCCTCATGACCACGTCAGCCGCCCCCGTCTCCGCCGCGCCGCCCGAGGGCGCCTCGGCGTGGGTCACCATCGACCTCGACGCGATCCGCGACAACGTGCGCGAGCTCGTCCGACGGGCTCCCGGCGCCGAGGTCATGGCGGTCGTCAAGGCCGACGCGTACGGCCACGGGCTCGTGCCCAGCGCCCGCGCGGCCGTCGCGGGTGGCGCCACCTGGCTCGGTGTCGCGCAGCTGTCCGAGGCGCTGGAGCTGCGGGCCGCCGGGGTCACGACCCGGGCCCTCACCTGGCTCTACGCCCCGGGAGCGGACTTCGGCGCGGCGCTCGACGCCGACCTCGACGTCTCCGTGTCCGCGCCGTGGGCGCTCGACGCCGTCGTCGCCGCGGCCCGCGAACGCGGACGGGTGGCCCGGGTGCACGCCAAGGTCGACACCGGCCTCGCGCGCAACGGGGCGCTGGGCCAGGGGTGGACCGAGCTCGTGCGCGCCCTCGGGCCGGTCGTCGCGGAGGGCGCCATCGAGCTCGTGGGGGTCTGGTCCCACTTCGCCCTCGCGGACGCCCCCCGGCACCCGACCGTCCTGGCGCAGCGCGAGCGGTTCGTCGAGGCGGTCGCGGAGCTGGAGCGGGCCGGCATACGCCCGTCCGTGCGCCACCTCGCGAACTCCGCCGCCACGCTGACCAACCCGGACGCGCACTTCGACCTCGTCCGGCCCGGCCTGGCCGTCTACGGCCTCTCGCCGGTGCCGGACCTCGGCGCCCCCGAGGACTTCGGGCTGCGCGAGGCGATGCGGGTCACTGCCCGGCTGGCGCTCGTCAAGCACGCTCCCGCCGGGCAGGGCGTGAGCTACGGGCACGCCTACACGACGAGCGAGGACACGATGCTCGGGCTCGTGCCCGTCGGCTACGCCGACGGCATCCCCCGCCACGCGGGCTCGGTCGGGCCGGTCGCCGTCGACGGCCGGCGGCTCACCGTGGCCGGCCGGGTCTGCATGGACCAGTTCGTCCTCGATCTCGGACCGGCGTATGCCGGTGCCGCGGGTGACGAGGTCGTCATCCTCGGCCGGGGTGCCGACGGCGACCCGACCGCCCAGGACTGGGCGGCCGCGATCGGCACCATCAACTACGAGATCGTCACCCGCATGAGCAGTCGCCTCCCACGCGTCGTCGTCGGAGGGGGAGCCTGATGGCGGGCGTCGGCAAGGCGATCGGGCTCGGTGCCGCCGCCGCGGCCGCCGCCGGGGCCGCCGCGGCCGG
>NZ_AVPL01000174.1 GCF_000768695.1 Knoellia aerolata DSM 18566
TCAAGGCCGCGGGCGCCAGCGTGGTCGCGCGCTCGGCCGGCGGCATCGGCATCACGCTGTACCCCAACATCGCCAGCCCGGTTCTGTCGCACCCCGAAGTGCGGCAGGCGCTGGTGATCGGCGTGAACCGCGCCGAGATCATCGAGGCGCTCTATACCGAATACGACAAGGCCGCCACCAGCGTGGTCTCGACCACGGTGCCGGACTATGTCGACCTGTCGGCCAAGCTGGCCTATCAGCCCGACGCCGCGCGGGCGCTGCTGGAACGGGCGGGCTGGAAGGCCGGCAAGGACGGCATCCGCAGCCGCGACGGACAGCGTTTGCAGGTTGGCGTCACCTGGAGCTTTCCCGGCTACACGCCGACGCTGGAACTCATCAAGGAACAACTGGCCCGGATCGGCGTGGACTTGCGCCTGAACCTGCGCTCGGATGCCGAGATCGGCGGCGTGATCCGCTCGGGTAACTACGATCTGCGGCTGTCGGACCTGACGCGCCCCGACCCGGACGTGA